>NZ_JBIAIF010000042.1:0-1238 GCF_042871255.1 Streptomyces sp. NPDC005955 | reverse complement strand
ACCGACACCGCACCCCGAGTCACCACCACCAACCGCGAACCCGCCAGCGCCCCACACGCCAACCACTCCCGCACCACCGACAACACCTCACCCACAACCACCCGAGCACCCTCCACCACACCAACCGACCCCACACCCACCGGAACCACCACCAACCCCGGCACCACACCCACACCCACACCAGCCACAAACCCCGCTACATCACCCAAACCACCCAACACCTCAACCCCACCCCCACCCGCACCCGCACCCGCACCCGCACCCGCACCCGCACCCGCACCCGCACCCGCACCCGCAGCAACCGGCGCCCAACCCAACTCAAACACCGAACGCCCACCACGCCGCAACCGCTCCAACTGCCCACCATCCACCCCACGCATATCCAACCGACCCAAACTCAACACCGGCTCACCCAACTCAGACACCACATCCACCCGCAACGCCGAATCACCCACAGACCCAATACGCACCCGCACCCGCGAAACACCCAAACGCCCACCACACACCTTCGACCACGAAAACGGCAACACCGTCACACCACCACCCGACCCCCGCTCCACAAAAGCACCATGCAACGCCGCATCAAACAAAGCCGGATGAACACCAAAACCCTCACCCCCAGAATCACCCGGCAACCCCACCTCAGCAAACACCACATCACCCACACGCCACGCCACACGCACACCCCGAAACAACAACCCATAATCAAACCCCAACTCAGCCATCCCCGCATACAAATCACCCCCAGAAACCTCCACACCACCCACCGGCGGCCACACCTCCGGCACCCACGAAGACACCAACCCCACATCCTCCACACCCAACCAACCACGCGCATGACACCCCCACACACCCCCACCATCACCCTCAGACCGAGCAAAAATCACCACCTCACGACGACCATCAACCCCCACCACACCCACCGAAACCCGCAACTGAACCGAATCACCCTCCTCCAACAACAAAGGCGACTCCATCACCAACTCATCCACCACCGGAAAACCAACCCGCCGACCAGCAGCCAACGCCAACTCCACCCACGCAGTCCCCGGCACAATCACCAAACCCAACACCACGTGATCACGCACCCACGGCTGCGACTCAACCGAGAACCGCCCCGTAAACACCCACTCGTCGCGGTCACCCACCTGCACTGCCGCCGCCAACACCGGATGCTCCACCCGATCCAAACCAGCCGCCGACACATCACCAGCACCCACCGACGGCATCAACCAATA
>NZ_JBIAIF010000041.1:0-1410 GCF_042871255.1 Streptomyces sp. NPDC005955 | reverse complement strand
CCGACGCGGTGTTCGTTAAGCCAGGGATGGGTGTGCGAAGACAACCGCGCAGTGAACAACCACCCACCCGACCCCGCCAACTCCACACCCGCCCCCAACACCCCATGCCCCAAAACCTCCAACCCCACAGCACCCACATCACCCACCCCACCCGACTCCAACCAAAAACGCTCCCGCTCAAACGCATACGTAGGCAACTCCACCCGAGACCCACCCACACCCACAAACAACTCACCCCACGCCACATCCACACCCGAAACAAAAACCCGACCAAGCGCCGACAACAACCCCTCCACCTCACCACGATCCCCCCGCAAAACAGGAACCGCCAACACCCCCGAAACCACCCCAGACACCAACCCCGACAACACACCACCAGGACCCAACTCCAACAACACACCCACCCCCGCACCCACCATCGCCTCCACACCATCACCAAAACGCACCGCCTCCCGCACATGCCGCACCCAATACTCCGGCACACCCATCACACCCCCCGACACCACCTCACCCGTCACATTCGACACCACACCCAAAACCGGCTCACCAAACGACAACCCCTCCACCACCGCACGAAACTCATCCAACATCGGCTCCACCAAAGGCGAATGAAACGCATGCGACACCCGCAAACGAGAAGAACGCCGCCCACCCAAACGCCCCACAACCTCCCACACCTCACCCTCAACACCCGACAACACCACAGAACCAGGCCCATTCACCGCAGCAACCGACACCCCAGCCGACAACAACGGCAACACCTCACCCTCACCAGCCTCCACCGCCACCATCACCCCACCATCCGGCAAACCCTCCAACAACCGAGCCCTCGCCGAAACCAACACACACGCATCCTCCAACGACAACACCCCCGCCACATAAGCAGCCACCACCTCCCCCAACGAATGACCCCCCACAAACCCCACCCGCACACCCAACGACTCAACCAACCGAAACAACCCCACCTCCACCGCAAACAAAGCAGGCTGAGCCCACACCGTCCGACTCAACAACTCCTCATCATCACCCCACACCACATCAACCAAACCCTCAAAACACCCCACCACCTCATCAAAAGCACGAGCAAAAACCGGAAACCGCCCATACAACTCCCGCCCCATACCCAACCGCTGCCCACCCTGACCAGAAAACATCACACCCACACCACCCACCACACCACCCACCACACCACGAGCAACCTCCACCACACCCCCACCCGACGCCAACAAAACAGCCCGCACATCAAAAACCGAACGCTCCAACAACGACCACCCCACATCCACCACACCCACACCACCCACACACCCCAAACGCTCCAACTGACCCTCCAACGAACCCACCGACCTCGCCGAAACCACCCACGGCACCACACCCACACCAGAACCAGAACCAGAACCAGAACCAGAACCA
>NZ_JBIAIF010000040.1:0-1619 GCF_042871255.1 Streptomyces sp. NPDC005955 | reverse complement strand
TGTGGGGGGTGTTCGGTGGGGGTTACTTGGGGTCGTTGTTGTACTTGGCGGTGGCCCAGAGGTAGCCGAGGGTGGTGAGGGCGAGGGACCAGGTGAGGGTGAGCCATCCGTTGTGGGCGATTTCGGTGCCGAGGAGGAGTCCGCGGAGGGTTTCGATGGCGGGGGTGAAGGGCTGGTACTCGGCGATGGGTTGGAACCAGCCGGGCATGGTGTCGACGGGGATGAAGGCGCTGGAGAAGAGGGGCAGCAGGATCATGGGGAGGGCGTTGTTGCTGGCGGCTTCGGCGTTCGGGCTGATGAGGCCCATGCCGACGGCGATCCAGGTGAGGGCCAGGGCGAAGAGGGCGAGGAGGCCGAACGCGGCGAGCCATTCCAGGACGGTGGCGTTGGTGGAGCGGAATCCGATGGCGACGGCGACGGCGCCGACGAGGGTGACGCTGAGGAGGGATTGCAGGACGCTGCCGATGACGTGGCCGATGAGGACGGATCCGCGGTGGATGGCCATGGTGCGGAAGCGGGCGATGATCCCTTCGGTCATGTCGTTGGAGACGGACACGGCGGTGCCGACGACGGTGCCGCCGATGGTCATCAGGAGGATGCCGGGGACGATGTAGGCGATGTAGGCGGAGCGGTCGGCGCCGCTGCCGCCGATCCCGGCGCTCATCACGTCTCCGAAGATGTAGACGAAGAGGAGGAGCAGCATGATCGGGGTGAGGAGGAGGTTGAGGGTCATGGAGGGGTAGCGGCGGGCGTGGAGGAGGTTGCGGCGGAGCATGGTGGTGGAGTCGCGGGTGGCGTGGGCGAGGCTCATCGGGCGGTCTCCTTGCGCGGGGCGGGGGCAGTAGCGCCGGTGGGGGTGGTGGTGGGGTTGGTGAGGGCGAAGAAGACGTCGTCGAGGTCGGGGGTGTGGAGGGTGAGTTCGTCGGGGTGGATGTGGGCGGTGTCGAGCCAGTCGAGGAGGGAGCGCAGTTCGCGGGGGTTGCCGGTGCTGGGGATGTGGAGGGTGAGGGATTCGTCGTGGGAGGTGGTGCGGGCTCGACTGTCGCCGGGGTGGGTCGGGTTGAGGTTGAGGTGGGTGGCTTGGTGGAGGGTGGTGGCGGCGGTCTGGTAGGTGGTGGGGTCGGTGAAGCGGAGGCGGATGTGTCCGCCGGGGATGAGTCGTTTGAGTTGTTCGGGGGTGCCGTGGGCGGCGATCTTGCCGTCGTTGAGTACGGCGACGTGGTCGGCGAGTTGGTCGGCTTCTTCGAGGTACTGGGTGGTGAGGAAGACGGTGACGCCGTCGGTGACGAGTTCGCGGATGATCTCCCACATGTTGTGGCGGGAGCGGGGGTCGAGGCCGGTGGTGGGCTCGTCGAGGAAGATGATCCGTGGATTGCCGACCAGGGTCATCGCGATGTCGAGACGGCGTTTCATCCCGCCCGAGTAGGTCGCCGCGGGCTTGCGCGCCGCGTCCACCAGATCGAACCGCTCCAACAACCGAGCCGCCCTGCGCCGCCCCTCGGCACGCGACAGGCGATGCAGATCCGCCATGAGGAGCATGTTCTCCTCACCCGTGATCAGACCGTCGACCGCCGAGAACTGCCCCGTCACACCGATCACCGACCGCACCCCCTGCGGTG
>NZ_JBIAIF010000038.1:0-2507 GCF_042871255.1 Streptomyces sp. NPDC005955 | reverse complement strand
AACACAGTGGACGCGAGCAACTGAGGACAAGCCCTCGGCCTATTAGTACCAGTCAACTCCACCGGTCACCCGGCTTCCATATCTGGCCTATCAACCCAGTCGTCTACTGGGAGCCTTACCCCATCAAGTGGGTGGGAGTCCTCATCTCGAAGCAGGCTTCCCGCTTAGATGCTTTCAGCGGTTATCCCTCCCGAACGTAGCCAACCAGCCATGCCCTTGGCAGGACAACTGGCACACCAGAGGTTCGTCCGTCCCGGTCCTCTCGTACTAGGGACAGCCCTTCTCAAGACTCCTGCGCGCGCAGCGGATAGGGACCGAACTGTCTCACGACGTTCTAAACCCAGCTCGCGTACCGCTTTAATGGGCGAACAGCCCAACCCTTGGGACCGACTCCAGCCCCAGGATGCGACGAGCCGACATCGAGGTGCCAAACCATCCCGTCGATATGGACTCTTGGGGAAGATCAGCCTGTTATCCCCGGGGTACCTTTTATCCGTTGAGCGACGGCGCTTCCACAAGCCACCGCCGGATCACTAGTCCCGACTTTCGTCCCTGCTCGACCCGTCGGTCTCACAGTCAAGCTCCCTTGTGCACTTACACTCAACACCTGATTACCAACCAGGCTGAGGGAACCTTTGGGCGCCTCCGTTACTCTTTAGGAGGCAACCGCCCCAGTTAAACTACCCATCAGACACTGTCCCTGATCCGGATCACGGACCCAGGTTAGACATCCAGCACGACCAGAGTGGTATTTCAACAGCGACTCCACAACCACTGGCGTGGCCGCTTCAAAGTCTCCCACCTATCCTACACAAGCCGAACCGAACACCAATATCAAACTGTAGTAAAGGTCCCGGGGTCTTTCCGTCCTGCTGCGCGAAACGAGCATCTTTACTCGTAGTGCAATTTCACCGGGCCTATGGTTGAGACAGTCGAGAAGTCGTTACGCCATTCGTGCAGGTCGGAACTTACCCGACAAGGAATTTCGCTACCTTAGGATGGTTATAGTTACCACCGCCGTTTACTGGCGCTTAAGTTCTCAGCTTCGCCACACCGAAATGCAGCTAACCGGTCCCCTTAACGTTCCAGCACCGGGCAGGCGTCAGTCCGTATACATCGCCTTACGGCTTCGCACGGACCTGTGTTTTTAGTAAACAGTCGCTTCTCGCTGGTCTCTGCGGCCACCCCCAGCTCAGAGCGCGAAGCTCATCACCAGAAATGGCCCCCCTTCTCCCGAAGTTACGGGGGCATTTTGCCGAGTTCCTTAACCATAGTTCACCCGAACGCCTCGGTATTCTCTACCTGACCACCTGAGTCGGTTTAGGGTACGGGCCGCCATAAAACTCGCTAGAGGCTTTTCTCGACAGCATAGGATCATCCACTTCACCATAATCGGCTCGGCATCAGGTCTCAGCCTTAACGAGCGGCGGATTTACCTACCACTCGGCCTACACCCTTACCCCGGGACAACCACCGCCCGGGATGGACTACCTTCCTGCGTCACCCCATCACTCACCTACTACAAGTCCGGGTCACCGGCTCCACCACTTTCCATTCCCCGAAGGGTCCGGAACGGCTTCACGGGCTTAGCATCGCCTGATTCAATGTTTGACGCTCTACAGCGGGTACCGGAATATCAACCGGTTATCCATCGACTACGCCTGTCGGCCTCGCCTTAGGTCCCGACTTACCCTGGGCAGATCAGCTTGACCCAGGAACCCTTAGTCAATCGGCGCACACGTTTCCCACGTGTGTATCGCTACTCATGCCTGCATTCTCACTCGTGAACCGTCCACCACTGCCTTCCGGCGCAGCTTCACCCGGCACACGACGCTCCCCTACCCATCACAGCAGGCGTTGGCCCTCAATGCTGCAATGACACGACTTCGGCGGTACGCTTGAGCCCCGCTACATTGTCGGCGCGGAATCACTAGACCAGTGAGCTATTACGCACTCTTTCAAGGGTGGCTGCTTCTAAGCCAACCTCCTGGTTGTCTGTGCGACTCCACATCCTTTCCCACTTAGCGTACGCTTAGGGGCCTTAGTCGATGCTCTGGGCTGTTTCCCTCTCGACCATGGAGCTTATCCCCCACAGTCTCACTGCCGCGCTCTCACTTACCGGCATTCGGAGTTTGGCTAAGGTCAGTAACCCGGTAGGGCCCATCGCCTATCCAGTGCTCTACCTCCGGCAAGAAACACACGACGCTGCACCTAAATGCATTTCGGGGAGAACCAGCTATCACGGAGTTTGATTGGCCTTTCACCCCTAACCACAGGTCATCCCCCAGGTTTTCAACCCTGGTGGGTTCGGTCCTCCACGACCTCTTACAGCCGCTTCAACCTGCCCATGGCTAGATCACTCCGCTTCGGGTCTTGGGCATGCTACTCAAACGCCCTATTCGGACTCGCTTTCGCTACGGCTTCCCCACACGGGTTAACCTCGCAACACACCGCAAACTCGCAGGCTCATTCTTCAAAAGGCACGCAGTCACGACATACAAGCAAGC
>NZ_JBIAIF010000037.1:0-3383 GCF_042871255.1 Streptomyces sp. NPDC005955 | reverse complement strand
TCCACACCCGACAAACCAGCACTCACCAACGCACCACGAATCACCCGCTGCTGCGACGGACCATTCGGCGCCGTCAAACCATTCGACGCACCGTCGGAGTTCACCGCACTCCCACGGAGCACCGCCAAGACATCGTGTCCGTTGCGTTCCGCATCCGATAGCCGCTCCAGGACGAGGATTCCCACGCCCTCGGACCAACCCACGCCGTTCGCGTCGTCACTGAACGCACGGCAGCGACCGTCAGGGGAGAGCCCCCGTTGCCTGGAGAATTCGATGAAGGCATCCGGCGACGCCATGACGGTGACCCCACCCGCCAGCGCGAGGTCGCACTCACCGGACCGCAGGGACTGGGCCGCCAGGTGCAGCGCGACCAACGAAGAGGAACACGCCGTGTCCACCGTGAGGGTGGGTCCCTCGAATCCGAAGACGTAGGAGAGGCGTCCTGAGGCGACGCTGCCCGCTGTCCCGGTGCCGACGTAGCCCTCCACCTCTTCCGGCACGGTTGCGAGCCGGGTGGCGTAGTCGTGATGCATCAGTCCGGTGAAGACACCGGTCCGGCTGCCCCGCAACGACAACGGGTCGATGCCCGCCCTCTCCAACGCTTCCCACGACACCTCCAACAGCAACCGCTGCTGAGGGTCGGTGGCTAGCGCTTCACGGGGGCTCATGTCGAAGAAGTTCGCGTCGAAGTCCCCCGCCCCGTCGAGGAAGCCCCCATGCCTCGTGTAGGTGGTTCCAGGATGATCCGGGTCAGGGTCGAAGAGTGAGGAGAGGTCCCACCCCCGGTCGTCCGGGAACTCGGAAATCACGTCCGTGCCCTCGGAAACCACCCGCCACAGATCCTCGGGCGAGGACACTCCCCCCGGATAGCGACAACCCATCGACACGATCACGATCGGATCGTCCACCACGGTGCGTATCGACGACTCCTCCGGGGAGTCCGGTTCGTCGACGCCGAGCAGCTCCGAACGAAGATGGTCAGCGAGCGCGTTGACGGACGGGTGATCGAACCCGATTGCGGGGGCCAAACGAAGCCCCGTGGCCTGCACCAGTCTCTGACGCAGTTCCACCACGGTCAGTGAATCGAAGCCGAGCTCCCGGAAGGGGAGGTCCTGCTGGCTCGTCTCCGTCGCGGCTCGGCCGAGCACGGCCGCCGCTTCCCGGCTCACCAGGGTCCTCAGGGTTCCGGTCTGTTCGCTCTCCGTCATCGAACGCAGGCGTTGCCCCAGCGAGTCCCCGCCCTCGGTGACGGTGCGGCGCCCAGGCCCGGCCACGAGCCGACTCAGGATCTTGGGTACGCGCTCCCCGTCCGTTCCCCCCATCGTCAGGGCCAGCCGAGCCCCGACCACGGACGGCCGACCGCTACTCAGAGCGTCATCAAACAGGCTCAGGGCATCTGTCGTCGCGAGTGGCACGACGCCCGAGCGGCCAAGGCGTCGCACGCCCTCCTCCGTGAGCCCCGCAGCCAGACCCCCGTGGTCCTTCCAGAGACCCCAGGCTATGGATGTGACGGGCAGGCCGAGCTCGTGCCGGTGGCCGGCGAACGCATCTAGGAAAGCGTTGGCCGCTGCGTAGTTGGCCTGGCCTGCGCCGCCAAGGACGCCTGCGACCGACGAACAGACGAGGAACGCGTCAAGGGCCACGCCCACCGTCAGCTCGTGCAGGTTGACCACCGCATCGACCTTGGGGCGCATGACTGCTTCCAGGCGTTCCGGGGTCTGCGACCGCAATGCGGCATCGGCCACGACACCAGCACAGTGCACGACGGCGGTCAGCGGGTGCGCGGCGGGTATCTCCGCCAACAGGGCGTCCAAGGAACCACGGTCAGCCACGTCGCAGGCGGCCAGGGCGACTTCCGCGCCCAGGGATCCCAGCTCCGCGGCGACCTCGCGCGCGTCGCCGGAGGAGGCACCCTCCCTGCTGACCAACAAGAGCCGCCGAGCGCCGTGTTGCTGGACCAGGTGTCGGGCGAGAACACGGCCGAGGGCTCCGGTTCCTCCGGTCACCAGCACGGTTCCCTCGGGTTTGATCGTGACCACTCGTGCCGGCGAGAGCCCCGGCCTTACGAGCCGGGGAACCAACGCCGAGTTCCCCCTGAGCGCCACCTGGGGTTCGCCGCCCTCCGCTACGGCGGCGAGGAGAGCCGCATCGGCATTCGCCTCCGCGTCGACCAGCTCGAAGACCCCCGGGTACTCCGTCTGCGCGGACCGGACCAAACCCCACACGGCGGCGTGCGCGAGATCCTCGACCTGTTCGCCGGGCACTGCCTGAATGGCCCGCTCGGTCAGGAACACCAACCGTGAGTCCTTGAGTCGGTCTTCGGCCAGCCACGCCTGAATCAGACCAAGGACACGGGTGGTGGCCACCCTCGTGGCCTCGGCGAGCCCGCCGTTGGCCACCCGAGCACAACGGACCGTAACGGCCCGCGGAGGCTGCCGGGTGTCGACGAGGTCGGAGAGCCGGCCCACGGCGTGCTCCACGCTGCCCAGGTCCAGCAGGTCGATCGACGGTTGGGGGGCCAGGGCGACGGGCTCCCAACGGACTTCGTACTGATGCGGGCGGGGGGACCTCGGCCCATTGGTATCCATCGACGCGGCGTCTCGCAGCCTCAAGGACGCGACGGAGGCCACCGGGGCTCCGGTGGAATCAGCAAGCTCGATCGCGACCGCATCGCCACCCTGCCGGGACGCCCGTACGCGCAGTTGCCTGGCACCCGTGGCCAGGAGCGTCACCCCGCTCAAGGCGAAGGGGACGGCGGACTTCGCCGCCATGCCGCCGGCGTGAACCAAGTGCAGAGCGGCGTCCAGAAGTGCCGGGTGAATGCCGAACGAAGACGTGTCCACTTCCTCGGGAAGTTCAACCTCCGCGTAGTGGTCGTCCCCTCGACGCCACACCGACCGTAGGCCCTGGAAGCTGGGACCGTACGTGAATCCGCCCTCGCGCAAGTCCTCGTAGAAGCCCGTCAGGTCAATGGGCATCGCCCCTCGAGGCGGCCATTCCTTCCGCGCGAACTCGGTTCCGACACTATCGGCGCTCGGTGTGAGGGATCCCGTGGCATGCCGTGACCACTGGCCCTGAGGGTCGTCTCCTCTGGCGTACACCACGAAGGGCCGACTTCCACTCACCGAATCCGGAGCCTCGACCACCAACTGCACGTCCGTCGCACCGCTGTCGTCCAGCACTAGGGGCGCGTCCACGATCAGCTCGGCCACGTACGGGCAGTCCACCTCGTCGCCGGCCCGAAGGGCCAGTTCCGCCAATGCCGACGCCGGCATGACAACACGGTCCCCGACGCGGTGTTCGTTAAGCCAGGGATGGGTGTGCGAAGACAACCGCGCAGTGAACAACCACCCACCCGACCCCGCCAACTCCACACCCGCCCC
>NZ_JBIAIF010000036.1:0-4049 GCF_042871255.1 Streptomyces sp. NPDC005955 | reverse complement strand
TTGCGGAGTGCGCAGTCGGAGCATCCGGGTCGGTTCGTTCTGGTGGATGTGGACGGTGACCAGGAGCCGGACTGGGGTGCGTTGCTGGCGGTGGACGAGCCGCAGCTCGCGGTGCGTGACGGTCGGTTGTTGGCGCCGCGCCTGATCCGTTCGGCTGCTGGAGCATTGGACGCGCCCGTTCGGTCCTTCGATCCTGAGGGGACGGTGGTGGTGACGGGTGGTACGGGTGGTTTGGGTGCGATCTTCGCCCGTCACCTCGCCACGTCGCACGGGGTGCGTGACCTTCTGCTGCTGAGCCGTCGTGGTCCGGCGGCTGAGGGTGCTGCGGACCTAGTCGCGGAGTTGGACGTGTTGGGTTGTTCGGCTCGGGTCGTGGCTTGCGACGTGTCCGACCGCGAGCAGCTGGCCGGGGCACTCGCTTCGGTGGAGGGTCCGTTGACGGGTGTCGTGCATACGGCGGGTGTGTTGGATGACGGTGTGGTGGAGTCGTTGACCGTCGAGCAGATCGACCGTGTGATGCGTCCGAAGGTGGACGCGGCCTGGCACCTGCACGAACTGACCGCCGACTCCGACCTCTCCGCCTTCATCGTGTTCTCCTCGATGGCGGCGTTGATGGGGAGCCCGGGTCAGGGCAACTACGCTGCGGCGAACGCCGCACTCGACGCGCTCGCAGCGACCCGCCGTGCCGCGGAACTGCCCGCCACCTCCCTCGCCTGGGGCCTCTGGTCCCAGAGCGAAGGTATGGGGTCAGGACTCGGTCAGGCCGAGCTCGCCCGTCTGGAACGGATGGGCATGAGTGCGCTCACCGCCGAGACCGGCCTGGCGCTGTTCGACCAGGCCCTCGAAGCGGATGCGACCGTGGTCGTTCCCACTGAGCTGGACACCACGGTGCTGCGCGCCCAGGCGAGGGCCGGACTGCTTCCGCCCCTGCTGCGCGGTCTGGTCAAGGCTCCGCCCAAGTCCGAGTCCCAGACGGGTGCACTGGCCCAACGGCTGTCCGAGGCGCCCGAAGCGGAGCGCGAGCGGATCGTGCTCGAACTCGTCCAGGCACAGGTGGCGTCGGTGCTCGGGCATGCGTCAGCAGCTTCGGTCGAGCCGGAGCGGGCGTTCAAGGACCTCGGCTTCGACTCCCTGAGCGCGGTCGAACTGCGCAACCGACTCACCCAGACCACCGGTGCACGTCTCCCCGCCACCCTGGTCTTCGACCACCCTTCCCCGGCAGCCGTAGCGCGATTCCTGATGTCGCAGGTGACGGTGGGCGCACGGGCTGCGGCGTCTGGCCGTGAGGTGGCGCGCACCGGGCCGGTGGATGCCGGCGAACCCCTGGCGATCGTGGGCATGAGCTGCCGGTATCCGGGCGGGGTGACAACGCCCGACGAACTGTGGCAGTTGGTGGCTTCCGGGCGGGACGCCATCGGTCCGTTCCCGATCGACCGCGGCTGGGACCTGGAGCGGCTCTACGACCCCAACCCCGACCAGTTGGGGACCGTCTACACGCGCGGTGGCGGATTCGTCGACGGAGCGGGCCTGTTCGACGCGGACTTCTTCGGGATCAGCCCGCGTGAAGCGACGGCCATGGATCCGCAGCAGCGTCTGTTGCTGGAGTCCTCGTGGGAGGCGTTCGAGCACGCAGGAATCGACCCCACCTCGCTCAAGGGAAGCAACACCGGCGTCTTCTGCGGGGTCAGCTCCTCTGACTACGGTGTCAACGGATCCACGTCGCAGGTGGAGGGCTTCCGCCTCACCGGATCCAGTACCAGTGTCGTTTCCGGCAGGATCGCCTACATCCTGGGACTCGAAGGTCCGGCGGTCTCCGTGGACACGGCCTGTTCCTCCTCCGCCGTTGCCCTGCACTTCGCGTCCCAGGCGCTGCGAGCGGGTGAGTGCGAGATGGCGCTCATCGGCGGCGTGACGATCATGTCCGGCCCCTTCCTCCTCACGGAGTTCAGCCGCCAGCGCGGATTGTCGCCCGACGGACGGTGCCGTGCGTACGCCTCGTCCGCGGATGGCACCGGTTTCGCCGACGGAGTGGGTGTGCTCGTCGTGGAACGGTTGTCGGACGCCCAGCGCAAGGGCCACAAGGTCTTGGCCGTGCTGCGTGGCAGTGCGGTGAACCAGGACGGTGCGAGCAACGGCATCACGGCGCCGAACGGTCCGTCGCAGGAGCGGGTGATCCGGCAGGCGTTGGCGAGTGCCGGACTGTCTCCGTCCGATGTGGACGCGGTCGAAGGCCACGGTACGGGGACGAAGTTGGGTGACCCGATCGAGGCGCAGGCGTTGTTGGCGACGTACGGCGCCGAGCGTGACGGGGACCCGTTGTGGCTGGGTTCCATCAAGTCGAACATCGGTCACACGTCGGCTGCGGCTGGTGTGGCGGGCGTCATCAAGATGGTGATGGCCATGCGTCACGGTGTGTTGCCGTCGACGTTGCACGTGGACGAGCCGTCGCCGCACGTCGACTGGACGTCGGGTGACGTTCGGCTGTTGACGGAGGCGCGGGAGTGGACCAGCCCCGGCCGTCCGCGGCGTGCGGGTGTGTCGTCGTTCGGCGTGAGCGGAACCAACGCCCACATCATCGTGGAGGAGGCCCCGATCGAGCAGCGGGCGGAGGTCGAGCCGTCCGAATCCGCGGATCTGGGCGGAGCCCTGCCCGTCCTGGTGTCAGCTCGTGGCGACGCCGCCCTGCGGGACCAGGCACGGCGACTGCGCGAGCGTGTCGCTGCGAACTCGGACCTGACCGTGGCCGACGTCGGCTTCTCCTCAGCCACCACCCGCGCGCTGCTGGAGCGGCGGGCGATGGTGGTGGCCGCGGACCGTGAGGAGCTGCTGGCGGGTCTGGACGCACTGGCTTCGGCTGCTCCTGCGGTGAATGTGGTGGAGGGGCAGGTTGCGGGTGCGGGTGTGAAGTCGGTGTTCGTCTTCCCGGGGCAGGGTGCGCAGTGGGTGGGTATGGCGGTGGGGTTGTTGGACGGGTCTCCGGTGTTCGCTGCTGAAGTAGCGGCGTGTGGGGAGGCGTTGTCGGAGTTCGTGGAGTGGCGGCTTGAGGATGTGTTGCGGGGTGTTGAGGGTGCTCCGTCGTTGGAGCGGGTGGATGTGGTGCAGCCCGCGTTGTTCGCGGTGATGGTGGGTTTGGCGGCGGTGTGGCGTTCGTACGGCGTCGAACCGTCCGCGGTGGTGGGGCATTCGCAGGGGGAGATTGCTGCGGCGTACGTGGCGGGTGGGTTGTCGTTGCGGGATGCCGCGCGGATCGTGGCGGTGCGCAGTCAGTTGGTGCGTGACCGGTTGGCTGGGCTCGGCGGGATGATGTCCGTCGCGGTGGGTGCGGAGCGGGCTGAGGAACTGATCGCTCCTTACGCGGGTCGGGTGTCGGTGGCGACGGTGAACGGTCCTTCGTCAGTCGTGGTCGCCGGGGAACCGGAGGCTCTGGACGAACTGCTGGCGACGTGTGAGCGCGATGAGGTCCGGGCCCGGCGGGTGAAGGTGGACTACGCGTCGCACACCGCACAGGTCGAGGCGTTGGAGACCGAGCTTCTGGAGGCCCTGGCATCGGTGGCACCGATGTCGGGGAAGGTCCCCGTGTACTCCACCGCGGTGGGCGCCTTCATCGACAGCACCACGATGGACGCCGGGTACTGGTACCAGAACCTTCGTGGACAGGTGGGCTTCGAGCCCGCGATCCGGGCCCTGATCGAGAACGGCACCGGAAGTTTCCTGGAGATGTCTCCGCACCCCGTGCTGACGATGGCCATTGAGGAGACTGCTGAAACGCTGGGCGCGGCGGACCGCGTGGCTGTGGTCGGATCACTGCGGCGCGGCGAAGGAGGCATGTCCCGGTTCTTGCTCTCGCTGGGACAGGCCCATGGTGCCGGCGTGGCCGTGGATTGGGAAGCGGTGTACGACGGAACCGGAACCCAGCGAGTGGATCTGCCGACCTATGCCTTCCAGCGTGAGAATTATTGGTTGATGCCGTCGGTGGGTGCTGGTGATGTGTCGGCGGCTGGTTTGGATCGGGTGGAGCATCCGGTGTTGGCGGCGGCAGTGCAGGTGGG
>NZ_JBIAIF010000035.1:0-4294 GCF_042871255.1 Streptomyces sp. NPDC005955 | reverse complement strand
ACCACCCGACACCACCACATCCCACAAACCCTCCGGCGACACCACCCCACCAGGAAAACGACAAGCCATCCCCACAATCACCACAGGATCATCGGCAGGGGCCGCATTCCCGTTCGTCGTGCGGGCCGGTGAAACAGCGGGAATCGTTGCGGTCGACGGGGTCTCGGACGGCGGATCCGCGAACAGACGGCCCAGGAACGCGCTCAGGGCGAGCGGTGTCGGATGGTCGAACACCACGGTCGGCGGCAGCCGCAGTCCCGTCACTTCGCAGAGCCGGTTGCGCAGTTCCACCGCCAGCAGCGAATCGAAACCGGCGTCCCGGAACGCGAGGCCGCCGTCGATGCCGCTCCCGCCCAGTACCTCGCCCGCGATCGACATGACCAGGCGACGGCTCTCCGCCGTCCGTTCGCCCTCCGGCAGTTCGGCCAGCCGTCGTGACCACGGGGTCCCCGTCCGATCCGCGGCGGTCGCGGCGGTCGGAGCGGTGGCGGAAGCCGTGGCCGGTTGGAACGCCGGGACGAACGCCGGGTCGAGTGCCGCCGCCACCACGGTCGGCAGGTCCAGGGCGCGGGCGGCGTCGTACATGCGCAGACCGCGGGCCGCGTCGAGCGGCCGCAGCCCGGTCCGGCGTCCGAGGCGTTCCACGTCGTGCGCCGTCAGCCGGCCCGCCATCCCGTCCGGCAGGTCCCACAGGCCCCACGCCAGCGAACGGCCCGGGAGGCCGAGGTCGGCGCGGTGCCGGGCGAGCGCGTCGAGGAAGGTGTTGGCCAGGGTGTAGTTCCCCTGTCCGGCGGCGCCGAGCGTGCCGGTGGCGGAGGAGAAGAGGTCGAAGAAGGCGAGCGGGGCGGCGCGGGTCAGCTCGTGCAGGTTCCACGCGGCCTCGGCCTTCGGGCCGAGCACGGCGTCGAGTTGTTCGAACGTCAGCGCGCGGACGGTCGCGTCCTGGACGACGCCCGCGGCGTGGACCACGCCGGTCAGCGGGTGATCGGCGGGGACGGCTTCGAGCAGCGCGGAGAGTGCCTCCCGGTCCGCGCAGTCACAGGCGGCGATCCGCACCTGGACGCCCCTGCCCCGCAGTTCCCGCGCCAGCTCGTCCGCTCCCGCGGCCCGCGGGCCGCTGCGGCTGGTCAGCAGCAGGTGCCGTACGCCGTGGTGGGCCACCAGATGCCGGGCGATGCGTGCACCGAGCGCCCCTGTGCCACCGGTCACCAGGACGGTGCCGTGCGGGCCCACCGTCGGGGCGGCCGCCTCGCCGGGACCCGGCGTCCCGTCCGGCCGGGACACGGGCGCCGGCACGGGTACGGACGCCGGCACGGGTACGGGCGACAGTCGCGGTGCGAACAGTGCGCCGTCGCGCAGGGCGAGTTCCGGCGCTCCGCCGGTCGCCACGGCGGTCAGCACCTCGCGCGTCAGACGGGTCTCGTCGAGGTCCCCGTCCAGGTCGAGCAGGACGAAGCGGTCCGGGTGCTCCGACCGCGCCGTGCGGACCAGCCCCCACAGCGGTGCGTGGGCCAGGTCCACCGGTGTCCCGTCAGCTCCCGCGCCCGTGCGCACCGCCCTCCGGGTCACGAACACCAGTCGGGTGTCGGCGAACCGGTCGTCGTCCAGCCAGCTCTGGAGCAGCGTCAGCGCTCTGCGGGCCGCGCGGCGCACGGCGTCGGGCACGTGGGCTTCCCCGCCCGCGACGGCCGACGGCAGGCAGGGCACCAGCACGGCGGCGGGCGGCGGGGCGCCGGCGTCGAGACGCGCACCCGCCTCCGCCACGTCGAGGACGGCGATGAGGCCGGAACGCGGGGCGGACCCGAGCACCCAGCACGCGTCGGCATCGACGTCGGGGGCCGGCTCCGGCACGGTGTCGTCGGCCAGCGGGGTCCACGTCACGTGCAGGAGCCCGTCGTCCGCGGGACCGCCCGGAGCGGCCCGCAGCACCAGCGAGTCCACGGCGGCCATCGGCGTGCCGTGACGGTCCGTGATCCGCAGCGCCACCGCGTCCGGGCCGACGGGGGACACCCGTACGCGCAGCTCCGTCGCGTCACCGCCGTACAGCCGCACGCCGCTCCACGAGAAGGGCAGCCGTACGCGACCGTCGGACGCGGCCCGCCACACGGTCGCGTGCAGCGCCGCGTCCAGCAGTGCCGGGTGCAGGCCGTACCCGGACGTGTCGGTTCCGAGAGGCAGCCGTACGTCGAGGCACAGGTCGTCGCCGAGCCGCCAGGCCGCTTCAAGGCCCTGGAAGGCGGGGCCGTACGCGTATCCGGCCTCGGCCAACTCCGCGTACAAATTGCTCAGTTCCACCGGTTCTGCGCCCGGGGGCGGCCAGGCCGCCTGGTCGAAGTCGGTCGGTGTCCGGGGAGCGCGCGGTGCGAGGATCCCGGTGGCGTGACGGGTCCAGTCGGCGGCCCGCGCCGCCTGTCGGGCACGGCCGGGGCGCGCGTACACGGTGAAGGGCCGCTCCCCCGTCTCACCGACCGCACCGACGACGAACTGGACCTCGACCGTCCGCCCGTCGTCGGGGAGGCGGACCGGTGCCTCCTGGGTCAGTTCGGTGACCGTGGCGGCGCCGTCGAGTGCGGCGATGTGCGCGGCCAGTTCGACCAGGGCCGTTCCCGGCAGCACGGTGTGCCCGTCGATCCGGTGATCGGCCAGCCAGGGGTGCGTGAGGGTGGACAGGGTGCCGGTGAGTGCCTGCGCGTCGCGGTCCGCGAGGGTGACGGCGGTGTCGAGCAGCGCATGCTCCCCGCTGTGCGGCGGGCGCGGCGCGTCGGCGTTCAGCCAGTACCGCCGCCTCTCGAACGGGTAGGTCGGGAGAACGGTCAGCGGGCGTCTGGGGATGACGGCCTGCCAGTCCACCGGCAGGCCGTGCGCATAGGCGGTGCTCAGCGCCAGCAGGATCCCGGCGGCGCCGGCGGCGCCGGGGCGGAGCGCGTCCAGCGGCCGTGGGTGGTCGACCGCCTCGGCGCGGCCGGGTGCACCCGGGTGGTCGGGTGTACGCGGACGGTCGAGCGCATCCGGGTGGCCGGCGGCCCGGTCGTGCGGTGTCGCGACGAGCAGTGGGGCGGCCGGCATCCCCACGAGGGTGCGGCGGCCGTCCTCGGCCAGGTGGCGCAGCGCCGCGTCGAGGTCGGCGGGTTCCCGTAGGGCGTGCAGCCAGTGCTCGGCGGTCAGCTCCCGTGCGGCGTCGAGCGGCCTGCCGGTTCGGGACGAGCAGAGGTCGGTCTTCGTGCGGCGGGGGGGCACTCCGGCCGTGGCCGCTCGCAGTTCCTCGTCGGAGCCTCCGCGCACGTGGGCCGCGCACAGGCGTGCCGCCTCGTCCAGCGTCAGTGCCCCGGCGACATGGGCCGCGACGATCTCTCCCACGCCTTGCCCGAGCGTCGCGTCCGGCCGCACACCGCACCGCTCCCACAGCCGCGCGAGACCGACCCCCACCACGAACGCCACGGCCTCCGGAGGGTCGGCGGGGGTCAACTCGGCGACGTTGCGGCCGAGATGGGTCGCCAGGGCGGCGGCACACTCGCGTACGTACGCGGCGAACGCGGGGGACGCCGCCAGCAACTCCCGTGCTGCGGCGGCGGAGTCCGGTCCACCACCGGCGGTGCCGGTACCGCCGGTACGGGTACCGGCGCCGAAGACGAAGGCGGCCCGGGCGCGTCCGCTCGCGATCCCGGTCGTCAGCAGGGCGTCCGGCATCCCGGCGGCCAGGGCGTCCAGCGCCCCCCGGTAGTCGCCGTCCGCGTCGGGCAGCACGGCGGCGCGGTGGTCGAACCCGGACTGGATGCAGGCCGCGGTGTACGCGACGGCGGACGGGTCGACGGGGCCGTCGTGCGCGGGCCCGGGCTCCGCGCCGCCGGAGAGGAAGTCCGACAGGCGGCGGGCCTGGGTGCGCAGGGCCGTCGGCGTCTTGGCGGAGAGCACCAGCGGCAGCGCCATGGGCGGCCCGGTCACCTCGTCGCCAACGCTGCTCCGTTCGCCGGTGCCAGTGCCGGTGCCGGTGCCGGTGCCGGCGGGGCGGACGCCCGGGAGGCCGGAGGCGGTCTGCGGGTCCCGAAGGATCGGCGCCGGGCTCCCGGCGGCCTGGTCCACTCCCCCGGTGACCGTCTCGGAGTCGCTGAACTCAGGGGGTTCTTCGAGGATGACGTGCGCGTTGGTCCCCGAGATCCCGAACGAAGACACACCCGCCCGCCGCGGCCTCCCCTCCACCCCCTCCCACGCAACCTCCCGCGTCAACAACCGAACCCCACCCCACTCCACCCCACCCACCGGCTCCACCACATGCAACGTCCGCGGCAACACCCCA
>NZ_JBIAIF010000034.1:0-4685 GCF_042871255.1 Streptomyces sp. NPDC005955 | reverse complement strand
CCCTCACGCGCCAAACGAATCAGATCCGCCACACCCAAACCATCAATCAATTCATCGTCACTCGAATCGTCGACCGACTCCTCGACAGGCTCGGCGCCGAGCACGGCAAGCAGTGGGGTCAGCAGTCCGGCGTCCCGGAGCCGGGCGAGGGGAACCGCGGCGAGCTCCCGGCGGAACCGCGCCTCGTCGAACTCGTCCTCGTCCCCTTCCGCGGCGTCGGGGAACAGCTCCGCACAGAGCTGGCGGGCGAGCGCGGCCGGGGTCGGGTGGTCGAAGACCAGGGTCGGCGGCAGCGGCTTCCCGATCGCCTTGCCGATGCGGTTGCGCAGTTCCAGTGCGGTCAGCGAGTCGACACCGAGCTCGATGAAGCTGCGCCCTTCAGGGACGCCGCCGGCCTCGGCGTAGTCGAGCACCGCGGCCACTTCGGCGCGGATCAGGTCGGTCAGGACCTTCTCCTGTTCGCGCGGGGTGAGGCCGGTGAGGCGGTGCAGCAGGAAGTCCGCGCCGTCCTCGCCCGATCCGCGGCGCTGGGGCGTGCGCCGGGTGCGCACGAGTCCGCGCAGCAGCGGCGGTACGTCGCCGTTGAGTGCGGTGGTGTCCAGGTGCAGCGGGACCAGGTGGGCGGAGCCGTCGCCGAGGGCCGCGTCGAAGAGTCGCAGCCCCTCGGTCTGGCTCAGCGCGCCCAGTCCGGCGCGGGTGGCCCGGGCCCGGTCGGCTTCGCCGAGGTCCGCCGCCATGCCGTCGGCCCACGCCCCCCAGCTCAGCGAGACGGCGGGCAGCTGCTCGGCGCGGCGCCGGGCGGCGAGGGAGTCCAGGAAGGCGTTGGCCGCGGCGTAGTTGCCCTGTCCGGCGCTGCCGAAGACGCCGGCGGCCGAGGAGAACAGCACGAAGGCGGACAGCTCGGCGTCGCGGGTCAGTTCGTGCAGGTTCCAGGCGGCGTCCACCTTGGGGCGCAGTACGGTGTCGACGCGCTCCGGGGTGAGCGCGCCCACGACGCCGTCGTCGAGGACCCCGGCCACGTGCACCACCGCGGTGAGGGGGTGTTCCGCCGGGATCTGCGCGAGGGTGCGGGCGAGCGCGTCGCGGTCGGCGACGTCGCAGGCCGCGAAGGTGACCGAGGCGCCGAGGGCGGCCAGTTCGGCGCCCAGTCCGGTGTCCGTGCCGCGGCGGCTGACCAGCAGCAGCTTCCGGACCCCGTACGCGGTGACGAGGTGTCGGGCCACGAGCCCGCCGAGCGCACCGGTCGCCCCGGTGACCAGGACCGTGCCGTGCCCGGGCCACTCGGGCGGGGCAGCGTCCTCGGGCACCGCTTCGAGTCGGGCGCCGAGCAGGGTCCCCGCCCGGAGCGCGGTCTGCGGCTCGTCGACGGCGATCAGGTGCGGCACGAGTGCGCGGGAGGCGTCCGCCGCGTCCAGGTCGGCCAGGTGGATGCGCCCGGGGTTCTCGGTGGCGGCCGACAGCAGGAGGCCACGGGCGGCGGCCACCGGCAGGTCGGTCACGGTGTCGGTCGGGGCCGCGGCGACCGCGTCCCGGGTGAGCAGCACCAGCCGGGAGGCGGTGAAGCGTTCGTCGGCGAGCCAGGTCTGGGCCAGGGCGAGTGCGGTGTGGCAGGCGGCCCGGGTCGCGGCTGCGGTGTCGCCGTCCGCGTCGGGCGCGGGGAACGGCAGCAGGACGGCGTCGGGCACGGCGGCGCCGTCGTCCACCGCAGCGGTCAGCGCGGCGAGGTCGGTGTGGGTGCCGGTCCGGTGCCCGGCGGCGACGAGGTCGGGGGCCAGCTCGGCGGCGTCACCCAGCAGGGCCCAGGTGGCGGGCTCGGGCTGGGGCGCCGCGAGGTCCACGAACCGCCGCCGGTAGAGGGACCGGGCCGGGGTGCCCTGGCCCAGTTGTTCGGGCGAGACGGGGCGCACGGTGAGTGCGGCGACCGAGAGGGCGGGGCGGCCGGACGGGTCGGTGAGGGTGAGCGACACCGCGTCCGGTCCGGCCGGGGCGATCCGGGCCCGGACCGCCGAGGGACCCGCGGACCAGCGGCGGACGCCCGTCCACACGAACGGCAGTCGGGTCTGTTCGCTCACCGGCAGTGCGCCGAGGCCGATGGCGTGCAGGGTGGCGTCGAGCAGGATCGGGTGCAGCCCGTACTCGCCGGCCCGCTGGGCGTCGTCCTCGGTGAGCCCGATCTCGGCGAAGACCTCGGAGCCCCGGCGCCAGGCCCGGCGCAGGCCCTGGAAGGCGGGTCCGTAGTCGAGTCGGCTCTCGGCGATGGTCTCGTACCAGTGCGTGAGGTCCACGGGGGTCGCGTCGGCGGGCGGCCAGATCGCCGGGAAGTCGAGCCCGGTGGCCCCGGTGCGGTCCTCGGGGGCGAGGACACCGGCCGCGATGCGGGTCCAGTCGTCGGTGCCGGTGCCGGTGCCGGTGTCCGCGCCGGCGGGGCGCGCGTGCACGGTCAGGGAGCGGCGGCCGGTGTCGTCGGCCTCGGCCACCGACACCTGGAGGTCGACGGCGCCGGTGTCCGGCAGGACCAGGGCCGACAGCATGGTGAGCTCTTCGAGTGCGGCCCCGCCGACCTGCTCCGCGGCCTCCAGGGCCAGTTCCACCAGTCCGGAACCGGGCAGCAGGGCGGTGTCCCAGACCCGGTGGTCGTTCAACCACGGGTGGGCCTGGAGGCCGAGGCGCCCGGTGAGCAGCAGCGCGTCGGTGTCCGCGGGGCGCACCGCGGCGCCGAGCAGCGGATGGGTCGTGACGTCGAGCCCGGCCGCGTCGGCGGCGCTGCGGGCCACGGCGACCGGCCAGTACCGCTTGTGGTCGAAGCCGTACGTCGGCAGGTCGACGCGGCGCGCGCCCCCGGGGCCGGTCAGGGCGTTCCAGTCCGGTGTCCAGCCGCGCACCTGGAGGCGGGCGAGCGCGGTGAGGAAGGTCTGTTCCTCGGAGCGGTCCTGGCGCAGCGCGGCGACGAACTCCGGCTCGGGGCCGCTGCCGTCCGCCGTCACGCATTCCTGGCCCATGGCGCTGAGCACGGCGTCGGGGCCGATCTCCACGAAGGTGGTGACGCCGCTGTCCTGCAAGGTGCGGACGCCGTCGCCGAAGCGCACGGCTTCCCGGACGTGTCGGACCCAGTACTCCGGTGCGCAGATCTCCTCCGCCGGGACCACCTCACCGGTCAGGTTGGACACCACCGGCAGGGTGGGCGGGTGGTAGGTGAGGGTGTGGGCGACCGCCCGGAACTCCTCCAGCATCGGGTCCATGCGGGGGGAGTGGAAGGCGTGGCTGACGCGGAGCCGTCGGGTCTTGTGGCCGCGTTCGGCGAGTCGTTCGGCCAGTGCGGTGACGAGGTCCTCGGCGCCGGAGATCACCACGGACCGCGGTCCGTTGACGGCGGCCACGGCGACCTGGTCGTGGTGGCCTTCGAGCAGGGGGGTCACCTCGGACTCGGCGGCCCGTACGGAGACCATGGCGCCGCCCTCGGGCAGGGCCTGCATCAGCCGGCCGCGGGCGGCGACGAGGGTGACGGCGTCGGGGAGGGTGAGCACTCCGGCGACGTGTGCGGCGGTCAGTTCGCCGATGGAGTGTCCGGCGACCCGGCCGGGTCGGATGCCGATGTGGCGCAGCAGGTGGCTGAGGGCGACCTCCAGGGCGAACAGGCCGGCCTGGGCGAAGAGGGTCCGGTCCAGTTCGCCGGGCTCGCCGTCGAGGACGACCTCACGCAGCGGCTTGCCGAGCCGGTCCCCGAACTCGTCGCACACCTGGTCGAAGGCGGTGGCGAAGACGGGGTAGCGGGCGTACAGCTCGCGGCCCATGCCGGGGTGTTGGCTGCCCTGGCCGGTGAACAGGAACGCCAGGTCGCCCGCGGCGGGGGTGCCCCGGACCACGCGGTTGTCGCTGCGGCCGGCGGCGACCGCGTCGAGTCCGTCGAGCAGGGCGGCGCGGTCGTGGCCGACGAGGACGGCCCGGTGCGGCAGGGCGGCGCGGCTGGTGGCCAGGGAGTGGGCGATGTCCTCGATGCGTTCCTGCGGCCGGGCGAGCAGGTGTGCGTGGAGGCGTTGCGCCTGGTTGCGCAGGCCCTGTTCGGTTCCGGCGGACAGGGGCCACAGGACCCGCGCGCCGGTGCCGGGCGGTTCCTCCTCCTGCGGCGGGGCGGGGAGGTCCGGTTCTTCGATGATGACGTGGGCGTTGGTGCCGCTGATGCCGAAGGCGGAGATGCCGGCCCGTCGGGGGCGTTCGCCGCGCGGCCAGTCGACCGGTTCGGTCGCCAGCGCCACCGCTCCGGAGTCCCAGTCCACGAACGACGAGGGCTCGTCCACGTGCAGGGTCTTCGGCAGGGTGTCGTGCCGCATCGCCTCGACGAGCTTGATGATGCTGGCCGCGCCGGCGGCGGCTTGGGTGTGGCCGAGGTTGGACTTCACCGAGCCGAGCCACAGCGGCCGGCCCTCCGGACGGTCCTGCCCGTACGTCGCCAACAGGGCCTGCGCCTCGATCGGGTCACCCAGCTTGGTGCCCGTGCCGTGCCCCTCCACCACGTCCACCTCGGCCGCCGACAGCCCGGCGTCCGCCAACGCGGCCCGGATCACCCGCTGCTGCGCGGGACCGTTCGGCGCGGTCAAACCGTTCGACGCACCGTCCTGGTTCACCGCCGAACCCCGCAGCACGGCCAGCACCGGATGCCCGTTCGCCACCGCGTCCGACAGCTTCTC
>NZ_JBIAIF010000033.1:0-4829 GCF_042871255.1 Streptomyces sp. NPDC005955 | reverse complement strand
GTGGGTTCGCGCAGTTCCCCGCGCCCCTATCGGGGCACGCCTGTGGCCCGACGGCATCGGAAGGCGCCCCGTCAGGGGCGCGGGGAACTGCGCGAACGGCCACGACGCACCCGCACGGAGCAGCGCACGCGCAGCGGGACGCACCCGAGCGAGACCGCGCACGCCCAGCAGGACGCACCCCATAGGGGCGCGGGGAACTGCGCAACCGCCCAGCGCACCCGAGCCGGGCAGCTCGCGCCCAGCGGAGCGTTATGCGCAGCCGCAGGCGACGAGCGCCGCGGCCATACGGTCGAGACGCGACTGCGCAGCCGCGGGGTCCGCCGCGGGACCGTCCGTCATGAAGGAGAACGCGAGCAGCCGACCGTCCCGGTCGACGACCGTCCCGGCCAGCGCGTGCACCCCCGTGAGCGTCCCGGTCTTCGCCCGGACCAACCCCGTGCCCTCCGCACCCGCACCGGAGGAGTAACGATTTCTCAGGGTCCCGGTGAAGCCGGCGACCGGCAGCCCGGTGAGCGCCGGTCGCAGCGCGGAACCGTCCGGCCGGGCGGCCCGGGCGAGCAGCGCGGTCAACGTGCCGGGCGACAGCCGGTCGGCCCGGGCGAGCCCGCTGCCGTCCGCGAACCGCACCCCGCCCAGGGGCACGCCCGCCTTGTCGAGCTCCTGCTTTATGGCCGCGCCGCCGCCCTTGAAGCTCGCCTCCCGGCCCGCGGCGATCGCCGTCTGCCGGGCCAGCGCCTCGGCGAGGTCGTTGTCGCTGTACGTGAGCATCCGCTCGACCAGGGCCGCCACGGGGGGCGAGGCGACCGCGGCCACCTCGCGGGCGCCGCCGGCCGCCTTCCGGGAGGCCGGTCCGCCCTTGACCTCGACGCCCCGGTCGGCGAGCAGGTCGGCGAACCGCTCGGCCGCGTCCTTCGCCGGGTCCGCGCTGCGGGGGGCCGGGCCGCTGGAGGAGTCGTCCAGGCGGCCCTCGTCCACCATCAGGGCGGTGACGGTCGCGATGTTGTCGTTGCGCCCGATGGGGTGAACCGGGGGCCCGGCGTACAGGGAGGTGTCGTACGCGAGCCGCACCTCGCGGGTGCCGGCCTTCGTCAGGGCGCGCGCCGTGCGGTCGGCGAGGTCGTGCAGGGAGGCGTTGCCGCGGGCGTCCGCGCGTGCGGTCAGGGTCGGGTCGCCGCCGCCGACGAGGACCAGCCGGGCCGGGTCCTTGCCGGCGGCCGGTTCGAGGACGGTCCGGGTGCTGATCCGGTGCTCGGGCCCGGCGGCGGTCAGGGCGGCGACCGCGGTCGCGACCTTGGTGGTCGAGGCGGGGGTGAGCGCGTCGGAGGGGTCCTTGCCCCAGAGCAGTTCGCCGGTGGCCGCGTCCACGACGGCCGCCGCGGTGCGGGTCCCCGGGGGCGCCTCCTTCAGCAGGGGCCCCAGGCGGTCGGCGAGGACGCTGCGGCGCGGCAGGGGGGCCCGGGCGTCCGGCACCCCCAGCGCGTCGAGCACTACGGGGGCGCGCGGCGGGACCTTGCGCGCCCGCGCGCCCGAGCCCCCGGCGGCCTCGTGATGTGCGCCACCCCCGGAGCGCAGCGCCTCGGCCCGGTCACGTTCCGCCGTACGCTGGCCCGACGCATCCCACGGGCCCGCGATCGCCAGGGATCCGGCCGCCAGCGCCAGACCGGCCACGGCGGCACCCGTCGTGACCTGCCAGGTCCCGAGCTCCGTCGGACGTAGCGTCCGGACCGCGGTGAGCAGCGCCTTCGAGCGCTCCACGAGCCGTCTGACGTGCAGCGACGGCTTCGGCTCCGGCAGCTCCGGCACGACCGACCAGCCCCTTTCGCGATCACACACATGCGTGAGGGACACTTAACCACTGCGTCTTGCCGGGGGTACGACATCCCGGCGGACCCCGACCACCATCCGGGCGGGGGCGGGGGGCCGTACGGCGGTAGCCGCCCCCGGGCGCCGACCGCGTCGGGCGCCCCCAGGGGTGGCCCCCGCGGGCGGCAGGGCGTTGTCAGAATTATGGGCTGATCATGGAGGAGCCACCGGTGGAGTTCGACGTCACGATCGAGATTCCGAAGGGTTCGCGCAACAAGTACGAGGTGGACCACGAGACCGGTCGCATCCGCCTCGACCGTCGACTGTTCACGTCGACGAGCTACCCGGCGGACTACGGTTTCGTGGAGAACACCCTCGGCGAGGACGGTGACCCGCTGGATGCGCTCGTCATCCTGGACGAGCCGACCTTCCCGGGTTGTCTGATCCGTTGCCGGGCGATCGGCATGTTCCGCATGACCGACGAGGCGGGCGGCGACGACAAGCTGCTGTGCGTGCCCGCGTCGGACCCGCGGGTGGAGCACCTGCGCGACATCCACCACGTGTCCGAGTTCGACCGCCTGGAGATCCAGCACTTCTTCGAGGTCTACAAGGACCTGGAGCCGGGCAAGTCGGTCGAGGGCGCCGACTGGGTGGGCCGCAGCGAGGCCGAGGCCGAGATCGAGCGGTCCTACGAGCGGCTCAAGGAGCAGGGCGGCCACTGACCGCCGCATCCGTACGCCAACGGGCCGTGCGTCCCCCATCCGGGGGGCGCACGGCCCGTTCCGTTGGGGGCGCGCATACTGAGCGTGCGCCACGGGACCGCTGTGCGGGAACGGCACGGACGTCCGGGAACGGAAGGACGTGACGGCCCGCTTCCCGGGTACGCGGTCCCCACGCGGCCGTTCCCCGGGCGAGCCCGTACGGCGCCTTCCCCGTGCGGTTCCCGGGTCCGCGTGGAACAAGTGGAAGACGGACGGGAGGGGCGGCACGCGGGCACGGTACGGAAAGGGGTGCGGTGAGCGAGCGGAAGACCCCGGGAGCGCGGAACGCCCCGGAGCGGACGGGCGGGTCGACCCCCGTCGAGCAGGGCGGCGGCGGTCCGGTGGACACGAAACCGGTGTCCGACGAGGCGCACAGCGCCTTCGCCCAGCCGACCGGGGTGCTGGCGCAACCGGCGGCGGCCGACGAGGACTCCCAGACGACGTCCGAGTTCACGGTGCCCGAGGGCGTTCCCGAGCCGTCCGGCACCGAGACCGCCGAGGCTGCCGCTTCAGGGGGGTCGGCGTTCAGCACGCCGCGCACCTACCGCGCCAAGTCGGCGCCGCCCGCCTTCACCCCGCCCTCCGGGATGCCCCTGGTCCGACTGACCGAGGAGGCGCCCTGGCAGGACCGCATGCGGACCATGCTGCGGATGTCGGTCACCGAGCGCCCCGCGCCCGAGGCGGCGCAGCGGCACGAGGACGACGCCGGGCCCGCGGTGCCCCGGGTGCTCGATCTGACCCTGCGGATCGGGGAACTGCTGCTCGCGGGCGGCGAGGGCGCCGAGGACGTGGAGGCGGCGATGTTCGCCGTCTGCCGTTCGTACGGGCTCGACCGCTGCGAACCCACCGTGACGTTCACCCTGCTGTCCATCTCGCACCAGCCGTCGCTGGTCGAGGACCCCGTGACGGCGTCCCGCACGGTGCGCCGGCGGGGCACCGACTACACCCGGTTGGCGGCCGTCTTCCGGCTGGTGGACGACATCAGCGATCCGGGGCACGAGGTGTCGCTGGAGGAGGCGTACCGGCGGCTCGCGGAGATCCGGCGCAACCGGCACCCGTACCCCGGGTGGGTGCTGACCGCGGCGAGCGGGGTGCTGGCCGGCTCGGCCTCCGTCCTCGTCGGCGGTGACCTGCTGGTGTTCGTGGCGGCGGCGGTCGGCGCGATGCTCGGGGACCGGTTGGCGTGGCTGTGTGCGGGGCGCGGGCTGCCGGAGTTCTACCAGTTCATCGTGGCGGCGACCCCGCCCGCGGCGATCGGGGTGGCCCTCACCCTCGCCCACGCGGAGGTACGGGCCTCGGCGGTGATCACCGGCGGGCTGTTCGCGCTGCTGCCCGGGCGGGCGCTGGTGGCCGGGGTGCAGGACGGGCTCACCGGCTTCTACATCACCGCGGCGGCCCGGCTGCTGGAGGTCACGTACTTCTTCGTCGGCATCGTCACGGGCGTGCTGCTGATCCTGTACTTCGGGGTGCGGTTCGGTGCGGAGCTCAATCCGGACGCCGCGCTGTTGGTCATCGAGCGGCCCGTCTGGCAGATCGCGGCGTCGATGATGCTGACCCTGGCCTTCGCGGTGCTGTTGCAGCAGGAGCGGTCCACCGTGCTCGCGGTCACCCTCAACGGGGGCGTCGCCTGGGTCGTGTACGGGGCGATGCACTACGCGGGCGGGATCTCGCCGGTGGCGTCCACGGCGGTGGCCGCGGGGCTGGTGGGGCTGTTCGGGCAGTTGCTGTCGCGCTACCGGTACGCGTCGGCGCTGCCGTACGTGACGGCGGCGATCGGGCCGCTGTTGCCGGGGTCGGCGACGTACTTCGGGCTGTTGGGGATCGCGCAGAACGAGTTGGACGCGGGGCTGGTGTCGCTCACGAAGGCCGCGGCGCTTGCCATTGCGATCGCCATCGGGGTGAACCTCGGGTCGGAGGTGTCGCGGCTCTTCCTGCGGGTGCCGGGGGCGGGGGCGCGGCGGGCCGCGAAGCGTACGCGCGGCTTCTAGTGGACCCGTTCGCGGCGGGTGGCGCTTTTCCCCTGCGGGTGCGTGGTCCGGCTCGGGTGCGCTGCCCCTGGTCGGGTGCGATCCGCTGCGCGTGCGTGGTCCGGCTCGGGTGCGCTGCGGTTTCGCGCAGTTCCCCGCGCCCCTGATTGGGTGCGTCCTGCTCGGCGTGTGCGGTTCCTGGGCGGGTGCGCTGTGGGTTCGCGCAGTTCCCCGCGCCCCTATCGGGGCACGCCTGTGGCCCGACGGCATCGGAAGGCGCCCCGTCAGGGGCGCGGGG
>NZ_JBIAIF010000032.1:0-4859 GCF_042871255.1 Streptomyces sp. NPDC005955 | reverse complement strand
GGTGTGGAGTTGTTGGGGGAGTCGAGGGTGTGGCCGGATCGGGGGAGGCCGCGGCGGGCGGGGGTGTCGTCGTTCGGGATCAGCGGGACCAACAGTCACGTCATCCTCGAACAAGCACCCGAAGACGACGCGGCGACGACCGAACCCGTGGCCCGGCATGACCGCCCCGACACCCCTGACCGTCCCGTCCCGCCCGTGCTGCTGTCCGGCAACACCCCGGCCGCGCTGCGCCGTCAGGCCGCCGCGCTCGCCGACCACCTGACCGACCACCCCGACGCCGAGCCCGGTGACCTCGCAGCCGCCCTCGTCCGACGGGCCCGGCTCGGCCACGGCGCCGCCGTGCTCGCGGACGACCGCGGAACGCTGTCCGGGGCACTGCGCGCCCTCGCCGCCGGTGAGGTCCACGACTCCCTCGTCACGGCGGCCGACTCGCCCGGCCGCACCGTCTTCGTCTTCCCCGGGCAGGGCTCCCAGTGGCTCGGCATGGCCCGTGAACTCCTCGACACCAGCGACGAGTTCCGGACCGGCATCGAGTCCTGCGCCGAAGCGTTCGCCGAACACACCGACTGGTCCCTCCTCGACGTCCTGCGCGGCGCACCCGACGCCCCCTCGCTCGACCGGGTGGACGTGATCCAACCGGTGCTCTTCGCGATGATGGTGTCCCTGGCCCGCCTGTGGCGGGCGGCCGGCGTCACGCCCGACGCGGTCGTCGGCCACTCCCAGGGCGAGATCGCCGCCGCCCATGTCGCCGGCGCCCTCTCGCTCGGCGACGCCGCGAAGCTCGTCACCCTGCGCAGCCGCGCCCTGACGGGCATCGCCGGCGACAGCGGCATGGTGTCCGTCGCGCTCGACCCCGAGGCCCTCGGCCCCGTCCTCGCCCGCCATCCGGGCGAGTTGGAGATCGCGGTGCGCAACGGGCCGCGCGCCACGGTCGTCGCGGGAGCCGACACCGCCCTCGCCGCGCTCCTCCAGTGGTGCGCGGAGCACGAGGTGCGCGCCCGGCGCGTCCCCGTCGACTACGCCTCGCACACCCGGTACGTGGAACCGCTGCGGGAACACCTGCTGGAACTCGGCGCCGCACTCGACCCGGGCGCCGCCGGAACCGCCTTCCACTCGGCCGTGACCGGCGGTCCGGTCACCGGCGAAGCCCTCGACGCGGACTACTGGTACCGCAACTTGCGCCAGCCGGTGCTGTTCGAGACCGCGGTCCACGGGCTCGTCGACGCCGGGTACCGACGGTTCATCGAGGTCAGCCCCCATCCCGTGCTCACCTTCGCGATCGAGGAGATCGTCGCCGCCCGCGGGGTGAACGCCTTCACCGGCGGAACGCTGCGCCGCGACCACGGCGGGCCGGACGCGTTCCGCCGCGCCCTGGCCGCCGCCCACCTCGGGGGCGTGCCCGTGACCTGGCGCACCCCACCGACCGCGCCCGACCTGCCCCTCACCTACCGCTTCGCCCGCGACCGGTACTGGCTCACCCCCACGGGCGGGCCCGCCGACGCCGCCCGACTGGGACTCGCCGCGGTCACCCACCCCCTGCTGGGCGCCCGGGTCACCCTGGCCGACGGCAGCGACCTCTTCACCGGGCGACTCACCCCGAACGACCTGCCCTGGCTCGCGGACCACCAGGTGTTCGGCACCGCACTCGTGCCCGGCACCGTCTTCGTGGAACTCGCCGCCCACGCGGGTGCCGCCGTCGACCACCCCGAGGTGCAGCACCTGACCGTCAGCGCACCCCTGGTGCCCGACGCCGACCGGCCCACCGCCCTCCAGGTCCGCATCGGCCCGCCCGACGACACCGGGGCCCGCGCCCTGTCCGTGCACGCCCGGAACGAGGACCGGGAGGACCCGGCCGACTGGACCCTGCACGCATCGGCGACCCTCCGCCCGACGGACCCGCACCGACCCGCACCGGCGGACGCACCCCGACCCCCCGCCGACGCCGAACCCGTCGCCCTGGACGACGTCTACCGGGAGCTGTACCGCCTCGGCTACGACTACGGCCCCGCGTTCCAAGGGCTCGTGGCGGCCCGGCGCACCGCGGACGGCACGCTCCACGCCGAACTGACCGTCGCCCCGGACGAGGACGCCCCGGACGACGGAGGGTTCGGGATCCACCCCGCGCTGCTCGACGCGGCGCTCCACCCGGTCGTCGCCGGGCTCGTCGGCTCCGTCCCGCCCGATCCCGAACGGCCCCTGCTGCCGTTCGCCTTCGAGGGACTGCGCCTCCTCGCACCCGGCGCCGCCCTGCGCCGACTGCGGGCCCGTATCGAACCCCTCGCCGACCACCGGTTCCGGTACCTGTTCACCGACCAGGACGGCCACCCGGTGGCGGAGATCGACTCCCTGGCGTTCCGCACGGTGGCACGTGCCGAACTCACCGGCGTCGTCGACACCCACCGCACCGCCCACCACGTCGACTGGCCCGAGCTGACCACCGCGGGACCCACCACCGGGACCCCGCTGGTGCTGGCCGGCTTCGGCGACACCGCACTGGTGACCGGCGCCGAGACCGTCGAGGACCCGGAGGCGCTGCTCGACCGGGACGCGCCGCCCACCGCGGTGCTCGTCCCCGTCACCGACCCGCACCCGCAGTCGCAGTCGCAGTCGCAGTCGGAGGGCCACGCCGGCGTTCCCGCCCGGGCGCACGCCCACACCGCCGCCGTCCTCGCGCTGCTCCAACGCTGGCTCGCGCACCCCGCCGGCGAGCAGGTCCCCCTCCACGTGGTGCTGCGCACCGGCGACCTCACCACCGCTCCCGTACGGGGGCTGCTGCGCACCGCCGCCGCCGAGCACCCCGGCAGGTTCGCCCTGGTGGAGACCGACGGACCCGCCGACGCGGCACTCCTCGTCGGCGACCACGGCGAACCGGAGTCCGCGCTGCGGGGCGGACGCGTCCACGTTCCGCGGCTCGCCGCACACGACCTCGCCGCCGAGCCGCAGCCCGCCTGGCGCGCCGCCGCCCCCACCACCGGCGAAACGACTGGCACCGGCACCGGTGAAGCCGCCGGCACCGTGCTGATCACCGGTGGCACCGGCGCCCTGGGCGCCCTGGTCGCCCGCCACCTCGCCACCCGCCCCGGCCCCCCGCACCTGCTGCTGGTCAGCCGCACCGGACCGGCCGCGCCCGGGGCACAGGCACTGGTCGCCGAGCTGCGCGCGGCCGGCGCCGAGGCGACGGTGACCGCCTGCGACGTCACCGATCGCAGGGAACTGACGGAACTGCTGGCCGCCCTCCCGGCGGACCGCCCGCTCCGTACGGTGATCCACGCCGCCGGCGTCCTGGCCGACGCCACCGTCACCGAGCTGACCGGGGAGCAGCTGGCGCGAGCACTGCGCCCCAAGGTGGACGCGGCCTGGCTGCTGCACGAACTGACCGCGCACCTGCCCCTCGAAGCGTTCGTGCTGTTCTCCTCCGCGGTGGCCGTCGCCGGCTCCCCCGGACAGGCCAACTACGCCGCCGGCAACACCTTCCTGGACGCGCTCGCCGTCCATCGCCGCTCCCGCGGACTGCCCGCGGTCTCCCTCGCCTGGGGGCTGTGGGAGGAGACCGGCGCGCTCACCGGACACCTCGGCGCCGCCGACCGCGTGCGGCTCGCCCGGTACGGCGTCGGGCCGGTCACCACCGAACGGGGCCTGGACGCCCTGCTCCGAGCGGTCCGACCGCACACGGTGGTGTCGCCGCTCGACGAGGGCGTGCTGCGCCGGGAGGCGGCCACGGGTCAACTCCGGCCCCTGTTCCGTCAACTGGTGCGCATTCCGACGTCCGTCCGGCGCGGCACCGCCACCGGCGGCGCCTGGGCGACCCTGCTCGCCGACACCCCCGCCCACGACCGGGAACGCACCGTCACCGCACTGCTGCGGGAACAGGCCGCCGTCGTCCTCGGACACGGGAGCGGAAACTCCGAAGGCGTCGACGCGGAGCGGGCGTTCAAGGACCTCGGCTTCGACTCGCTGACCGCCGTCGAACTGCGCAACCGGCTCGCCCGACTCACCGGACTCACCCTCCCCGCGACGGTGGTCTTCGAGTACCCCACCGTCACCGCACTCGCCGCACACCTCCTGACCCGTCTCGACGGTCCGCCACCGGAGCGGGCGCCGGAGCCGGTGGTGGTTCCGGTGCGGGGGGCGGCGGACGACGATCCGGTGGTGATCGTGGGGATGGGGTGCCGTTTCCCGGGGGGTGTGGAGTCGCCGGAGGACCTGTGGCGGTTGGTGTTGGACGAGGTGGATGCGATCGGTCCCTTCCCGACCGACCGCGGTTGGAACCTCGACGCCCTCTACGACCCCGACCCCGACCACAAGGGCACCACCTACACCCGAAGCGGTGGATTCCTCTACGACGCGGCCGAGTTCGACGCCGACTTCTTCGGGATGAGCCCGCGCGAGGCACTGGCCACCGACCCGCAGCAGCGGTTGTTGCTCCAGGTCAGTTGGGAGGCGTTGGAGCGGGCGGGCATCGACCCCCACTCGTTGAAGGGCTCCGACACGGGAGTCTTCATCGGCGCCATGTACGACGACTACGCCACGCGCCTGCGGACCGCCCCCGAGGAGGTCGAGGGGCTGCTGCTCGCCGGCAACCAGTCCAGTGTGGCGTCGGGTCGGATCGCGTACGTGTTGGGGTTGCGCGGGCCGGCGTTGACGGTGGACACGGCGTGCTCCTCGTCGTTGGTCGCACTGGACCTCGCCGTCCGTGCGGTGCGCTCGGGAGAGTGCACCACCGCACTGGCCGGCGGCGTCACCGTCATGGCCACCCCCGGGACCTTCGTGGAGTTTTCGCGGCAGCGGGGGTTGTCGGTGGATGGTCGGTGCCGGTCGTTTGGTGAGGGTGCGGGTGGTACGGGGTGGGGTGAGGGTGT
>NZ_JBIAIF010000031.1:0-7887 GCF_042871255.1 Streptomyces sp. NPDC005955 | reverse complement strand
TGCGTCCTCCAACAACCAACCGATCCGCGCCCCCGGATACTCCACATCCACCGGCACATACGCAGCACCCGCCAACACCACACCCAACACCGCAAACAACTGCTCCACACCCGCCGGCACCGCAACCGCCACCACACCACCAGGACCCACACCCCGACCAATCAACCAACGAGCCAACAGATTCGCTCGCTCACCCAACTCCAGGTATGACCATTCCTCTTCACCACACACCACCGCCACCGCATCCGGGCACTCCCGCACCCGCCCCACGAACAACTCCGGCAACGTACTCACCACAGGAGCAACACCACTCGCCGACCAACCCAACAACCGCTCCCGCTCACCCGCACCCAACACATCAAGCTCACCCACCCGCGAACCAGGCCCCGCAACCGCACCGGACAACACCCGCACCAACCGCGCCCCGAACAACTCCGCCGTGTCCTGGTCGTACAGGTCCGTCGCGTACTCGATGAACCCCGACATCCCCGCCGGACGACCGTCCTCGTCGAAGACCTCCGACACACTCACCGTCACATCGAACTTCGCCGTCCCCGTCCCCACCGACTCCGTCCGCACACCCAAACCCGGCAACTCAAACCGCGCCTCCTCATTGTTCTGCAACACCAACGCCACCTGGAACAACGGATGCCGACCACCCAAACGCACCGGATTCAACCGCTCCACCACCAACTCAAACGGCACATCCTGATGCGCAAACGCCTCCAGGCACCCCTCACGCACCCGCCCCAACAACTCACCGAACGACGGATCACCCGACACATCCGTCCGCACCACCAACGTATTGACGAAGAAGCCGATGAGGTCGTCCAAGCCCTCGTCCATCCGCCCCGCGACCGGCGAACCGACCACAACGTCCGAACCCGCACCCAATCGTGACAGCAGGCTCGCGAGTCCGGCGTGGAGCACCATGAACAGGGTGACGTCCGCGGACCGCGCGAGGTCCCGTAGCCCTGCGTGCAGGTCGGCGTCGACCTCGAAGCGAATCACTTCGCCCTCGTACGAGGCCGAAGCGGGACGCGGCCGGTCACCCGGCACCGTCACCTCTTCCGGCGCGCCCTCCAACTGGCGCTGCCAGTAGGCGAACTGGCCGCCCACCACGCTCGACGGGTCGTTGGCGTCCCCCAGTACCTCGTGCTGCCAGACGGTGTAGTCCGCGTACTGCACGGGCAGCGCCGTCCATGCCGGGGCCTCGCCGTCCGAGCGGGCCGCATACGCCGTCACCAGGTCCCGGGCCAGCGGACCCGCCGACCACCCGTCCCCCGCGATGTGGTGCAGCACCAGCACCAACACCGCGTCGTCGCTCCCGGTGACGTCGAGCAGGTGGGCGTGGACGGGAACGTCACGGTCGAGACGGAAGCCGTGCTGGATGGTCCCGGCGATACGAGGGGTGACCGCAGGCTCCGCGACCGGCTCGACGGTGAGGGGCACCCGGGCCTCGTCCACCGGCAGCACGTACTGGTACGGCCGGCCGTCCCTCTCGGGAAAGACCGTGCGCAGGGCCTCGTGGCGCGCCACGACGTCGTTGATGGCGGCTTCGAGCGCGTCGTGGTCGACGTCGCCGGTGAGGCGCAGGGCGAACGGCATGTTGTACGTCGCCGAGGGACCTTCCAGCTTGTGCAGGAACCACAACCGCTGCTGCGCGTACGACAACGGCAACAACTTCGGACGCGACCGCGCCTCCAACACCGGACGCACCTGCCCCCCACCCAGATGCCGCACCAGCCTCCCCACCGTCGGCTCCTCGAACAACACCCGCAACGACAACTCCACACCCATCACACGACGAACCCTGCTCACCAAACGCGTCGCCAGCAGCGAGTGCCCACCCAAATCGAAGAAACTGTCGTCCACCCCGACCGACGACACCCCCAGAACGTCCCCGAACAGACCGCACAGGATCTCCTCCTGCGGGGTGCGGGGCGCGGTCGCGTTGTGCCCGGTGTACTGCGGTGCGGGGAGCGCCGCCCGGTCGATCTTTCCGTTCGGGGTCAGCGGCAGCGCGTCCAGCAGGATGATCGTGGACGGCACGAGGTAGCCCGGCAGTACCTCCTGGAGGTCCGCGCGCAGTGAGGCGGGCGTGGTCCGGGCGTCCGGCACGGGTACGGGAACCGCGTAGGCGGCGAGGCGGGTCTCGCCCCCGTGGACGAAGGGCGCCACGACGGCCTGTGCCACCGCGGGCAGACGCCGCAGCGCCTCCGCCACCTCGCCCGGCTCCACCCGGAACCCACGGATCTTCACCTGGTCGTCGGCCCGACCCAGGTACTCCAGTTGTCCGTCCGTGTTCCAGCGGACGACGTCGCCGGTGCGGTACATCCGGGTGCCCGGCGTGTCGAACGGGCACGCCACGAACCGCTCCGCGGTCAGGGCTGGCCGGCGGACGTATCCGCGCGCGAGGCCCGGCCCTGCCAGGTACAGCTCGCCGGGCACGCCCGGCGGCACGGGCGCCAGGCTGCTGTCCAGAACGAACACGCGGGCGCCGACGACCGGGGTGCCGATGGGGGCGTGCGCGTCGGTGAGGGGCGGGCTGGTGGTGGCGTAGACGGTGGCCTCGGTCGGGCCGTAGGCGTTGATCATCCGGCGTCCCGCGGACCAGCGGGCGGCCAGGGCGGGCGGGCACGCCTCGCCCGCGACCACCAGGGACCGGAGGTCGCGCAGGGCGGACTCGGCGGCGGCCGGGAGGGTGGCCAGGACGGACGGCGGGATGAAGAGGTGGGTGGCCCGGTGGGTGGCGAGCGCGGCGGCGAGCTGGTCGCCGACCAGGTGTTCGGTGCCGGTCTGCACGAGCGCGGCGCCGACGGTGAAGCCCGTCAGGAGTTCCATCACGGACACGTCGAAGTTGGACGAGGTGAACTGAAGGGTGCGGCTGCCCTCGCCGAGGCCGAAGCGTTCGGCGGTGGCGGTCAGACCGGCGAGGCCGGCGTGGGTGACGGTCACGCCCTTCGGGGTGCCGGTGGACCCCGAGGTGTAGATGACGTACGCGGCGTTGGACGGGGACAGGGGTGCCGTGCGGTCGCTGTCCCGGGGGGCCCGCGTCGGCTGCCGGTCCCACGCGGCGGTGGTGGCGGGGTCGTCGGTGAGGACGAGCGGCGCCCGCACGTCCAGGGGTCGGGTGGCGAGCACCAGCGCGGGCCGGGCGTCGGCGATCAGGTACGCGATCCGCTCGGCGGGGTGTCCGGGGTCGATCGGCAGGTAGGTCGCTCCGGCCTTGAGGACGCCGAGGACGACGGCGATCTGGGTGCGGGAGCGGTCGACGGCGACGCCGACCGGGGACTCGGGGCCCGCGCCCCGAGTGATGAGCCAGTGGGCGATCTGGTTGGCGCGCGCGTCGAGTTCGGCGTAGGAGGCCGTGCCGTCGGCGTCGATCAGCGCGGGTGCGTGCGGGGTGGCGCGTACCTGCCTCGCGAAGAGTTCGGGCAGGGTCGCCTCCGGCTCGGTGCGCGGCGACGTGCTCCAGGCGGCCAGGGTGCGCCGTTCGGCGGCGTCGAGGAGGTCGAGTGCGCCGACGCGGCGCTGCGGGTCCTCTGCGGCGGCTGCCAGCAGACGGGTCCAGCGGGTCGCGAAGGCGTCCACGGTGGCGGCGTCGTACAGGTCGGTGGCGTATTCGATCATGCCGGAGAGCCCGGCGGGCCTGCCGTCCTCGTCGAAGCTCTCGACCAGGTTGAGGGTGAGGTCGAACTGTGAGCCGCCGGGCGCCGGTTCGAGGAGCCGGGTGTCCAGGCCGGGCAGTTCGAAGCGCAGGTCCGCGTTGTTCTGGAGGGCCAGCATGACCTGGATGAGGGGGTGGTGGGCGGTGGAGCGCTGCGGGTTGAGCTTTTCCACCAGGTACTCGAAGGGGATGTCCTGGTGGGTGTAGGCGGCCAGGCTGGTCTCCCTGACCTGGGCCAGCAGATCGGCGAACGTGGGATCGCCGGAGGTGTCGGTGCGCAGGACCAGGGTGTTGACGAAGAAGCCGACCAGTTCGTCCAGGTTCTCGTCGGTGCGGCCGGCGATGGGCGAGCCGACCGCGATGTCGTGCCCCGCGCCCAGCCGTGAGAGCAGGGCCGCGAGACCCGTGTGCAGAACCATGAACAGGGTGGCGTCCGCCGAGCGGGCCAGCTCGCGCAGCGCGGCGTGCGTCGGGGCGTCGAGCGTGAATCCGGTCTCGGCGCCGCGCTTGGACGCGACCGGGGGCCGCGGCCGGTCCGTGGGGAGGCTCACGGCCTCCGGTAGGCCCGCCAAGTGCTCGGCCCAGTAGGCGGCCTGGCGGGTGAAGAGGGCACCGGGGTCGGTGTCGTCGCCGAGCAGTTCGTGCTGCCAGAGGCTGTAGTCGGCGTACTGCACCGGCAGCGCGGACCACCTGGGCCGTTCACCCCCGTGGCGGGCGGTGTAGGCGCTCTTGAGGTCGTCGGCGAGGGGGCCGAGCGACCAGCCGTCCCCGGCGATGTGATGGATCGTCAGTACGAGGACGTGGGCGTCCGGGCCGGTGCTCAGCAGCCGGGGGCGAACGGGGATCTCACGGTCGAGCTCGAAGCGGTGGCGGACGCACTCCTCCACCCGTGCGTTGAGCTCGTCCTCGGGGACCGGTTCCGGCGTGAGTTCCAGGCGCGCTTGCGCGACGTCCCGTACGTGCTGGTAGGGCTGTCCGTCGGTGTCGGGGAAGACCGTGCGCAGCGGCTCGTGCCGCGCGATGACGTCGCCCAGCGCGGCTTCCAGGGCGGTCACGTCGAGCGCGCCGGTGAGCTTGAGGACGAGCGGCATGTTGTACGTCGCCGACGCGCCCTCGAACTTGTACAGGAACCACAACCGGCGCTGCGCGAACGACAACGGCAACACCTCCGGCCGCACCCGCCGCTCCAACACCGGACGCACACCCACACCCGACAACCCACCCGCAAGCCCCGCCACCGTCGGCGCATCGAACAACGCCCGCAACGACAACTCCACCCCCAACACCGCACGCACCCGACTCACCAACCGAGTCGCCAACAACGAATGCCCACCCAAATCGAAGAAATCGTCATCCACCCCCACCACCGGAACACCCAGGACGTCCGCGAAGAGGGTGGCGAGGATCTGTTCCTGCGGTGTGCGGGCGGCCCGCCTGGAGGTGCTCGCGAAGTCGGGGGCGGGCAGCGCGGACCGGTCCAGCTTGCCGCTCGGCGTGCGCGGTACGGCGTCGAGCACGACGAAGGCCGAGGGCACCATGTAGTCGGGCAGCCGGTCGCGCACCGCGTCCCGCACCACGGACACCGTGAGTTCGCTGCCCTCCTCCGGCACCAGGTAGGCGACGAGTCGGCTCACGCCGTCCTGCTGTTCGTGGGCGGTCACCGCGGCCTGGGCGACGCCCGGGCGGCCGCGCAGCACGGCTTCGATCTCACCGGGTTCGACCCGGAAGCCGCGGATCTTCACCTGGTCGTCGGCCCGACCGAGGTACTCCAGCTGGCCGTCGGCGTTCCAGCGGGCGAGGTCGCCCGTGCGGTACATCCGCGCGCCGGGGCCGGTGAAGGGGCAGGCGACGAACCGTTCGGCCGTGAGGCCGGGGCGGCCCACGTAACCACGCGCCAGGCCCGCCCCCGACACGTACAGCTCGCCCCACACGCCCGCCGGGACCAGTTCGAGCCGCTCGTCGAGGACCAGTCCGGCCAGCCCGGGCAGGGGCCGGCCGATGGGTACCACTGCGGTCTCCCGGCCGGCCGGGAGCGGGCTCATCGCGGCGCCCACGGTCACTTCGGTGGGCCCGTACGCGTTGATCATCCGGCGTCCCGGGGCCCACCGCGCTGCCACGTCGGGCGGGCACGCCTCGCCCGCGACCGCCAGCGTGGTCAGGTCGGGGAGCCCGTCCGGCCCGTGGGTGTCCTCCAGGGTGACCAGGACGGACGGGGGGAGGGTCGCATTGGTGATCCGCTCGCGGTGGAGCAGTTCGGCGAGTTCCCGTCCGGCGATGCCGGTCTCCTCGGGCACCACCAGCGTCGCCGCGGCGCTGAAGGCGGTCACCATCTCGGAAACCATGGCGTCGAAGCTGGACGGCGAGAACTGGAGCACCCTGTCCCCGGGGCGCAGCGCGAAGGCGGCCCGCTTGGCCGCTGCGAGCCCGGCGATCCCGGCGTGCGTGATCTCGACGCCCTTGGGGCGGCCGGTGGACCCGGACGTGTAGATCACGTACGCGGTGTACGCCGGGTCGACGGCGATGCCGGGGTCCGTGTCGGCGTGGTCCGTGAGGTCCTGCCGGACCCACGCGTCGTCGAGCACCACCGCCGGCTCCGCGTCGCCGAGCATGTACGCCCGCCGCTCCGCCGGGTAGTCCGGGTCCACGGGCACGTAGGCCGCGCCGGTCTTCAGTACGCCCAGCAGCGCGGCGAGCAGGCCGGGCCCGCGCCGCATCAGCAGCGCCGCCCGCCGGCCCGGACCGAGACCGCGGTCGGCCAGCAGCCGCGCGATCCGGTTCGACCAGGCGTCCAGTTCGGCGTACGTCAACTCCTCGTCCCCGCTCACGACGGCGGGGGACGTCGGGGCGCGCCGCACGGCCTCGGCGAACAGGTCGGGCAGGGTGAGCGGTTCGGGCCTCGCCGAGCCGCGCACGCCCGACCAGTCGAGCAGCTGCGGGCGTTCGTGCGGGGCAAGCAGGTCCAGGGTGTCGATCGGTAGGTCCGCGGCGTCCGCCGCGGTGTTCAGGAACCGTGCGTACCGCGCCCCGAAGGCCGCGACGGTGTCGGGGTCGTAGAGGTCGGTGGCGTACTCGACGAACCCGGTGATGCCCGCCGGATCGCCGTTCTCGTCGAAGGTCTCGCCGATGTTCAGCAACAGGTCGAACTGTGAGCTGCCCTGCCCCGGGTTCTCCAGCCGGGCCTGGAGCCCGGGCAGGTCGAAGTGCACCTCCGCGGTGTTCTGGAGCGTGAGCATGACCTGGACGAGGGGATGGTGGGCGGAGGAGCGCTGCGGGTTCAGCTTCTCCACCAGGTACTCGAAGGGGATGTCCTGGTGGGTGTAGGCGGCCAGGCTGGTCTCCCTGACCTGCGCCAGCAGATCGGCGAAGGACGGTCGCCCCGAGGTGTCGGTGCGCAGGACGAGGGTGTTGACGAAGAAGCCGACCAGGTCGTCCAGGCCTTCGTCGGTGCGGCCGGCGATGGGCGAGCCCACCGCGATGTCCGTGCCGGCACCGAGCCGCGACATCAGCCCGGCGAGCGCCGCGTGGAGCACCATGAACAACGTCGCTCCGTGGGCCCGCGCCAGCTCCCGCAGGGTGGCATGGGCCGAGGCGTCGATCTCGAACGGCAGCATCTCGCTACTGTGCGACGCTTCGGACGGCCGCGGTCGGTCGGTGGGCGGGCACACGACGTCGGGCAGACCGCGCAGGTGGTCGGTCCAGTAGGCGGCCTGGCGGCGCAGCAGGCTGTCGGGGTCGCTGTCCTCGCCGAGCAGTTCGTGCTGCCAGAGGCCGTAGTCGGCGTACTGAACGGGCATCGCGGACCACTGCGGGGACCGGTCCTCACGGCGGGCCGCGTAGGCGGCGACCAGGTCCTCGGCCAGGGGCGCCATCGACCAGCCGTCACCCGCGATGTGATGCATCGTCAACATCAGCATCGCCTCGTCGGGCCCCGTCGTCAGCAGCATCGCGCGCAGCGGCACGTCCCGGTCCAGCTCGAATCCGTGCCGTGCCATGTCGTGCACCAGCCGCTCCCGCCGCTCCACCACCCGCGCGTCTTCCACGGTGAGGGTGAGGTGGGCTTCGGTGGGGGTGAGGATGTGCTGATACGGCTCACCGTCACGGTCGGGGAACACCGTCCGCAAGGGCTCGTGCCGGGCGATCACATCATTGAGCGCCGCCTCCATCGCCGACACATCCAACTCACCCACCAAACGCAACACCAACGGAATGTTGTACGT
>NZ_JBIAIF010000030.1:0-8382 GCF_042871255.1 Streptomyces sp. NPDC005955 | reverse complement strand
ACACCCTCACCCCACCCCGTACCACCCGCACCCTCACCAAACGACCGGCACCGACCATCCACCGACAACCCCCGCTGCCGCGAAAACTCCACGAACATGCCGGGCGAAGCGAGCACGGCCACGCCACCGGCCAAGGCCGTGGCGCACTGCCCCGAGCGCACCGCGCGCACGGCGAGGTCCAGCGCGACCAACGACGAGGAGCACGCCGTGTCCACCGTCAACGCCGGCCCCCGCAACCCCAACACGTACGCGATCCGACCCGACGCCACACTGATCGCGGAGCCGGTGAGCAGATAGCCGTCGGAGCCCGAACCCCCCTCGTGCAGCCGGGGGGTGTAGTCGGAGGCGGTCGCCCCGATGAAGACTCCGGTGTCGGATCCCTTCAACGAGTGGGGGTCGATGCCGGCCCGCTCCAACGCCTCCCAACTGACCTGGAGCAACAACCGCTGCTGCGGGTCGAGGGCGAGGGCCTCGCGCGGGCTGATGCCGAAGAACTCGGCGTCGAACTCGGCGACGGTGTCGAGGAATCCACCGTGCCGGGTGAGGGAGGTACCGGTGCGTTCGGGGTCGGACGAGAAGAGGGTGTCGAGGTTCCAGCCGCGGTCGGTCGGGAAGGGACCGATCGCATCCACCTCGTCCAACACCAACCGCCACAGGTCCTCCGGCGACTCCACACCCCCCGGGAAACGGCACCCCATCCCCACGATCACCACCGGATCGTCGTCCGCCGTCCCCCGCACCGGAACCTCCACCGGCTTGGCCGAGGGGGCGCCCAGTCGGGTGAGGAGGTCGTCGGCGGTGGGGTGGGCGTAGAGGGTGGCGACGGGGATCTGCACGTCGAGGGCTCCGCTGAGTCGATCACGGAACTCCACCAGGCCCAGTGAGTCGAGTCCGAGGTCCTTGAAGGTGGTGGTGCGGTCGACGCGCGCCGGGTCGGTGAAGCCGAGCACGGCGGCCAGCTCTTCGAGGACCCGGCGTTCGAGGTCGGGGGCGGTGTCGACGGCCGGGGCGGTCGGTGCTGCCGCGGGCTCGGCGGGTGCGGGCTCGTCACGGTCCTCGCCGGGTGCCGGGTCCAGCCAGTACCGCTCCCGCTGGAAGGCGTACGTGGGCAGTGCCGTGCGCGGTCCGCCCGGCGGCAGGACGGCGTCCCAGTGCGGGTTCGCCCCGCCGGTGAATAGGCGGCCGAGGGCCTGCGCCGGATCGCCGTCCTTGCCGAGGACGGGAACGTGCGTGGCGGCTCCTTCGGTGAGCTCCCGCCCGAGTGCGCTCAGCGTCGTGCCCGGTCCGGTCTCCACGAAGACGCCCACGCCGTGTTCCCGCAGCCGGCGCACCGCCGCGTCGAACCGGACGGGCAGTCGTGCGTGCTCCACCCAGTAGTCGGCGTCCGTGGTCTCCACCAGGTCACCGGTGACCGTCGACACGAAGGGGACGCGGGCCGGTCGGAAGGTGACCCGGGACAGGGCCCGGCGGAACTCCCCCAGCACGGGTTCCATCAGCGGGGAGTGGAAGGCGTGGCTGACGTCCAGCCGGCGTAGGCGGTACCCCTGTTCCCCGGCCAGTGCGGCGATCGTGTCGAGGGCGGTCGCTTCGCCCGAGACGACCACCGACGCCGGGCCGTTCACCGCGGCCAGGCCCACGGCGCCGCCGGTGGTGGCCAGCAGTCCGGCGATCTGCTCCTCGGACGCGCCCACGGCGAGCATGCCGCCGCCCGCAGGCAGCGCGTCCATCAACCTCCCCCGGGCCGCGATGAGGTGCGCGGCGTCATCGAGGCCGATCATGCCCGCGGCGTGGGCGGCCGCGACCTCACCGATCGAGTGTCCGGCGACGAAGGCCGGCGAGACGCCGAGCGTCGCCAACCACCGGTGGGTCGCCACCTGGACGGCGAACAGCGCCGGCTGGGTGTACGCGGTCCGGTCGAGGAGTTCCGCGGCCCCGCTGTCGGGCTCCGCCCAGATGACCCGGTCGACGGGGTGGAGCAGCTGGGGGGCGAGCGCGGCGGCGACCTCGTCGAAGGCGGACCGCCACTCGGGCAGGGTCGCGTACGCCTCCCGCCCCATGCCGAGCCGTTGGCTGCCCTGGCCCGGGAAGAGCAGGGCCGTGGTGCCCCCGCCGGCCCGCCCGGTGAGCACTCCGGCCGCGGCACGCCCCTCGGCGAGCGCGGCGAGCCCCCGCCGTACGTCCCCGGTGACGGCGGCGCGGTGCGCGAAGGCGGTGCGGGTCGTGGCCAGGGCGCGGGCGAGGCCGCCGGGCGGGTCGCCCGCCCGGTCCAACGCAGCGGCGAGCCGCGCCGCCTGGGCCCGCAGTGCGGTGCCGGTGCGGGCGCTCAGGACCAGGGGGACGGCCGGGGTGGGGCCCGGCTGCGGCCGGGGTGCCGCCGGGTCGGGCGCCTCCGCGACGATGACGTGGCAGTTGGTGCCGCCCATGCCGAAGGAGCTGACACCCGCGAGGAGCCGTTCGTCCGGGCGGGGCCAGGAGCCGCCCTCGGTACGGACGGCGAGCCGCAGTCCGGTCAGGTCGATGTCGGGGTGGGGGTCCCGGTGGTGGAGCGTGGCGGGCAGCTCCCGCCGGGCCACGCCCAGAACGGTCTTGAGCAGCCCCGCGATCCCCGCCGCGCCCTCCAGGTGCCCCAGGTTGGTCTTGACCGAGCCGACCTCCAGGACGGGTCGCTCCGCGAGGTCGTCCCGGGCCAGCCCGAGCCCACGGGCCTCCAACGGGTCGCCCACCGGTGTTCCGGTGCCGTGCAGTTCGACGTACTGGAGCGCGGCGGGCGACACCCCGGCCGCCGCGCAGGCCCGCCGGATCACCTCGGCCTGGGCACGGGGGCTGGGCACGGTGAGGCCGTCGGTCGCACCGTCGTTGTTGACGGCGCTGCCGAGCAGCACGGCGTGCACGGTGTCGCCGTCCCGCAGGGCGGCGTCGAGCGGCTTGAGCAGCACGAGCCCGGCGCCCTCACCGCGTACGTAGCCGTTGGCGCGGCGGTCGAAGGTGTAGCAGTGGCCGTCCGGCGACAGCCCGCCGAACCGGGCGACGGCCGCGGTGGACGCGGGGTCCACGATCAGGTTGACCCCGCCGGCCAGCGCGAGTTCCGACTCCCCGCGCCGCAGGCTCTCGCAGGCCAGGTGGACGGCGACCAGCGAGGAGGACTGGGCGGTGTCGACGGCGATGCTGGGTCCGCCGAGGCCCAGCGCGTACGAGACGCGGTTGGCGATGATGCCCCGGGTGGTGCCGGTGAGGGTGTGGCGGCCCGGGGCGGTCCCGCGGGCGAGCGCACCGTACTCGTCGGCGAGGGAGCCGACGAAGACGCCGGTGCGGGTGGCGCGCAGCGAGGCGGGCAGGATGCCCGCGTGTTCCAGCGCCTCCCAGGCGAGTTCGAGGACGAGCCGCTGTTGGGGGTCCATGGCGGCGGCTTCGCGCGGGGAGATCCCGAAGAACTCGGGGTCGAACCCGTCGATGGCGTCGAGGTAGCCGCCGTACCGGATGCCGGGGTGGCCGGTGGCCAGCCGTGCGACGGCGTCCGGGTCGCCGCGGTGCCCGGGCACCTCACGGATGGCGCTGCGCCCCTCGCGCAGGAGCTCCCACAGGGCGTCGGGGTCGGGTGCGCCGGGCAGTCGGCACGCCGTGCCGATCACGGCGACCGGGGTCGTGGGGGCTTCCCGTACGTCGTTGCCGTTGCCGCTCAACTACAGCCTCGCTCTCGGTCGGGACACGTCGGCGAGCACCGTGCGTACGGTGTCCACCACGTCCGGCAGCCGCGGATTCAGGTAGAAGTGGTCGCCCGGCAGCACGTGGAGCCGGAAGCGGTTCGTGGTGTGGTCGCGCCAGCGCCCGGCGTCGGCGAGCGGCACCAGGGGGTCGTCCTCGCCGATCAGTACGGTGACCGGGCAGCGGACCCGGGTCGCGGGGGTGGGGACGTAGCGCTGGAGGGCGCGGTAGTCGGCGCGCAGCACGGGGAGGATCAGGGCCCGTAGGTCCGGGTTGTCGAGGGCGGCCCGGTCGGTCCCGCCGAGCAGCCGGACCTCGTCGATGAGGGACTCGTCGCTGAGCAGGACGGCGGGGTCGACGCGGGTGCGGGCGGGGGCGCGTCCGGCGGAGGCCATCAGTGCGTCGGGGGCGGGGGCCCGGCCGCGTTCGCCGAGCAGGGCGGCTTCGTAGGCGACGAGGGAGCCCATGCTGTGTCCGAAGTAGGCCAGGGGGGCGCTGCGCGGGGGGCCGGGGGTCCGCTCGACGGCTTCCGCGATCGCCGCGGCGGCGCCGTGGGCCAGTTCCCTGAGGTCTTCGGCGGGTGGCACGTCGCGGCGCTCCAGCCGGCCGGGGTACTGCACCGCGAGGGCCCGGACGGAGGGGGCGAGGGCGCGGGCGAGGGGGGCGAAGAAGCCGGCGGATCCCCCGGCGTGCGGGAAGAGCACCACCCAGGGCGCGTCCGCGTGCGCCGGTGCGTACTGGCGCAGCCAGTCGCCGGCGACCGGCGTGGACGGGGCGGCGGTCCGGCTGGTCGGGGTGGTCACGGGGTCGGCCCCGGTCGTCGTGCGGCGGCGACGGCCGCGACGAGTCGCTCGGTGACGGCCGGGTCGGCGTCCGGGCGCATGCGTTGCAGGGCGAGGAGGCTCCACGCCTTCGTCTCGGCGAGGTGCCGGGGCGCCCCGTGGACGTCGTCGTGCTCCAGCAGCCGCAGGTCGGTGACGTGTCGTTTGAGCCGTTCCGGGTCGCCCGGCGGGACGATCTCGTCCCGGAGTGCGGTGACCGCGGCCAACGGGACGTCGAGTGCGCGCAGTTCGTCGTCGCTGAGGGCCCAGTCGTGCAGGTGGGCGTGGACGTCCTGCGGGGGGACGCCGACGAGGTGCGCGAGGGTGTTCCTGGTGACCGCGGGGACGTTGCGCTGCCAGGTGGTGTCGGTGAAGAAGTCGTGGATCGGGGGGCCGTTGCCGACGATGCCGCGGATGCGGGGGTCGGTGAGCGCCGCGCGGATCGCCAGGTGTCCGCTGAAGCTGAGCGCCAGGAGGTACGTCCGGGTGACGTCCGCCCGGCCGGCCAGGGCGTCGAGGAGGGCGGTGAACAGCCGGGTGCTGTCGCGGGCGTAGCGCAGGGGGTTCTCGCCGACACCCGGGAGTTCGGCGACGACGCCGGCCAGTTTGAGGGCGGTGATCTGCGGGAGCAGGGCGCCCCACTGTTCCTTGGGGCTGACGATGCCGCCGGTGATCACGAGGAGGGGGCGGGGGTCCTGCGCGGACAGGCCGGCGGTCCAGATGCGGACGGGGACGCCGTCGATGTCGACGGTCTCCGCTTCGATGCCGGTCGGTCCGGTGGTGCGCCAGCGGTCGAAGGCGTCGACCGCGCGGTGCAGGGCACGGGCCCGGCCGGGGCCGTCCACGTAGGGGAAGCGTCCCATGACGTAGTACTGGCTGGCGGCCAACGTGGCGCCGGCGGCGTCCCGTTCGTCGCCGGCGCGGATCCATTCGTACGCCCAGGAACCGGGTGCGTCGCCGGTGTCGGTGGTGATCCGGTCCAGGACCGGGGCGTGGTGGTCGGCGGGCAGTCCCTGGGAGAGGGCGTGGGCCACGACGAAGCGTTTGAGTTCGTCCAGGTCGTTCCCGTCGCCGGTGGCCCGGGGTGCGTGGGGGTGGGTCATGCGGGGTGCTCCTCCAGCGCGTCCTTGATCTCGGTGAGGACGTCGGCGGCTTCGGCTCCGTCGATCACCCGGTGGTCGAAGGTGAGGGAGAGCCGCAGGACCGGTGCGACGGTGATCTCGTGGTCGCGGACCACGGGTCGGTCGACGATGCGGCCGACGCCGAGGGTGACGGTGGTGCCGCCCACGGAGTGGAAGCCGTCGACGGCCCGGTGGCCGAGGGAGGTGACGCTGAACGTGCCGGTGATCTCGGGGCGCCGGTGGAGGAGCCCGGCCGCCGTCCGGAACCGGTCCAGCGCCTCCCGCCAGGGCAGGGAGCGCAGGGCGCGGAGGGGGGCGAACCGTTCGGCGGTGTCGGGGTCCTCGGTGGCGACCCGGTCCAGATGGGCCTGGACGCCGTCGAGGGTTTCGTCCTCCGGTACGGGGATGACCGTGGCGAGGACGACCCGGTGGCCGTCGAGCGTGCGGTCCAGGGTGACCTTGGCGCTGACGGTGTCGTAGGTGGCGACGGTCGGATCGAGCCGGCCCTGGATCGCGCCGTTGGCCTCGGGGTGCTCGCGCAGCACCGCGGCGGCGGCGTGCACCACATGGGCGACGACGGAGCGGCGGGTGCCCGCCTCGACCGCGCGGCGGCGCGAGGCGACGATCGCGGTGGCGTCGACCTCCGTGTCGAGGTGGACCGGTGCGAAATCGCGGATCTGGTCGAGGAAGAACAGGGTGTGCCGACGCTGGGTGGGAAAGGGGCGCTCCGTCACGGGGTCACCAATTCGTAGATCGATTCCAGGCTTCCGGCATCGAGGAAATCCGGGAGGGACAGCGGGGTGCCGATCTCCTTTTCCAGCAGGACGAGGAGGGCGAGGAGATGGACGGAGTCCCAGCCCGTCAGTTCGTCGAGTCCGCGTCCGAGGTCGGCCTCGGTGACGTCCAGGCCGATCTCGTCGCGCAGGATTCCCACGAATTCCGTTCTGGTGAGGGGGACGGCCATGTCAGACTCCTCCGTCCAGTTCCAGGGCGAGCCCGGATCTGATCCACTTGCTGGACTCGATGGCCACGGCGATCGCCCGGGACGGGGCCACGATCCGGTCGAGCAGCCGTTCCAGTTGGAAGAAGAGCAGGGCGTTGCCGTTGTTGCCGGTCTCCCCGACGCAGGTGATCTCCTGTGCCTTCGGGAAGTCGAGGCGCTCGGCGATCCGCTCGGTCATGGTGACGGAGAGCTGCGGCGGCAGCAGCCAGTCCACGTCCTGGTGTTCCCACCCCAGGTCGTCGAGGAGTTCCCGGGCCACCTCGTCGGCGAGTTCGGGCACGCGTTCCTCGATGGCCTTGTAGTCCTCCTGCGCGGGGGCGCGGGCGCTGTCGCGGTCGGCGAGCCCGTACCACTGGAGGACCTGGCCCGGCGCCCGGTCCAGGCCGGCCAGGCGGGTGAGCACGGAGCGGATGCGCGGGCTGGTGGGGTGGTGCTCCGTGCTGAGGACGGCCGCTCCGGCGCCGTCACCGAAGAGCACGTAGTTGACGAGTTCCTCCGGCGGCAGGGTCCGCAGGTCCGTGGTCACGTCGTAGTGCTTGGCGATCACGTCGCCGCCGAGCACCAGGGCGGTGCGGTAGCGGCCGGTGGACAGCAGCGAGGTGGCGAGGTCGAAGGTCTGGACGGCGCCCGAACAGCCCGACTGGAGTTGGAACGTGGGGACGCCGTCGATGCGCAGCCGGTCGGCGACGACGTTGACGGTGGCCGGCATCAGGGTGTCGGGGGTCGCCGTGCCCAGGACCACGAGGTCGATGTCATCGGCCGACACCCGGGCCCGGGCCAGGGCGGTGGTGGCCGCGGCGGTGGCGAGGTCGGCGAGGGATTCGCGGGGCTCCCCCGTTTCCAGATCGAGTGCGAGGTACCGGGTGCGGGTGCCGATGAACGTGTCTACCCATTGGACCCACAAACGGTCCATTCCAAATCGGTCGGCCAATGCCTCGGTGTCGACGGGCTGCCCGGGCAGGGCGGTTCCCGCGGACAGAACGTGCACGGTGCGGTCCACCACGTTCGACCTCCTTTCCCTTTCGGTCCGGACGCTAGGACCGATCGCTAAAGCAGCCCTAATTCAGCCGGGAATTGGCGCGGCTTTAGCGGCGCCGCCGATCCTGGACGGATGACAGCCACCGGATTCACGGTCGCCCCGGGGCGACCCGACGCGGACGCGTTCCGCAGCGCACTCGGGCGATTCGCGACCGGGGTGGTCGTGGTCACGGGGCTGCCCGGCGACGGCACCCGGCCGAGCGGTCTGACGGTGAACTCCTTCACCTCGGTGTCGCTGGATCCGCCGCTGGTGTCGTTCTGCGCGGGGCGGGACAGCCGGACCTGGCCCGGCTTGCGGACCTCCGCACGGATCTGCGTCAACATCCTGGGTGCCGGGCAGGAGCAGACCTCCCGGCGGCTCGCCCGCAGCGACCCGGACAAGTTCGCCTCGGTGGCGTGGTCCGGGTCGCCGTCGGGACAGCCGGTGCTGGACGGAGCGCTCGCCTGGCTGGAGTGCTCGGTGGAGGCGGAACACCCGGCGGGCGACCACCACATCGTGGTCGCCCGGGTGCACGCCCTCGGCGCGGGCGACGACGACGGTCCGCTGCTCTTCTACCGGGGTGGGTACGGCCGGTTCGTGCCGGCCGACGGGACCGCCGCGCCCTAGGCCGTTTCTTTCGGATCATCTGATCGTTGGTTGATGTGTGTCGTTGACTGACGCCCAGTGGGCACGCATCGAGCCGCTGCTGCCGGACCG
>NZ_JBIAIF010000029.1:0-10961 GCF_042871255.1 Streptomyces sp. NPDC005955 | reverse complement strand
TCCAACATCGGTTCCATCCGCGGGGAATGGAACGCGTGCGACACCCGAAGCCGAGTCGTCTTGCGGCCTTCCCAGTGCTTGAGCCATACCTCAGCGGCGTCCTCGTCACCAGAGACGACCACGGAGGTCGGGCCGTTCACCGCCGCGACTTCGAGACGACCCTCGAACCCGGCCAACGACTCCGTCACCTCGGGCTCGCTCGCCTGGACCGCGACCATCGTCCCGCCCGCAGGCAACGCACCCATCAGACGGCCACGCGCCACCACGAGCTCTGAGGCATCACCCAACGAGAGCACCCCTGCTACATGTGCGGCGGCGATCTCCCCGACGGAGTGGCCGATCAGGTAGTCCGCACGTAGCCCAAGCGACTCCACCAGGCGGTACAGCGCGACCTCGACCGCGAACAACACCACCTGCGTGAACTCCGTCGAATCCAACACCCCGTCTTCGGACGCGAGAAGCTCCCGCACCGGGCGGCCCAACCGCGGGTCGAGTTCCGCACACACCTCACCCAACGCCTGGTCGAAGGCAGGGAACTCCCCTGCCAGGCCAAGGCCCATACCCACACGCTGAGAACCCTGCCCCGTAAACAGGAACGCCGACTTCCCCGCTACAGAGCTCTCACCTTCACCCGTGGAAACGTCGGCCAGGCGCGCCAGCAACTCATCACGGCCAGCGGCAACCACCACCGCACGCCGCTCCAACAACGCACGCGAACCCACCAACGAAGACGCAACATCCGCAACCGACACATCAGGCCGCGCAATCACGAACGAACGCAACCGCTCCACCTGCGCACGCAACGCCGCATCCGAACGACCCGACACCACCACCGGAACCGCCGCCAAGCCCGCACCGCCCGACGAAACACCCTCCGCCGCAGCAGCATCCTCAACCGGCGCCTCCTCCACAATGATGTGCGCGTTCGTCCCGCTCACGCCGAACGACGACACACCCGCACGCCGCGGACGGCCGGGGCTGGTCCACTCCCGCGCCTCCGTCAACAACCGCACATCACCCGCCGCCCAGTCGACGTGCGGCGACGGCTCGTCCACGTGCAACGTCGACGGCAACACCCCATGCCGCAACGCCATCACCATCTTGATCACACCCGCCACACCAGCCGCAGCAGACGTATGACCAATGTTCGACTTGATCGACCCCAACCACAACGGATCACCGGAACGCTCAGCGCCATAGGTCGCCAACAACGCCTGCGCCTCGATCGGGTCACCCAACTTCGTCCCCGTACCGTGGCCCTCCACCGCATCCACATCGGACGGAGACAGCCCGGCACTCGCCAACGCCTGCCGGATAACCCGCTCCTGCGACGGACCGTTCGGCGCCGTCAAACCATTGCTCGCACCATCCTGATTCACCGCACTGCCACGAACCACAGCCAAAACCCTGTGCCCAAGGCGCCGAGCATCCGACAACCTCTCCACCACCAACACACCCACGCCATCCGAGAACCCAGTCCCGTCCGCCGACGCCGCATACGCCTTGCACCGACCGTCAGGAGACAGTCCGCGCTGGCGGCTGAAGCCGATGAACAGGTCAGGAGTCGCCATCAGCGAGATGCCACCGACGAGTGCCATCTCGCACTCACCAGCCCGTAGTGCCTGGGACGCCAGGTGCAGGGCCACCGCGGAGGAGGAGCAGGCCGTGTCCACGGACACTGCCGGTCCTTCGAAGCCCATCGTGTACGCGACACGGCCCGAGACGACGCTCATCGTGGTACCCGTGAGGTGGTATCCCTCCAACTCGGGAACCATGGTCGCGTGATAGCCCGATGCGACCGTTCCGCAGAAGACACCCGTGTTGCTGCCCCGAAGCGTCGTCGGATCGATGCCCGCGTTCTCGAACGCCTCCCACGACGATTCCAGCAACAAACGCTGCTGCGGGTCCATCGCCGTCGCCTCACGCGGACTGATCCCGAAGAACTCGGCGTCGAACTCCCCGATACCCCGTACGAATCCACCAGAGCGCGTGTAGACCGTCCCCGCCTGGTCGGGGTCGGGGTCGTACAGCCGCTCCAGGTCCCAGCCACGATCGGCAGGGAACGGCCCCATGGCGTCCCCTCCGGACGCGACCAGCTCCCACAACTCGTCCGGCGAAGAAACGCCGTTGGGGAACTTGCAGCTCATTCCCACGATGGCCAGTGGCTCATCCGTGTCCACCCGGCGCGACCGTGTCGTACGCGAACGAACGATTGCAGCATCGACCACGATCTGCGAGATCAGCAGCCGGGCGACCGAAGCCGGCGAGGGGTGGTCGAACACGAGAGTGGCAGGCAGACGTACACCAGTGGACTGAGTCAGCCGGTTGCGCAGCTCGACCGCGCTCAGGGAGTCGAAGCCGAGCTCGTTGAATGCGCGACCCGGGTCGATCGAGGTGGACGAGGCGTGCCCGAGCACGCCCGCGACCTGGGCCAGCACCAGTTCGAGCGCTACTTGCTCACGGTCCGCCTCCGGCACACTCGCCAATCGCTGAGCGAGCGAACCACCAGTCCTGACCGGTCGAGCGCCGGGTGCCAGGCCGCGGAGTACCGCGGGGATGCTCCCGTTTCTGGCCTGGGCCCGCAACACCGCGGTGTCGAAACGAACCGGTGCCAGCAGAGCCGCGTCCGAAGCCAACGCCTGATCGAACAGGTCCAACCCCAGCTCGACCGTCAACGCCTTCGCACCCATGCGCTCCAGACGAGCAAGCTCCCCCTCACCCAACCGCGCGCCCATACCTCCGGCATCCGACCACAGGCCCCACGCGAGGGACGTGGCCGGCAGTCCCGCGGCGCGGCGGGTCGCAGCAAGAGCGTCCAACGCCGCGTTCGCCGCAGCGTAGTTGCCCTGCCCCGGACTCCCCATCAACGCCGCCACCGACGAGAACACCACGAACGCAGCGAGATCAGCATCGGCCGTCAGCTCGTGAAGGTGCAAGGCCGCATCGACCTTGGGGCGCATCACGCGGTCGATCTGCTCGGCGGTCAACGACTCCACCACACCGTCATCCAGCACACCCGCCGTGTGCACGACCCCCGTCAACGGACGCTCCACCGCACCCAACACCGCGGCCAGCTGCTCACGGTCGGACACGTCGCAGGCCACGACCCGAGCCGAACAACCCAACACGTCCAGCTCCGCGACCAGGTCCGCAGCACCCTCAGCCGCCGGACCGCGACGGCTCAGCAGCAGAAGGTCACGCACCCCGTGCGAGGTGGCGAGGTGACGGGCGAGGATCGCACCCAAACCACCCGTACCACCGGTGACCACCACCGTTCCCTCAGGATCGAACGACCGAACGACCGCGTCCGAAGCCCCCACGACCGAACGGGCCAGCCGAGGAGCCAACCACTGCCCCTCACGCACCGCGAGCTGCGGCTCGTCCACCGCGAGCAACGCACCCCAGTCCGGCTCCTGGTCACCCTCCACATCCACCAGAACGAACCGACCCGGATGCTCCGACTGCGCACTCCGCAACAACCCCCACACCGCACCCTGCGCCACATCCGCGGCACCACCACCAACCGACACCGCACCCCGAGTCACCACCACCAACCGCGAACCCGCCAGCGCCCCACACGCCAACCACTCCCGCACCACCGACAACACCTCACCCACGGCACTCGACGCCTCCGGGGCATCGACAACCGTGAGCACGAAGTCGGGCACAGCAGAATCCGCAGCGATCGCACGATCCAGTGCGGCCAGGTCCTCGTACGGTTCGCCTTCAAGAGGAAGCCCACCGAGCACAGCGACCCTGGCGGACTGGGCCTGTGTGACGGTGACCGGAGTCCAATCCAACTGGTAGAGGGACCCCTGAGCCGTTGCGGCCCGCTTCAGCTGGGCCTGGTCGACCGGACGGAAGACGAGCTTGTCCATGCTGAGGACCAGCTCGCCCTGCTCGTCGACGATCACGATGCTGAAGGCAGCCTCCCCCACGGGAGTGAGCCGTGCACGGGCGCGCGACACACCGGTGCGATGGAGCTGAACGCCGTTCCACGAGAACGGCATGACGAGCGTGTCGTCAGGCTTCTCGCCGAACAGCGAGCTCTGTACCGCAGAGTCGAAGAGTCCCGGGTGAATCCCGAAGTCGTCGGCTCCGGCCTCGTCCGGGAAGGCCAGATCGACGTAGACGTCATCCCCGTCCTGCCACGCACCCACCACACCCTGGAACAAGGGACCGTAGTCGTAGCCGATGTCGGCCATTCGGGTGTAGAGCTCTTCGACGGACAGAGGATCGGCACCTCGCGGCAGCCATTCGAGATCCCAAGCGGGCGCAGCCACGGATTCTGCTGCCAGCCATCCGCGGCCGTGGCAGGTCGCCTCACTCTGGGCGTCGACGTCCTCGCCCTCGGGACGCGAGAAGATCACGAACTCGCGACGACCGACATCGTCGGAGTGGCCGACGATGATCTGCACCTGGCGAGCCCCTGTGTCATCCAGGGCGAGCGGCGTCTCGATGACGAGTTCGTCCAGCACGGAGCAGTCGACCGCGCGCCCGGCGGCCAAGCTCATCTCAACCAGTGCCACACCGGGCACGATGACCGAACCCATGACGACATGGTCACGCGTCCACGGCTGCGTCTCGGTGGAGATGCGGCCGGTGAAGAGCCATTCGTCCCGGTCACCGATGAGTGCTCGACCAGCGAGCACGGGGTGGTCGACGGCGACGAGACCAGCGGCTGACACGTCACCCGTGATCGTGCCCGGAGACAGCCAGAACCGCTCCCGCTGGAAGGCATAAGTCGGCAGATCAACACGCTGAGCACCAACGCCCGCGTAGAACGCCTCCCAATCCACTGCGACACCAGCCGCATAAGCGTGGCCCAGGAACCCGGCGAACGCTTCCGGCTCGTTCTGCTTCCTGCGCAGGGCCGGGAGGAACACGGCATCGGTGCCGTCCGCCTCAGCGTCCAGGCATTGGCGCGCCATCGCGGTCAGGACCGCGTCGGGCCCGAGTTCGAGGAAGCGGCGCACGTCCAGGTCCCACAGGGTGCGGACCCCGTCAGCGAAACGGACAGCTTGGCGTACGTGTCGGACCCAGTACTCGGCGTCGAACACCTCCACCACTGCGCCCGTGACGTTCGAGACCACCGGGACCTGCGGCGCCGCATACTCCAAACGCTCCGCAACCGCCCGGAACTCCTCCAACATCGGTTCCATCCGCGGGGAATGGAACGCATGCGACACCCGAAGCCGAGTCGTCTTGCGGCCTTCCCAGTGCTTGAGCCATACCTCAGCAGCATCCTCGTCACCGGAGACGACCACCGACGTCGGACCGTTCACCGCCGCCACTTCGAGACGACCCTCAAACCCGACCAACGACTCCGCCACCTCGGACTCGCTCGCCTGGACCGCGACCATCACCCCACCCGCAGGCAACCCACCCATCAAACGCCCACGCGCCACCACCAACTCCGCCGCATCACCCAACGACAACACCCCAGCCACATGTGCGGCAGCGATCTCCCCGACGGAGTGGCCGATCAAGTAGTCCGCACGCAGCCCAAGCGACTCCACCAAGCGGTACAGCGCCACCTCAACGGCGAACAACACCACCTGCGTGAACTCCGTCGCATCCAACACCCCACCATCAGAAGCAAGAAGCTCCCGCACCGAACGACCCAACCGCGGATCGAGTTCCGCACACACCTCACCCAACGCCTGATCGAAGGCAGGAAACTCCGCCGCCAACCCAAGACCCATACCCACACGCTGAGAACCCTGCCCCGTAAACAGGAACGCCGACTTCCCCGCTACAGAGCTCTCCCCCTCACCCGTGGAAACGTCGGCCAGTCGCGCCAGCAACTCATCACGGCCACCAGCCACCACCACCGCACGCCGCTCCAACAACGCACGCGAACCCACCAACGAAAACGCAACATCCAAAGCAGATACTTCAGACCGCTCCGCCACGAACGAACGCAACCGCTCCACCTGCGCACGCAACGCCGCATCCGAACGACCCGACACCACCACCGGAACCGCCGCCAACCACGTGCTGCCCGACGAAGCACCCTCCGCCGCAGCAGCATCCTCAACCGGCGCCTCCTCCACGATGATGTGCGCGTTCGTCCCACTCACACCGAACGACGACACACCCGCACGCCGCGGACGCCCCTCACTCCTCCACTCCCGCGCCTCACGCAACAACTCAACGCCACCCGAAGCCCAGTCGACGTGCGGCGACGGCTCGTCCACGTGCAACGTCGACGGCAACACCCCATGGCGCATGGCCATCACCATCTTGATCACACCCGCCACACCAGCCGCGGTGGAGGTGTGGCCGATGTTCGACTTGATGGAACCCAGCCACAGCGGGTCCCCGTCACGCTCGGTGCCGTACGTCGCCAACAACGCCTGTGCCTCGATCGGGTCACCGAGAACGGTCCCCGTGCCGTGCCCCTCCACCGCGTCCACATCGGACGGAGCCAGTCCAGCATTGGCCAGCGCCTGCCGGATCACCCGCTCCTGCGACGGACCGTTCGGCGCCGTCAGACCGTTGCTCGCACCATCCTGGTTGACCGCACTGCCGCGGATCAGACCCAGGATCCGCCGCCCGTTGCGCTTCGCGTCGGACAGCCGCTCCAGCACCACCAGACCCAGACCGTCAGAGAACCCCGTCCCGTTCGCGGACGCCGCGTACGCCTTGCACCGCCCGTCGGGTGCCAGGCCGCGCTGCCGGCTGAACTCCATGTGCAGGAAGGGGCCGGCCAGCACGGTGACGCCGCCGGCGAGGGCGAGGGAGCACTCGCCTGCGCGCAGAGCTGTCACCGCGAGGTGTAGGGCAACAGCGGAAGCGGAGCAGGCCGTGTCCACGGACACCGCGGGGCCTTCCAGACCAAGGCTGTAAGCGATGCGCCCGGACACGACACTGGTGGTGGAGCCGGTCAGGCGGAAGCCCTCGATCTGCGGCAGCGCACCAGCGGGCATGGAGGCGTAGTCGGACGGACCGACACCGCAGAAGACGCCCGTGTCGCTGCCGCGCAGGCGGATCGGGTCAATGCCCGCGTCCTCCAGCGCCTCCCAGGACGACTCCAGCAACAGCCGCTGCTGCGGGTCCATCGCCGTCGCCTCGCGGGGGCTGATCCCGAAGAAGTCGGCGTCGAACTCGGTCGCTCCGTCGACGAACCCGCCTTCCTTGGCGTACACGGTGCCCAGGTGGTCGGGGTCGGGGTCGTAGAGCTGCTCCAGGTCCCAGCCACGGTCAGCGGGGAACGGGCCGATCGCATCGCGCCCCTCGGCCACCATTTCCCACAACTCGTCCGGCGACGTGACGCCACCCGGATACCGGCAACTCATTCCCACGATCGCGAGGGGCTCCCCGTCGCGGGACTCGTACTCACGAAGGCGCGCGCGAGCCTGGTTGAGGTCGCTCGCCATCTTCTTGAGATAGCGGGCGATCTTCTCCTGCTGATCCGTGTTCTGTGTCATTTCCGCGCCCCTCGTCACGCTTCGCCGAATTCGGTGTCGATCATCTGGAAGACTTCATCCATCGTTGTGGCCGCTTCGATGCGCTCGGCCGTGCTCTCCGCTTCTCCGTCATCGGCAACAACGGAAAGGAGTCGGCGCAGGCGCTCGGCAACATTTCGCCGATCGGGTTCGGCGATCCCGGGCAGCATTTCTTCCAGCTTCGTCAGTTCCTTCTCGATCGGTGGTTCGGTGGCATCGCCGCCGAACTCGGCAAGCAGCAGTCGTGCGATCTCCCCGGGCGTGGGGTAGTCGAACACCAACGTGGCCGGCAGGCGCATTCCCGTGACCTGGCTGAGCCGGTTGCGAAGCTCGACGGCGCCGAGTGAGTCAAAACCGATCTCCTGGAAGGCCCGCTCCGGTTCGATGGCAGCGGCTGAGGAATGCCCCAGCACAGCGGCCACCTGCGCGCGAACCATGTCCAGGACGATGTTGTCCCGGTCGCTGGTGGAAACCCCGGCCAGCTGATCCCGCAGGGACACCGTCGGGGTGTCCACCGGTCGAGCGCCGGGTGCCAGGCCGCGGAGTACCGCGGGGATGTTCCCTGCCCTGGCCTGGGCCCGCAACACCGCCGTATCGAACCGAACCGGTGCCAGCAGAGCCGCATCCGAAGCCAACGCCTGATCGAACAGACCCAACCCCTGCTCGACCGTCAAAGCCTTCGCACCCATGCGCTCCAGACGGGCAAGTTCCGCCTCACCCAACCGCGCTCCCATTCCCGCGGTGTCCGACCACAGCCCCCACGCGAGGGAAGTGGCCGGCAGTCCCGCGGCACGGCGGGTCGCAGCGAGCGCATCCAACGCTGCGTTCGCCGCGGCATAGTTGCCCTGACCAGGGCTCCCCATCAACGCCGCCACCGACGAGAACACCACGAACGCCGACAGGTCCGCGTCGACAGTCAGCTCGTGCAGATGCCAGGCCGCGTCCACCTTCGGACGCATCACACGGTCGATCTGCTCGACGGTCAACGACTCCACCACACCGTCGTCCAACACACCCGCCGTATGCACGACCCCCGTCAACGGACGCTCCACCGAAGCGAGTGCCCCGGCCAGCTGCTCGCGATCGGACACGTCACAGGCCACGACCCGAGCCGAACAACCCAACACGTCCAACTCCGCGACCAGGTCCGCAGCACCCTCAGCCGCCGGACCACGACGGCTCAGCAGCAGAAGGTCACGCACCCCGTGCGACGTGGCGAGGTGACGGGCGAACACCGCACCCAAACCACCCGTACCACCCGTCACCACCACCGTCCCCGCGGCGTCGAACCCAGTCACTGCGTCACCGGCGGACGCACGAGCCAGACGCGGCGCCAACAACCGACCATCGCGCACCGCGAGCTGCGGCTCGTCCACCGCGAGCAACGCATCCCAGTCCGGCTCCTGGCCACCCTCCACATCCACCAGAACGAACCGATCCGGATGCTCCGACTGCGCACTCCGCAACAAACCCCACACCGCAGCCTGCGCCACATCCGCAGCACCACCACCAACCGACACCGCACCCCGAGTCACCACCACCAACCGCGAACCCGCCAGCGCCCCACACGCCAACCACCTCTGGACCAAGGTCAGCGCGTCGGAGGCAGTCTGACGCGCTGTGGTGGCTACCTCGTCGTTGAGGGCACCGACGGTGGCCAGCACCACCTCGGGTGCGCTGGCTCCGTCAGCCAGGGTCTTCTCCAGTGCAGCCAGGTCGGTGAAGCGGTCCACCGATCCGCCGACCGCACCGATCGCGACGATGCCAGCACTTCGTGCGGCGCCCGCGACAGCCTGTGCGGGAACCCAGTCGATCTCATAGAGGTGGCGCTCGCCGTCCCGCCGCGCGCCTTCCAGGTGCGCCTGCTCAACAGGGCGGACATCGAGCCGCCGCAGACAGGCCAGCGGCAGGCCGTCCTCACCCGCGATGTCCAGCCGCAGTGAGGTGGGGTCCGGCAGCGTGATCCGCACGCGGATCCTGGTGAGGCCGAACCGCGCCAGCTGGACTCCGGACCAAGAGAACGGAAGTCCGCTGGGGTTGTCCTCACCCATGTCGAGCATCCCCAGTCCGCCGTGCAAGGCGGAGTCGAACATGGCCGGGTGGATGGCGAACCCGTCGGACGCTCCGGCCGCCTCCGGCAGTGCTAGTTCGGCGAAGACCTCACCGTCCCTGCGCCATGCGGACTGTACGGCGCGGAAGGCGGGACCGTAGTCGAAGCCCACGTCGGTGAGGTGGGCGTTCCGGTTGAGCAGCGTGTACAGCTCGGAGACGGCGAGGGATTCGGCTTCGGCCGGCGGCCACTGCAAGGAGAGTGGCTCCAGCGGCTCGGCCTTGCTGGCGAGCCAGCCGCGGGCGTGACACGTCAGTTCGGTGACCTCGTCCTCGGCAGCCTCGATCCGGGAGAAGAAGGCGATCTCGCGTCGGCCGTCCTCGCCAGCCGGGCCGACCGTTACGCGGATCTGCCGCGTAACGTGGTCCTCCAGGACCAGAGGTGCGGCGACGACGAGCTCGTCGACCACATCGGTGCCCAACCGCCGGCCAACGGTCAGCGCCATTTCCACCATTGCGGCGCCTGGGACCAGGACGATTCCGAACACCATGTGGTCGCGGGTCCACGGCTGCGTTTCCTGGGACATGCTGCCCGTGAACACCCACTCGTCGCGGTCGCCCACCTGCACCGCCGCCGCCAACACCGGATGCCGCATCCGATCCATGCCGGCCGCCGAAGCGTCACCTGATCTGGCCTTGCGGGTCAGCCAGTAGTTCTCGCGCTGGAAGGCGTAGGTGGGGAGGTCGATGCGCTGGGCGTCGGTGTCGGCGTAGAAGGTGTCCCAGTCCACCGTGATGCCGGCCGCGTAAGCGTGGCCGAGGAACCCGGCGAACGCCTCCGTCTCGTTCTGCTTCCTGCGCAGGGCCGGGAGGAACACGGCGTCGGTGTGCTCGGTGTCGGTGTCGAGGCACTGGCGCGCCATCGCGGTCAGTACGGCATCCGGGCCGAGTTCGAGGAAACGGCGTACATCGAGGTCCCACAGGGTGCGGACCCCGTCAGCAAACCGGACGGCCTGACGCACATGACGTACCCAGTAATCGGCGTCGAACGCTTCCACCAGTTCGCCCGTGACGTTCGAGACGACCGGGATTTGCGGTACTCCGTACTCCAGGCGTTCCACGACCGTCCGGAACTCGTCGAGCATCGGTTCCATCCGCGGGGAATGGAACGCGTGCGACACCCGAAGCCGAGTCGTCTTCCGCCCGTCCCACCGCTGTAGCCATTCCTCAGCAGCGCCCTCGTCACCGGACACGACCACCGACGTCGGACCGTTCACCGCCGCCACTTCGAGACGACCCTCGAACCCGGCCAACGACTCCGCCACCTCGGACTCGCTCGCCTGGACCGCGACCATCGTCCCGCCCACAGGCAACGCACCCATCAGACGGCCACGCGCCACCACGAGCTCTGAGGCATCACCCAACGAGAGCACCCCTGCTACATGTGCGGCGGCGATCTCC
>NZ_JBIAIF010000028.1:0-23841 GCF_042871255.1 Streptomyces sp. NPDC005955 | reverse complement strand
CCCCAGGCGAGTACCGGCACACCAGACAACGAGAGCGGCTGGGTAGGGGCCTTGTGGAGGACGACGTCGTAGCGGTGTCGGGTCAGCTCGTTGTGTGCCACACCCCGCTTCCACCGCACATCCACACCCACCGCCTCCGACCGCCCAGCCGCCCAAGCAGTGAAGAATCCCGGATCGAGCAACAACTCCTTCTCCGTCACCACAGCCTGCTCAACCGCCGCACGCAACCGAGCCGTGTCCTCCACACCCACCTGACGAACCTGAACAGCAGTCTGGAACGCCCGCAACAAACCCCGATGCCGCACATCCCCGACAATCAACCGACCACCCTCAGCCAGCAACCCGAACGCCTGGTCCAACACCCGCTCCAGATACTCCCAACCCGGGAAGTACTGCACGACGGAATTGATGATCACCGTGTCAAACCCACCCACCGCAAGCCCCGACACATCATCAGCAGCCTGGCACCGCACCACCACATGATCCCAACCAAAACCCTCCACCTGACCACGCAACCGCTCCACCACCGACGACGAAAAATCCGTCGCCCAATACGACTCCACATCCCCGGCCACATGCCCCAACAGCAACCCGGAACCAACACCGATCTCCAACACCCGGCGGGGTCCGAAGCTACGGATACGTTCCACGACCGCATGACGCCATTCCCGCATCTCCGACAACGGGATCGGCTCACCCGAGTACGAGCTGTTCCACCCCTCGAACCCCTCCCCCAGAACCTCCGAATCGGCCTGGCCGTAAACCGAGTCGTAGATCTCCCGCCATTCGTCGACCTGCTCCCCGGTGGCACCGTCCGCACCCACCGACGAAGGAACGACATAAGCAACGAGTCGGGTGTCGTCGTGGTGCGGGCGAGCCACCACCAAAGCCTGGGACACACCCGGCTCCGCCTCCAACGCCGCCTGCACCTCACCCGGCTCGATACGGAAACCACGAATCTTCACCTGATCATCAGCACGACCCACATACCGAAGCTGACCATCCACACCCCAACGCACCAGATCACCCGTCCGATACATCCGCTCACCCGCACCACCGAAGGGATTGGCCACGAAACGATCAGCGGTCAGACCAGGGCGGCCGGCGTACCCACGCGCCAAACCGGGACCGGATACGTACAACTCCCCTGACACGCCTGTGGGAACAAACCCGAGACGTTCGTCCAGCACGAACAGCCCCGCCCCCGGAACCGCCCGCCCAATCGGAACACCCCCACCCACCACCAACGGATCACTAATCGCCGCAGCCACCGTGATCTCCGTCGGACCATACGCATTCACCAACCGACGACCAGAACCCCAACGGGCAACCAACTCCGGCGGGCACGCCTCCGCACCCACCCCCAAACCCACCAAACCACCCAACCGATCCCACGCACCCTCCGGCAACGTCCCCACCACCGACGGCGGCAAAAACGCATGCGACACCCCACCCCGCGCAAGAGCCTCCTCCAACTCCACCCCCGCCAAACCAGAACCCCCCGGCACCACCAACGCCGCACCCGAACCCCACGCCAACACCAACTCCAACACCGACGCATCAAAACTCAACGACGCTGTACGCAACACACGACCACCAGCACCAACACCCATCCGCTCCACCAAACCCGCAGCAAACCCCGCCACACCCGCGTGAGTGACCGCCACACCTTTCGGACGACCCGTCGAACCCGACGTATAAATCACATACGCCACATGCGAAGGCAACAACGGCACCACCCGATCGGCATCAGTAACCTCCGCACCAGAGAATCGATCCGTGTCGACCTCGTCCAGAAGCACGACCTCCGCGGGCAAGCCCTCAGGCAAACTCCCCACAGCAGCACGTGTAGTCAGCACCAGGCTCGGTTGTGCGTCCTCCAACAACCAACCGATCCGCGCCCCCGGATACTCCACATCCACCGGCACATACGCAGCACCCGCCAACACCACACCCAACACCGCAACCAACTGCTCCACACCCGCCGGCACCGCAACCGCCACCACACCACCAGGACCCACACCCCGACCAAGCAACCAACGAGCCAACCGAGCAGCACGCCCACCCAACTCCCCATACGACCATTTCTCTTCACCACACACCACCGCCACCGCATCCGGGCACTCCCGCACCCGCCCCACAAACAGGTCGGGCAACGTAGTCAACGCAGGCGCGACACCACTCGCCGACCAACCCAACAGCCGCTCCCGCTCGCCCGCACCCAACACATCAAGCTCACCCACCCGCGAACCAGGCCCCGCAACCGCACCAGACAACACCCGCACCAACCGCGCCCCGAACAACTCCGCGGATTCCCGGTCGTACAGATCCGTCGCGTACTCGATGAACCCCGACATCCCCGCCGGACGACCATCCTCGTCGAAGACCTCCGACACACTCACCGTCACATCGAACTTCGCCGTCCCCGTCCCCACCGACTCCGTCCGCACACCCAAACCCGGCAACTCAAACCGCGCCTCCTCATTGTTCTGCAACACCAACGCCACCTGGAACAACGGATGCCGACCACCCAAACGCACCGGATTCAACCGCTCCACCACCAACTCAAACGGCACATCCTGATGCGCAAACGCCTCCAAGCACCCCTCACGCACCCGCCCCAACAACTCACCGAACGACGGATCACCCGACACATCCGTCCGCACCACCAACGTATTGACGAACAGGCCGACCAGGTCGTCCAAGCCCTCGTCCATCCGCCCCGCGACCGGCGAACCGACCACAACGTCCGAACCCGCACCCAGCCGCGAGAGCAACGCGGCCAGCCCGGCCTGCAACACCATGAACGGTGTCACGTCCGCGGACCGCGCGAGGTCCCGTAGTCCCGCGTGCAGGTCGGCTCCGAGCTCCAGGGGTACCAGTCCGCCTTCGTACGAGGCCGAGGCGGGACGCGGCCGGTCACCCGGCACCGTCGCCTCATCCGGCGCGCCCTCCAACTGGCGCTGCCAGTAGGCCAGCTGTCGGACCGCTTCGCTGTCAGGGTCGTGCGCGTCCCCCAGTACCTCGTGCTGCCAGACGGTGTAGTCCGCGTACTGCACGGGCAGCTTCGTCCATGCCGGGGCCTCGCCGTCCGAGCGGGCCGCATACGCCGCCACCAGGTCCCGGGCCAGCGGGCCCGCCGACCACCCGTCCCCCGCGATGTGGTGCAGCACGAGAAGCAGGACGGTGGCGTGCGGGTCGTCCTCGGTCCGGAAGAGCCACACCTTGGCCGGGATGTCGGCCGCGAGGTCGAAGGGGTGCCTGGCCGCGGTGCGGATCTCCGATTCGAGGCGTTGCTGCTCGACGGTGACGGTGTGCAGCGTCAGATGTGCCCGGTCCGCGGGCAGGACGCGTTGGACGGGTCCGTCGGCGGTTTCGGAGAAGACGGTGCGCAGCGGCTCGTGCCGCACGACCAGGTCGTTGATGGCGGCTTCGAGCGCGTCGTGGTCGACGTCACCGGTGAGGCGCAGGGCGAACGGCATGTTGTACGTCGCCGAGGGACCTTCCAGCTTGTGCAGGAACCACAACCGCTGCTGCGCGTACGACAACGGCAACAACTCCGGACGCGACCGCGCCTCCAACACCGGACGCACCTGCCCCCCACCCAGATGCCGCACCAGCCTCCCCACCGTCGGCTCCTCGAACAACACCCGCAACGACAACTCCACACCCATCACACGACGAACCCTGCTCACCAAACGCGTCGCCAACAGCGAGTGCCCACCCAAATCGAAGAAGCTGTCGTCCACCCCGACCGACGACACCCCCAGAACGTCCCCGAACAGACCGCAGAGCACGACTTCGGCCTCCGTGCGGGGTGCGCGGGACAGGGCGGCGGTGCCGTCGTACGCGGGGGCGGGGAGCGCGGCGCGGTCGATCTTTCCGTTCGGGGTCAGCGGCAGCGCGTCCAGCAGGACGGTGGCGGACGGCACGAGGTGGTCGGGAAGCACCTCCTGGAGGTCGGCGCGCAGTGACGCGGGGGTCACCTCGGCGTCCGGGGCAGGGACGGCGTAGGCGACGAGCCTGGTGTCGCCCGTGGTGTGGGTGAGGGGCAGCACGACGGCCTGTTGCACCGCGGGGTGTCGGCTCAGCGCGTCCTCCACCTCGCCCGGCTCCACCCGGAACCCACGGATCTTCAGCTGGTCGTCCGCGCGGTGCAGGAACTCCAGCTGTCCGTCCGTGTTCCAGCGGACGACGTCGCCGGTGCGGTACATCCGGGTGCCGGGCGTGTCGAACGGGCACGCCACGAACCGCTCCGCCGTGAGGCCCGGTAGCTCCACGTATCCGCGTGCGAGGCCGGGGCCGGTCACGTACAGCTCCCCTGCCGTGCCGGCGGGCACCGTGGCCAGCGCGTCGTCCAGGACGAACACCTGGACCTCCGCGACCGGTGTCCCGATCGGGACCTGCGCGGGGCCGCCGTCGAGGGCGGTGAGCGGTGCGGTCAGGGTGGTGGCGACCGAGCATTCGGTGGTGCCGTAGCCGTTGACCAACTCGTGGTCGGCGGACCACCGGCGCACCAGGTCGGGCGGGCAGCTTTCGCCGCCGATGTGCACCCGGCGCAGGTCGGGCAGCGTGGACTCGGTGCCGACGGGGAGGGTGGCGAGCACGGGGACCGGCAGGGTGATGTGGGTGATCCGTTCGTCGGCCAGTACCTCGGCGAGTTCCTCGCCGAGGAGTCGGCCGTGTTCGGGGAGGACGAGGGTGCCGCCTCCGGCGAAGGTGGTGAGCAGGTCCCAGATCGCCACGTCGAAGGTGGGGGGCGCCAGTTGGAGCACGCGGGAGCCGGTGCCGGTGGTCTGGTGGTGGGCGGCCGTGGCGACGAGGGCGGCGAAGCCCGTGTGCGGGACGCCGACCGGTTTGGGGGTGCCGGTGGAGCCGGAGGTGTGGATGACGTAGGCGAGGTCCTTCGGGAGCAGCGGCCGGGTGCGGTCGCCGTCGCGGGGGGCGGTGGCGGGGCAGGCGGCGAGGGCGGCGCCGGTGGCGGGTGCGTCGAACAGGAGCGGTCGGGTGTCGCCGGGGGGCAGGCGGTGGGCGAGGTCGCCGTGGAGCAGGACGGCTTCGGGCGCGCTGTCCCGCAGCAGTTGGGCGAGGCGTTCGGTGGGCTGCTCGGGGTCCAGTGGCAGGTAGGCGGCGCCGGCCTTCATGATGCCGAGGAGGGCTGCGACGTGTTCGGCGCTGCGCGGGAGGGCGACGGCGACCCGGTCGTCGGGTCCCAGGTCGTGGCCGATGAGCCACCAGGCGATGCGGTTGGCGTGCGCGTCGAGTTCGGCGTACGTCCAAGTGGTGGTGCCCGCGCTGACGGCCAGGGTCCGCGGGGTCAGCGCCGCGCGGGTCCCGAAGATGTCCGGCAGCGTGGTGGGGTCGGGTGCCGCCCCTCGGTGCCCGCTTCCGTCCGTGGACCGTCCGCTCGTGTTCGACTCGTCAACGTATCGCATGTGAATTCTTCTGCCCCTGGGTCCGAGTGGTGCGCGACGCGGCGGAGTTGTGGTGGACGTGGAGAGGTGGCGGTGGCGGCGGGCGGGGAGGTGGGAGTCGTCGGCGCTGGTGGCCGTCAGCCTCGTGCGACGGCGACCGGGAAGGACCGGAGTCCGGCGATGCTCGGGTTCCGGTAGTACTGGAGGGGGCCGTCGGTCCGCTCCAGTACGGGGAACCGCCGCAGCAGTGCCGTCAGGGCGATCCGGAGCTCGGTGCGGGCCAGGGGCGCGCCCAGGCAGTAGTGGACGCCTTGTCCGAAGCCGACGTGCTGGTTGTGCTGCCGGTGGATGTCGAAGCGCTCGGGGTCTTCGAACTGCCGCTCGTCGTGGTTGGCCGACAGTGCGGAGAGCGACACGAACTGTTTGGCGGGGATGGCGACTCCGCCCAGTTCGGTGTCACGTGTGGTCAGTCGCAGGCTGTTCGGTACCGCGGGGCGGTAGCGGACCGACTCTTCGACGGCGGCCGGTATCAGGCCCGGGTCCTGTCGTACGGCGGTCAGTGCGTCGGGGTGGCGCAGCAGTTCGAAGACGAGGCTGGCGAGTGAGCAGGCGGTGGTGACGTGCCCGCCGATGAGCAGCAGTTTCCCAATGTTGATCACCTCCTCCTCGGTGAGTCGTTCACCGTCGACCTCGGCCTGTGCGAGCCTGCTGAAGAGGTCGTCCTTGGGGGCGGCGCGCCGTAGCCGGTAGTGCTCGCGCAGGTAGTCGAGCAGTTCGGCGCCCGCCGCGTCGATCGCGTTGACGAGGTCTTCGCCGGCCAGGTCGCCCGCCTCGAAGGAGAGCAGCCGGTCGGCCCAGCCGCGCAGCAACTCGCGGTCCGCGAAGGGGAGTCCGATCAGTTCGGCGATCACCATGACCGGCAGGGGGTCGGCCAGATCGCGGGCCACGTCGATCTCGGGGTTGCCGTCCACGGCGTCCAGCAGGCGTTCCACGGTGGCTTCGATCTCCGGGGCGAGGCCGGCGACCGTCCGTTGGTTGAACGCCTTGCCGATCAGTGCGCGCAGCAGTCGGTGTCGGGGCGGGTCCATTTCGGTGAGTCGGCCCTGGCCCCAGGCGTCTCCCTTGCCCCACTCGGCCGGGTAGGCCCGCCACAGTTCGGAGGAGTACGTGGCGTGGTCGAGGCTGGCGGTGACGACGTCGGCGTACCGGAGCACCATCCAGGCGCCGGTCACGGGGTCCTGGTGGACGGGGTGTTCGTCCCGCATGACGCCGAACCAGTCCTGGAGGGCTTTTCCGTCGTCCTGGGAATAGGGCGGGGCCGGTGTCGTATTTCCCATGGTGGTTTTGGCGTGTTCTTGCTCTGGGCGCACGAAAAACCCCTTCTCCCCGCATGATGAAGGAAACAAGGCAAGTGACATTCGTCCTGAGACTCGATCACGGACCTTGCCGGTGTCAAGATTGCCGAATTTGAACAGCTGCTGTCGGAATGTTGGTCGTGGACGAAAGGTGCTTTCGTTTTCGGGTTCCGGCTCCGCTGCTAACGTCGCCCCATGACTCTTCCCGAGAATCGGCCGTTCCGTTTCGGCGTCAATCTCGTCACGCCTGCGCCGCGGCGTGAATGGGCAGAAAAGTCCCGCAAGGTGGAGGCCTTGGGGTTCGATGTGCTGGGCGTGCCGGACCATCTGGGCGCGCCGGCCCCGTTCCCCGCCCTGGTGGCGGCGGCCGAGGCCACCGAGCGGATCAGGGTGACCACTTTCGTCCTCAACGCCGCGTTCCACAACCCGGTGCTGCTGGCCCGGGAGGCGGCCACCGCCGACCTGCTGACCGAGGGCCGTCTGGAGGTGGGGCTGGCGGCGGGCTCGATCCGGGAGGGCACCGGTTCGGACGGGGTGCCGTTCCCGTCCGCCGGTGAACGCGTCAGCCAGCTGGAGCGCACGGTGAAGGAGTTGCGCGGGCTGATGGTGAACCCGGACCACGCACCGCAGCCGGTGCAGCCCGGCGGTCCGCCGCTGCTGGTGGCCGGCAACGGCGACCGGGTGCTGCGGCTGGCCGCCGAACACGCCGACATCATCGGCTTCACCGGCATCTTCCTGGGGCGCGGGGAGTTCCCGCAGCTGGCGAGCCCTGAGGAGTTGGGCGAGCGGGTGGCGCTGGTCCGCGAGCAGTTGGGTGCGCGGATCGCGGAGGTGGAACTGAACCTGCTGGTGCAGCAGGTGATCGTCACGGACGATCCGCGGGGCACCGCCGAGGAGTGGGCGCGGCATCCGCTGGCCCACTTCACCCCCGAGCAGCTGCTCGCGACGCCGGCGTGGCTGATCGGGTCGCAGCGGGAGATCGCGGATCGGCTGACGGAGTACCGGGAGCGGTTCGGCCTCAGCTACGTCGTGGTCCTGGAGCCGTGGTTGGAGGCGTTCGCACCGGTCGTCGAGATGCTGAAGTGACGGTGCGGTCCAGGTGCCGGGCGGGCGGGCCCCCTGCCCGCCCGGCAGCGTGTGCGCACCGGCCCGGGAGGCGTGCCGTCACCGCCCGCCGGGCTCCGTACCGTCCGGCTGCGAGCCGTCGCCGTCGGCCGCGAGCAGGTCCGCGGCGCGGCTGATCTTCTCCAGGGCCTCGTCGCGGAACTCAAGACCGTGCCGGTAGTAGGCGCCCTGGCCCTCGGGGTGCTCGTGGAGGACGTCGCGGACGGCGAGGAGGCCGGCCGGCCGGACCGGTTCGAGACGGGGCAGGGGGCCGCCCACGGTGCCGTTGAGCAGGTCGACCGTGCGCCAGCCGAAGAAGTAGAAGGCGTCGGTGTACACCGACGCCCAGTCCCATGCCCGAAGGAATTCCCGACGTTCTTCGGCGACGGTCTGCTTTTCGTCCGTCGATGCCCAGGACGAGTCCAGAACCGACACGATGGATTCCATCAGCATGTCGAGTTGTCCGAAACGGGTATGGATTTCCGCCAGCACCCCCGACGGAACGCGCCAGGGGGTGCCGGGCCGGTCCACCAGTCCCGAGTACCGTTTCCACACGTCGACCACAGGCTCATACACGAGGCCCGATTATGGCATGCGGTCAGCGACGGGGCAGCCCTTTCCGCGGTCGTTCCTATCCGTCGAGGGCGTAGCGCGCCTTCGGGTCCGTGTGCCGCAGTTCGGGCGAGAAGTACGCCTTGAGCCGGGGACGGCCGGGACCCGGCCGCCAGGCCGCGTAGTTGTGGATGCCCCGGCCCGCGGCGAGCGGGCGGGACGCCACCTCGCGCAGCGCCCGCTCGTAGAGGCCGGAGGAACGGTCACAGGCGGCCAGCGCCGTCGTCATCCGGCGGCGTACCGCTTCGTCGTCCGGGGCGTAGGTCCACATGGGGAGGTAGACGGTCGCCCCGCCGACCCTGGTGGGATCCGCCCCGGTGAACGACAGGCAGGTGACCGGGGGTTGGGCGGAGAGGTCGGCGGCCGCCTCGGGCAGCATCGTCCCGCAGAACCGTCGCACGGGGCCCGCCGCGAACCCCGGGTAGGGCGCCATGAGTTCGGCGAGGCCGTCGGCATCGGTGGCGTAGTGCCGGAAGTACAGCTTGACGCGCGCCTCGGGGTCCGCCGAGAGGTCGAGCGAGAACATCACCGGCCGGTCGAGGCGCTCGCCGCGCGCCATGTGCGCGGTCACCGCGGGCCAGGCCGCGCCGAGGCCGACGGCGGCCAGGCCCCGTTCGCACAGCTCCGCGGCCCGGTCGGGCCCGCCGACGGCGGGGTAGAACCAGACCTTGAACTGGGCGTCCCCCTGCCGTCGCACCTCGGCGCCGAACATTGCGACGTGCTCGACGGCCGGCTTCTCGGGCAGGAACAGGTCGGCGACCTGCGCGAACCGTCGCCCGTCCGTTCCGTACCTGCGGACCAGGCCGGCCATCGTGGCGCGGGCGGAGACGACCCGGTCCACCAGGCCGTCCCCGGGGCGCAGGGCCTCCACCGCGAACTGCAGCGCGGGGTCGTCGTCGAGGCCGATCGCGAACTCCATCGGCGACCCGTCGGACGACACGTCGGACTCGGGCAGGTGCGCGGCCTCGGCCGTGCCCCAGGAGCCCGTCATGGCGCCGAAGGCGTCCACGCACACGCCGCTTCGGCCACCGAGGCCGAGGGCGGACGCCAACCGGGCCAGGCGTGCCGCGCCCGCGACCCTGGCCGACGGGGCCGGCCCGGGGTCCGCCTCGCTGCTCCCGCTCACCTTCTCCATCGCCACCGCCACTCCTTCGGGTCAGCCGAGTGCGAGCGGCAGCCGGGACAGGCCGCGCAGCGTGCCGTTGGGCCGCACCACCGGTTCGCCCGCCGTGTGGAGACCGGGGTGCCGCAGCAGGGCGTCGAGCGTCACCTGTGCCTCGATCCGGGCGAGGTTGAGGCCGAGGCAGGAGTGTGCGCCCCGACCGAAGCCCAGGTGGTTGTTGGGCTTGCGGTCCAGCCTCAGCGTCTCGGGGTCGGGGAACCGTTCGGGGTCGCGGTTGGCCGCGCCGATCAGCGCGGTCACCACCTGGCCGCTCCTGATGGTGACCCCGCCCAGTTCGGTGTCCTCGGTGCAGGCGCGGGCCAGGGCCTGCACCGGGCCGACGTACCGGATCAGTTCCTCGACGGCGGTGTCGAGGTCGACGTCGCCGCGTACCAGGGACTCCCACGCGTCGGGGGTGGCCAGCAGGGCTTCCACGGCGTTGCCGAGGAAGCGGCTGGGGACCTCGAACCCCGCGTGGAAGAAGGCGCGTACGGAGTTGACCAGTACGTCGTCGGCCTCGACGCCGGAACCGGGCAGGCGGCGCACCACCTCGGGCAGGACGCCGTGCGGGCCGGGGTCGGCGAGCCAGGTGCGGACCAGGTCGTTGAAGTGGGCGCGGGCGCGCAGTCCGGGTTCCTCCGCGTCGGGGTCGAGTTGCGCGTCCATGCTGTGGTCGAGGTCGTCGTTGAAGCGGGCGAACGCCTCGTCGGTCTCGGGTGGTTCGACACCGATGAACCGGGTGATGGCCCGCAGGGTGAACACGTCGGCGTAGTCCTGGATGAAGTCGAAGGACGGCCTGCCCGCCTGCTCTTCGAGCAACTGGTCGGCGAAGGTCGCGAGTTCCTTGCGCAGCGCGTCGAGGTCCTGCGCGCGGACCGCGTCGAGTCCGAGGTGGCGCAGCGGGGTCTGGTCGGGCGGGTCGAGGGTCTGGAGGCTGAGCAGGGTCGGCGGGGTCGGGATGCCGATCTTCCGGAAGTCGGTGCTGAACCGGGCGGAGTCGCGCAGGATCGCCGTGCAGTCGGCGTGCCGGGTCAGCAGCCAGGAGTCGATGCCCGCGTGCCAGTAGACCGGCTGGGCTTCGCGCAGCCGCCGGTAGACCGGGTAGGGGTCGGCGAGCACCGCGGGGTCGAGGGGGCTGAACAGGGGGTCGGTGGCCTCAGGGGCGGGCGATACGGTCACGGCTGTCTCCGGTGTTGGCGCCGACGCCGCTGACGGGCGGCTGTGGGTCCGGTCCGTGGGCCTCGCGGCGGTCGCCGGAGCGTGTCCGGTGACCGGGCAGCGGCCGGGGGCCGGTGCGTGCAGGAACGAGGGCGACGACTGGTGGTCGTCGTAGTAGCGGTGGAAGACGGGGGTCACCCCGCCCGAGAGCGGGGGCACGATCCAGGACCAGTCGGCGGGCACGCTGCGGCCGGCCTTCTCCTCGCGGCGCAGGTGGCGCAGGAACCGTTCCGACTCGGTGTGGTGGTCGGTGACGGTGATGCCGTCCCGCTCGAACGACCAGAGCACCGCCACGTTCAGCTCGACCAGCGCCCGGTCCTTCCACAGGGTCCTGTCACTGCTGCGGTCCAGGCCCAGCCGGTCGGCGATCTCGGGCAGCAGGTCGTAGCGCTCGGTGTCGACGAGGTTGCGGGCGCCGATCTCCGTTCCCATGTACCAGCCGTTGAAGGGGGCGGCGCCGTACCGTACGCCGCCGATCTCCAGCACCATGTCGGAGATGACGGGCAGGGCGTGCCAGCGCAGGCCGAGGTCGGCGAACCAGTCGTGGTCGGGGTGGTGCAGCGGTACCTCCCGCACGGCGTCGGGCGGGAGGTCGAAGAGCCGGGGCGCTCCGCCCGGTTCTTGGACGAGCAGCGGCAGGACGTCGAAGCGGGTGCCCGGGCCGCCGGGCCAGCCGAGGGCGCGGGCGCGGTCGGTGAGGTCGGCGGACGCGGGGTCGCCGGTGACGCGGCCGTCGGGACCGCGGTAGCCGGCGTAGCGGATGAGCTGCGGGTTGTGGATGCGCGGTCCCGTGCCGTCGGGTCCGTCGGCTGCGAAGACGCTGATCGTGGGGCGGATCCGGCCGCCGTTGAAGGCCGTCCGCAGGTGTTCGACGCACGCGTGGTGGATGTCCTCGGCCGTCCGCAGGTGTCGCAGGTCGTGTACGACGAGGCCGGGCCAGTACAGGCGGCCGATGCAGCGCCTGCTGTTGCGCCAGGCGACCTTGGCGCCGAAGGTCAGTTCGCCGGTGGTGTGCGCATAGGTGCCGCGCTGGCGGATCTCGCGGCGGATCTCGGCCATGCGGTCGGCCGGCGGGCGGTCGACGACGTTCTCCGCGCTGTACAGCCGGATGAATTCATCGGCGCGTGCGATCAAGCCTGGTATGTCGAGGTCCGCTGCGTCGATGTGTGCGGGCCCTGTCATGCGCAACCCCCGTCAACGGTGCCGTAGCCCGGCAGGTGTGACCATGCCGGGCTACGGCCATACGCTCTCAGCTCTACTTTCAGTGCAGGTAACGCATATCGGTTCACCTCCCCGCATGGTCCGCTTCTCCACGATGCCTCCCCGCACTCTCAGGAATCTCGGGAGTGCTGCATCGAATTGTTTATCGGGAGGCGGGAAATTCGGGCAGTCGTCAATCTATGGTTCGGCCCGACCGTCGTCAACAAAGCACTCGAACACTTGGGCAGTGCGTCATCGGCCCGTGCTTCGTCGAGTGATTTCGTGAGCCGATTTCCGCGGAGCACTCGGGGCCGGGGGCTCGGAGGCGGAGCACTCGGGGACGGGGGCTCGGGGGCGGGGAGAGCTCAGAGGGTGACCGGGAGTGCGGTGAGGTGCCAGCTGCCGGGGTTGGGCAGTCGCGGCACCTCCTCGGGCGGTACGGCGAGCGCGAGGTCGGGGAAGCGGCTCAGCAGGGCGTCGAGCGCCGTCTCCGCCTCGACGGCGGCCAGGGAGGCGCCGATGCAGTAGTGCGCTCCGTGACCGAAGCCGAACTGGACCGCGGCGCCGGCGGGCCGGGTGATGTCGAGCGTGTCGGGGTCGTCGAAGACGCGGGGGTCGCGGTTGGCGGAGGCGATCACCGCCACCACGGAGTCCCCGGCGCGCACCTGCGCGCCGCACAGCTCGAAGTCCTCCAGGGCGTAGCGGATCGCGGTCAGCAGCAGCGGGGGCCGCCACCGCATCAGCTCCTCCACGGCCCGGGGCAGCAGGGACCGGTCGGCGCGCAGGGCGGCGAGCTGTTCCGGATGGGAGAGGAGGGCCACCACGGAGTTGGCGATGAAGTTCGCGAGATTGTCCTGACCTGCGAAGACGGTGTGCCACACCATGGTGATCAGCTCGGTGTCGCTGATCCGGTCCGCATCCTCGTCCTGGGCCCGCAGAAGGTCGGAGACCAGGTCGTCGCCGGGCTCCTCGCGCCGCAGTGCGACGACCCGTTTGGCGCCCTCGATGGCATCGCGCAGGGCCTCGTCGTAGCTCTGGCCCCCGGAGCTGATCCGGGCGACGTAGGCGCGCCACAGGGGCCGGTCCTGCGCGGGGATGCCCATGACCTCGCCGACCACGAAGGTGGGCAGCGGCTGGGCGAAGTGTTTCAGGAGGTCGACGGTGCCGTCTTCGGCGAGGCCGGGCAGGGTGTCGAGGAGCCGGTCGGCGCTCTCCCGGATCATGTCGCGGCGGGCGGCCGCGCGACGCGCGGTGAAGGCCCGTACGGCGAGCTTGCGCAGCCGGCCGTGGTCGACGCCGTCCATGTGCGACATGGTCAGCATGTAGGGCCGTACGTCGTCCGGGATCCGCTGGTTCCAGCTGTCGGCGGTCATGGCGAGGCGCGGGTCGCCCAGTACGGCCTTGGCGTCGCTATGGCGGGTGACCGCCCATATCGATCCGAATCCCGGCGCCATGAGGCGCACGATGGGGGTCTGCTCCCTCGCCCTCCCATAGGCGGAAATCGGGTCGCGGAGTACCTCGGGGTCGATCATCGCGATCTCGGGGACGTCGACCCGGGAATTATCACTGTTGAGCACGGCGCTCCCCCAATAAAATTTGGACGATTTCCGGTGCGGTGGAGATGATGTTATCCACGGTCTCCACCGGCGGCAAACGTTCAAAAATACGAGGGGAACGCCGTTTGGCGGGCTGAATTCCCGCCGGCTCCGTTACTCGCTCTTGTTGTAGCGCAGCAGGCTGAGCGGCACGAACACGACCAGCAGCACCGCGCAGGAGATGAGGGCGGGACCGAGGTCGGCCGTGCCGTCCCCGTTCATGAGGGAGCGGCTGGCGGTGACCACGTACCCGATGGGGTTGATGTCGACGAACGCCTTCAGCCAGCCGGGCATGGTGGCCGGCTCGGCGAAGATGTTGCTGGCGAAGGTCAGGAGCGACAGCAGCAGCATCCCGAGCGCGGAGACGGCCTGCGGGGTGCGCAGCACCAGGCCGAGGAAGGTCCAGATCCAGGAGACGCAGAAGCCGAAGAGGACGGCGAGGAGTACGCCGCCGGTGACGCCGAGCAGTCCGCCGTCGGGCCGGAAGCCCAGGGCGAGACCGACGGCGACCACGACCACCGACGAGATCGCATAGCGCACCACGTCGCCGATCAGGGCGCCGGTCAGCGGGGACGGCCGCCAGATCGGCATCGACTTGAAGCGGTCGAAGATGCCCTGTTGGAGGTCGGTGGTGAGGGCCACGCCGGTCTGCGTGGAGATGAACAGCACGCCCTGCACGAGGATGCCGGGCAGCAGGAACTGGAGGTACTCGCTGCTGCTGCCGGAGATGGCGCCGCCGAAGAGGTAGGTGAAGATCAGCGTGAACATCACCGGGGTGATGGTCGCGTTGAACAACTGTCCCGGCGAGCGCTTGATCTTCACCAGGGCCCGCCAGCCCATGGTGAGCGACGTGGACAGCGCTCCGGGGCGCTGCTGGGGGCGGGTGTCCTCGCCGAGGACCCGATGCAGCCTCTCCTCCGCCTCGATCGGGCGCGCGGCGGTCGTCATCGGTTCTCCTCGTTCGTGGCGGGCTTGCGGCCGGACTTGCGGCCCGGCTTGCGGGCGGCGGGCACCTCGGAGGTGGGGGGCCGCCCGGTCAGCGCGAGGAACACCTCGTCCAGGCTGGGTCGGTCCAGGGCGAAGTCGTCGACCTCGATGGTGCGGGTGAGTTCGCCCAGGGCGCGCGCCACGCTCCGGGGATCGGTGCCCCGCGCGGTGAGTTGGGCCGGGCCGGTGGTCTCGGTGGGCACGCCCAGGGCGTCGACGAGGATGCGGCTCGCCTCCGGCAGGTCGCCGGGGTGCGTCAGTTCGACGCGCAGCGAGCCGCGGCCCACCGAGGACTTCAGCTCGCCGGGGGTGCCCTCGGCGACCAGCTTGCCGTGGTCGATGACGGCGACGCGCTGCGCGAGTTGGTCGGCCTCTTCCAGGTACTGGGTGGTGAGCAGGACGGTCGTACCGCGCTCGACGGTCGCCCGGATGATGGCCCAGACCTCGTTGCGGCTGCGGGGGTCGAGTCCCGTGGTCGGCTCGTCGAGGAACATCAGCTGGGGTCGGACGATGAGCCCGGCGGCCACGTCCAACCGGCGGCGCATTCCGCCGGAGTAGCCGCGGGCCGGGCGGTCGGCGGCCTCGGCCAGGTCGAACGCCTCCAGCAGGTCGCGTGCGCGCTCCCGGGCGGCCGTGGAGCGGTATCCGTGCAGCCGGGCGAGCAGCAGCAGGTTCTCCAGGCCGGTGAGGTCGTTGTCGACGCTGGCGAACTGGCCGGTGAGGCTGACCCGTTCCCGTACGCGGTTCGCTTCGCGGACGACGTCGTGACCGAAGACCCGAGCGCTGCCCGCGTCGGGGGCGAGCAGGGTCGCCAGGATGCGCAGGGTCGTGGTCTTGCCCGCGCCGTTGGGTCCGAGGACTCCGTAGACGGCGCCGGCCGGGACGGACAGGTCGAGGCCGTCGACGGCCTTGGTGGTCCCGAAGGACTTCACCATGCCGACGGTCTCGACCGCGAGTTCAGTGCTCACATTCACCCTTGGGGTCGCTTGCGGCTGGGGTCTGGGGCCGCAACGGTGCGGTCTGGCCCGTGCTCTGGGTACCGCGTCCGGCCCGCTTCTGCGCCGCCTGGGGGGACCGGAGACCGAGGCCGTAGGCCACGTCCTGCCAGGTCAGGCCCATGTCCCGGGCGACGAACAGCAGGCTCGCCTCCAGTACGTCCAAGTCGGCGCGGGCGCGCGGGAGCAGCGTCAGGGCCGCCATGATGTCGGTCCGGTCCATCTCGGGCGCGTCGGTGGCCCGCCCGCCGGCGGCCCAGGAGGCGATGAGGTGGACGGCCTCCTGAGCGGTGAGACGGGCCGGCGGGTCGGCCGGCTCCGGCCGTTCGACGGCGGCCAGGCGCTCGGCCACGTGCCGCAGCGCCACGTGCTCCCGACGGGCCCGGGCGTGGTCGGGATCTTCGGCACGGTTCAGGGCGTCGAGCCCCTCCGCATGATCGGTCATGGAAGGAGCCTGGCGACATCAACCAACGGTTGTCAACTTGAAGTTGAAAACCAGCGGGTGAAGTCACCGGAACGGAGGAACAGAGGAGCGCGGGACACGTGCCGTCCGGGACCGGACCGCTTCGTCCGCGGATCCGCGACGCGTCTCGTCAACCGAGCGGCGTCGGCCGGGCGGCCCCGTACGCGCCGGCGGGGGCGAAGCGTGCCGCCGCGGCCAGGAAGGCGTCGTTCTCGGCGGCCGTGCCGACCGTCACCCGCACTCCCTCACCGGGGAACGCCTTGACCAGGATCCGGTGCTCACGACAGTGCGCGGCGAAGACCTCGGCAGCCGAACCGATCGGCAGCCAGAGGAAGTTGGCGCCGCTGACCGGCACGTCCCGGCCCGCGTCGAGCAGAGCGGACCGGACCCGCTCCCGCTCGTCGACGAGGTGCCGGCAGCGCTCCCGCACTTCCCGCTCGCAGTCCAGCGCGGCGACCGCGGCCCGTTGGGCGAGGGAGCCGACCGCGTACGGCACCGCGACCCTGCCCAGCAGTTCGGCCACCGGCGGGGCGGACAGGCAGTAGCCGATCCGTAGCCCGGCCAGCCCGTACGCCTTGGAGAAGGTGCGCAGCGCGACCACGTTGGTGCGCCCCTGCCGCAACCGGTCGCGCACCAGGGCGAACCCGTCGAGCGGGTCGGCCTCTCGCTCGGTGAACTCCGCGTACGCCTCGTCGAGGACCACCAGGACGTCCGGCGGCACGGCGGCGAGGAAGCGCTCCACGGCCGACCGGGACACGGACGTCCCCGTAGGGTTGTTGGGCGAGCAGACGAACACCAGCCGTGTGCGGTCGGAGATCGCCGCGGCCATCGCCGGCAGGTCGAGGGCGTGCTCCGCGGTCAGCGGGACCCGGCGCACCACCGCGCCCGCCGTGGCGGCGAGGGACGGATAGACCTCGAACGAGCGCCAGGGGACGATCACTTCGTCGCCCGCCGCACAGGCGATCTGGATCAGTTGCACGCACAGACCCACCGACCCCGGCCCCAGGCAGAGGGTGGCGGGCGGCACTCCGTGGCGTTCGGCGAGCCGGGCGACGAGCTCGGCGGACGAGTGGTCGGGGTAGCGGTTCAAGCCCTGGACCGCGCCGGACAGCGCGGCCTGCACGGCGGCGGGCGGCGCGAACGGCGATTCGTTGCAGTCCAGGCCGATCATTGCGGCTCCGGCGGCGCTTCCCCGGAAGAGCGGCAGGCCGTCCAGGTCCGTCCGGACCCGCGGCCCGGCCGTGGGCGGACGGTCCGGGCCGGACGGGGCGATCATCCGGTGCGGTCCTCGGCGCCGGCCGCCGCGCTCATCGCGTCCACCAGGCTCTTGGGACGCATGTCCGTCCAGTGCTGGTCCACGTAGTCCAGGCACGCGGCCTTCGGGGCCTCACCGAACACCACGTGCCAGCCGTCGGGCACGTCGACGATCACCGGCCACAGCGAATGCTGGAGTTCGTCGTTGATCAGTACGACGTACGCGGCGTTTTCGTCCTCGAACGGATTAGACATCGCCTCTCCGATTCTCTTCGTGCTTTCTTTTCGATGGCGTCGAAAAGGCTCTCACGGGTGGGGTGGCATCACAAGGCTGAACTGCACGAGGTCCAGTAGTTCCGCAGCGTTCTCGTCGAGGAAGAAGTGACCGCCGGGGAGGACCCTGAATTCGAAGGCGGCGTCGGTGTGCGGACGCCAGTGGGCGGCGTGCTCCGGCCCCGCCTTCGGGTCCTCGCGCCCCACGAGCACGGTGAGCGGCACCTTGACGCGCGCGCCGGGCGAGGGCCGGTAGGCGGCCAGCGCGCGGTAGTCGTCCCGCAGCGCCGGCAGGGCCTGTTGCAGCGCCTCCCGGTCGGAGATCAGGCGGTCGCCGGTGCCGCCCAGGGCGCGCAGCTCGGCGATGATCCGCTCGTCGGTCCAGCGCGCCCGTCGGTCCTCCTCGCGCGGGCGGGACGGTGCGCGACTGCCGGAGGCGAAGAGGTGCCCGACCGCTCCCGGCCGCTCCTGCTGCCACAGCCGTACCGTCTCGAAGGCGACCAGCGCGCCCATGCTGTGGCCGAGGACGGCCGTCGGCAGGTCCCGCTCGGCCAGCAGGGCGTCGGCCGCGCCGCGTGCCAGTGCGTGGATGTCGGTGACGGCCGGTTCCGTGCGGCGCCACTGTCGTCCCGGGTACTGCACGCCGACCACCTCCAGGCCGGGCGGCGCGGCGCGCACCAGTGGGAAGAAGGAGCCGGCGGAACCGCCCGCGTGCGGAAAGCAGACCAGGCGGAACCGTGCGTCCCGGCCCGGATTGAAGGACATCGTCCAGCCGCGCGCATCAGTGCTCATGGTCCGCCCCCCGCAGGTCGCCGATTCCCTTTTCGTCGTCGGTTTCCGTGTCCTCGTCGTTTTCCGTGCCCTCGTCGTCTTCCGTTCGCTGACGGTTCCCCATTCCGTTCGTCTTTCCCTTTCCGTTCGGGGGGCGGTCGCCGTCGGACCAGTCCGGCAGTTCTTCCCGTAGATGGCCCGCCAATGCCTTCGGGGACGGGAAATCGTAGATGAGGGTGGACAGCAGCGGCACGCCGGTCGCGGCGACGATGCGGTTGCGCAGTTCGATCGCTTCCAGCGAGTCGAAGCCGAGCTGGGGGAAGAGCGCTTCCGGCGCGACGTCCTCCGGTGAGTCGTGTCCGAGCACGGAGGCGGCTTCCGCCCGCACCAGTTCGAGCAGCGACCCACGGCGGACGGCCCCGGGCGGCCCGGCGGTCCCGGCGCCGTTCGTCTCCGCGGGGGTGTTCCCGTCCGCCGGCGCGGCGGTGTGCGACCGGGCGGCGGGCGGGGGCGTGGTGAGGCGGGCCGCGACCGCGACGGGTGCCGCGGTGGCGAGGGCCTCGTCGAAGAGGGCCAGCCCCCGCTCCTTGGACAGTGCGCGGATGCCCTGACGGGCGAGCCGGTCGTGGTCCTCGGCGCGCAGCCGCCCGGTGATGCCGCTCGCCGGCTCCCACAGCCCCCAGGCGATGGACAGCGCGGGCAGCGACCGGGCCCGGCGGTGTTCGGCCAGGGCGTCCAGGAAGGCGTTGGCCGCGGCGTAGTTGCCCTGGCCGGCCGAGCCGGTCACGCCGGCCACCGAGGAGAACAGGACGAAGGACGAGAGGCCGAGGTCCGCGGTCAGCTCGTGCAGGTTCAGGGCGGCGACCGCCTTGGCCCGGAGCACCTCGGCCACGGCGCCCGCGGTCAGCGAGCCGATCGGCGCGTCCCGTGTCAGGCCCGCGGCATGCACCACCGAGCCGATGCGGACGCCGCGTCCGGACAGCTCGTCCAGGAGCGCCGCCAGGGCTTCCCGGTCGCCCGCGTCGCACGCGGCGACGGTGACCCGGGCCCCCGATCCGCGCAGCTCTTCGACCAGTTCGGCGCTGCCGGGGGTCGCCTCGCCGCGTCGCCCGATCAGTACGAGGTCCCGAACCGCGTGCCGCGTCACGAGATGTCGGGCGACGAGCGCACCGAGCGTGCCGAGACCGCCGCTGATCAGCACCGCACGGTCGGTGTCGAAGTCGCGGACGGTGAGGACCACTTTGCCCACGTGCCGTGCTTCGGCGAGGTACCGGTAGGCGGCGGGGGCGTCGCGCACATGGCGCACCGTGAGCGGCGGCGGCGTCAACGTGCCGTCCTCGAAGAGGGGCAGGAGGTCGGCCAGCGTCCGCTGGATGCCGTCGGGCCCGGCCTGCCGGATGTCGAAGACGGTGTACGCGGCGCCGTCGTGCGCGGCGGCCACCTCCGCGGGGTCGCGCCGGTCCGTCTTGCCCATCTCCAGGAACCGGCCGCCCGGCGCCAGGAGCCGCAGCGACGCATCGGTGAGCGGTCCGGCGAGCGAGTTGAGCACCACGTCCATGCCCGCCCCGTCGGACGCGGTGCGGAAGGACGTCTCGAAGGCGTCGTCGCGGGAGGAGGCGATGTGGTCGGAGTCGATGCCCGCGTCCCGCAGGACGGGCCACTTCGCCGGGCTTGCGGTGGCGAAGACCTCCGCCCCCGCATGCAGGGCGAGTTGGCGAGCCGCGAAGCCGACCGCACCGGTCGCCGTGTGGATGAGCACGCGTTCCCCGGCGCGGAGCCCGCCGAGCTCGACGAGGCCGTGGTGCGCGGTGAGGAACGCCACCGGCACGGCGGCCGCCTCGGCGAACGACCAGTGCGCCGGGACGGGCGCGAGCAGCCGCGCATCGGTGACCGAGACCGGTCCGATCCCGTCGAAGAGGCCCATGACCCGGTCCCCGGGGCGCAGCCGGCCGGCTCCGGGGCCGACCTCGACGACCACGCCGGCGCCCTCCACGCTCTGCCGCTCCTCGCCCTCGGGCACGCCGGCGCCGGGCTCGACGACGCCCAGCGTCAGCAGCACGTCGCGGAAGTTGACGCCGGCCGCGTGCAGCGCCACGCGGACCTTGCCCTCGCCGAGGGGTGCGTCGGCCTCCGGCCACTCCACGAGGGCCAGGTCGTCAGGGGTGCCGCGGCCGACGAAGTCCAGCCGCCAGCTCCCGTCGCCGGACGGCGCGTCGAGCAACCCGCCGGTCGTGGGGGTGAGCTCCGGGGTGAACCACTCGCCCTTCCTGAGGGCGACCTGGGGGAGGCCTGACCGCAGGGCCCGGGCGAGCGACTGCGTCGACTCCCCGCTCCCGTCGACGTCCACCAGTCGGATCCGTCCCGGCTCCTCCTGCTGCGCGCACCGGGCGAGTCCCCATACGGCGGCGGCCACGGGGTCCGTCACCGGGTCGTCGTCGGCGGTGCCGACCGCGCCGCTGGTCAGCAGGGCGATCCCGCACCGGGCGAGCGCCGGTTCGGCCAGTACCTCCTGTACGACGGCCAGCACGCCGGCGGTCACCTCACGGACCTCGTCCATCGTGCCCGACGGGCAGGGGACCACCACCGTGCCGGGTACTCCCCCGGGGGCCCGTCGGACCAGTTCGGCGACGTCGACACGGCGCTCGGCGTCCAAAGCGTTCAGAGCATCCAGGGCGTGCAGGGCGGGCGGGGCGTGCTGGGGTTCGCGGGTGGTCGTGGCGCCGCCGGGAACGACCACCGCGAGCCGGTCGGGCCGCGCGGAGTCGTCGGGCCGCTCCCCGGTCCCGTCACCGCCCTCGTCCCCGGAGCGTGGGTCGACCGTCGTCCAGCGCAGGTGTCGCAGCCGGCTGTCGTCCGCCGTCGACGGCGAGCGCAGGGCCAGGCCGCCGACCGACAGGACCGGGTTGCCGTCCGTGTCGGACAGCTCCAAGGCGACCTCGTCCCGTCCCACGGCCGTCAGCCGGACCCTCACCCGCGCAGTGCTGGGGCGTGCGTGGTGGGTCATGTCGCGCCAGGTGAAGGGGACACGAACACCCGGGGCGGGGACACCGGACGCGGGGGAACCGCCCGCGAGGCCGAACAGTTCGATCGGGTGCAGGGCGGCGTCCAGCAGGGCGGGGTGCAGGCCGAAGAGCGTGGTCTGCGAGGCGATGGGCGCGGGCGCTGCGAGTTCGGCGCAGATGCCGTCGGCCGTGCGCCACAGGGCGCGCAGTCCCCGGAAGGCCGGCCCGTACGCCAGCCCGCGGGCGGCGAGGCGGGCGTAGTCGCCCTCCGGGTGCAGCGGCAGGGGCTCGGCGTGGGGCGGCGGCCAGGTCACCGACGGGACCGGGGCGGCGGAGCCGTCCGGGACGCCGGCCAGTACACCGGTGGCCTTGAGCTGCCAGGTGGGGTCGAGGTCACCGGACGTGCGCGCGTGGACGGTGAAGGGGCGACGTCCGGAGCCGTCCGCGGCGCGTGCCACCACGCGGAGTTCGACCGCCGCCCGGTCGGGCAGGACGAGAGGGCTGACGAGGACCAGTTCCTCCACCCGGGGGCACCCCGCCTCGCGGGCCGCCCGGCAGGCCAGTTCGGCGAGCACGGCGCCCGGCACCAGGGCCTGACCGGCCACCACATGGTCGGCCAGCCAGGGGAGTACGGCGGGGTCCAGCCGCCCGGACCAGACCAGTTCACGGCTGTCCGGCAGGTCCAGCGGGCGGTCCAGCACGGGGTGGTCCGTGGTGCGCGCAGCGCCTGCTTCCGCCGACGGAGTCGGGTCGAGCCAGTACCGCCGGCGTTCGAAGGGGTAGGTCGGCAGCGTGGTCAGTTCACCGCCCCAGGCGATGGCCACGGCCGGCCAGTCCACGTCGAGGCCGGCGGCGAACCCGGCCGCCAGTCCGTCCGCCACCGTCCGTGCCTCGTCACGGGCGCCGCGCAGCACCGGCACCACGACGGCACGGCCGTACTCCTCGTCCCGCTCGGGGTCCTCGGGGAGGCCGGTGAGGACCGCCGACGCCATGGACGACAGCGTGCCGTCGGGGCCGACGTCCACGAAGTGGCGCCCGCCTTCCGCGCGGGCGGTGGCGATGCCGTCGGCGAAGCGGACCGGGCGCCGTATGTGCTCCGCCCAGTAGTCGGGCGACATCAGCTCCGCCGCCTTCGCCGTCCGGCCGGTCACGTTCGAGACGAGCGGCAGGACCGGCCGCCGGTACGTCAGCCCCGCCGCGATCTCCCGGAACTCGGTCAGCACCGGCGTCATGAGGGGCGAGTGGAAGGCGTGGCTGACCGTGAGCGCCGTGGTCCGGTGCCCGGCCGCCTTCAGTCGGGTGACCACGGACGACACCGCGTCGCTCGCGCCGGAGACGACGACCGACCGGGGGCCGTTGACGGCCGCGATCCCCACCACGTCGTCCAGGGAGGCGAGCAGCGGTTCGACGTCCGCGAGGCCCGCCCGTACCGCGACCATCGCGCCGCCCGACGGCAGCGACTGCATCAACCTGCCCCGGGCCGCGACGAGTTCGGCGGCGTCTTCGAGGGAGAGGACGCCCGCGACGTGCGCGGCGACCAGTTCGCCGACGGAGTGTCCCAGCACGATGTCCGGCCGCACGCCCCAGGAGCGCAAGAGCTCGGACAGTGCGTACTCGGTGGCGAACAGCGCGGGCTGGGTGAAGGCGGTGCGGTGCAGTTGTGCCGCCTCGGCGCTGGCGTGCTCCGCGAAGGTGACGGGGGCCAGCGGCCGTTCCAGGTGCGGGTCGAAGGCGGCACACGCCGCGTCGAACGCCTCCGCGTACGCAGGGAACCGCTCGTACAACTGCCGGCCCATGCCGGGCCGCTGGGTGCCCTGCCCGGCGAACATGAAGACCCGGCGCCCGTCGACGGGGCCCGCCACGCCCCGTGACAGCGCGGCTGCCGGGCGGTCCTCGGCCAGTGCGGCGAGGGCGTCGAGGAGAGCGGTCCCGTCCTCGTCGACGAGCGCCGCGCGGTGGTCGAAGCCGGACTGGACACGGGCGGTGGTGTAGGTGACCGCCGCGATGGAGGGGGCGGTCGGGGCGCCGTCCGGCAGGTGCTGCGACCCCGACGGCCCGCTCAGCAGGTCATGGAGGCGGCGGGCCTGGGTGCGCAGGGCCGTCGGCGTCTTCGCGGACAGCACCAGCGGCAGCGCGCCGCTCCGGCGGCCGGCTGCGGAGCGGTCGCCCGCGTCCGTGCGCGTCGGGTCGTCTCCTGCGTCCGCGCCTGCGGGGTGGTTCCGCACGTCGGTGCCCGTGGGAGAGGACACATCGGCAGGGGGTTCTTCGAGGATGACGTGCGCGTTGGTCCCCGAGATCCCGAACGAAGACACACCCGCCCGCCGCGGCCTCCCTTCCACCGCCTCCCACGCAACCTCCCGCGTCAACAACCGAACCCCACCCCACTCCACCCCACCCACCGGCTCCACCACATGCAACGTCCGCGGCAACACCCCA
>NZ_JBIAIF010000027.1:0-27391 GCF_042871255.1 Streptomyces sp. NPDC005955 | reverse complement strand
CGGCGCGCCGCGCCGCCCAGTCGGCGGCCCGCCGCACCAACGGCTCGGTGGCGCCCCGTACCGCCGCGCCGGTGACGTCCCCGAACAGCGCACCGACCGCACCGGCCGCGGCGCCGCCCAGGATCTCGGTGAGCAACTCCTGCCACCCGCGCGAGGCCGCCCCCGGCCCCGGGGGAACCGCCGACGACCCGGCGGACGCGTAGGGCATCGGGGTGGCGGTCAGCTCGTCGACCGCGCGGGCGAACGCCTCGCTCAACTCGTCGAAGCCGTCCAACCAGCCCGCAGCGGACGGACCCGGGTCGAAGAGACGGCCGGTGGCCCAGCCGCACGCGGACACCACGGACGTGTCCTCGACCAGGAGCCCGTGTTCGTCCACGACGAGGGCGAACATCGCACTCTGGCCCGACAGCACCAGCTCGTCCTGCGGCACCCCCGGGTCCGGGTCCGAACCGGCGGGCAGCACGGCGATCATCGCCTGCCGCAACAGCTCCAGGTCGAAGACCCCGCCGTAGACCTCGTGCCGCCACATCATCCCGGACGGTGCACGGCGCGCGGCGGTGTCCGGGTGGTCGGGTGCCCAGGGCAGCGTCTGAGCGCTCCGTCCGGCAGCCGGTACCAGGTCCAGGACGTGCTGGTCGGAGGTTCCGGACCGGGCTGCGCTCCGCCGTCGAGGCACCTCGGGAATGCTGGGAGGGCTGAACAGCTCGACCGCCCGCCAACAATCGAGCAGGACCGCCTGCCGTCCGCCGTTCCTCTTCCCCGTCCGCACCCGCAGCCCCCGTGTCGCACCTCCGGCGCACAGCCGCTTGGCGCACCGGTCAACTGCCGGGAAACCTACCCGACCGACGGTGTCCCCCGGCACCGTCGGCCGCCCCGCCGACCCCGCACGGACGGCCACGCCCCCCGGCCGGCGGGGCCCGTCGACGTCGGACGGACCTCACCGCGCGGTCCCCGGTACGGGTCCCAGGGTGCGGCCGGGCACGAAGACACCGGGCAGCAGTTCCTGTGCGGCGGGCGCCCGGTCCCGGTCGTCCCGCAGGGCCCGCATGACCTCCACCGCGCGCCCCGCCGCCCGCTCCACCGGGATGCGCACGGTGGTGAACCCCAACAGGTCGATGCCGGGCAGGATCCCGTCGCACCCGGTGAGCGACAGGTCCTCGGGTGCCCGGACGCCCGCCGCCTGGGCGAGGGGCAGGAAGGCGAGCAGACGCCAGTCCGAGGGGAACATCGCCGCGGTGATCCGGCCCGCGCGGTGGAGGTCGATCACCTCCCGTCCGCCTTCCTCGGCCCGTCCGAACGTGGGGGAGTCGATCGGGTACACCCGGATGCCGTGCTGACGCAGCCGGCGGGCCATCGCCACGCCGCGCCGGTGCTCGGGCACGGAGTTGTCGGCACTGGGCGTCACCACCGCCACGCAGCGGTGCCCCTGCGCCCCGACGGCGTCGGCGAGCTGCGCCGCGTTGTCGTCCTCGTCGTAGGACACGCTGTGGATGCGCGGATGGGGTTCCGGCCGCCCGACCACGACGACCGGCACGAGGTCGAGGAACGGTTCCAGCATGTGGGCGCGGATCACTCCGGTGGCGACGAACATGCCGCCGACGCGCAGCCCGAGCAGCCGGTTGAGCGCCTGACGTTCGTACTGGGCGCCCTCGTTCCGGGAGGGCGCGACCGTCACCATCTGGAGTCCGGCCCCGCTGACCCGGGCCTGCAACTCGCTGAACAGCAGTCCGTACGCCGGGTTGGTCGGGTCGCGCACCAGCAGGCCCAGGACGTCGGAGCCGTGCGCGGCCAGTGAGCGGGCCATCGTGTTGGGGACGTATCCGAGACGCTCCGCCGCGGCGTACACCGCGTCCCTCGTACCCGGGGACACCGGCGTCGAACCGTAGAACACGCGCGAGGCGGTCGCCCGGGAGACCCCGGCCGCAGCGGCGACGGTCTCCATGGTGACCCGCAGCGGGGACGCGCCGTCGGACGCGGAACGCGGTCGCACCTGCTCACCCCGTCCGCCGCGCACCCGCGGCCGGTTCGCCGCGACGGTGGTACCGCCGCGGCAGGGTGCCGCGGACCTGCTGCCGGTAGCGGGCCAGCAGGTCCGGCCAGTCGGTCTGGATGATGTCCGCACCGTGTTCCATGAGCCACCCCCAGCCGTCGTCCGGGTCACCGAAGACGGAGGTGTGGTCGTCGTGACCGGCGAAGAGGGGCACGCCGTTCGCGAGGTTGAGTGCGTTGAGGAGGCAGGCCAGCCCTGCCCCGTGCAGGTCCCGGACCACGGAGGGACGGGCCAACGCGTCGCCCTCTCCGACGGCGAGGAGTTCGACGCCCACCAGATTGACGTCGGGGTCACCGAGCACGGCGTCCACGTCCGCCAGCGAGCGCGCCATCGGAAGGAACGGGTACTTGACGGGATGCCGTCGCAGCTTCTCCAACCACACCTCCTCCACCGGGCTCTTGAAGACGAGTTGCCCGGCCATGTCGTAGCGGTCGGCGAACGGCAACAGGTCGTCCCAGTACCACCACGACCGGTCCACGTTGAACAGCACCTCACCGCGGAACCGCTCGAACACGTCTCCCAGTTCCGTGACCGGGGCGTCATGGCGGGTCCAGCGGTACCGCAGGGCCCGGATCTCCTCCGCCCGCAGGGTGCGCAGATCGACGTCGAGGTCGAACGCATGACGTTCGTAGCCGTCGTGGAGGAGGAAGAACACGCCGTCGACCGACCGGACGACGTCGAACTCGACCATGTCGGCGCCCTGCCGCAGGGCCGCCTCCACGGCGTCGGCGGTGTTCTCCTGCACATTGCCCAGCCCCGTACCGCGGTGCGCCGCGATCAGCGGGGTGCGCTGCGCGAGGTGGGCGTTGAACAGCGCGTTGACGTTCCGGTACTGCATCTGTCCGAACACGGGGAGGTTCCTTCCCTCAGACGGTCGACGCCGTCGAAGCGGTGGTGGCAGTGGTGGCAGTGGTGGTGGTCCGCCCGCCGGCGGGCGCCGGCCGACGTCGCGGCCAGCGGGCCGAACGGCGTTTCCCGGTACCGCTGTTGCGGCCGTACACGAACCACATGGCGAGGGTCGAGATGACCATCAGCAGCACGGTGTAGACGAAGGTCAGGGCCGTGGCGTCGCTGGTGCCCTCGCCCCGCGTGGCGTTCTGGATGGCGATGCCGAGCGGCTGGTAGAGCGGATGGGCGAGGAAGACGGCCGTGTCGTAGTCGTCGAGCAGACTGGTGAAGTTCAGCGCGCTGACGGCCGCCGCGGCCGGGAGGACCAACGGCAGCAGCACCCGACGGTAGGTGCGCAGCGTGCCGGCGCCGAGGAGGGCCGCCGCCTCCTCCAGGGAGACCGGGATGCTCGCGTAGGCGGCCTTGAGCATGCGCAGGGTGAACGGGATCTTGGCCGTGACGTACGCGACGGCCAGCAGGCCGACCGTCCCGCTCAACACCGCCCCGCCCACCGGCAGTCGGGGCACGGAGTACGTGATGATCAGCCCCAGTGCCGTCAGCGTGCTCGGCAGGACCCACGGGATGTGCAGCAGGTACTCGACGGTGACGGTGACGACGTTGACGAACTTCTGGAGGATCCGGGCGACGAACAGCATCATCACGAGGACGACGACCGCGGTGACCGCCGCGTACCCCACGCTCACCACGAACGGCCAGGACGCCGCCGCATCCGTCAGCACCCGCTCGTAGTTGGCGAGGGTGAAACTGCCGGCACCGAGGTCGCCCGAGGCGATCGTCGCGGCATCGGTGAACGAGAAGAGCACGATCAGCAGCGGCGGCACGAGGTACACCACGAACAGGGCGTAGGCGAGCACGTGGACGACCGCGTTCGCCACCGGACTGCCGATGCGCTGTTTCGTCAGCGCCGTGGACACCTTCGACACCGAGAAGTACGTGCCCTGCGCCTGGATCCGGTTCAGCACGGCGAGCAGCAGCAGCGTGGCCAACCCCAGGACCAGGGCGAGGGTGGCGGCCAGGTCGCGGGAGCCCGGGTTGCCGGAGAACGTCAGGATCATCGGGGTGATCGTCTGGAACTCCCGGCCGCCGAGGACCTGGGGCGCGGCGAAGGCCGCCAGCCCGCCGAGGAACGTCAGGACGGTGACCGCGAACAGGGTCGGCTTGAGCACGGGCAGCACGATCGTGCGCAGGATGCGCCACGGCGAACTCCCCAACTGCTGCGCTGCCTCGATGGTCTGGTGGTCGAGCCGGGCGAGGGCGGAGGACAGGAACAGCATGTGGTACCCGGTGCCGGTGAGGGTCATCACCACCACGACCGCGAACATCCCCGAGAACCACGCGGGATCCCACCCCGGGGCCACCCCGAGGAGCAGCCGTGTCACGAAACCGGTCTCGCCGTAGACGAAGGAGTACCCCGAGACGGCGACGACACCGCCGTAGACGAGGGTCGTCGCGTACCCGAGCCAGAGCAGACGCGCGCCGCGGACCGCGAAGTAGCGGGTGACGAGGACGATGAACACTCCGAGCACGTTCACGGTGACGGTCAGGACGGCCGCCAGCACGAAGCTGTTGCGCAACGAGTCCAGCGCGCGCTCGGACGACCAGAGCTTCTGCAGGGCGCGACCGCTGAAGGAGCCCCCGGGCGCGAAGACCTCCTTCAGCAGCACCGCGTTCGGATAGATCAGGAAGGTGAACACGAACCACGCCAGGGCCACGCCCGCGACGACGACCACGGGCGAGCGGAGCATCGTCCGCAGTGCGCGGCTCATCCCCGCCCCCCGGCCGTCGACGCACCGCGGTACCGCATCAGGGACGCCGGGTCGAAGACGAGGTCGACCTCCTGACCCGCCGCGACGTGCGGCCCGTCGCCGTCCCTCAGTACGGCCCGCAGCTCGTCGTGCTCGGTGCGCAGGCGGTACACGCTGTGCGTCCCGTGGTAGGTGCGCGACAGGACGGTCCCGCGGACGGACGGCCCCCCGTGCGGCTGCCCCTCCCGCACCAGGCCGATCTTCTCGATCCGGACGTAGGTCGACTCGGCGGGGTCGAGTTCCGGGGCGCCATCGGCGGCGAGGGCACCCACCAGCCGCGGGCTCAGCCGGTTGACCTCACCGATGAACGTGCACACGAACTCGCTCGCCGACCGCTCGTAGACCTCCTCGGGCGTCCCGACCTGCTCGATCCGCCCCCGGTCGAGCACCGCGATGCGGTCACTCATCGACAGGGCCTCGTCCTGGTCGTGGGTGACGTAGATGGTAGTGATCCCGAACTGGCTCTGGAGTTCCTTGAGCTGGATGCGCAGCTGGCGGCGCAGCTTCGCGTCGAGATTGGACAGCGGCTCGTCGAGGAGCAGCACCTTGGGCCGCATGACCAGGGCGCGCGCGATCGCCACGCGCTGCTGCTGACCGCCGGACAGTTCCGCCACCCCCTTGACGAGCTGCTCCTGCGAGAGGTCGACCTGATCCGCGATCTCGTTGACCCGCCGGTCGATCTCGCTGCCCGGCCGCTTCTGCGCGCGCAGCCCGAAGGCGATGTTCTCGCGCACGTTCATCCCGGGGAACAGCGCGTAGTTCTGGAAGACCATCCCCACCTCGCGCTTGCCGCTCGGCAGGTGGGTGACCTTCCTGCCGCCGACGAGGACGTCCCCGGCGCTGAGGTCCACGAACCCGGCGACCGCGCGCAACGCCGTGCTCTTCCCGCACCCGGAGGGTCCGAGCAGGGTGAAGAACTCCCCTTCCGCGATGTGGAGGGAGAAGGAGGGCAACGCTTCGAAGGTGCCGAACCTCACCGAAACGTCATCAAAGGTGATCATAGTGGTCCTTGGGCCGGGTCGAGGACGACGGACGGTGGAGACCGACCGCCCGGGCAGCGGGGTCAGTTGGGGAGGTACTCAAGTTCGATCTTCTCGGTCCAGCGGTCGAGGTTGCCCGCCACGAACGACCAGTCGATGTCCTGCTCGGTGAAGGAGTCGGTGACCTTCACCGCCTCGGCGTCCGCCTCCGCCAGTGCGCCCTCGTTCGTCGGTGCGGTGTGGAACTCGGCGGACCAGGCGGCTTGGACGTCCGCGCTGCCGAACCAGTCGATGAACTCCTTCGCCGCGTCGGCCTTCTCGGTCCCCTTCACCAGCGCGACGTGTTGCACCACCATCGGAACGCCCGTCTTCGGCTTGACGGCCTCGGTCTCGATCCCGTACTGCTCCTCGCGGGTGGCCTTGCCGGACAGCCACATCTGGCCCGCGGCGACCTTGCCGGCGGCCATCTGCGCGTACAGGTCCGTGTTCGGCACGGAGGGCACGCCGTGCGCGAAGTAGGACTCGACGGCGTCCCAACCGGCCTGGCTGATGCCGAGGTCGCCCCGGTCGTCGCGGTGGCGGCTGAGGATGCCGGCCAACACCATCTGCGTGGTGGCACCGCCGAGTTCGGTGGGTACCTCGTACTTCTTCCGGAACTCCTCCTCGGTCCACAGGTCCGGCCAGTCGGACGGGGCCTGGGCTGCGTCGGAGTAGGCGCCCTTGTCGTACACCAGCATGATCGGCTCGCGCACGATGGGCCAGAACTGCTTGTCTTCGGCGTCCCCGAGCGAGGCGTCGACCTCCTCGGACCAGGCGGGGGTGTAGCCGTCGAGGACCCCCGCCCCCTTGAGCTTCTCGAAGTACACGTTGTTGAGGCCGAAGGTGACGTCCGCCACCGGGTTGGCCTTCTCGGCGAGCAGCCGGTTCTGGACGTCACCACCGCCGAGGTCCACGAACTGGAGGGAGTGGCCCGCCTTCTCGGCCTCCTCCTTGAGCCACTCGCCGCGTCCGTCGGACACCGAGTTGCTGTAGACGACGAGGCTCTGTGAGTCGCCCGAACCGCTCGCCCCGGACGGCGAGCTGCATCCGGTGGCGATCAGCGCGGTGGCCAGCGTCGCAACGGCGGCCGGGATGGTCTTGCGCATCGTTTCGTTCCGTTCCGGCCCTGGTCGCTCATGGCGCCGGGCCCGTTCGATGGAGGGATGAACGCGCGTTCATCCACACTGAACGCGCGTTCATGGACCTCGGAGCGGCCGGCAGATGAACGAACGGCATCCACACACGGAAGCTCGCCCACTCCGGCACCCCGTCGCGCACGGTGGCTCTCTCTTCACTCAAGGTGAACATCGCGTCTCGAAGCCGCCATCGACTGCTTCGCCGCCACGACCTGCTGTCTGGGGGTGCGGGTCGAGCCGGACGGCCGGTGGCGCGTGTACGCACCGCACGGCTTGTCGGACGTGTTCAACCTCGTCGTCCGTCCGAACCCGGTGCTCGCACCGCGCACGGTGTACGAGGCCAAGGTGGCGCGGTGGCTCGGACAGTGGCCCGAGCTGACCGTGTGGGACTGGCCCACGGCCGGCGGCCGCGCGCGGTCCTGAGCCGTTGAGGGCGGGCGAACGCGACCGTGCGCGGTGGTGGTGCCGCTGCGCAGGGGCGCGAGGGGCCAGGGCGCCGACCCGTCCGCGCGGGCACGTCGGTGCACGGCTGCCCCCGGGTGCAGGACGTCCTGCACCCGGGGGCAGCCGTCAGGCTGCCGAACCGTCAATCACCGGACTGCTCGGGCCGGTTCCTCCTCGCGGGTGGCCAGGACCAGCCCGACCGCCGCGGTGATCACCCCGATCAGCGCCCACAGGAAGGCGGTGCGGAAACCGTCGACCCCCGACGCACCGACGGCGACACCCACGAGCACGGCCAAGCCGAGCGCGCCGCCGAGTTGGTCGACCGAGCGCTGCACGCCCGCGGCGGTACCGGCGTCGTGTTCCGTGACGCCGAGCAGCGCCGCGTTCTGGAGCGCGAGCAGGCCGATGCCCATGCCCGCGGCGACGCCGACCATCCCGGGCAGTACGTCGACGGCGTAGCCGCCCTCGTCGGGGAGTCGGACCAGCCAGGCCAGGCCCAGCGCCGTGCAGGCCAGCCCCACCAGCGCGGTGTACTTCGTACCGAGGACGGACAGCAGTCGCGCGGTCTGCGAAATGGCCAGGAGCAGCGCCGCGCAGAACGGCAGGAAGGCCACGCCCGCCCTCAACGGGCCCCACCCCATGACGTCCTGTAGGTAGAGGGTGAGCAGGAAGAACACGGTGGAGAGTGCCGCGCTGAGCAGCACGGTCACGGCGTTCGCCACGGCACGGGTGCGGTGGGCGAGGAAGGAGAGGGGTACGAGGGGGCGTCGGGTGCGTGCCTCCACGGCGACGAAGGCGAGCAGTAGCACCACGCCCGCCGCGATCGCCCAGGGGTTCGACTCCAGGACGCCGTACACCAGGCTGAGGGGTCCCGCCGTCAGCAGTGCGGCTCCCGGGAGGTCGAGGCGTTCGCTCCGGACGCGTGGCCCGTCGGTGGGGACCAGCCGCGGTGTGATCAGCAGGACGAGGGCCGCGAGGGGAACGTTGACGCCGAAGATCCAGCGCCAGTGCAGCAGTTCGGTGATCACACCGGACAGCAGCAACCCGACGACCAGCCCGCTGGCGGAGATCCCGCCCCAGACGCCCAGGGCCCTGGCCCGTTCGGTGGGCTCGGGGAAGAGCAGGGCGATCAACGACATCGCCGCGGGCGACGCCAGGGCTTCACCGGCACCCTGGGCGAAGCGGGCGGCGATCAGTGTCGGTAGGTCGGGCGCCAGACCGGCGACGAGCGAAGCGAGGGCGAACAGGCCGGCGCCGACCAGGAACATCCGCCGCCGGCCGAGCAGATCGGTGACCCGGCCGCCGAGGAGCAACAGGCCCCCGCCGACCAGGGTGTAGCCGGTGACGACCCAGGACAGTGACGCGGTCGGCGTGTGGAAGTCGGCGCCGATGGACGGCAGCGCCACATGGACGACGGTCACGTCCACGGCGATGAGGAACTGGAGGAGGGAGAGGAGCGCGAGAGCCGGCTTCCGCCGGTCGACGTGACGGCGGACTCGTGTCCGTGACAAGTTGTTCACAGGGGTGGGTACTCCAGGCAGAGGAAGGCACGACCGAGGAGTCGTGAGGACGCTTCCGTGCCGGCACGACGAGCACGCCCCACCGGTCGGACCGGCGTGGCTCAGCCGTGGTACGGCACACCTGGACTACTTGGTTACTGCGATCCCCATGCCGGCAGGCTATCAGTGGGGGAGGGCGGACCCCGGTCCGCCACCGGGACGACGGCGTCGTGGGCCGGGTAACTCGGCTACCACCGAGCCCACTTGTTGACTCCCGACCCGCTCCCTGACGGAATCCCGTCGGGATACCGCGCAGCACGGGAGACATCCGGGGCGATCACTGTGCGTTCGAAACCGGAAATCCTCCGTGGTCGCGCCGGTGCGGGGGTGTGGCGGCATGTCGTCATCTGCTCGGGAAACGACACCCGGAGCAGCGTAGGCGTCCCTATGATGCTGCTACGTTCCCGGACCGGTAGTCGACTCAGGGCGGGATCATGCGGTGCGCCCCAAACACGGTCGCACTCACCGCCACCGGGGCCGAAGGGATCCCGCCCCGCCTTCCGCTCCGATAGCACCCCTGGAGGTACCGGTATTGATTCTTGCGAAGTGCGCGTATAGCCTGGGATTCTGTTAATGAATGAACTAATACAGCGGAAGGTGGGTGGCATGAAAGAAGCAGGCGAAGCAAAGGCGGCAGAATCAGATGAAGAAACGCTGACCAGGCTTACCAGTGCTATCGGACAGCCTCCACTCAGCATGCTGGACAACGCGAAGGCGTTGTTCGCGCTCCATCACGGTGGTAACGAGGATCGAAGTGCGGAATCCGTTTCCGCTGAGCGGGCGGCAGCGGCCGACCAGGTGCGCGGCTGACCGTACGGAGATGTTGCGAGTCGTCGAGGTCGAGTTCGTCGGCCCGGGGTGGAGGGGTGCGGTGCCGGCGCCCCGTAGGCGTCCCGACGCATCTGCGGGTCCGGCGCCATGACGTACCCGCTGCCATGAAGTAGAGGTCCCCGAGGGTCCGTTGAGAGGGTCGCACGCAGGCACTTCGCCGGACCCGGTGCGGCGGAACGCCGTCGGGCGCCCCGGCGGGGCTCGCGCGCGAGCGGACTGCCGTCGTGCCCGTGCGCGGACGACGAGGTGCGCGGCCTCCCCCGGGAGCGGCCCGGGCGCCCGCCGTTGACGTGGTCGGGGACGCCCTCTCCCCGCGAACGGTGGACTCCGGAAACTCGGGCCCTGCCACCCCTCCCCAATTGCGTGGCCGTCAGGGCCCGCCCCCCCTCGGCCGCAAAGGTCTAATCCAATCGCGCCGCGCATGTGGAGAACCTGTGAGGATTGCCCGGCGCGCCGCCTTGCGCCTGGGAATCTCGCCCTCACCCGGAAACCCGTGGAGTGTGATCTCAGGAGTCGAATCACCTCGCAAGGAGTCCGCTCGGTGCGCCCGGTAGGTGCGTGAAGATCGCGATCCGGCGTGGTTCGGCACGGGTGTGACGGCATGAGGGGATCTCCGCCATCTGACGGGTACGGGGGAAGCGCGGAAAGTAACGGATCGGCGAGGCGGCGGAGTTCGTCAGGATCCAACCGCTTCGACAGATCGACACCGTTGGGAAGCCTTTCATGCCGTAATGATCTCGCATCGCGGAGCGGCGAACTTTTCGCGTGGCTCCTGCAATGACTTGATTTGTCGGTGGATGATCACTCGGTGTTCCCTCTTGGCGAAGCGCTGAAGGGTGTTGCCTCGACGCAACGGGAGAAGGCTCCGACATCGGCCCGGGGTGTTACCGGGAAGAGGGCCGTGCCGCCCGCCGTATGCGCCCCACCTGACGGTTCCGCCCCGTGGCGTCCACGGACGCCCACGGGCGTCCAGGGGCAGAGCGACGGCCAGCGGGGCCGTGCGGGTGCGGGGGCTCGGAGCTGAGGGTGATGGTCGCTTGGGCGGGAGGGTGCGGAAGCCGAGTCCGCTCCGGGCCGCGACCCGGTCACGGAGCGGGCTCGACGCCGGCTCCTGGCGCCCGGCACCCGGAGCGGGGCGAGCGCCGGGCCCAGGGGTCGCTGTCACGCGTCATCGACTGGTGGCCGCGCGGGCACCGTCAGGCGGCGGTGTACGACCGATCGGCGGGCCCGGGTCACCCGTCGCGTGGCGACTCCGGATCGTTGGCGGATCGCACGGTCCCGGCGGGTGTCACCGCCGCGGGGTCCCGAGGTGCGCGTTCCGATGCCGATCCATGACGACACCCAGCCGCCACGGGTGCTGCGGCGCGTGCGCCGCTCATACCGACGGCGCCACTGAGGTCGGTCCCTGACGAGGGACCAGACCTGCGCGGGAGGTTCGCGTGCGGGAGCGGCAGGGCCGGGAAGCCCTGCCGCCCCGGCTCGATGGCACCCTCGGGTTCCCTCTCGGGGCCCGTGCTCCGGGCTTGGTGGCTGCACGTGGAGGTGCGGCAGCTCCGGGACGCCCGGTGCACGGGATCAGCGGTGCTGCTCCAGGGCGAAGGTCCGCAGGCCGGAGCGGGTGATCGCGTTGAGCAGTTCCGCGGCCTGTTCCGACCGCTCCGTTTCACGTTTCAACAGCTTCTCCAGATGGGCCAGACATCGCGCCCGCACCGGGCCCAGCGAGCCGCGCGGCATGCCCAGCGTGGCGCTGATCTCGTCGTAGGACATCGGCGGGTCGGTCACCAGGAGCCCGAGCAACGCCTGACACTTCGGTGAGAGTGCGCAGTAGGCCAACAGCACCTCGTTGTCGCGTTCCTTCGCTAGTGCCGCTTCCTCGGGAAGGTTCTCCGAGGGCTCCGAGCGGTCGAAGACGGGCGAGTCCCCGACGGGCACGCTGCGACCGGACTTCTCGATGTGCTTGAGGCTCTCCCGGCGGGCCGACACCGCGATCCACTGCGTGAGCTTCTCGGGATCGCGGAGCTTGCCCAGGTGTTGGATCACCCGCATCCAGGTGGTCTGACTGACGTCCTCGCAGTCGGCCGTGCTGAGCCTATGGCCGCGGGCGATCGCCCATATCAAAGGTGTGTACCGTTCTACAATTCGGTTCCAGCCGTCTTGGTTCCCCGCCATGCACTGGTCTACTAGCTCGTTCAGGGTAGGCGTACGCATAAATCCCCCGGTTTCGTCTGCTCCCCCAGTACCGCCGGCCAAATAGTAGTGTTGACCGAGGGTAATGAGCCATGCTACCCGGGAGTTTTTTCCCCGCCCGTTACTCGCGGGGCCCCTCGGGTCTGGCTGGAGGCAGAATCTACTAGCGGACGAACTTAAACGTACAGCGTGTTAGATCGACTCATTGGGGACGCTGTCGTTGGGTCTGGCCCATAAGTCGACTAGAAAGCGACTGTTCCTCCCTCTTGTGTCTGTTTACCATGCGTAGCCTCTCGGGGTGGGGTCTCAATCCGCGGGACTCGCCCTAAGCAGTTGAATTTTGCACTGAGTCTGTTCGGTGGTGACCGGATCGGGGAAGTGCGGGTCGTGTGGTTCTCGGTGGTGTGGTGCGCCCCGGAGCGCCGTACCGCACGGTCGGCCCCGGAGTCCCGGGCCGGTGGGGGTGAACGGCGACCAGGTGCTGGTCCGGCGGGGTGCTGCACCAGGTCGACGCGTTCGCGGGCCCGTCCGGTTCCGCCGTCGAGCGGTCGCGTGTCCGGATTCCCCCGTAGCGATTCGGTCAACTCACCGAATTCCGCGCAGCGTTCACTCATGCTGGTGATGTTCGTGCGGGAGTTCCTGGCTACTCTCGTTCCGGCGGACCCGGTTGGCCTTCCGGCGAGCCCGGCCGGCCCGCCGCGGTGCGCCGGCCGCACCCGCCGGGGGCGGTCCTCCTCTCCAGCGGGGCGCATGGCGCATGCACGGACGATCGGGCACGTTCTGACTCATCCGGCCAGGAATCGCCTCACGGGTAATCGGGGGTGTCGTACGTGGAATTGACCGACGGTCGAGCCGATGTGACGTCCGCCACATTCGCCGGGGAATGCCCTCGTGAACGTATCCGGGTCGGACACCGCCGGATCCATGTTCTTCGCAGGGGGGCACAGTCAGCTCGCGGCGAGGCATGTGGTGATCCCACGGGTCGCAATCATCTGGGAAGGAAATCGTGACCGTTGAACGAAATCCATGGCAAGCGCTAGGCGCACTGCTTGTCGGATTCTCCCTCATTTTGCTGGACATGAGTGTCGTGGCGGTCGCCAACCCCGCGATCATGGAGTCGCTCAAGGCGAGCGTCTCCGAAGTGATCTGGGTGACCAGCGCCTACCTGCTCACCTACGCAGCGCCCTTGCTGTTCACCGGTCGACTGGGCGACCGCTACGGCCCCAAGAACGTCTATCTCGTCGGCCTGGTGGTGTTCACCCTCGCCTCCCTGTGGTGCGGAGTGGCGGACAGCATCGACGGGTTGATCGCCGCCCGCGCCGTACAGGGCTTCGGGGCCGCGCTGATGACACCCCAGACCATGGCGGTGGTCACCAAGATCTTCCCCGCGGACAAGCGCGGCGCCGCGATGGGCGCATGGGGCGGCTCCGCCGGCGTCGCCCTGCTGCTCGGCCCGGTACTCGGCGGCCTGCTGGTGGACTCCGTCGGCTGGGAATGGATCTTCCTCATCAACGTCCCCATCGGCATCGTCGCCTTCGCCCTGGCCTGGAAGCTGGTGCCGACCCTGGAGACCACGAAGCACCGGATCGACCCGTTCGGCATCGTGCTGTCCTGCACCGGCATGTTCCTCCTGGTCTTCGGCCTCCAAGAAGGGAACAACCGGGACTGGTCGGTCGGCATCTGGTCGATGATCGCCGCAGGGCTGCTCGTCCTGGCGGTGTTCGTCGTCACCCAGGCCCGCAGCAAGGGCGAACCCCTCCTGCTCCTGGCCCTGTTCCGCGACCGCAACTTCGCGCTGGCCAACGTGGGCATCGCCACCATGGGCGCCGCGGTGACCGCGATGACCGTCCCCTCGTACTTCTACCTCCAGGGAGTACGCGGACTCTCCTCCATGGAATCCGCCCTGATCTTCGCGCCGTTGGCCATCCTGACCGGCGTCTTCTCCGTCACCATCGGCAAACTGTCCGACAAGGCCCACCCCCGCACCTTCACGGCTCTCGGCTTCGTGCTCTTCGCCCTCACGATCGTCGGGTTCAGCCTCCTGATGGAACCCGACTCGCACCTGTGGATGTTCTCGGCCACGGCAGCCCTGACCGGCGTCGCCAACGGCATGGTCTGGGGACCGCTGGGCGCCATCGCCACCCGCAACCTCCCCGTCCACCAGTCCGGCGCGGGCTCCGGCATCTACAACACCAACCGCCAGATGGGTGCCGTGCTCGGCAGCGCCGCGGTCGGCGCACTGTTCGTCGACCGGATCGAAGCGCACCTGCCGGGCATCAGTGCCGGCGGGGCCAAGTTCGAAGGCAGCCCCAGCGCGATCCCCGAGGCGTTCCACGAGCCCTACAGCACCGCCCTGAGCGAAACGGGTCTCCTACCCGTCGCCTTCCTCCTGCTGGGCGCCGTCGCCTGCACCTTCTTCCTCCGCTTCCCGACACCGGAAGCGCAGAAGGAAGAAGAGGACGTCTCCCTGGAGAAGGCCGACAAGACCGGTTGAGCAACACCGACAGCTGAGCAACACGGAGAGGTGAGCAACACCGACGGTTGACGGGCCACGCGACCACGTGGGCGTGAGCCCCACGGGAATCCGTGGAAACCCCAGGGCGCGGGCCGTGGTTCCGGAAGGGCAGTACCTCCGGGAGCCACGGCCCGCACCCACCTGTCGGGCCGGGTACCCCCACCCCGGACGCCTCCCGCGGACCCGTGCGGAGACCGGGCGACGACCCGCCTGAGTACCCGGACACCACACCGCACACACATGCCTCGAAAAAAGCTGAGGAATCGTTGTATCCGGGAGGGCCACCCCGGGATCTAGTACGTCGACCACATGGTCGCCGGCATGAGCCCGAAGGTGGGGAAAACCGCATGGCCCTCGAAAAGCCCGACATCGTCGGAGCCCTGCGCAAGTCGCTGAAGGAGACTGAGCGTCTGCGGCGCCAGAACCAACAGCTGCTCGACCAGGCGGGCGAGCCCCTGGCCATCGTGGGCATGAGCTGCCGCTACCCGGGAGGGGTCGCCTCACCCGAGGACCTGTGGTCGCTGGTCGCCGAGGGACGCACGGGACTCTCGGAGTTCCCCCGCGACCGCGGCTGGAACCTGGACGACCTCTACGACCCCGACCCCGACCACCCCGGCACGGCCTACACCCGCCACGGCGGATTCCTCGACGGCATGGCCGAGTTCGACGCCGAGTTCTTCGGGATCAGCCCCCGCGAGGCCCTCGCCATGGACCCCCAGCAACGACTGCTGCTCGAAGGCGCCTGGGAAGCGTTCGAGGACGCCGGCATCGACCCGCTGACGCTGAAGGGCAGCGACACCGGCGTCTTCTGCGGACTCATGTTCTCCGACTACCAGTTCGTCGCGAGTCTCAGCGACCAACGCCCGGAGATCGAGGGCTACCTCTCCATCGCGTCGTCGCCCAGCGTCGCCTCGGGCCGCATCAGCTACACCTTCGGCTTCGAAGGCCCCGCCGTCACCGTCGACACGGTGTGCTCCGCCTCCCTGGTGGCGATCGACCTGGCGGCCAAGTCCCTTCGCGCCAAGGAATGTTCACTCGCCGTGGTCGGTGGCGCGACCACCCTGGCCCGCCCCAGCGCCTTCGTGGAGTTCAGCCGCCAGCGCGCCCTGTCCGCGGACGGACGCTGCAAGGCGTACGCCGCGGCCGCCGACGGCGTCGGCTGGGCGGAAGGACTCGGCCTGCTCGTACTGGAACGACTGTCCGACGCCCAGCGCAACGGGCACCGGATCCTCGCCCTCGTACGCGGCACGGCGATCAACCAGGACGGCGCGAGCAACGGCCTCACCGCGCCGAACGGCCCCTCGCAGGAGCGGGTCATCCGCCAGGCGTTGAACAGCGCGGGCCTGTCCCCGTCCGATGTGGACGCGGTCGAGGGCCACGGCACGGGAACACCCCTCGGCGACCCGATCGAAGCCGAAGCCCTGTTGGCGACCTACGGCCAGAAGCGGAAGAACGGCCCCCTCTGGCTCGGCTCCATCAAGTCGAACATCGGCCACACCCAGGCCGCGGCCGGAGTGGCCGGCGTCATCAAGATGGTCATGGCGATGCGACACGAAACGCTTCCGCCCACCCTGCACGTGGACGCCCCCTCGCCCCACGTGGACTGGACGTCGGGCGAAGTGACCCTCCTCACCGAAGCCCGGCCGTGGCCCGCGGGGGAACGACCCCGCCGTGCGGGCGTTTCCTCGTTCGGCGTGAGCGGCACCAACGCCCACGTGATCCTGGAAGAGGCCCCGAACGAGGACGCGCCCCGGCAACAGGCACCCACCGGGCAACGCCCGCCGATCCTCGTACCCCTCTCCGCCCGCAGCGAGACGGCTCTGCGCGAGCAGGCCGACCGGCTGCGCGCCCACATGATCGCCCGCCCCGAACTCGACCACCTGGACATCGGATTCGCGCAGGCGACCGCCCGCGCACACCTCGAACGCCGAGCCGTGGTGGTCGCCACCGACCGCGGCGCCCTGCTCACCGGCCTCGGTGAACTGAGCGCGGCTGCTCCTGCGGTGAATGTGGTGGAGGGGCAGGTTGCGGGTGCGGGTGTGAAGTCGGTGTTCGTGTTCCCGGGTCAGGGTGCGCAGTGGGTGGGTATGGCGGTGGGGTTGTTGGACGGGTCTCCGGTGTTCGCTGCTGAGGTGGCGGCGTGTGGGGAGGCGTTGTCGGAGTTTGTGGAGTGGCGGCTTGAGGATGTGTTGCGGGGTGTTGAGGGTGCTCCGTCGTTGGAGCGGGTGGATGTGGTGCAGCCCGCGTTGTTCGCGGTGATGGTGGGTTTGGCGGCGGTGTGGCGTTCGTACGGTGTGGAGCCGTCTGCGGTGGTGGGGCATTCGCAGGGGGAGATTGCTGCGGCGTATGTGGCGGGTGGGTTGTCGTTGCGGGATGCTGCGCGGATCGTGGCGGTGCGCAGTCAGTTGGTGCGTGACCGGTTGGCTGGGCTCGGCGGGATGATGTCGGTTGCGGTGGGTGCGGAGCGGGCTGAGGAGTTGATCGCTCCGTTCGCGGGTCGGGTGTCGGTGGCGGCGGTGAACGGTCCTTCGTCGGTCGTGGTTGCGGGGGAGCCGGAGGCTTTGGACGAACTGCTGGCGATGTGTGAGCGCGATGAGGTCCGGGCGCGGCGGGTGAAGGTGGATTATGCGTCGCATTCGGTGCAGGTGGAGGTGATTGAGGGGGAGCTGCGGGAGGCGCTTGCGCCGGTGGTGCCGTTGAAGGGGCGGGTTCCGTTCTTTTCGACGGTGTCGGGTGAGTTCTTGGACACCACGTCGATGGATGCCGGGTACTGGTACCGGAATCTGCGGAACCCGGTCGGTTTCGAGCCGGCGATTCGTGCGCTGGTCGACAAGGGCACGGGTTGTTTCCTGGAGATGTCCCCCCACCCCGTGCTCACCATGGCGGTGGAAGGCACGATCGAGGCACGGTCCGCGGTCGACCGCGTCGCCGTGGTGGGCTCCCTGCGCCGTGACGAGGGTGGCCTGGAACGGTTCCTCCTCTCGCTCGGCCAAGCGCACGTCGCGGGTGTCCGCATCGACTGGGAAGCCCTGTACGCAGGCACCGACGCCCAGCGGGTGGACCTGCCCACCTACGCCTTCCAACGCGAGAAGTACTGGCTGACCCCGGCAGCGCAGGGCGGTGACGTAGCGGCTGCCGGCCTCGACCGGATGCAACACCCCGTGCTGGCGGCGGCCGTGCAGGTCGCCGACCGCGACGAATGGGTGTTCACCGGTCGCTTCTCCACCGACTCGCAGCCGTGGGTCATCGACCACGTGGTGCTGGGCTCGGTGATCGTGCCGGGCGCCGCCCTGGTCGAACTCGTCCTCGCCGCAGCACGCCACCTCGGCCACGTCCTCCTGGACGAGTTGGTCTTCGAAGCTCCGCTGGTCCTCGAAGGGAACTCCGCCCGACACATCAGGGTCACCGTGGGCAAGCCCGGCGAGGACGGTCGCCGCGAAGTCGCCGTCCACTCCCTCGCCGAGGCGGGGAGCGGGACCCCGGCCGGGACCGCGACCGCGACCGGAGCCGGGACTGACGGTGCGCGGCAAGTCATCAGGCACGCCCGCGGCTGGCTCGCAGCCGAGGCCGGTTCCGATCCCGCGCCGCCCTTCCCCGCTTCCTGGCCGCCGATCGCAGCCGTCGAGGCGTCCGCCGAGACCCTGTACGAGCAACTGGCGGACATCGGGCTCGACTACGGCCCCCTGTTCCAGGGCGTGCAGAACGTGTGGCGCAGCGGCACCGAGCTGTACGCCGAGGTCACCCTGCCCGAAGGCACCTCCACCGACGGATTCGCCATCCACCCGGCGCTGTTCGACTCCGCGCTGCACCCCAGCATGCTGGACAAGACCGCCGGGTCGACCCCCGACCTGCCGTTCTCCTGGTCCGGGGTGCAGTGCGGGCGGTCGGCACCCGACCGGGTGCGCGTCCGCATCGACACCGCCGGGGACTCCGGCTTCCGCGTCGACGTCGTCGACGAGAACGGCGAGCTGGTCGTCGCCGTCGACAAGCTCGCCGTGCGCCCCGTCGACCCCGCGCAACTGGCACGACCCCGCGGCGAGCACGACGCACTGTTCCAGTTGGAGTGGGCGCCGGTCACGGGAACGCCCTCGCAGGCCCGCATCGTGGTCCTCGGCGACCTCGACGCACCCGGCGAGCGCTTCGCCGACCTGCCCGCCCTGGAGGCCGCGCTCGCCGACGGCGCGACCGGCGCGGACCTGGTGCTCGTCCAGATCGAGAACCCGGAAACGGACGACCCCACCCACGCCGCGACCGCGGTCGCCGAACGCACCCTCGCCCTGACCCAGCGGTGGCTGGCCAGCGAGTGGCTGGGCGAAGCCACCCTCGTGGCGGTGACCCGCCGGGCGGTCGCCGTCGGCGCGGAACCCCTGGACCTGACCCAGGCCCCCGCCTGGGGACTGCTGCGCAGCGCACAGACCGAACACCCCGGCCGCTTCGTCCTCGTCGACACGGACGGCGGCGCCCGGCCCGACTGGAGCTCCCTGGCCGGCCTCGACGAGCCGCAGCTGGCGCTGCGGGGCGACGCCCTGCTGGCCCCCCGCCTGGGGCGGGCGACCGCGGGACCGACCGGCCGGTCGTGGCGGCTCGCCAGCACGGAGAAGGGCTCCCTGGAGAACCTCACCGTCCAGCCCTCCGACAGCCACCGCCCCCTGGGCGTCGGCGAAGTCCGCGTCTCCGTCCGCGCCGCCGGCCTCAACTTCCGGGACGTGCTCATCGCACTCGGCATGTACCCGGGCGAGGCACCGCTGGGCAGCGAGGCGGCGGGCGTCGTGCTCGAAGTGGGCTCCGCCGTCACCGACCTGGTCCCCGGCGACCGGGTGTTCGGACTCGTGAAGGACGCCTTCGGCCCCGTCGCCATCGCCGACCGCAAGACCCTCGCACCGGTCCCGCAACGCCTCACCTTCACCGAGGCCGCCGCCATCCCCGTCGTGTACCTGACCGCCTACTACGGCCTCATCGACCTGGCCGACCTGAGGCCCGGCGAGAAGCTGCTGGTGCACGCGGCCGCCGGCGGCGTCGGCATGGCCGCCGTACAGCTCGCCCGCCACCTCGGCGCCGAGCCCTACGCCACCGCCAGCCCGGCCAAGTGGGACGCCGTACGAGCCCTGGGCGTCCCCGAAGAGCACCTCGCCTCCTCCCGCGACCTCGGGTTCCGCGACGCCCTCCACCAGGCCACCGGCGGCACGGGCGTGGACGTGGTGCTCAACTCGCTGGCCGGCGAGTTCATCGACGCCTCACTGGAACTGCTGCCGCGCGGCGGACGCTTCATCGAGATGGGCAAGACCGACCTCCGTGACCCCGAGGCCGTCGCACGCCGACGCGAGGGGGTGACCTACCGCTCCTACGACCTGATGGAGGCCGGGTCGGACCGCATCCAGCAGATGCTGGTCGAGATCGCCGACCTGTTCGAACGAGGGGTACTGGCCCCCGCACCGATCCGCGCCTGGGACGTACGCCGAGGCGACGAGGCGTTCCGCTACCTCCGCGAAGGACGCAACGTCGGCAAGGTCGTGCTGACCGTTCCGGCACCCCTGAACCCCGAGGGCACCGTATTGATCACCGGTGGCACCGGCGGCCTGGGGGCCCTGTTCGCCAAGCACCTCGTCACCGAACACGGCATGCGTCACCTCCTGCTGGTCAGCCGGCGGGGCCCGGCCGCCGACGGCGCCGCCGACCTCGTCACCGAACTCGCGGCCCTCGGAGCCGAGGCCCGCGTCCTCGCCTGCGACGTGGCCGACCGCGCACAGCTCGCCGAACTGCTCGGCTCACTGGAACGCCCCCTGACCGCGGTGGTCCACACGGCCGGCACGCTGGCCGACGGCATCATCGAGTCGCTCACCCCCGAACAGGTGCAGCACGTCATGCGCCCCAAGCTGGACGCCGCCTGGCACCTGCACGAGCTGACCTCACGCATGGACCTGTCGGCGTTCGTCCTGTTCTCCTCCGCCGCCGGACTGCTCGGCAATGCCGGCCAGGCCAACTACGCCGCCGCCAACGCCGCCGTGGACGCCCTCGCCACGCAGCGACAGACGGCCGGCCTGCCCGCCCTCTCCCTGGCGTGGGGCCTGTGGTCCGACTCCACCGGGATGACCGGGGAGATGGCCGAAGCCGACCTGGCCCGCATGGAACGCACCGGCATCGGCGCGATCTCCCGGGACCTGGGCCTGGAACTGTTCGACCAGGCCCTCCGCTCCGACGCCCCGCTCCTGGCCCCCGTGCGCCTCGACCCGACCGCGCTGCGCACCCAGGCCCGGGCCGGCACGCTCCCCGCCCTGCTCCGCGGACTCGTCCGAGCCCCCGCCCGCCGCGCCGACAACGCACGCTCACTGGAACGACGGCTCGCCGGGGTCCCCGAGGCCGACCGCGAGCAGATGGTGCTGGACCTGGTCCGTACCCAGGTCGCGTCCGTACTCGGCCACGCCTCGGCCGCGGCCGTCGACCCCGAGCGCCCCTTCAAGGACCTCGGCTTCGACTCCCTCGCCGCCGTCGAACTGCGCAACCGGCTCAGCCAGGTGGTCGACGTCCGGCTGCCCGCGACGCTGGTCTTCGACCACCCCACCCCGATCGAGGCCGCCCGACTGATCCTCACCAAGGTCGGCGGAGCCACCGGGCAGCACCCGTCACCACTCGACCAGGAACTACAGCGGCTGGAGGCACTCCTCATCGCCGTGTCCGGCCACGAACAGCAGCTGGCCGGCGCCGAACCCCGTCTGCGCTCGCTCAGCAACCGCCTGCGGACCCTGCTGAGCGCGACGAACACCGGCCCCGAAGCCACCGAAGACGACCTGGAAGACGAACTCGACTTCGTCTCCGACAGCGACATGTTCGACCTGATCGACAAGGAGCTCGGATCCGCATGACCGGGAAGACTGACGACGGCCGGAGCGGACCGCTGAACGACGAGCAGAAGCTCCGCACCTACCTGCGGCGGGTGACCGCCGAACTGCGGACGGCCAACCGCAAGGTCCGTGAGCTGGAGCAGCGCGACGTCGAGCCGATCGCCATCGTCGGCATGAGCTGCCGGTATCCGGGTGGCGTGACGTCACCGAACGAGCTGTGGGAGCTCGTGGCGTCCGGCCGGGACGCCATGGGTCCGTTCCCCACCGACCGCGGCTGGGACCTGGAGCGGCTGTACGACGCCGACCCGGAACGGCCGGGCAGCGCCTACGCCACCGAGGGCGGGTTCGTCGACACCGCCACCTCGTTCGACGCGGAGTTCTTCGGGATCAGCCCCCGCGAGGCCCTGGCCATGGACCCGACCCAGCGGCTGACGTTGGAAGCGGCCTGGGAGGCGTTCGAGGACGCGGGCATCGACCCCACCTCGCTGCGGGGCAGCGACACCGGCGTGTTCGCAGGGACGGTGTCCTCCGACTACGGCCCGTCGACCCTTCCCGAACTGGAAGGGTTCCGGGTGACCGGAACCCAGAGCAGCGTGATGTCGGGCCGCGTCGCCTACAGCCTCGGCCTGGAGGGCCCGGCGGTCTCGATCGACACCGCGTGCTCCGCCTCGCTCGTCGCCATGCACCTCGCGGCGAACGCACTGCGGGCGGGCGAGTGCTCCCTCGCGCTCGCCGGCGGTGTCACGGTCCTGGCCGGCCCCTTCCTGTTCGTTGAGTTCAGCCGCCAGCGCGGCCTGGCCCGCGACGGCCGGTGCAAGGCGTACGCGGCGTCCGCCGACGGGACCGGGTTCTCCGACGGCGTCGGGCTGGTGCTCCTGGAGCGGCTGTCCGACGCGAAGCGCAACGGGCGGCGGATCCTGGGTCTGATCCGCGGCAGTGCGGTGAACCAGGATGGTGCGAGCAACGGTCTGACCGCGCCGAACGGTCCGTCGCAGGAGCGGGTCATCCGGCAGGCGCTGGCGAGTGCGGGACTGTCTCCGTCGGAGATCGACGCGGTGGAGGGCCACGGTACGGGGACGAAGTTGGGTGACCCGATCGAGGCGCAGGCGTTGTTGGCGACGTACGGCGCTGAGCGGGTGGGGGACCCGTTGTGGCTGGGTTCCATCAAGTCGAACATCGGTCATACGTCTGCTGCGGCTGGTGTGGCGGGTGTGATCAAGATGGTGATGGCGTTGCGGCATGGGGTGTTGCCGTCGACGTTGCACGTGGACGAGCCGTCGCCGCACGTCGACTGGGCGTCGGGTGGCGTTGAGTTGTTGCGTGAAGCGCGGGAGTGGAGGAGTGAGGGGCGTCCGCGTCGTGCGGGTGTGTCGTCGTTCGGCGTGAGCGGGACGAACGCGCACATCATCGTGGAGGAGGCGCCGGTTGAGGATGCTGCTGCGGCGGAGGGTGCTTCGTCGGGCAGCACGCGGTTGGCGGCGGTTCCGGTGGTGGTGTCGGGTCGTTCGGATGCGGCGTTGCGTGCGCAGGCGGAGCGGTTGCGTTCGTTCGTGATTGAGCAGCCTGATGTGTCGGTTGCGGATGTTGCGTCTTCGTTGGTGGGCTCGCGTGCGTTGTTGGAGCGGCGTGCGGTGGTGGTCGCTGGTGGCCGTGACGAGTTGCTGGCGCAGTTGGGTGCTGTGTCGGCGGGCGGGAGTGCTGTCGGGGGGAAGTCGGCGTTCCTGTTTACGGGGCAGGGTTCTCAGCGTGTGGGTATGGGTCTCGGTTTGGCGGCAGAGTTCCCTGCCTACGACCAGGCGTTGGCCGCTGTGTGTGCGGAGTTGGACCCGCGGCTGGGGCGTTCGGTGCGGGAGCTCCTTGCTTCCGAAGACGGGGTGTTGGATTCGACGGAGTTCACGCAGGTGGTGTTGTTCGCGGTCGAGGTCGCGCTGTACCGCCTGGTGGAGTCGCTTGGGCTGCGTGCGGACTACTTGATCGGCCATTCGGTGGGGGAGGTTGCTGCTGCGCATGTGGCTGGGGTGTTGTCGTTGGGTGATGCGGCGGAGTTGGTGGTGGCGCGTGGCCGTCTGATGGGTGGGTTGCCTGCGGGTGGGGTGATGGTCGCGGTTCAGGCGAGCGAGTCCGAGGTGACGGAGTCGTTGGTCGGGTTTGAGGGTCGTCTCGAAGTGGCGGCGGTGAACGGTCCGACGTCGGTGGTCGTGTCAGGTGACGAGGACGCTGCTGAGGTATGGCTCAAGCACTGGGAAGGCCGCAAGACGACTCGGCTTCGGGTGTCGCACGCGTTCCATTCCCCGCGGATGGAACCGATGTTGGAGGAGTTCCGGGCGGTTGCGGAGCGTTTGGAGTATGCGGCGCCGCAGGTCCCGGTGGTCTCGAACGTCACGGGCGCAGTGGTGGAGGTGTTCGACGCCGAGTACTGGGTCCGCCACGTACGCCAAGCTGTCCGTTTCGCTGACGGGGTCCGCACCCTGTGGGACCTGGACGTGCGCCGCTTCCTGGAACTCGGCCCGGATGCCGTACTGACCGCGATGGCGCGCCAGTGCCTCGAAGTCGAAGGGGAAAACACTGACGCAGTGTTCCTTCCGGCTCTGCGGAGGAAGCAGGGTGAGGCGGAGGCGTTCGCCGGGTTCCTGGGCCACGCCTATGCGGCTGGTGTCGCAGTGGATTGGGAGGCGTTCTACGCGGGCGTTGGTGCTCAGCGTGTTGATCTGCCGACTTATGCCTTCCAGCGGGAGCGGTTCTGGCTGTCTCCGGGCACGATCACGGGTGACGTGTCAGCTGCTGGTCTCGTCGCCGTCGACCACCCCGTACTGGCCGCGGCCGTGCAGGTGGGCGACCGCGACGAATGGGTCCTCACCGGCCTCATCTCCACCGAGACCCAGCCCTGGGCCGCTGAGCACCTCCTCCTCGGCACGATGGTCGTGCCGGGCACGGGGCTGGTCGAGCTCGCCCTCGCCGCCGGACGACACGCCGGCAGTCCGGTGGTCGACGAGCTGGTCCTCGAAGCACCTCTGATCGTTCAGCACGGGGTCACCCGGCAACTCCAGATCACCGTTGGGGCGTCCCAAGCGGACGGCCGTCGTGAGCTGGCGATCTACTCGCGCTCGGAAGGCACCCTCAGCGACAGCGAGGCCACCTGCCACGCCCGGGGAACCCTCAGCGCGGACAGCGCCCCGGTCCAGGCGTGGCCGGACCAGTGGCCGCCGCGGAACGCCGAACCGATGCCCGTCGACGACCTCTACAGCCGTCTCGCAGATCTCGGGTACGACTACGGCCCCCTCTTCCACGGTGTCGAGGCCGTCTGGCGCGACGGTGACGTGACCTACGCCGAGGTGACGCTGCCCGAGGGGCACGAGGGCTTCGGTATCCACCCCGCGCTCTTCGACTCCGCTCTACAGAGCGGTGTCATCCTGCTGACCGAGGGCGATGCCGCCTCACACCTCATGCCGTTCAGCTGGAACGGCGTCCGGCTCGACCGCCCCGACGTCTCGCGACTGCGGGTCCGTTCCGTGATGACCGGTGACACCTCGCTACGGCTGGACGCCGTGGACGAGAACGGCGACCTGGTGGTCTCTGTGGGCTCGCTCGTCGTGCGACCCGTGGAGCAAGGACGCATCGACAGCACGCGTGAGGATGTACGGCAATCGCTGTACACGGTGGGCTGGAACGAGATCGATGCCGCCGCAAGCGCTGGCACTCAAGAACTCGTCCGCATCGGTACGGGGGAGACCTACCCGGACTTGGGTGCCCTTGAGCAGGCGCTCACTCAGGGGGTTACGGCTCCGCAGGCGCTTCTCGCCCGCATCCCGGGTGCCGGCCAGGACACGCCTTCCTCAGCGTGTGCCGCTGTCCGTGAGGCGTTGTCGTTGGTGCAGGGACTGCTGGCGTGTGGGGCGCTGGCGGGTTCGCGGTTGGTGGTGGTGACTCGGGGTGCGGTGTCGGTTGGTGGTGGTACTGCGGATGTGGCGCACGCTGCGGTGTGGGGTTTGTTGCGGAGTGCGCAGTCGGAGCATCCGGGTCGGTTCGTTCTGGTGGATGTGGACGGTGACCAGGAGCCGGACTGGGGTGCGTTGCTGGCGGTGGATGAGCCGCAGCTCGCGGTACGCGATGGTCGGTTGTTGGCGCCGCGCCTGATCCGTTCGGCTGCTGGAGCATTGGACGCGCCCGTTCGGTCCTTCGAGCCTGAGGGGACGGTGGTGGTGACGGGTGGTACGGGTGGTTTGGGTGCGGTGTTCGCCCGTCATCTGGCCGCGTCGCACGGGGTGCGTGACCTTCTGTTGCTGAGTCGTCGTGGTCCGGCGGCTGAGGGTGCTGCGGAGTTGGTTGCGGAACTTGATGCGTTGGGTTGTTTGGCTCGGGTCGTGGCTTGCGACGTGTCCGACCGCGAGCAGCTGGCCGCGGTGCTTGCTTCGGTGGAGCGTCCGTTGACCGGTGTCGTGCATACGGCGGGTGTGTTGGACGACGGTGTGGTGGAGTCGTTGACCGTTGACCAGATCGACCGTGTGATGCGTCCGAAGGTGGACGCGGCCTGGCACCTGCACGAACTGACCGCCGACGCAGACCTGTCGGCGTTCGTGATGTTCTCCTCGGTGGCGGCGTTGATGGGGAGCCCTGGTCAGGGCAACTACGCCGCGGCGAACGCGGCGTTGGACGCTTTGGCAGCATCCCGTCAGGCGTCGGGGCTTTCGGCGACTTCCCTCGCATGGGGGCTGTGGAGCGAGGTCGGAGGCATGTCGGGCGAGCTGGGCGAGGCCGAACTGGCCCGCTTGGAACGCACGGGTATGGGTGCGCTCTCCCCGTCGCGCGGGTTGGAACTCTTCGACTTGGCGCTCGGTACCCGTGAGGCACTACTCGCACCTGTCCAACTTGACCCGGCCGCGCTGCGTGCCCAGGGCCGGGCCGGCTTGCTCCCCACACTGCTGAGCGGTCTCGTTCCCGCCCCTGCCCGACGCACCGAGACGGGTGGATCGCTCGCGCAGCGCATCGCCGGCCTCGCCGGAGCCGATCGGGAACGAATCGTTCAGGACGCGGTTCGGGATCAGGTCGCGGCGGTACTCGGCCACGCCTCCTCTGCTGCGATCGACATGGACCGGGCCTTCAAGGAGCTCGGCTTCGACTCGCTCAGCGCGGTCGAGCTGCGCAATCGACTCACCCAGGCCACACGTGTCCGCCTGCCCGCCACGCTGATCTTCGATCACCCGACCCCGGCCGCAGTCGCACGGCTGCTGCTCTCCGAGTTCGGTGGAGTGGCTGACGCACCGAAGCGCGCCACGCGGGCCAAGCGCGTTGCGACAGACGAACCCCTGGCCATCGTGGGGATGAGCTGCCGCTACCCCGGTGGGGTGACGAGCCCCGAGGAACTGTGGCAGTTGGTTGCCTCCCGCCGCGACGCGGTGGGCGGGTTGCCCACCGACCGTGGGTGGGACCCGAACATCTACGACCCGGACCCGGACCAGCCGGGGAAGATCAACACCAGGGGCGGTGCCTTCCTGGAGGGCATCGGGGAGTTCGACGCCGAGTTCTTCGGGATCAGTCCGCGTGAGGCGACAGCCATGGACCCGCAGCAGCGTCTGTTGCTGGAGTCGTCGTGGGAGGCGTTCGAGAACGCGGGCATCGATCCGACGACGTTGCGCGGTAGTGACACCGGTGTCTTCGCCGGTGTGGTGACGACCGACTACGGCGGCATGGCGTCGGGAGAGCTGGAGGGCTACCGCCTGACCGGTACCACGACAAGCGTGGTGTCCGGTCGGATCGCGTACTCGCTGGGGCTGGAAGGTCCAGCGATGTCGGTGGACACGGCTTGCTCCTCCTCCGCCGTCGCCCTGCACCTGGCAGGCCAGGCACTGCGAGCCGGTGAGTGCTCGTTGGCGCTGGTGGGCGGTGTGACCCTGCTGGCCGGGCCCTATCTCCTGACCGAGTTCAGCCGTCAGCGGGCGGTTTCCCCTGACGGTCGCTGCAAGGCGTATGCGGCGTCGGCGGACGGGACCGGGTTCTCGGATGGTGTGGGTGTGTTGGTGGTGGAGAGGTTGTCGGATGCTCGGCGCCTTGGGCACAGGGTTTTGGCTGTGGTTCGTGGCAGTGCGGTGAATCAGGATGG
>NZ_JBIAIF010000026.1:0-32907 GCF_042871255.1 Streptomyces sp. NPDC005955 | reverse complement strand
CCGCTACGACAAGACCGCCACCATCTACCTCGCCGGACTCCACCTCGCCGCCATCCACATCTGGTCGGCCAGGTGATCCGAAAGAAACGGCCTAGCCCCCCAGGGCAGTGCGCCCGGGGCCCGTTCCGCACCCGCACGCCTGCGCCCTTCGGGTGCGTGCTCGTTGCGCCGACCGGCCCAACTGCCGCGAGCGGTAAGGAACTCCTGCCCCGTATAGTCGTGACCCGACGCATTCGCCCGCCGGCCGGAGGTTCCCCCGTGACCGCCTCGTCCCACTCCGACCAGGTGTACGCCGGCCAGGCCGTCTACCGACCGTGGACGCTCCCCGTGTACGACTTGGTGGCCTTCAAGATCAACTGCCGGTTCCTGTTCCGGGTCCCGGTGTCCGAAGTGGTCGCCATGTTCGACCGCAACGTCTCCGCGGAGCACCTGGACGTCGGGGTGGGCACGGGCTACTTCCTGGACAACTGCCGCACCGACCCCGAGCAGTCCATCACCCTGGCCGATCTGAACGAACACTCGCTGCGCCACGCGGCCCGACGGCTCGCCCGCTTCGACGTCACGACCGTCCGGGCCAACGCCCTGGAACCGCTGCCGCTGCCCGGGGCGTCCTTCGGCTCGGCCTCGTTGAACTTCCTGCTGCACTGCGTGCCCGGCAGCATCCGCGAGAAGGCCGCGGTGCTGGACAACGTCGCGGCGTGCGTGCGACCGGGCGGGCGCCTCTTCGGCGCCACCGTGCTGAGCAAGGGGGTGCCGGTCGGCGCGGCGGCCCGGGCGAGCTTCGCGGCGTGGAACCGGCGCGGCATGATGAACAACTCCGAGGACAGCCTGGACGACCTGCGGGCGGAGCTCGCCGCCCGCTTCCCCGTCCACACGGTGACGGTGCACGGCTGCACCGCCCTCTTCGAGGCCGAGGTGCCCTGACGCCCGCGCGGCCGGTCACCCGGGGCGCGTGCCCCGCTTCGAAACTGATCGTCCCGGTCGGACCGTGCGGGCTAGGTTGATGACCTCACCGCGTGAGTGGAACGCGGACCACACGGAGGGCCGACCATGTCCATAGCCACCCCCACGAACACCCGCCTCGCGGTGGAGAAGTTGTTGCGCACGATCAGCGAGGGCGACCCCGAGCGCATCGCCGAGTTGTACGCGGAGCGGGGCGATTGGCAGCTGAGCTGGCCGGAGGCCGAGCACGGTCGTGCTGCCACGCCCTGGATCCGTCACCGGAGCAATCGGTCCGACGCAGCCGCCCACTACCGCGAACTCGCCGAGCACCACGTGCCGGAGCTGGTGGCGACCGAGGTCGAGCGCATCCTCGTCGACGGGAACGACGCGGTCGTGACCGGCGAGATCCGCCAGACCGCTCGGTCCACCGGACGTGCGTACCGCGCGCGGTTCGCCCTGCACCTCACCTTCGAAGAGGGCCTGGTCACCCGGCACCACGTGTACGAGGACAGCCTTGCCGTCCGTCAGGCGTTCGCCACCGAGGAGCGGTAGCGCCACCCGGGTGTGTGGGGCGGGTGCTGCTCGCCGCCGGGAGCGGACCGTGACGATCGGGGTCCGCTCCCGGAACGCAGGCTAGGAGCGGCGGGGTACGGGGATCACGTAGCGGCTGAACAGCAGATCGCGCAGGACGTCGTCGCCGCCCTCCACCAGGGAGACGTAACGGACGTCCCGCACCAGCTTGCCGATGGGCAGCTCATGGGTGTAGCCGAGGCCGCCGAACATCTCGGAGCCCACGCTCGCCACCTCCCAACCGGCCTGGCCGCAGAACATCTTGGCGGTCAGCGCGGACTTCAGGGTGCCCTGGCGGTGGAACCGGGCGGCGGCGTCGGGCGCGGACATGATCGCGTCGTAGTCGCGGGCGGCGCGCAGGCAGTGGCTCTTCATGACGTCGATCTGCATCTCCATCTGCCCGAGCCGCTGGGCGAACACCGGACTCTCCACGAGGGTCCCGTCCCGCAGGGGCTTGCTCTTGGCGTAGGTCATGCAGTGGTCCCGGATGCGCCGGGCCACGCCGATCGCGGTGGCGGCGATCAGGATGCGGCTGGCGTTGAGGCCGATCTCCAGCAGCCGCAGCCCCGAACCGTCGAGCCGGTTCGCCAGGGGGACGCGGCAGCCCTGGAGACCGACCTGGTAGGTGTACGAGGAGCGCAGGCCGATGACGTCCCAGCGCTTCACGATCTCCACCCCGGGGGTGTCCCGCGGCACCAGCACCGCGTGGTACGCCTCCGGGTCCTCCGCGGAACGCGCCACCACCACGAGGAAGTCGGCGAAGTCGGTGTTGGTGGAGAAGAACTTCTCACCGGTGAGGACGAGTTCGTCCCCGTCGACCGCCACCGTGGTCTCGATCTTGGCGAGTTCGCTGCCCGCGGACCGTTCGCTGCCCAGCGTCGCGCAGAACGCGCCCCGGTCGCCCATCGGGGCGAGGTACCGGGCCTTCAGCTCTTCGGAGCCGTACAACTGCACGATGCTGGTGCCGAGGACCGAGATGAAGAGGGTGAAGGCCACTCCGGCGTCGCCGTAGGCGATCTCGTTGACGATCTCGACGCCGTCCTCCAGGCTCAGCCCGCGGCCGCCGAGTTCTTCGGGCAGCCACCAGTTGGCCAGTCCGGTCTCCCGGAACCCCTCGTAGACGTCCGAGGGCTTGTCCTCCAGCTCGTCCCACCGGGTGTGCGGGCCGTCGAGACGCTCCTTGACGAACGTGCGCACGGCCTTCAGGTCTTCCGGCTTCATCTCTCCACTCACTTCCAGGTCAACGCACTCACCCGCGGGCGAGCGGATCGTCATTCGGAGTTCGCCCGCAGGACGAGCGCCTCGATGTCGAGCTCGTCGATGTCGTCGATGTCGTCAAGGCCGTCGGAGTCGTCGAGGTCGTCCGGTCCCGCGTCACCGTCCGGCAGGTCGACGTCCTCGTCCGCCGGATCCTCGGGCGCGGGGAACAACAACTCCCGCACGCGCTCCGCCAGGGCTGCGGGCGTCGGGTAGTTGTAGATCACCGTCGCCGGGACGTGCACTCCGGTGTCCAGCTTGACCTGGTTGCGGAACTCGACGCCGCTGAGGGAGTCGAAGCCGATCTCCTGGAACGACATCTCGGCGTCGATGTCCTCGGAGGACGGGTATCCCAGTACCACGGCCGCGGTCTCCAGCAGCAGCGACACCAGTTCCTCGCGCTGCTCCTCGGCGGAGAGGGCCGCCAGCTTGGCCGCCATGGGGGACTCCCCGCCCTCCTCGACCGCGGACGGTTCGACGGGGGCGGGCGCGGCGACGGGTCGGACCAGGGTGCGCAGCAGTGCGGGCACGGTGTCCTGGCCCAGGGCGGCCCGGTCGATCTGGACGGGGAGTTGGAGCCGTTCGTCGGTGGCGAGCGCGGCGTCGAACAGGGCCGTGCCCCGCTGTGCCGTCAGGGGCGCCATGCCGTGGCGTCGGAAGCGTGCCAGGTCGGTCTTGCCGAGGGTGCTGGCCATGCCGATCTCCCACGGGCCCCAGGCCAAGGAGAGTGCGGGCAGTCCCTCCGCGGCACGCTGCTCGGCCAGGGCGTCGAGGAAGGCGTTGGCCGCCGCGTAGTTGGCCTGGCCCGCGTTGCCGATCACGCCCACGACCGAGGAGTACAGCACGAAGGCCGACAGGGGCGTGTTCCGGGTGAGTTCGTGGAGGTGCCAGGCGGCGTCGACCTTGGGGCCGAACACGCCGTCGACGCGCTCCGGGGTCATCAGTTCCACGGTGGTGTCGTCGAGCGTGCCTGCCATGTGCACGACCGCGGTGAGCGGGGCCTCCTGCGGGATGCGGTCGAGTTGCCGGGCCAGCGCCGCGGCGTCCGAGACGTCACAGGCGGCGTCGGTGACGTGGGCGCCGAGTTCGGTCAGCTCGGCGGCCAGCGGGCCGGCCCCGGAACGGCTGAGCAGCAGCAGGCGGCGCACGCCGCGTTCGACGACGAGGTGCCGGGCGAGCAGTGCCCCCAGCCCACCGGTGGCGCCGGTGAGCAGCACGGTGCCGTCGGGGTCCCAGTCCGGCCGGGCGTCGGCGGCCGCGACCACCGGGAGCAGCCGTCGTGCGTGGAGTTCGCCCCGGCGGATCGCCACCTCGGGCACGGTTGCGTCCAGGGTCTCCAGCGCACGTCGTGATTCCTCGGTGCCGTCGGTGTCCACGAGCACGAACTGTCCGTCGTGCTCGGCCTGTGCGGAGCGCACCAGGCCCCACACCGGTGCCAGCGCCGGATCGGGCGTCTCGCCGGGGAGGACGGCCAGGGCGTTCGTGGTGACGACGGCGAGGGGTCGCTCGTGGTGGTCGTCGAGCCGGCGCTGCACCAGTTCGAGTGCCGCCGCGGTGCTGGCCCGCGCGGCGGTGGGCACGTCCGGGTGGGCGGCGCGCTCCAGGTGTACGAGGTCGACCGGTGGGGCCGGCTGGTCCGGTGCCGCTTCCAGCGGGGACCAGCGCACCGCGAAGAGGGAGTCGGCGAGCGATCCCGCGGCCAGTTGGTCCGGTGAGGCCGGCATCAGGGCCAGGGACGCGACGGTCAGCACGGGCGCGCCGTCGGCGTCGGTGATCGCGAGGGAGACCTCGGTGTCGCTGATCCGGGCGGCGCGGACCCGTAGCCGGTCGGTGGCGGGCCCGTGGTGGGTCACCCCGGACCAGGAGTAGGGCAGCACCGCCCGCGTCGGATCGTCGGAGGCCACCAGCGACAGCACCGGGTGCAGTGCGGCGTCGAACAGGGCCGGGTGCACGGCGAATCCGGCCGTGGCGTGCCCCGCCTGCTCGGGCAGGTGGACCTCGGCGTGCACCGCTTCGCCGTGCCGCCACAGCGAGCGCAGTCCCCGGAAGGCCGGCCCGTACCCGTAGCCCCGGTCCACGAGTTCCGGGTAGAAGCCGGAGAGGTCCACCGGGGCGGCGTCGTCCGGCGGTCGGACGTCCACGGCGGGGGTGTGGGCGGGGGCCTGTCGCTGGACGTGTCCGGTGGCGTGGCGGGTCCAGGTGCGCGAGCCGCCGACCGGGCGTGCGTAGACACCGATCGGGCGCCGGCCCGAAGGCTCCGGCCCGCCGAGGACGACCTGCACCTGCACGGCGCCCTCCGCGAAGGTCAGCGGCGTGTGCAGGGTGATTTCTTCGAGGGTGCGGCTGCCGGTGCCGTCGATCGCGCGCAGTGCCATGTCGACGACGGCCGCGCCCGGGAACACGGTGTGGCCGAAGACGGTGTGGTCGGCGAGCCAGGGTGCGGTGACCGGGTCGACGGTTCCGCTGAACGCCACCTGGTCGCCCACGGCGAGTTCGGTGGCCGCGGAGAGGAAGGGGTGCCCGACGGGTTCCAGTCCGGCGGCCGTGACGTCGCCGTGCGCTCGGGCCGGTTGCGCCCAGTACCGCTGGTGGTCGAAGGCGTAGGTGGGCAGGTCGACGGGGGGTCCGGCGGGGCCGATGAGGTCCAGGTAGGCCCGCCAGTCCACCGGGACGCCGACGACGTGCAGCCGGGCCAGGGCCTCGGTCGCCGCACGGGCCTCGGAACGGCCCTTGCGGGCGAGGGGGATCGCCGTCAGGTCCGGGTCGGTGGTGGTGTCGGCGGCCATGGCCGACAGGACTCCGTCGGGACCGACCTCGATCAGCGTCCGGGCGCCGGCCCGCACCGCGGCGGCGACCCCGTCGGCGAAGCGCACGGCCTCGCGCACGTGGCGCACCCAGTAGGCGGGGTGTTCCAGCTCGCCCGGTTCGGCGAGGGCGCCCGACACGTTGGACACGACCGGGATGCGCGGCGGCGCGTAGGTGACCGACTCGGCGACGCGCCGGAACTCCTCCAGCATCGGTTCCATCAGCGGCGAGTGGAAGGCGTGCGAGACGCGCAGTGCCTTCGTCTTGCGTCCCTCGGCGGCCAGGGCCGCGGCGACCGCGGTGACGACGTCCTCGGTGCCGGAGATGACGACGGCATCGGGCCCGTTGACCGCGGCGACGGAAGCCGACTGTTCGTGTCCGGCCAGGGCGGCCCGCACCTCGTCCTCGCCGGCCTGCACGGCCACCATGGCCCCGCCGCTCGGCAGGGCGCCCATCAGGGCGCCGCGGGCGGCGACCAGGCGGGCCGCGTCGGCGAGCGGGAACACTCCGGCGACGTGCGCGGCGGCGAGTTCGCCGATGGAGTGCCCGACGAGTACCGCGGGCTCGATCCCGAAGGAGGTCACGAGCCGGTAGGCGGCCACTTCGAAGGCGAACAGCGCGGGCTGGGTCATCGCCGTCCCGTCGAGCAGCCCGGCCGCCGCGGAGCCCGGCTCGGCGCCGACGACCTCGTCGACGGGGTGCTCCAGCAGGGGGTCCAGTGCGGCGCAGACCTCGCGCCAGGCCTCGGCGAACACCGGGAAGCTCGCGATCAGTTCCCGGCTCATGCCCAGGCGTTGACTGCCCTGTCCGGAGAAGAGCACGCCGATGCCGGGTGCCGCGGAAGCGTGTCCGGTGACCACCCCGGATTCGCGCTGTCCGCGGGCCAGGGAGTCCAGTTGGGTGAGCAGTTCTTCCCGGCCGGTGCCGATGACCACGGCGCGGTGGTCGAGACGGGCGCGTCGGGTGACCAGGGAGCGGGCCACGTCGAGCGGGTGCGCCGCGGGGTCGGCCGCGAGCGCGGTGCCCAGCTTCCGGGCCTGCCCGGCCAACGCCTTGGCGCTGTGCGCCGACACCGTCCACACCGTGGCGCCCGGGGTCGGCGCGGTCGCCGCCGGTGCGGTGGGCGCTTCGGCCGGTACGGGATCGCCCTGTTCGATGATCACGTGGGCGTTGGTGCCGCTGATCCCGAAGGAGGAGACCGCGGCGCGGCGGGGGCGGTCCGCCCGCGGCCAGTCGCGCTGTTCGGTCAGGAGTCGGACGGCGCCGGAGGACCAGTCGACCTGCTGGGAGGGCTGTTCGGCGTGGAGCGTCCTGGGGAGCGCCCCGGCCCGCATCGACATGATCATCTTGATCACCCCGGCGACACCGGCGGCGGCCTGGGTGTGCCCGATGTTGGACTTCAGCGAGCCCAGCCACAGGGGCTCCGCGCGGTCTTGGCCGTAGACGGCGAGCAGGGCCTGCGCCTCGATCGGGTCGCCGAGGCTGGTGCCGGTTCCGTGGGCCTCCACCGCGTCGACCTCCGCCGGGGACAGACCGGCCGAGGACAGCGCCTGGCGGATCACCCGTTCCTGGGAGGGGCCGTTGGGGGCGGTGAGGCCGTTGCTCTCGCCGTCCTGGTTGATCGCGCTGCCCCGGAGGACGGCCAGCACGCGGTGGCCGTTGCGTCGCGCGTCCGACAGCCGTTCCAGCACCAGCACGCCGACGCCCTCGGACCAGCCGGTGCCGTCGGCGGTGTCGGAGAACGCCTTGCAGCGGCCGTCGGCGGCGAGTCCGCCCTGTCGGGCGAACTCCACGAACATGCCCGGGGTGGACATCACGGTGACGCCGCCGGCCAGGGCGAGGGAGCAGTCTCCGGAGCGCAGCGACTGGGCGGCCAGGTGCACCGAGACCAGGGAGGAGGAGCACGCGGTGTCGACGGTGACGGCCGGGCCTTCCAGGCCGAGGGCGTAGGCGATCCGGCCGGACACCACACTGCCGGAGCCGCCGGTCAGTGCGTGGCCGGCGAGGTTGCCGGACACGTCCTGGAGGCGGGGCAGGTAGTCCTGGGCCATGGCCCCCATGAACACCGCGGTGCTGGTGCGGCGCAGCGCCGTCGGGTCCTGGCCGGCGTTCTCCAGCGCCTCCCACACGGCTTCCAGGGCGAGCCGCTGTTGCGGGTCCATGGCGAGGGCTTCGCGGGGGCTGATCCGGAAGAATCCCGCGTCGAACTCCGCGGCACCGTCCAGGAAGCCGCCGGCGGGCACGAAGTCCGTGTCCGTGGCGAGCTGCCAGCCCCGGTCCTCGGGGAAGCCGGTGATCGCGTCGTTCCCGTCGGCGACCAGCCGCCACAGGTCTTCGGGGGTCACCACGCCGCCGGGCAGCCGGCAGCTCATGCCGACGACGGCGATCGGCTCGTCGTCGATGACGGCGCCGGCGCCGGCGTCCGCTGCGGCGCGGTCCTCGGTGGGTCCGGCGAGTTGTTCGTGCAGGTGGCGCACCACAGCGGCGGGTGTCGGGTGGTCGTAGGCGAGTGAGGCGGGCGTCTGGAGTCCGGTCGCGGCGTTCAGCCGGTCGCGCAGTTGCACCGCGGTCACCGAGTCGAAGCCGAGTTCCTTGAAGGTGTGGTCGGCGCCGATCCGTGCGGTGTCGGCGTGCCCGAGGAGGACCGCGGCCTCACCGCGCACCAGCGTCCACAGGTCCTGCTCCGAGGTCTCCACGGAGGCGGGCGCGGCGGCCTCGGGGGCCGGGGCGGTGGACGTCGACCGGACGGCGGGCGCCGCGGTGGCGGGTCCGTCGATCCAGTGGGTCTCGCGCTGGAACGCGTACGTCGGCAGCGTCACGCGGCGGGCGCCGGTGAAGCAGTGGCGCCAGTCCAGGTCGACGCCGCGGCTGTGGAGTTCCGCCATGGACAGCAGCAGCCGGTGCGTCTCCTCCTCGTTGCGGCGCAGCGTGGGCTGCACGACGGCCGAGCCGACCGTGGCGGCGATGTGCATGGCGAGCACCGGGTGCGGGCTGACCTCCACGAACGTGCCGTGCCCGGCGGCGGACAGGGCGCGGACGGTGTCGGCGAAGCGCACGGGTTCGCGCAGGTTGCGGTACCAGTACTCGGCGTCCAGTTCGGCCGGGTCGACCCGGCCGGCGACGACGGTGGAGTAGAACGCCACTCCGGTGTCGGTGGTCGCGGCGCCGGCGACCCCGGCGAGCACCTCGTCCCGGATGGATTCCACGTGGTCGCAGTGGGAGGCGTAGTCGACGGGGACGATCCGGGCGCGGATCTCCTTCGCCTGGCAGTCGGCGACGGCCTCGCGCACGGCGTCGGGGTCGCCGGAGATCACCACGGTGCCGGGCGAGTTCACCGCGCCGATGGACACCCGGCTCTGGTCGATCTGGTCGGCGGGCAGGTCGAGCACCGCCATCAGGCCCCGCCCGGACAGCTTCTCGGTGATGACCCGCGCCCGGGCGACGATCAGCCGCACCCCGTCGGCCAGGGAGAGGATGCCCGCGGCGGTCGCGGCGGCGATCTCCCCCTGGGAGTGGCCGATGACCGCGTCGGGCGTGAGGCCCGCCGAGCGCCACACCTCGGCCAGCGAGACCATGACGGCGAACAGGGCGGGCTGGACGACGTCCATCCGCTTCAGTGCGTCCTCGTCGCCGAGGACCTCCCGCAGCGACCAGCCGCCGTACTGCCGGAGCAGGTGCTCGCACGCGTCCATGCGGGCGGCGAACACCTCGTTCGCCGCCCACAGGCCCTGGGCCATGCCGACCCAGTGGGCGCCCTGCCCGGAGAACACCCACACCACGCCGCCGCCCTCGGTGGCGGTACCGGTGACGGCCCGGGCGGACGGTGTGCCCTGCGCCAATGCGGTGAGCCCGGCCAGCAGTTCCGCCCGGTCGGCGGCGAGCACGACGCCCCGGTTCTTCAGCGCCGAGCGGGTGGTGGTCGTGGAGTGGCCGATGTCCCGCGGGTGCAGGTCGGCGTCGTCGCGCACCCAGTCGTGCAGGAGCTTGGCCTGTTCCCGCAGCGCCCGGGGCGTGCGGGCGGACACCGTCACGGGGACGGGTCCGGCAGGCGCGGCGGGTGCGGTCTGCGTCGCCGGGCGCGGCTCGGGTCGCGGCTCGGGGGCGGCGACGACGAGGTGGCAGTTGGTGCCGCCGATCCCGAAGGAGCTGACGCCGGCCAGGCGGGGCCCCTCGGGCCAGGGCCCGGCGGCGGCGTTGACCCGGAGCTTCCACCGCTCCAGCGGGATGTCCGGATTCGGGGTCTCGTAGTGGAGGCTGGCGGGCAGCAGGTCGTGCTGCACCGCGAGGCCGACCTTGATCAGGCCGAGGACGCCCGCGGCGGCGTCGAGGTGACCGATGTTGGTCTTCACCGACCCGACGAGCAGCGGGTGCCCGGGGTCGCGGCCCTCCCCGTGGACGGCGGCCAGGGCGCTCGCCTCGACCGGGTCGCCCGCTCGGGTGCCGGTGCCGTGCAGTTCTACGTAGCCCACCTGCGCGGGGTCCACTCCGGCGTCCCGGCAGGCCGCGCGCAGCAGGGCGCCCTGGGCTTCGGCGTTGGGCACGGTGAGGGCGCCGGGGCCGTCGTGGTTGACGGCGCCGCCCAGGAGCACGCAGTACACCCGGTCGCCGTCGGCGACCGCGTCGGCGAGCCGTTTGAGGACGACGACGCCGGCGCCCTCTCCTCGGACGAAGCCGTTGGCCCGGGCGTCGAAGGTGTGGCTGAGGCAGTCCGGCGACAGTGCGCCGGCACGCGCGAACGCGATCGTGCTCTCCGGCACCAGGTTCAGGTGGACCCCGCCGGCGAGGGCCAGTCCCGCGGCGCCCGAGCGCAGGCTCTCGCAGGCCATGTGCACCGCGACGAGGGAGGAGGACTGCACCGTGTCGACGGTGAGGCTCGGCCCGTGCAGGCCCAGTTGGTGGGAGACCCGGTTGGCGATCAGTCCGCGGCTGAGGCCGGCGATGGAGTGGTGGGACAGTGCGTCTCCCCCGTGCCGGTGGACCAGGGAGGCGTAGTCGTCGCCGGTGGCGCCCAGGAACACCCCGGTGGCGCTGCCGTGCAGGCTCTCCGGGGGGAGGAAGGCGTCTTCCAGGGCCGCCCAGCTCAGTTCGAGCACCATGCGCTGGCGCGGGTCCATGACCGCGGCCTCGCGCGGTGAGATGCCGAAGAACTCGGCGTCGAAGTCACCGACGCCGTCGACGAACCCACCCCGGGGGTGGCTCGCCAGTTCGGGGACGTCCGTCGGCCAGCGGTCGGCGGGCGCGTCCGCGATCGCGTGCTCGCCCTTCCGCAGCAGCCGCCACAGCGCCCGCACGTCCGCGGCGCCCGGAACCCGACACGACATGCCGATGACGGCGACGGCATCGCGATCCACCCCGGTGTCCCCTTGTCCGCCCTCGTACCTGCCCATAGAGCTCCAGCCCCCTCTAGCCTTATGTGCTCCACGATCCGCGAACGGCCCCCGTGGATACACTTTTACGGCGAGGAATCCGGGGAGTTTCCCGCTGCACGGGAGTTCCGTCGGCGGCGGACGGCTCCGCAGCGGGCCGGGGTGGTGGGCGTGCGGACGGGCGCGCCGCCCGTCCGCCGGGCGGCGCCGTGCGCGGTGAGCTGCGGGGGCGCTGCGCGGGGGCCGTGCGTGGCCGCGCCGTCGAGCGGCGTGGCCACCGGGGCGTACGCCGTCAGCCGGCCGTTCGCGCGTGCCAGGAACGGCCGATCGCCTTGACCAGCGACGGCGTCACGAAGACCCGCCGGAAGGGCAGGATGAGGGGCATGTACACCTTCCCCAGTCGGCCCTTCGTCTTGACCAGCACGGTCATCTGCGCGTGGTAGCGGCCGTCGCCGTCGTCCACCCACCCGATGTGCATCGCCGCGTGCACGGTCTTGTTGACGACCTCGGTCACCCATTCGTCGGAGGTCTGGTAGACCGACTTCAGCGGCACGACCTTCATGTCCGGGCCGCGCGGGACGTCGAGCAGGTCCGCCGGTAGGCGGTCCCGCAGCGAGGGGTTGCGCGGACCGACGCCGTGTTCGTCCCCGTCCCACTTCAGGACGGCGCCGAGCCGCCACCGGATCGCGAACAGCAGCTTGTACATCGGCGACGGCTTGAAGTCGGATCCGTCGCTGTCGAACTGGTTCACCAGGTGGGCCAGCCCGTCGGGTCCGCCGGGGGTGTCCAGGTCCCAGACGTCTTCGATCTCGAAGTCCTTGATGAACTCGTGGAGCCTCCAGGGCCGTTCGGTGAAAGCGGAGTTGGGGATCCTCATGCACACACTCCATCTCGGGTGGAACGGACGCGCACCCGCGCGGGGAACCCCGCCGGGTGCGGCGTGACGCGGGGGCGGCCCGTGTCCCACCCGGGCCGGTCCCCGGGTCCCGGGGGCCTCACCCCTGACGGGTCGGAGGGCCGCTCCCGCCACTCCCCGGGTGCGGGGACCGTCTGATGACGCCGCCGGGCCGAAACCGGCCGCGCGCGGCGGAGCCAACCTACCGGGGGGCGCCGAGCCGCCGCGAACGCGCCTCGGCGTCCGTGCAGTTGGCGCCCCCCACGGGCAGCGGTCGGTGCTCAGCCCGCGGCCGACGCCGCCTTCACCTTGCGGGGGCGGAACACCATGCGGGCGCCGCCCTTCGGGATGTTGACGACGGTGCGGCTGTGGGCGAGCTGCGGGGCGGCGTCGGCGCGTTCCACGTCACAGGTGGTCAGGATCTCGGTCAGGGTGGCCTTCAGCTCCACGAAGGCGATCCGGTCACCGAGGCAGCGGGTGTGGCCGCCGCCGAACGGGATCCAGGTGTGCGAGGCCGGCTTGACGCCGAGGAAGCGCTCGGGCCGGAACTCGTCGGGCTCCGGGTAGTTGTGCTCGTCCCGGTTGAGCAGGTAGGCGCTGGCCCACAGCCGGTCACCGGACTCGTAGCGCACGCCGCCTATCTCGATGGGCTTGACCACCTCGCGGGGGACGATCTGCTGGATCGGCGGACCGAGCCGCAGCACCTCGTTCACCACGGCCGTCAGGTACTCGTCGCTGCTGCCCTCCTCGATCTCCGCGCGCAGCCGCTCGACGACGTGGGGGTGCCGGGTCAGGAACTCCAGCGCCCAGCAGATGGCCGATGCGGTGGTCTCCGTACCGGCGAGGAACTGGGTCATGATCTCGTCGCGCATCTCGATGCGGCTGGGCTTGGAGCCGTCCGCGTTGGTGATGCCCAGCATCACGCCCAGCAGGTCGTCGCCGGGCGCGCCGGACCGGGCACGCTCCTCGATGGCCGTGTCGAGCGTGCGGTAGACCCGTTCGCGGCGGGTCAGGAACTCGTTGACGCCGTTGGGCCGGATCAGGCGCAGCAGCTTCACCCGCCAGGGCGGCATCCGGTGGAACATCTTCATCGACGCGGGCCGGGAGTTGAAGTCCAGCATCTTCATCACCTCCTCGAACATCTCGTCCTCGCAGGACGGGCGGTGCTCACCGAAGAGGACTTCGAGGATGACCTTGGTGGTGTAGCGGTGCGCGTGGGGGTGGACCGAGACGACCTGGTTGCGCGGCCAGGACGCGACCGTCTCCTTGGCCAGTTGGGTGACGGCCTGCTCCACGCGCTTCAGGGCGTCGCCGCGGAAGCTGGGCATGACGCTGCGGCGGCGCGTGGTGTGCGCGTCCTCGTCCAGCCAGGCGAGGCCGTTCTGCCCGGTCCACTTCTCGATCGGGCCGTTGCTGGAGCCGGTGTGCAGCACGTCGCGGGGCGCGAAGAACATCTGTTTGACGTCCTCCGGCGCGGAGATCACATGGATGCGGATCCCGGGGATGATCGTCACGCGGAACCGGCTGCCGTACTTGGCGCGGCAGCTCTTCAGGAAGGGCTCGGGGCGAGCCCAGATGCTCAGCAGCTGCCGCATCCGCGGCATCTCCACCACGGGCAGCGCCGTGGAGGGCACGACCGTCTGCGGAGCGGGCGCGGAATGGTCGATCGGGCACGTGCCGCCGGACGCGACCGCCGCGTCGTGAGTGTTGCCGGAGTGGTCCATAGTCCTTGCTTCCTTCATCTCGTTGCCGCTTGGGTCACGTGTTCTGGCCCGCCGTCGCCGCTCGTCACTCGCCGATCCAGCCCTCGATGGCGTCCGCGGTGGCGGCGGCGGCCGTCTCGACCAGGGCGAAGTGGTCGGCGGCCACCTCGACGTGCGCGTCGGCGTCCTCCCACCGGGGGCCGTTCGGCAGGCCCGCCCCGCCGAGCGGTTCGGTCGCACGGATCATCAGGGTCCGTGCGGAGACCGACTGCCGCCGGGCTGTGGTGAACAGGCGCAGATAGGCGCCCGTGGACAGCCAGCTGGCGTCGTCGACGGTGACGGGGTGCCGCTCCTGGGTGAGGATCTCCGCCAGCACCGCGGCGAACGCACGGCCCGCCCCGTCCGCACCGTCCCCGGCCGGTCCTTCACCGCTGTCGCCGTCGCCGTCGCCGTCGAGTGCCAGTGTGTCGATCATGACGACCCCGGCCGGTGCGGCACCGGCGTCTTCGAGGTGTCCGGCCAGTGAACGGGCCACCGCCCCGCCCGTGGAGTAGCCGACCAGGACGAACGGCGCGTCGCCGACGGCCGCGCGGACGGCGTCGCCCAGGACGTCCAGGGCGACCTCCCGGGACGCCGGGGCCACCTCGCTCCCGAAGCCCGGCAGGGCGCAGACGTGCACGTCCCGCACCCCTTCGAAGCGTTGGGCCAGCCGCATGAACTGCTCCTGACCGGAACCGACCACGTACACGTAGGACGGCACGCAGACGATCTTCACCCGGCCGGGTCCGGAGGCCAGTCGTGCGAGCAGCGCATGGGCTCCGGGCAGTTCGGCGGCCGAGGAGAAGACCTCGCGGGTGGCCGCCTCGTCCACCAGGTGCCGCAGTGCCTGCGGGAGGGTGCCGGTCTCGACGGCGTGCCGCAGCCGCGGGGTGATCGTCTCGTCGACCGTCGGGGACGCCCCGGTGTCGGCTCCCGAGCCGACCCGCTTCAGCAGTTGGCGGGCGATCTCCGCCGGGGTCGGGTGCTCGAAGACGAACGAGACGGGCAGGCTCATGCCGGTGGCCTGGGCGAGCCGGTTGCGGAGCCCGACCGCGCTCATCGAGTCCATGCCGAGTTCCGCCAGCTTGCGCTCGGTGTCGATCCGGTCGTCGGCCCGGTGACCGAGCACGGCCGCCACGTGTGCGTTGACGAGTTCCAACACGACCTGCTCGCGTTCCGCGTCCAGGACGCCGGCCAGGCGCTGGGCCAGCGACCCACCGCTCGCCACCCGCTCGGCGGGCAGGCGCACCAGTCCGCGCAGCAGGGCCGGCAGGGTCCGCTCGCGGGCCTGTCCCCGCAGCACCGCCGGGTCCAGTCGCACCGGCGCCACCAGCGGGGCGTCCACCGCGAGGGCCTGGTCGAACAGCGCGAGTCCGTGCTCGATCGACAGTTCGACGCCGCCGGGGGCCTCGACGATCCCCGCCCAGGCGCCCCAGGCGAGTTGGGTACCGGCGAGCCCGGCGGCGCGGCGCGCCCGCACCAGGGCCGCACCGGCCGCGTCGACGGTCGGGTCCGTTGCCCCGCCCCCGGCGAGGGACGCGAACGAGGAGAACGTCACGAAGGCGCGGAGCCCGGCGTGCTCGGTCAGCGCGTGCAGTCGCCACAGCAGGTCCAGCGCGGGGACACCGGGCCGGTCCCCCGTGTGGATGACCGCGCTGAGCGGCCGGTCCAGGGATTCGAGCACCGCGCAGAGCCCGTCGGGTGCGGGGGCCGCGACGCGCGCCCGGGCACCGAGTGCGGCCAGTTCCGTCACCAACGCTTCAGCGGCGGCACCGGGTTCGCCGAGCAGCAGCAGTTCCCGGACGCCGTGCTGGACGGCCAGGTGCTTGGCCAGCGAGGCACCCGCGACCGTACCGCCGCTGATCAGCACGGTGCCGTCGGTGTCCGCCAGCGGCGAGCGATCCGCTGATCCGGCCGGCAGCAGGGCCAGCCGGGACACCAGGACCCGCCCGGCGCGCACGGCGAGCTGCGGTTCGTCGGCGCCGAGCACCGCGGCCCACTCCGGCTGGGCGTCCTCGCCGGTTCCGTCGACGTCCACGACGAGGAACCGGCCCGGGTGCGCGGCCTGCGCCTCCCGGAGCACGCCCCACACCGCGGCCTGCGCCGCATCGGGCACCTCCGTGTCCGTGACCGCGACCGCGCCGCACGTCGCCACGACGAGTACGGCCCCGTCGGACGGCCCCTGCTCCAGCCAACGCCGCACCAGGTCGGTCGCCTCGTCGGCCGCGCGCCGTACCGCCTCGGGAGAGTCTCCGACGGGGGTGTCGAGCCGGGTGAGCACGGCCTGCGGGACCGGCGTGCCGTCGGCGACGGCCCGGCCGAGGTCCGCCAGGTCCGGGTACCGGTCCATCATCGCCCCCGGGGCCCCGCCCAGCGCGGCCAACCGCACCGGAGCGGCCGCGCCCGACGGAACCGGGATCCAGTCCACGCGGTACAACGAGCTCTGGCCACGGCGGAGTTCTTCGAGGTGGCCCTCGTCGACCTCGTGGAAGGCGATGCGGTCCACCCCGAGGACGAGTGCACCGTCCTCACCGAAGACGTTCAGCCGCAGGGCGTCACCCTCGGGCTTCACGTGCGCACGGCCCCGGCTGGCACCGGTCGCCGCCAACCGCACCCCGGACCAGGTGACCGGAAGCTTCGGCGTCTCCTGCGCGCTGAAGGACAACTGTCCGGTGTGCAGCGCGGATTCGAACAGGGCCGGGTGGATGCCGAAGCCCGCGGCGCCGACGTCCTCGGGCAGCGCGAGTTCGGCGTACAGCTCGGCGCCGGAGCGCCAGGCCGCGCGTACCCCCTGGAGCGCCGGACCGCAGTCCAGGCCGAGGTCGACCAGGGTGGCGTACAGCCCGTCCACCGGTACCGCTTCGGCCCCGGCGGGCGGCCATGCGCCGGTCCAGCCCGTGGCGGGCGCGGTGTCCGGTGCCAACCAGCCGGTGCAGTGTCGGGTCGACTCGGCGTGCTGGTCACCGTCCGGGCGTGAGTGCACGGCAACCGATCGGCGGCCGTCCGCGTCACGGGCGCCCACGATCGTCTGGATCTGGAGCGCCGCGCCGTCGGGCAGCAGCACCGGCGCCTCGAACATCATGTCGTCGAGCAGCGGCGTCCCGACGCTGCGCCCCGCGGCCAGGGCCAGTTCGACCAGGGTCGTGTGGGGTGCGACCTGGAGACCGAAGGCGGCGTGATCGCGCAGCCACGGCTGGGACTCGTGGGACAGCCGGCCGGTGAGTACCCATTCGTCCCGGTCGGCGAGTTGCATGCCGGCCGTCAACACCGGGTGGTCGACCCGGCCGAGACCGGAGTCCGCCGGGTCGCCCGCGGTCGGGCGCGTGCTCGGCCAGTACCGCTTGCGCTGGAAGGCGTAGGTCGGCAGCGGCACCCGTCGGGCACCGGAGTCGGCGAAGTGGGCCGCCCAGTCGATCTTCACTCCGGCGATGTGCGCCTCGGCGAGGGAGAGCAGGAACCGCTTCAGCCCGCCCTGCTGGCGTCGCAGCGAACCGACCACGGCGACCCGGGCGGCACCGCTGGCGGCCACGGTCTCCTCCATCGCGACGCCCAGCACCGGGTGCGGGGACATCTCCAGGAAACAGCCGGCGCCGTCGTCCACGAGCGCCCGGACGGCCGGTTCGAAGCCGACCGGGTTGCGGAGGTTGGCGTACCAGTAGGCGGCGTCCATGGTGGCGGTGTCGACGAACCCGCCGAGCGCCGTCGAGTACAGGGGAACGTGCCCGCTCCGCGGCTCGACCGGGGCGAACGCCTCCAGCATCTCGGCGCGGGCCACCTCCACGTGCGACGAGTGCGAGGCGAAGGTGCTGGGAACCCGCTTGGCCCGGACGCCCTCGCGTTCGCAGTGCTGGACCAGGGCGTCGACCGCTTCCACGTCACCGGCGACGATCACTGACGACGGGCCGTTCACCGCCGCCACCGACACGCCGTCCCCGTAGGGGGCGATCAGTTGCTCGACCCGCTCCAGCGGCAGGGCGAGCGAGGCGAGCGAGCCGGTGCCCATGAGCCGGTCGCGGGCGATCCGGCTGCGCACCGCGATGATCCGCGCGGCATCCCGCAACGACAACCCACCCGCCACATACGCCGCAGCGATCTCCCCCTGCGAATGCCCCACCACCGCGGACGGCTCCACACCGTACGAACGCCACACCGCCGCCAAACCCACCATCACCGCGAACAGCGCGGGCTGCACCACATCCACCCGCTCCAACGACGGCGCACCCTCAACACCCCGCAACACATCCTCAAGCCGCCACTCCACGAACTCCGACAACGCCTCCCCACACGCCACCACCTCAGCAGCGAACACCGGAGACCCGTCCAACAACCCCACCGCCATACCCACCCACTGCGCACCCTGACCCGGGAACACGAACACCGGCTTTGCGGTGCCGACGGGGCGGCCGGCGGCGGTCTGCTCGGTCACGTCACCGACCGCGAAGCCGGCGAGCTCGGCGACCAGTTCGTCACGGTCACCGGCGACCAGCACCGCGTGGTGGTCCAGCGAGGCCCGTGTGGTCAGCTGCGAGTGCCCGAGGTCGAGCACCGACAGGTCCGGGTCCGCCAGCAGGTGCCGCCGCAGCCGTTCGGCCTGGGCGCGCAGGGCGTCCTCGCCGCGCGCGGAGAGCAGCACCGGCGTCACGGGCGCCGGCGTCGCGTCCTCGACGGGCGCGGCCGGCACCTCGGCGGGCGCCTCCTCGACGATGATGTGGGCGTTGGTGCCGCTCACCCCGAACGACGACACGCCCGCACGACGCGGACGGCCGGGGCTGGTCCACTCCCGGGCCTCCGTCAGCAGTTCGACCTCGCCGGACCGCCAGTCGATGTGCGGGGACGGCTCGTCGACGTGCAGGGTCTTCGGGAGGACCCCGTTCCGCATCGCCATCACCATCTTGATCACGCCGGCGACACCGGCGGCCCCGGAGGTGTGGCCGATGTTCGACTTGATCGACCCCAACCACAGCGGGTCGCCGCCGGCCCGCTCACGGCCGTACGTCGCCAGCAGGGCGTGCGCCTCGATCGGGTCGCCGAGGACGGTGCCGGTGCCGTGGCCCTCGACCACGTCCACCTCGGAGGGGGACAGTCCGGCGTTGGCCAGCGCCTGTTGGATGACCCGCTCCTGGGCCGGACCGTTCGGCGCGGTCAGACCGTTGCTCGCACCGTCCTGGTTGATCGCCGTGCTCCGGATCAGCCCCAGGATGCGACGCCCGTTGCGCTGCGCGTCGGACAGCCGCTCCAGCACCACCAGACCCAGACCGTCGGAGAAGCCCGTGCCGTCGGCGGACGCCGCGTACGCACGGCACCGCCCGTCCGGGGAGTTCGCTCCCTGCCGGCTGAACTCGGTCATCGTGATCGGTGTCGTCATGAACGTCACCCCGCCCGCCAACGCGAGTGAGCACTCGCCGTTGCGGAGCGCCTGCGCCGCCTGGTGCAACGCCACCCCGGAGGAGGAGCAGGCCGTCTCCATCGACACCGCGGGACCCTCCAGCCCGAGGGTGTAGGCGATGCGACCGGAGGCGACGCTCGTCATGGTGCCGAGGACGCGGTAGCCCTCGTACTCGCTGGGCACGAGGATGCCGTAGTCGGAGCCGGTGATGCCGAGGAAGACGCCGGTGTCGGTGCCGCGCAGGGACGTCGGGTCGATCGAGGCGTGTTCCAGGGTCTCCCAGGAGGTCTCCAGCAACAGTCGCTGCTGGGGGTCCATCGCCACGGCCTCGCGGGGGCTGATCCCGAAGAACTCGGCGTCGAAGTCACCCAGGCCCGCGAGGAAGCCCCCGCCGCGGGCGTACGTGGTGCCGATCTGTTCGCGGTCCGGACTGTACAGCCGTTCCACGTCCCAGCCCCGGTCGGTGGGCATCGGGCCGATCACGTCCCGGCCCTCGACCACGAGGTCCCACAGGTCCTCCGCCGAGGTGACGCCCCCGGGGTAGCGGCAACCGATGCCGATGATCGCCAACGGTTCGTCCACCGCACCGACCCGCTTCTGCGCGGGCGGCGGTGCGGCACTCGTCGTTCCGTCGACCTGCGAGAGCAGCAACCGGGTCACGGCCACCGGTGTCGGATGGTCGAACACCACGGTGGCGGGCAACGGGACCCCGGTGCTCTGGGAGAGCCGGTTGCGCAGTTCGACCGCGCTGACGGAGTCGAAGCCGATCTCCTTGAAGGCGCGTTCGCCGTCCACCTCGTCGGCGGAGGTGTGGCCGAGCACCGAGGCGACCTGCGCCCGCACCAGTTCGAGCACCACCCGTTCCCGGTCGGCCTCCGGCACCTCCGCCAGGCGGCGCGCCAGGGTGCCGCCGGAGGCCGCGCGCCGGGCGGGCACCCGGACGAGTCCGCGCAGCACCGAGGGCAGCAGTCCGGCCCGGGCCTGTTCCCGCAGCACGGCCGGGTCCAACTCCACCGGAGCCAGCAGCGCCTCGTCCGCGGCGACACCGCGGTCGAACAGTTCGAGTCCGAGTTCGGTGGGCAGCGGGAGGATCCCGGCCTGGGCGACGAGAGCCGCATCGGCCGTGCCGAGCTCGGGGGTGCCGGGCCCGTCGGCCCAGAAGCCCCAGGCGAGCGTGGTGCCGGGCTGACCCGCAGATCGGCGTGCGCCCGCCAGCGCGGCCAGCGCGGCGTCCGCCGCGGAGGCGGCGGCCTGACCGGGGATGCCGACCAGACCCGCGAAGGAGGAGAACAGGACGAACGCGGAGAGGTCCGCGTCCGCCGTCAGCTCGTGCAGGTGCCAGGCCGTGTCGACCGTGGCGCGCAGCACCGTCTCCCACCGCTCGTCGGACAGGCTCTCGATCAGCCCCGCGTCGGGGACCCCCGCGGCATGCACGACCGCGGTCACGGGAAGTTCCAAGGACGCCACCAGAGCGGCGAGTTGCCCGCGGTCGGTGACGTCACAGGGCACGACCCGCACCTGCGCGTCCAGGGACGCCAGATCGGCGGAGACCGTGTCGACCTGCTCCGGGGCGGCGGCCAGCACCAGGTGACGGGCCCCGTGGTGGGTGATCAGACGTTCGACGAACAGGGCGCCGAGACCGCCGGTGACCAGCACGGTCCCGTCGGGGTCCACGGGCTCCGGTCGGCTCGCCGGCCCGCCGGGGACCCTGGCCAACCGCGGAGCCAACACCTTGCGGTCGCGCACGGCAAGCTGGGGCTCGTCGAGCGCGAGCAGCGCACCCCACTCCCCGACCCCGTCCCCGTCCACGACGAGGAAGCGGCCGGGGTGCTCGGACTGCGCGGCGCGCACCACGCCCCACACCGCGGCCTGCGCGGCACGGGGCACCTCGTCCCCGATCGTCACCGCACCCTCGGTGCGGACGACGAGCACGGCCTCGTCCAGTCCGTCGGCGGCGAGCCATTGCCGCAGCAGCGCCACGGTCCGTTCCGCGGCATCGTGCACCGCCTCGGCCGTCTGCCCCTCAGGGGTGTCGATCACGGCGAGGACCGCCTGTGGAACGGGTGCGCCCTCGGCGACGGCGGTGAGCAGCGAGGCCAGTTCGGGGTGCCCGTCGGCCACTCCCGCAATCTCTCCCAGTGCGGCCGTCGGCACCGGTGCGGCCGTACCGACGGACACGGGGACCCAGTCCAGCCGGAACAACGGGTGCTGTCCGCGCCGCAGTTGGCCGAGCCTGGCCGGGTCGGCTGCCCGTACGACGATCCGGTCGACCTGAGCGACGGGCGCGTCCTCGGCGTCGAAGACGTCGAGGCGCAGTGCGCCGTCACCGACCGCGACGATGCGCACCCGCGCCTGGGACACCTTCTCGCCCGCGACCCGCACACCCGACCAGGACACCGCGGACGGGGCGCCGTCCGCCGCGGACCGGGGGGCCGCGTGGAGCGAGGACTCCAGCAGGGCCGGGTGGAGCGCGAACCCGCCGGCATCGGTTCCGTCGGGCAGCGCGAGGTCGGCGTACACCTCACCTTCCCGGGTCCACGCCGACTGCACGCACTGGAGCAACTGACCGCAGTCGAGCCCCTGTTCGACCAGTGTGGTGTACAGCCCCTCCACCGACAGCGGCTCGGCCCCGGGGGGCGGCCACTGGCCGGTCCGGGTCGACAGCGGCGCCGCCTCGGGAGCGATCCGACCCCGGGCGTGGCGGACGGTTCCGGTGGACCCTTCCTCGCCGGTGTCCGGCCGTGAGTACACCGCCACCTCACGGCGGCCGGCGGCGTCGGCCGGGCCGACCGTGACCTGCATCCGTACGGCCTCGTCGGTGAGGACCACCGGCGCGTCGAGGTCCAACTCCTCCAGCAGTTCGCAGCCGACGTGCCGGGCCGCGGACAGGACCAGCTCCACCAGCGCGGCGCCCGGGAGGGTGACCGTGCCGAACAGGGCGTGGTCACGGGTCCACGGCTGTCCCTGGTGGGAAACACGGCCGGTGAAGACCCATTCGTCGCGGTCACCGACCTGCACGGCCGCCGCCAGCACGGGGTGCTCGACGCGGCCGAGGCCGACCGCGGAGGCATCAGCGAATCCGGTGGAGTCCAGCCAGTAGCGCTTGTGCTGGAAGGCGTAGGTCGGCAGGGCGACCCGCCGGGCACCGGAGTCGGCGAAGTGGGCGGCCCAGTCGACCTTCACCCCGGCGGCATGTGCCTGGCCGAGCGAGAGGAGGAACCGTTCCAGGCCACCCTCGTCACGGCGCAGGGAGCCCACCACCGCGGCCCGGTTGACCTGGCCGTGGTCGGCAACGGTCTGCTCCACCGCCATGGTGAGCACGGGGTGGGGGGACATCTCCAGGAAACAACCCGTGCCCTTGTCGACCAGCGCACGGATCGCCGGCTCGAAACCGACCGGGTTCCGCAGATTCCGGTACCAGTACCCGGCATCCATCGACGTGGTGTCCAAGAACTCACCCGACACCGTCGAAAAGAACGGAACCCGCCCCTTCAACGGCACCACCGGCGCAAGCGCCTCCCGCAGCTCCCCCTCAACCACCTCCACCTGCACCGAATGCGACGCATAATCCACCTTCACCCGCCGCGCCCGGACGTCATCGCGCTCACACGTCGCCAGCAGTTCGTCCAAAGCCTCCGGCTCCCCGGCGACCACGACCGACGAAGGACCGTTCACCGTCGCCACCGACACCCGACCCGCGTACGGAGCGATCAGTTCCTCAGCCCGCTCCGCACCCACCGCAACCGACATCATCCCGCCGAGCCCAGCCAACCGGTCACGCACCAACTGACTGCGCACCGCCACGATCCGCGCAGCATCCCGCAACGACAACCCACCCGCCACATACGCCGCAGCAATCTCCCCCTGCGAATGCCCCACCACCGCAGACGGCTCCACACCGTACGAACGCCACACCGCCGCCAAACCCACCATCACCGCGAACAACGCGGGCTGCACCACATCCACCCGCTCCAACGACGGCGCACCCTCAACACCCCGCAACACATCCTCAAGCCGCCACTCCACAAACTCCGACAACGCCTCCCCACACGCCACCACCTCAGCAGCGAACACCGGAGACCCGTCCAACAACCCCACCGCCATACCCACCCACTGCGCACCCTGACCCGGGAACACGAACACCGGCTTGGCTCCGGGTGCGGCACGGCCCTCGACGACGAGGGGCGACGGCTCGCCGACGGACAACGCGGTCAGGGCGGAGAGCAGTTGGTCGCGATCGGCGGCCGCCACGACACCACGGTGTTCCAGGTGGGCCCGGGTGGTCGCCGCCGAGAGGCCGAGGTCCGCCAGGGACAGTTCGGGCCGGGCCAGTGCGTGCGCGCGGATGCGCTCGGCCTGGGCGCGCATCGCGGTCGCGGTCCGACCGGACACCGTCACGGGCACGACCCGCACCGGACGCGGCTGCGCGGGGTCGCCGGCGACGGGCTCCTCGGCGGGGGCCTCTTCCAGGATGATGTGCGCGTTGGTGCCGCTCACCCCGAACGACGACACCGCGGCGCGGCGGGGCCTGTCCCCCACCGGCCAGGGCCGCGCCTCGGTCAGCAACTCGACGCCGCCGGCCTCCCAGTCGATGTGCGGGGAGGGTTCGTCGACGTGGAGGGTCTGCGGCAGCACTTCGTGCCGCATCGCCATCACCATCTTGATCACCCCGGCCACGCCCGCGGCCAGCGAGGTGTGACCGATGTTCGACTTGATCGACCCCAACCACACCGGGTCGCCGCCGGCCCGCTCACGGCCGTACGTCGCCAGCAGGGCCTGGGCTTCGATCGGGTCACCGAGGACGGTGCCGGTGCCGTGGCCTTCGACCGCGTCCACATCGGACGGGGACAGACCCGCACTGCTCAACGCCTGGCGGATGACCCGCTCCTGCGAGGGGCCGTTCGGCGCGGTGAGGCCGTTGCTCGCACCGTCCTGGTTGATCGCCGTGCCGCGGATCAGCCCGAGGATGCGACGCCCGTTGCGCTTCGCGTCGGACAGCCGCTCCAGCACCACCAGACCCAGACCGTCGGAGAAGCCCGTGCCGTCGGCCGACGCCGCGTACGCACGGCACCGCCCGTCCGGCGACACCGCCTGCTGCCGGCTGAACTCGGACAGCAGGAACGGGCCGGACATGACGGTCACGCCGCCGACGAGGGCCATGGAGCACTCCCCGGCGCGCAGGGCCTGGGCGGCCATGTGCAGGGCGACCGCGGAGGAGGAACAGGCCGTGTCGACGGAGACCGCGGGCCCCTCCAGACCGAACACGTAGGAGATACGGCCGGAGGACACGCTGGCCGCGCCACCGGTCAGCTGGAAGCCCTCGATGTGCGGCAGGCTGCCCGCGGGCACCGAGCAGTAGTCGCTGGTGCCCACGCCGCAGAAGACACCCGTGTCGCTGCCGCGCAGCGAGGTCGGGTCGATTCCCGCGTGCTCGAACGCCTCCCACGAGGCTTCCAGCAACAGACGCTGCTGCGGGTCCATCGCCAGGGCCTCGCGCGGACTGATCCCGAAGAACTCCGCGTCGAACTCGGCTATCCGGTCGAGGAAACCACCGCCGCTGGTGGACAGGGCGCCGGGCCGGCTCAGGCTCGGGTCGTAGAGCCGCTCCAGGTCCCAGTCGCGGTCAGCGGGCAGCCCGGTGATCGCGTCGCGCCCCGACGCCACCAGCTCCCACAACTCGTCGGGGGAGGTGACGCCCCCGGGGTAGCGGCAGCTCATGCCGACGATGGCCAGCGGCTCGCCGGCCTGGGCAAGGAGCCGCTTGTTCAGCTGACGGAGCCGGTCGGTCTCCTTGAGGGACTTCCGGAGCGCCTCGACGAGCTGGTTCTGGTCGGTGGCCATGTCTATTCCTTCTTCTCCAAGCTCGTTGCGGCGACGACTTCCTCGGCCGAGGTCATGCGAGGTCCTCTTGGGCCATCCGGATCAGGGCCTCCGCGTCCATGTCGTCGAACGAAGCGGTGTCCCCGTCCTCGACGGGTGCCTCCGCCAGATCGCCGTCGGCCAGTTCGCGCAAGGTGCCGAGGAGGCCGGCCTTGCGCAGCCGGTCGATGGGGATCGACGCGAGAAGGGCACGGATCTCGTCATCCTCCGACCGGGGCTTGCCGGCGGCGTCAGGAGCGATCTCCGCCAGCAGGTGCCGGGCCACGGCCGCCGGGGACGGATGGTCGAACACGACGGTGGCGGGCAGGCGCACACCGGTGGCCCGGGTGAGACGGTTGCGTAGTTCGACCGCGCTCAGCGAGTCGAAACCGAGGTCCTTGAACGCCCGCTCGGGGTCCACGGACACCGCCGAGGAATGTCCGAGGACGGACGCCACCTGGGACTGGACCAGTTCGAGCACGATCCGTTCCCGGTCCGCTTCCGACTCACCGGCCAGGCGCTGGAGCAGGACCGCCGCGTTCGCCTCGCCCGCACGGGCGGGCACCTTGACCAGCCCGCGCAGCAACGGCGGAAGCATCCCCGCCCTGGCCTGCGCACGCAGTGCCGCGGTCTCCAGCAGAACCGGAGCCACCACGGCCGCTTCCAGGTCCAGCGACCGGTCGAACAGGGCGGGCCCGGTCTCGGGGGTGAGCGCGGTCATGCCCATACGCTCCAGACGGGCGAGGTCCGCCTCGTCCAGTTGTGCCGCCATGCCCGCGGTGTCCGACCAGAGGCCCCACGCGAGGGAGGTGGCGGGCAGTCCCGCGGCACGGCGGGTCACAGCGAGCGCATCCAACGCTGCGTTCGCCGCGGCGTAGTTGCCCTGCCCCGGGCTCCCCATCAACGCCGCCACCGAGGAGAACACGATGAAGGCGGAGAGGTCGGAGTCGGCGGTCAGTTCGTGCAGGTGCCAGGCCGCGTCCACCTTCGGACGCATCACACGGTCGATCTGCTCGACGGTCAACGACTCCACCACACCGTCGTCCAGCACACCCGCCGTGTGCACGACACCCGTCAACGGGCTCTCCACCGAAGCGAGTGCCGCGGCCAGCTGCTCGCGGTCGGACACGTCACAGGCCACGACCCGAGCCGAACAACCCAACACCTCTAGCTCCGCGACTAGGTCCGCAGCACCCTCAGCCGCCGGACCACGACGACTCAGCAACAGAAGGTCACGCACCCCGTGCGACGCGGCCAGATGACGGGCGAACACCGCACCCAAACCACCCGTACCACCGGTCACCACCACCGTCCCCTCCGGGCCCAAGGGCGCCGGAACGGTCAGCACCACCTTGCCGACGTTGAGGCCCTCCCTCAGGTAGCGCAACGCCTCGCGCCCCTGGCGAACGTCCCAGGTCCGGATCGGTGCGAACCTCAGTACGCCCTTCTGGAACAGGGCAACGACCTCGGACAGCAGCTCGCCCAGCCGCTGGGGACCCGCCTCCCACAGATCGAACGCGCGGTACGCCACGCCCGCGGGCAGCGCCGCGATCGCCTCGGCGTCGCGGACGTCGGCCTTGCCCATCTCCACGAACCGGCCACCGTGCGGCAACAGGTCCAACGAGGCGTCAACGAACTCGCCCGCCAGGGAGTTCAGCACCACGTCCACCCCGGCGCCGTCGGTAACCTCCAGGAAGGCGTCCTGGAACCCGAGCTCCCGCGAGGAGGCGATGTGGTCGGCAGGGACGCCCGCGGCCCGCACCACGTCCCACTTGGACGGGCCGGCCGTAGCGAACACCTCCGCGCCGAGGTGCTGCGCGATCTGCACCGCGGCCGTCCCCACGCCACCGGCAGCGGCCTGCACCAGGACCCGTTCCCCCGCGCTCAGCCCGGCCAGGTCCACCAGGCCGTAGTAGGCAGTCGCGTACGCCACCGGAACCGAGGCCGCCTGGGCGTACGTCCAGCCGTCCGGCATCCGGGCGACCAGGGTCCGGTGCGCCACGGCCACCGGGCCGAAGGACTCCATCACGATTCCGAAGACCCGGTCGCCCGGCGCGACATCGGTGACGGCCGAGCCGACCTCCAGCACGACACCGGCCGCCTCCGCGCCCAGGGGCACGTCATCGGGGTAGAGGCCGAGCGCGATCAGAACGTCGCGGAAGTTCACCCCCGCAGCACGAACCGCGATGCGGACCTCGTCGGCAGCGAGCGGCCGACGGGCGTCGGAGGCCACGATCTCGACGTCCTCGATCGAACCCTTGCGCGTGGCCGACAGGTGCCATGCATCGTCGGCGGGTGCGGTGGCCGCCCTCAGTCGCGGCGCGAACACCTGCTCCCCGCGCACGGCGATCTGTGGCTCGTCGCCGTCGAGCAGCGCACCCCAGTCCGGCTCCTCGCCGTCCAGGTCGACCAGGAGGAACCGGCCCGGGTGCTCGGACTGCGCACTCCGCAGCAGACCCCAGACCGCGGCCTGGGCGACGTCGGGGACCTCGTCCCCCACGGCCACCGCTCCCCGGGTCACCACGACCAGCCGGGCGTCATCACCCGGCCGCTCACTGGTCAGCCAGCGCTGCACCAGGTCCAGAGCCCCGGCAGTGGCCGCCCTGGCAGCCCCGGCGGGGTCACCGTCGGGGACCTCGACACCGGCCAGGACCAGATGCGGCACCGGGCCACCGTCAGCGAGGCTCCGTTCCCACGCGTCCAGGTCCGGGAACCGCTCGCCCGTGACGGCGGCTCCTCCCAGCACCGCAGCCCGGACGGGCTCGCCCACGCCCACGGCGATCGGGGCCCAGTCCAGCTCGTACACCGGCTGTCGCCCACGGCGTCGCAACCGCTCCAGCTGGGCCGGATCGACCGCACGCAGGTCCAACCGCTCCAGGCTCAACACCGGTTCGCCGTGTTCGCTGACGACGTCGAGACGGAAGGCCGTGTCGTCGACCTGGCGCATGCGGATGCGTACCCGGGACAGCCCCTGCCGCCCGATGCGCACCCCGGACCACGAGAAGGGGAGGACAGCGGTGTCCCTCGGTCCGCCCCGCGGCAAGCCCGAGTGCAGGGACGCGTCGAAGAGCGCCGGGTGCAGGCCGAAGCCGTCTCCGCTGCCGTCGTCGGGGAGGGCAACCTCGGCGAACGAGTCGCCGTCGACCTTCCATGCCGTCCGCACGCCCTGGAAGGCGGGGCCGTAGTCGAAGCCCAGTTCGGCCATGCCCGCGTACAACTCGTCCGCCGTCATGACCTCACCCCCGGCGGGGGGCCATGCGTCCGGGGTCCAGGACGCCACGGACGTCGTGTCCTCCGCGGCCAGCCAGCCACGTGCGTGGCAGGTCATCTCCTTGCCCTGATCACCGTCCCCGTTGGCCTCGGTGTCATCGCCGGTGCCGGGTTCGGGGCGGGCGAAGACCGCAACCTCGCGTCGGCCGTCCTCGACAGCGCCCACCATCACCCGCAGCTGGACCGCCTCGCCCTCCTCCAGCAGGAGAGGTGCCTCCATCACGAGTTCGTCCAGCACCGGGGCACCAACACGACGGCCGGCGGCGGTCACCAGTTCCACCCACGCAGTGCCGGGCACGATGACCAAGCCCAACACCACGTGATCCCGCACCCACGGCTGCGACTCAGTCGAGAACCGCCCGGTGAACACCCACTCGTCGCGGTCACCCACCTGCACCGCCGCCGCCAACACCGGATGCTCCACCCGATCCAGGCCGGCTGCCGACACGTCGCCGGTGCCCACCGTCGGCATCAACCAGTAGTTCTCGCGCTGGAAGGCGTAGGTGGGGAGGTCGATGCGCTGGGCGTCGGTGTCGGCGTAGAAGGTGTCCCAGTCCACCGTGATGCCGGCCGCGTAAGCGTGGCCGAGGAACCCGGCGAACGCCTCCGGCTCGTTCTGCTTCCTGCGCAGGGCCGGGAGGAACACGGCGTCGGTGTGCTCGGTGTCGGTGTCGAGGCACTGGCGCGCCATCGCGGTCAGTACGGCATCCGGGCCGAGTTCGAGGAAGCGGCGCACATCGAGGTCCCACAGGGTGCGGACCCCGTCAGCGAAACGCACTGCTTGGCGTACGTGGCGGACCCAGTACTCGGCGTCGAATACCTCCACGACTTCGCCCGTGACGTTCGAGACGACCGGGGTCTGCGGCGCTGCGTACTCCAGGCGCTCGGCAACCGCTCGGAACTCGTCGAGCATCGGTTCCATCCGCGGGGAATGGAATGCGTGCGACACCCGAAGCCGAGTCGTCTTGCGGCCTTCCCAGTGCTTGAGCCATTCCTCAGCGGCGTCCTCGTCACCGGAGACGACCACGGAGGTCGGGCCGTTCACCGCCGCGACTTCGAGACGACCCTCGAACCCGGCCAACGACTCGGTCACTTCGGGCTCGCTCGCCTGGACCGCGACCATCACCCCACCCGCAGGCAACCCACCCATCAAACGCCCACGCGCCACCACGAGCTCTGAGGCATCACCCAACGAGAGCACCCCTGCTACATGTGCGGCGGCGATCTCCCCGACGGAGTGGCCGATCAAGTAGTCCGCACGCAGCCCAAGCGACTCCACCAGGCGGTACAGCGCGACCTCGACCGCGAACAACACCACCTGCGTGAACTCCGTCGCATCCAACACCCCACCGTCGGACGCGAGGAGTTCCCGGACCGGGCGGCCCAACCGTGGGTCGAGTTCCGCGCACACTTCACGCAGTGCCTGGTCGAAGGCAGGGAACTCCGCCGCCAACCCAAGACCCATACCCGCACGCTGAGAACCCTGCCCCGTGAACAGGAACGCCGACTTCCCCGCTACGGCGCTTTCGCCTTCACCCGTGGATATGTCGGCCAGGCGCGCTATCAACTCGTCGCGGCCAGCAGCAACCACCACCGCGCGCCGCTCCAGCAGTGCGCGCGAACCCACCAACGAGTGCGCAGCGTCCAGAGCAGATACCTCAGGCCGCGCAATCACGAACGAACGCAACCGGTCCGCCTGGGCGCGCAACGCCGCATCGGAACGACCCGACACCACCACCGGCACTGCTGCCAAGCGCGCGCTGTCCGACGAAGTACCCTCCGTGGTAGCAGCGTCCTCAACCGGCGCTTCTTCAACGATGATGTGCGCGTTGGTTCCGCTCACGCCGAACGACGACACACCGGCACGACGGGGACGATCCCCCACCGGCCACGCACGCGCCTCCGTCAACAGCTCGACTTCACCCGACGTCCAGTCGACGTGCGGCGACGGCTCGTCCACGTGCAACGTCGACGGCAACACACCGTGACGCATGGCCATCACCATCTTGATGACGCCCGCCACACCAGCCGCAGCAGACGTGTGACCGATGTTCGACTTGATGGACCCCAACCACAGCGGATCACCGGAACGCTCACGACCGTACGTCGCCAACAACGCCTGCGCCTCGATCGGGTCACCCAACTTCGTCCCCGTACCGTGGCCCTCCACCGCGTCCACATCGGAGAGGCGCAGCCCTCCGGCGTTCTCCAGGGCACGCCGGATGACCCGCTCCTGCGAGGGGCCGTTCGGCGCGGTGAGGCCGTTGCTCGCACCGTCCTGGTTGATCGCCGTGCCGCGGATCAGCCCGAGGATGCGACGCCCGTTGCGCTTCGCGTCGGACAGCCGCTCCAGCACCACCAGACCCAGACCGTCGGAGAAGCCCGTGCCGTCGGCGGACGCCGCGTACGCACGGCACCGCCCGTCCGTCGAAAGACCGCGCTGCCGGCTGAACTCGCGCAACATGAACGGGCCGGGCATGAGGGCGACGCCACCGGCGAGGGCGAGGGAGCACTCACCCGACCGAAGCGCCTGAGCGGCCAAGTGCAGGGCTACAGCCGAGGAGGAACATGCGGTGTCCACCGACGCTGCCGGGCCCTCCAGCCCGAACAGGTACGAGATGCGGCCGGACGAAACGCTGGCCGAGCCGCCGGTGAGTTGGAACCCCTCCACCTGGGGCAGGCTGCCTTCGGGGGCCACGCTGTAGTCAGTGACACCGAGACCGCAGTAGACGCCCGTGTCGCTGCCGCGCAGCGAGGTCGGGTCGATGCTCGCGTGTTCGAACGCCTCCCACGAGGCTTCCAGCAACAGCCGCTGCTGCGGGTCCATCGCCAGGGCCTCGCGCGGACTGATCCCGAAGAACTCCGCGTCGAACTCCCCGATGCCCGCCAGGAATCCGCCACCCCGGGCGTAGACCTTGCCGGTCTGGTCGGGGTCCGGGTCGTAGAGCCGCTCCAGGTCCCAGCCGCGGTCGGTCGGAAGCCCGCTGATGGCGTCCCGCCCCGATGCCACCAGCTCCCACAGGTCCTCGGGCGACGTCACCCCGCCCGGGTACCGGCAGCTCATACCGATGATCGCCAAGGGCTCGGTCGCGCGGGCCTCGACCTCTTCGAGCTGCGCCCTCGTCTCGTTGAGTTCGACCGCGACCTTCTTCAGGTAGCGGACGAGCTTCTCCTGCTGATCGATTTTCTCCGTCATCCCTGTGCCCCTACTCACGCTTCGCCCAAATCCACATCGATCATCTGGAAGATCTCTTCTGCGGTCGTTGCCGCTTCGATCCGCTCCCTGGCGCTCTGCTTCTTGTCGTTCTGAGCAGCGTCGCCCGCCCCGGCGCTGATGCTCGACAGCAAGGTGCGCAGTCGCTTGGCCACCCGCTGTTGCTCGTCCGCGGAACTCGCCACGAGCATGTCCTCCAGCTTCCTCACCTCTTGGTCGATGAGGGGCTCCGCCGGCTCGCCGCCCCCGATCTCCGACAGCAGCAGGTCGGCGACGGCCGCCGGTGTCGGATGGTCGAAGACGAGGGTGGCGGGCAGGCGCACGCCGGTCGCCTGGGTGAGACGGTTGCGTAGTTCGACCGCGCTCAGCGAGTCGAAGCCGAGGTCCTTGAACGCCCGCTCCGGTTCGATGGACGAAGCCGAGGAGTGAGCGAGCACCGCGGCCACCTGGGTCTGTACGAGTTCGAGCACGATCTGCTCGCGCTCTGTCTCCGGTATACCGGCAAGCCTCTGGACCAGACCGCCAGCGCTGGTGTCCACCACCTGGGCGGGGACCTTGACCAGCCCGCGCAACAGCGGCGGCAGCATTCCGGCCTTGGCCTGCGCTCGGAGGGCCGCCGTCTCCAGCAGGACCGGAGCCACCACGGCGGCGTCCACTTCGAGGGATTCATCGAACAGCGCCGGACCGGTTTCGGCGGTGAGCGCGCTCATGCCCATCCGTTCCAGTCGGGCAAGCTCCGCCTCACCCAACCGCGCTCCCATTCCCGCGGTGTCCGACCACAGCCCCCACGCGAGGGAAGTGGCAGGCAGTCCCGCGGCACGGCGGGTCGCAGCGAGCGCATCCAACGCCGCGTTCGCCGCGGCGTAGTTGCCCTGACCAGGGCTCCCCATCAACGCCGCCACCGACGAGAACACCACGAACGCCGACAGGTCCGCGTCGGCAGTCAGCTCGTGCAGGTGCCAGGCCGCGTCGACCTTCGGACGCATCACACGGTCGATCTGGTCAACGGTCAACGACTCCACCACACCGTCATCCAACACACCCGCCGTATGCACGACACCGGTCAACGGGCGCTTCGTCTCAGCGAGCACCGCGGCCAGTTGCTCGCGGTCGGACACGTCACAGGCCACGACCCGAGCCGAACAACCCAACACGTCCAACTCCGCGACCAGGTCCGCAGCACCCTCAGCCGCCGGACCACGACGACTCAGCAACAGAAGGTCACGCACCCCGTGCGACGCAGCCAGATGACGGGCAAAGATCGCACCCAAACCACCCATACCACCGGTCACCACCACCGTCCCCTCAGGATCGAAGGACCGAACGACCGCGTCCGAAGCCCCCACGACCGAACGGGTCAGCCGAGGAGCCAACCACTGCCCCTCACGCACCGCGAGCTGCGGTTCATCCGAACTCAGGACCACACCCCAGTCCGGCTGCTGGTCACCGTCCACATCCACCAGAACGAACCGACCCGGATGCTCCGACTGCGCACTCCGCAACAACCCCCACACCCCAGCCTGCGCCACATCCGCAGCACCACCACCAACCGACACCGCACCCCGAGTCACCACCACCAACCGCGAACCCGCCAGCGCCCC
>NZ_JBIAIF010000025.1:0-34895 GCF_042871255.1 Streptomyces sp. NPDC005955 | reverse complement strand
TGGGCCGCGGGGGGGGGGCCGCGCGGGGCGGCCGCCCTGCGGGGGGCGCACCCCCCCCCCGCGGGGCCCCCCCCCCCCCCCCCCCCGCCCGGGGGGGGGGGGGGCGGGCCCCGGGCCCCCGCCCCCCACCCCCGCCTCCCGGTTCCGGGGCCGTCAACCGGCTCCCGGACCGGTGTCCGCTAGACCGGTACGCGCACCCCTTCGTCGGTGGCCCCGGCCGTGCTGGGCCGGGCCGCCGAGGGCGCCGCGATCGGCTCCGGCGTCTCGTCGTGCGTCATGTCGGGCAGCCAGCGCAGCCACTTCGGGAAGTACCAGTTGGCCTCCCCGAGCAGGGCCATCACGGCGGGCAGCAGCACGCCCCGGATGATCGTCGCGTCGATCAGCACGGCCGCCGCGAGACCCACGCCCATCTGCTTCATCGACTGCATCGACAGCGTGCCGAAGATGGCGAACACCGCGACCATGATGACCGCCGCACTGGTCACCACACCGGCCGTGGTGACCACCCCGTGGGTGATGGCGTCCCGGGTGGCGTATCCACGGGTCTTCGCCTCGCGGATCCGGGAGACCACGAACACGTGGTAGTCCATCGACAGCCCGAACAGGATCACGAAGAGGAACAGCGGCAGCCAGGTGACGATCGCGCCCACGCCCTCGGCACCCACCAGGGAGGCGCCCCAACCGTGCTGGAAGACCGCGACCAGGATGCCGTACGCCGCGCCCACCGACAGCAGGTTGAGGACGATCGAGGTGACGGCGATGGTCAGCGAACGGAAGCACAGCAGCATCAACAGGAAGGCGAAGACCACCACGAAGGCGAAGACCGGGGCGACGGAACCCGTCATCTGGTCGTTGAAGTCCTTGGACCCGGCGACCTGACCCGTCACCGGCGCTTCGACCCCGTCGACCGCACCGAGCGTGGCGGGCCGCACCTCGTCCCGGATGACGGCGAGGCTCTGCTCGGCCCGGTCCTGGTCGGAGCCGCCGACCAGCGGCACCGAGACCACGGCGACGTTCTCCGCGGCGTGCACCTTGACGTCGACCGGGCCACGCGAGGCACCGGAACTCACGACACGCTTCTGGAAGTCCGCCAGGGCCGCCTTCACCTCGGGGGCGTCGACGTCCTTCGCCCGGACGACCACCTGGGCCGGGTCGGAACCGCCGGGGAACGCCTCGTTCAGCCGGTCGTAGGTGGCGACGATCGGCACGGAGTCGCCGAACTCCTGGTCCAGGGTGAGTTCCTGGGTGCGCATGCCCAGCGCCGGCGCGGCGACGGCGAGCAGCGCCCCGCCGGCCAGCACCAGGGACAGCCCGGGCTTGGCCAGGACGACCTTCAGGACCGCCTTCCAGAACCGGGACTCGGCGTCCGCACCGGAGCGCCCCGTCCGCTTGCGCCGCTTGTCGGGGTGGAGGAAGGGGATGCGGCCCGTCTCGACCCGCTCGCCGAGCAGGGACAGCAGCGCGGGCAGCACCGTCACGGAGCCGACCATCGCGACCGCGACGACCATGAGCGAGGCGAGCCCCATCGCCTGGAAGTCCGCGAGCCCGGTGAACATCATGCCGGCCATGGCCACGCACACCGTCACACCGGAGACGATCACGGCCCGGCCGCTGGTCGCCGCGGCGATCCGCAGCGCCGTCGCGGCGTCCCGCCCGGCGGCCCGCTCCTCGCGCTCCCGCCGCAGGTAGAACAGGCAGTAGTCGACGCCGACCGCCAGGCCGACCAGCAGCATCACCGAGTTGGCGGTGTCGCTCATCGGCTGGAGATGGCTGGCGACGCCCATCAGCCCCATGGTCGCCATGATGGCGGTGATGGCGAGCGCGACCGGCAGCAGTGCGGCGACGAGTGCGCCGAACGCGATCAGCAGGATGCCCAGGGCCACCGGCACGGCCGAGTACTCGGCCTGCTTGAAGTCGTCACCGAAGGCGTCGTCGAACGTCTTCTTCATGCTGGCGCCGCCGATCTCCTCGATCCGCAGCGCGTCGTGGTCCTTCTGCACCTCGGCGACGGCCTTGAGGACCGGTTCGACCCGCTCGCCGGCCGTCTCGCCGTCCCCGCGCATGTCGAACTGCACGAGCGCGGTGCGACCGTCCTCGGAGATGCTCTGCGTGTCGTAGGGCGAGGTCACCGAGGTGACCTCGCCGGTCGCCCGGACGGCGGCCATCACCTGGGCCACCGCGGTGCGGAACCCCTCGTCGGTGGCCTTGCCGCCGGGCGCCTTGGCCTGGACGAGCACCGACTCACCGGCCGGTTCCTCGATGCCCGCGTCCTCGATGATGCGGGCGGCCTGACTGGTCTCGCCCTTCAACTGGTCGCTGGACGACACCTCGACCCGGCCCGCCGCGGACCCGGCCGCCATGGACAGGACCACGAACAGCACCCAGATGCCGACGGCCGCCCATCGGTGCCGGGCGCTCCATCCGCCGGCCCGTGCGGCGAACCCCCGCACGCGTACGTCTCTGTGTCCCATGTCGGGTTGTGCCCCCTCGTCCGCGGCGGGGCCGTGCGCCGCCGCCTCCCATGAAGTTATGGCGGGGACAGGGGGGTTGACGTCGTACTAATCGGTGAACGACGGGGGCCTGCTGTCCACCCCACGATCTGGGGGGACTCAGCACGGCGGAGTACGGGAGACCCCTAGCCCCCTCAGGGGCGCAGGGATCCGCTCTCAGGGGTGGTGCCACCCCCCAACCGGCTGCGACCGTACGCTGCTTGGCCCGTGGCGACCCTGAGACCGACCCTGAGGACCTCTAGGGTTGCCGCATGACGACGTATGCGGCCCTCCTGCGCGGGATCAACGTGGGAGGTCACCGGAAGGTTCCCATGGCCGAGTTGCGCCGGCTCATCGAAGGGCTCGGCCACGGGGACGTGCGCACCCACCTCCAGAGCGGGAACGCGGTGTTCTCCGTGGTCGGGCGGAACGCCGCCGGGGTCACCACCGAGAGCCTGGCCGCCTCGCTCGGCGAGGCCGTCGAGGAACACTTCGGGTTCACCGTGCCGGTCCTGGTCCGCGACCACGCCTACCTCAGGGCCGTCGTCGAGGACTGCCCCTTCCCGACGGCCGGGCTGGAAGGTCGCCAACTGCACGTCACCTACCTCTCGGAGCCGGTCGACGCGGACCGGTTCGCCGCGCTGGACCGGTCGGCGTTCCTCCCGGACGAGTTCCGCATCGGGGACCGGGCGCTGTACCTGTACGTCCCCGACGGCCTCGGTCGCTCCCGGCTCGCCGAGGCGCTCGGCCGGCCCGCGCTCTGGCGGGACACCGTGGCCACCAGCCGCAACTGGAACACCGTCACCCGCCTGGTGGAGATGACCCGTGACTGACTGACTGAATGGCTGGCTGACCGGCTGGCTGACGAAACCGCCGCGGCGGTCCCGCTCAGTCGGCGACCGGCAGGGTCACCCGGTCCAGGAGTTCCCGGTCGGCGGCCGTGAACGCGGGGTCCTCGTCCCCCTCCACCGCGGCGATGCCCCAGCCGTCCCACGGCAACGCCTCCACGCCGTTCAGCGCGGCGAGGTCCCGCACGGTGTCCGCGGCGACGAACCACGGACCCGAGACCCCCTCTGGTCGCGGGCCGCTGCCTCCGTGATGTGGACGAGCACTCCGCGCACCAGCCCCGCCAGGTCCCAGGGGCCCGGGGCAGGGCCCGCACATCGAGCACGTCGCCCTCGGCCAGGGGGCCGGGGTCGGTGTCCCGCCGCACGCCCCCCCGAGGGGGAACGGCGACGGCCGCGCACCCGGGCGGGGTGCGCGGCCATCGGCGTGGAGCGTCGACCTGACGGAACGCGTGCGTACCGTCAGGCCCCGAGTGACATCCGTCCCTCCCCGGCGGCCGCACCGGAGCGGTGCCCGCCGGGGGCGCGCACCGCGGCGTCGTACCGCTGGAGCAGGACCCGGGCCACCTCCGGTGCCGGACCCAGTACCGCGGCGAGCACGTCGGCGCCCGCCTCGGCCGCGCCCCGGGCGATCCGGTCCGGCAGCAGGCCGGGGGCCAGGACGTAGGGGGCCACCGCGATCCGGTGGACCCCCTCCGCCCGTAGCGCCCGCACCGCGTCCTCGGTGCGGGGAAGGGACGCGGAGGCGAACGCGGGCCGCACGGCGCACCAACCGGTGTGCCGCCACTCCCGCGCGATTTCTGCGATCACCGCGATCGCCTCCGGATCTGTGGAGCCCGCCGACGCGAGGACGACCCCGGTCGTGGGCTTGTCGCCGGGCGTGAGCCCGGCCTCGTACAACCGCCTCTCCAGCGCGGCCGTGAGCAGGGGGGACGGCCCCAGCACCGCGGCCTGCCGCACCCGCATCCCCGCCGGCGCCTCCCGCAGGACCGCCGGGATGTCCGCCTTGGCGTGGAACGCCCGGGTCAGCAGGAGCGGTTGCGCGATGACCTCGCTGACCCTCCGGGCGGCCAACGACTCCAGGACCGACGGCACCGAAGGCACGTTGAAGTCCAGGAAGCCGGTCTCCACCCGCAGGCCGGGCCGTAGCGCCCGGACCCGCTCCACCAGGGCGTGGACGGTCGCCGCATGACGCGGATCGCGGCTGCCGTGGGCGATGACGAGGAGGACGGGTTCGGTCATGTGATCAGCTCTTCACCAGCAGACCGCGGCTGCGCAGCACCCACCGCTCCAGCGGACTGAAGATCAGCAGGTCGATGGCGATGCCGACGACGAGGATCATGATGATGGCGAGGAACACCATCGACATGCTGCTCGCGTTGCGGCCGTTCTCCAGGAGCTGGCCCAGGCCGACGCCCAACTCGGGCGAGGAGGCGATGATCTCCGCGGCCATGAGCGAACGCCAGGAGAACGCCCAGCCCTGCTTGAGTCCGGCCAGATAGCCCGGCAGGGCCGCCGGCATGACGATGTGCCAGGTGTGGCGCAGCCCCGTGGCGCCCAGGGTGCGCCCCGCCCGCAGGAACAGCGGGGGCACCTGGTCGACGCCGGAGACCAGCCCGTTGGCGATCGAGGGGACCGCACCGAGCAGGATGACCGCGAACATCATCTGGTCGTTGAGGCCGAGCCAGATCACCGCGGGCGGCACCCAGGCCACCGACGGCAGCGACTGGAGACCCGACAGGATCGGCCCGATCGCCGCCCGGACGAACTTCACCCGGGCGACCAGCAACCCGAGCGGGGTGCCGATCGCGAGGGCCAGCAGGAATCCCAGCAGACCCCGGGACACGCTGGTCCAGATGTACTCGAGCAGGACCCCCCGCTCCCAGGCGGTGACGACCTCGTCCCAGACCTCGGACGGGGCGGGGAGCTTGTAGCTGTCGGTGACTTCGGCCCACACCAGGACCTGCCACACCACCAGCACCAGCGCCACCGCGATCACCGGCGGCAGCACCTTGCGCAGCAGGGTCTCGCGGAGCGGGGTGCGGCTGGTCTGGACGGAGTCCAGTGCGTCGAGTCCCGCCTCCACGCCCGCGAGGTCGTGCAGGTCCGGGGCCTTCTCGGCGCGGCCCCCGGCGGCCGGTGCGGACGCCTTGCCCTCCTTGGTGACCGAGGCGGTGGCGGAACGCCCGCCGGGTGCGGACGCGCCGTCCTTCCCGGAGCCCGTACCGTCCTGGTCGGCCGTCGTGTCAGTGCTGGCCATGGCGGCGGATCTCCCCACGCAGTTTTTCAGTGATCTCGACGGACAGTTCGGCGACGGCACTGTCCTCGATGCGGCGCGGCTGCGGGATGTCGACCTGCCAGGTGTGCGCCACCCGACCCGGTCGGGAGGACAGCAGCACCACCCGCTCGGCCAGCCGCACCGCCTCGCGGACGTTGTGCGTGACGAACAGCACCGACACCTTGGTCTCGCGCCAGATCCGGGTCAGCTCGTCGTGCAGCACGTCCCGGGTGATCGCGTCGAGCGCGGCGAACGGCTCGTCCATCAGCAGCAGTTGACTGTCCTGCGCCAGTGCGCGGGCCATCGCGACCCGCTGCCGCATGCCACCGGACAGCTCGTGCACGCGCTTGCCGTAGGAGCCCTTCAGCCGGACCAGCTCCAGCAGCTCCTCCGCCCGGTCGCGGCGGTTGGTCTTTGCCACGCCCCGCAGTTTCAGGGCGAGTTCGATGTTCTTGCCCGCGGTGAGCCACGGGAACAGGGCGTGCTCCTGGAACATCAGGGCGGGCCGCCCTTCGGTGCTGATCGTGCCGCCGGTGGGCTTGTCCAGCCCGGCGACCAGGTTCAGCAGGGTGGACTTGCCGCATCCCGAGGCCCCCAGGAGGGTGACGAACTCGCCCGGTGCGACATCGAGGGTGATGTCGTCCAGGACGAGCTGTGGCCCGGCGGGACCGGCGAAGGACTTGGAAACATGCTCGATCCGCGCCGCGGGAGCGGTCGTCTGGGTACCGTCGGCGGCCTTGGCGAACGTCGTGGCCATGGTCGTCACCTCCTGGGGTCGGGAATCCGCTACTTGACGCCGAGTCCGGCGTCGTCGACCTCGGGCTGCCCCTCGGCCGACAGGACCTTGTTCAGCGTCGTGAGGTCGTAGATCCCCTGGAGGTTCGGCTTCTCCAGCAGACCGGCCTTCACCGCGTACTCCGCCCCGGTCTTCAGCGTCGACGCCAGCGGGTCGTTGGTGAAGTCGATCGACGGCCAGGCCTTGTCGAGGACGTCCGTGGGCAGCGGCTTGCCGGACAGGGCCTTCAGCTTGTCGTTGGCGGCCTTCTTGGCCTCCTCCGGGTTCGCCTTGATCCACGCGTTGGTCTTGACGGTGCCGCGCAGCACGGCCTCCACCACGTCCGGGTGCTTGTCGAGGAACTTCTGCGACACGATGACGTGGGTGATCACGAACTTCTTGTCCGGCCACAGGTCCGCCTCGTTGAGGAGGACCTTGCCGCCGAGGGCCACCAGCCTGGACGCGGTCGGCTCCGGCACCCAGGCGCCGTCTATGGAACCCGCCTTGTAGGCGTCCGGGGTGATCTTGTTGTCGGTGCGGACGACGTTCACGTCGCCCTTGCCGCTCTGGGCGTCGACCTTCCAGCCCCGCTCGGCGGCCCAGTTGAGGAGCGCCACGTCCTGGGTGTTGCCGAACTGGGGCGTCGCGATCTTCTTGCCCTTGACGTCGTCCAGCTTCTTGATCTTGTCCGGGTTGACGACGAGCTTCACGCCGCCGGACGCCGATCCGCCGATGATCCGCAGGTTGGAGCCCTTGGACTTCACGTAGCCGTTGATCGCCGGGTTGGGGCCGATCCAACCGATGTCGATCGAACCGGAGTTCAACGCCTCGATCTCCGAGGGACCCGCGTTGAACTGGGCGTACGAGGCTCTGGTGCCGCCCAGTTCTTTCTGGAACAGACCGCGGTGGTCACCGATGAGCGCGGTGGCGTGGGTGAGGTTCGGGAAGTAGCCGATCTTGACGGTGTCGGCGGACAGCTTCTTCGCGTTGGCGGCCGGGGCGGCCTTGTCGTCCTTGTCGTCGTCCGACTTGGACCCGTAGCCGCAGGCGGTCGCGCTGACCGCGAGGAGCGGGAGGGCGACGGCGGCGGCCAGACCGCGTCGCAGGCTGGTGGATCGAAGCGTGGCAGGCACGGGAGGTGGTCCTCTCGTTGGCCCGGCGTTCACGTACTCAGTTCGTGGCCGGGAAGTCGGCAGGCTTACGTAAAGCTCGGTACAGCAGGTGGGGGGTGAGGGCGCGCAAGCGGTGCGCGTACGTCTTCACACACATCGCCCGACACCTCCCTGCCCACTGCCGAGCGCGCCGCTGCCGACGCGGCCGCCCTCCTTGGCGAACGTCGAGAAGACATCAGCGCCGACGCCGACGCCGGTTGCCCGTTCGTCCATCAGGCCGGTCACCTCCCCCTGTGTACTCATGCCTAGAAGTCCCACCCGTCCTCGGTGCCGTCCTCGTGGCCACCGTTGCCTGCGGCGCCGCCCCCGGCGCGGTTCGTGGCGAACGACTCGCCCGCCATGGCGGCGGCCAGGGTGGTGCCGTCCGCCGGGTCGATCAGCAGGAACGAACCGGTGCGCCGGGATTCCGCGTACGCGTCCACCGCCAGCGGCTCGGCGGTGCGGACCTTCACCCGGCCGATGTCGTTGGCGACCAGCCGCCCCGGCTCGCGGTGCTGGGAGAGGTCGTCCAGGGTGAGCCGGGACGGTATCTCCTTGACGATCGCCTTGACGGTGCGGGTGGTGTGCTTCAGCAGCACCCGCTGGCCCACGACCAACGGCGTGTCGGCCACGTGGCACACCGTCGCCTCGATGTCCTGCGTGGTGGCCGGCGCGTCGAGGGTCGGCACGATCAGGTCACCGCGCGAGACGTCGACGTCGTCGGCCAGCAGCAGCGTCACGGACTGCGGGGTCCACGCCACGTCCACCTGCCGGCCGAGCAGGTCGATCCCGGCGATCGTCGTGGTGCGGCCCGAGGGCAGCACGGTGACCTGCTCGCCCACCCGGAACGTCCCGGCGGCGATCTGTCCCGCGTAGCCGCGGTAGTCGGGCAGTTCGGCGGTCTGCGGCCGGATCACGTACTGCACCGGCAGCCGGGCGTGGCACTCCGCGAGGTCATGGCTGACCGGCACGGTCTCCAGGTGCTCCAGCACGGTCGGGCCGCCGTACCAGTCCATGTTCGCCGACGGGTCCACGACGTTGTCCCCGGTGAGGGCCGAGATCGGGATGGCCGTCACCTCCGGGACGCCCAACTCGGTGGCGTAGGCGGTGAACTCCTCGGCGATGTCCGCGAACACCGGCTCCGCGAACTCCACCAGGTCCATCTTGTTCACCGCGAGCACCACGTGCGGGACCCGCAGCAGGGCGGCGATGGCCGCGTGCCGACGGGTCTGCTCGACGACGCCGTTGCGGGCGTCCACCAGGATCACCGTCAGTTCGGCGGTGGACGCCCCGGTGACCATGTTCCGGGTGTACTGCACGTGGCCCGGCGTGTCGGCCAGGATGAACCGGCGGCGCGGGGTCGCGAAGTAGCGGTACGCCACGTCGATGGTGATGCCCTGCTCCCGCTCGGCGCGCAGGCCGTCGGTGAGCAGCGCCAGGTCGGGAGCCGTCTGACCGCGGTTGCGGGAGGCGTGCTCGACGGCCTCCAACTGGTCGACGAGCACCGACTTGGAGTCGTGCAGGAGCCGCCCCACCAGGGTGGACTTGCCGTCGTCCACCGAACCGGCGGTCGCGAAGCGCAGCAGGGTGGTCGCCGAGAGGCCGGCGAGTTCCCCGGCCGTCGCAGTGCTGTTCGTCATGGCTAGAAGTACCCCTCGCGCTTGCGGTCTTCCATCGCGGCCTCGGACAGCTTGTCGTCGGCGCGGGTGGCGCCCCGCTCGGTGAGCCGGGACGCGGCGATCTCCGCGATGACGGCGTCCAGGGTGGTCGCGTCCGAGTCGACGGCTCCGGTGCAGGACATGTCCCCGACGGTGCGGTAGCGCACCAGTCGCTTCTCGACCGGCTCGCCGTCCTTGGCGCCGCCCCAGTCACCGGCGGTCAGCCACATGCCCGAGCGCAGGAACACGTCGCGCTCGTGCGCGAAGTAGATCTCCGGCAGCTCGATGGACTCCCGGGCGATGTACTGCCACACGTCCAGCTCGGTCCAGTTGGACAGCGGGAACACCCGGACGTGCTCACCGGGTGCGTGCCGGCCGTTGTAGAGCTGCCACAGTTCGGGCCGCTGGCGGCGGGGGTCCCACTGGGAGAACTCGTCGCGCAGCGAGAACACCCGCTCCTTGGCCCGCGCCTTCTCCTCGTCGCGGCGCCCGCCGCCGAACACCGCGTCGAACCGCTGCTGCTGGATCGCCTCGGTGAGCGGGACGGTCTGGAGGGGGTTGCGGGTGCCGTCGGGCCGCTCCCGCAGCGCGCCGCGGTCGATGTACTCCTGCACGGAGGCGACGAGCAGCCGCAGCCCGTGGCGGGCCACCGTCCGGTCGCGGTAGTCGAGGACCTCGGGGAAGTTGTGCCCGGTGTCGACGTGCAGCAGCGTGAACGGCACGGGCGCCGGCGCGAACGCCTTGAGCGCCAGGTGCAGCATGACGATGGAGTCCTTGCCGCCGGAGAAGAGGATCACCGGTCGCTCGAACTCGCCCGCCACCTCGCGGAAGATGTGGACGGCCTCGGACTCCAGCGCGTCGAGGTGCGAGAGCGTGTACGGGCTCTCCTGGCCGGCCGGTCCGCGTCCCGTGCGGACGTCGTCGCCGTGGCCGTCGCGGGCCGTGGCCGCGGTCGCCGTCATAGGAGGCCCCTCTCGGTGAGCAGTGCGTGCAGCGCGGTCGCGGACTCCTGGACGGTCTGGTCCTGGGACTCGATCCGCAGGTCCGGCGCCTCGGGCTGCTCGTACGGGTCATCGACCCCGGTGAGGCCGGATATCTCGCCCGCCGCCTGCTTGGCGTACAGGCCCTTCACGTCCCGGACCGCGCACACGTCCACGGGCGTGGCGACGTGCACCTCGACGTAGGGGGTGCCGGCCTTGTCGTGTCGTTCCCGCACCGCCGTACGGCTGTCGGCGTAGGGCGCGATCACCGGAACGAGGACGAGGACGCCGTTGCGGGCGAGGAGTTCGGCGACGAAGCCGATGCGCTGCACGTTGGTGTGCCGGTCCGCGCGGTCGAAGCCGAGACCCGCGGAGAGGAACTCGCGGATCTCGTCGCCGTCGAGGACCTCGACCCGGTGGCCGTCGGCGCGCAGCCGTCCGGCCAGCTCGTACGCGATGGTCGTCTTGCCCGCGCTGGGCAGACCCGTGAGCCAGATGGTGGCTCCGCTCACGTGTTTCTCCTCGGCATGCTCGGTCTCCTGGTGTGGGGGACGGGGGGCGGTGCCCCCCGGACGGGCGGCGGTCATCCGTGCAGACCGCACTCGGTCTTGCCCCGGCCGGCCCAGCGTCCGGCGCGGGCGTCCTCGCCTTCGAGGACCTGCCGGGTGCACGGTGCGCAACCCACGGAGGCGTAGCCGTCCATGAGCAGGGGGTTGGTCAGCACACCGTACTCGGCGACGTAACGGTCCACGTCGTCCTGCGTCCAGCGGGCGATGGGGGAGACCTTCACCTTGCGGCGCTTGGCGTCCCAGCCGACGACCGGGGTGCCGGCCCGGGTGGGCGACTCGTCGCGGCGCAGGCCCGTCGCCCACGCCTCGTAGCCGGTGAGGCTGTCCTGGAGGGGCTGGACCTTGCGCAGCGCGCAGCACAGGTCGGGGTCGCGGTCGTGGAGCCGGGGCCCGTACTCGGCGTCCTGCTCCGCGACGGTCTGACGCGGGGTCAGGGTGATGACGTTGACGTCCATCACGGCCTCCACGGCGTCCCGGGTGCCGATGGTCTCCGGGAAGTGGTAGCCGGTGTCCAGGAAGACCACGTCCACGCCGGGCAGGGCGCGGGACGCCAGGTGGGCCACGACGGCGTCCTCCATGGAGGAGGTGACGCAGAAGCGGGGCCCGAAGGTGGTGGCGGCCCAGGTGACGACGGCGAGCGCGGAGGCGTCCTCCAACTCGCGGCCGGCCCGCTCGGCGAGGGCCTTGAGCTCGGCGGCGCGCTCGTCGGTGGGGTCGGCCGGGCGGCGGCCGTCCGTGTCGTGCGGTGCGGTGGTTCCCGTGGCGGTCATATCGAGTCCCCTCCGGTGTCCTGTCGGCGGAGCCCCCGGGCGAGCAGCCCGAGGAACTTCAGCTGAAAGGCTCGGTTGCACGCCGCGCATTCCCAGGCGCCGTGGCCCTGTTCGTTCGGGCGGAGGTCCTCGTCGCCGCAGTAGGGGCAGTGGAAGGGGGCGGCGCGCTCGCTCATGACAGCGCCTCTTCCGAGGCACGGGTGACCCAGGTGGCGAAGCGCTCGCCGTCCTCGCGTTCGGCCTCGAAGCGACGGACGACCCGCTCCACGTAGTCGGGGAGTTCGTGCGAAGTCACCTTCAGGCCGCGCACCTTGCGGCCGAAACCGGCCTCCAGGCCCAGCGCGCCGCCGAGGTGCACCTGGTAGCCCTCGACCTGGTTGCCGTCGTCGTCCAGCACCAACTGGCCCTTGAGACCGATGTCCGCCACCTGGATGCGGGCGCAGGCGTTGGGGCAGCCGTTGATGTTGATGGTGATCGGCTCTTCGAACTGCGGGAGCCTGCGCTCCAGTTCGTCGATGAGCGTGGCGGCGCGCGCCTTGGTCTCGACGATCGCGAGCTTGCAGTACTCGATGCCGGTGCAGGCCATGGTGCCGCGCCGGAACGGGGAGGGCGTGACGCGCAGGTCCAGCGCCTCCAGGGCGGCCACCGCGGAGTCGACCCGGTCCTCGGTGATGTCGAGGACCAGCATCTTCTGTTCGGCGGTGGTCCGCAGCCGTCCGCTGCCGTGGTCCTCGGCGATCTGCGCGACCTTGGTGAGGATGGTGCCGTCGACCCGCCCGACGCGGGGGGCGAACCCGATGTAGAAGCGGCCGTCCTTCTGGCGGTGCACGCCCACGTGGTCGCGCCAGCGCTGCACGGGCTGCTCGGGCGCCGGGCCGTCGTTCAGCTTGCGCAGCAGGTACTCGTCCTCCAGGACCTGGCGGAACTTCTCCGGTCCCCAGTCGGCCACCAGGAACTTCAGCCGGGCGCGGTTGCGCAGCCGGCGGAATCCGTAGTCGCGGAAGATGCCGATGACGCCCTCGTAGACGTCCGGCACGTCCTCCAGGGACACCCACGTGCCCAGGCGGACGCCGAGCTTGGGGTTGGTGGACAGGCCGCCGCCCACCCAGACGTCGAAGCCGGGGCCGAGTTCGGGGTGGCGCACGCCGACGAAGGCGATGTCGTTGATCTCGTGCGCCACGTCGAGCAACGGGGAGCCGGAGACGGCGGACTTGAACTTCCGCGGCAGGTTGGAGTAGTCCCGGTTGCCCACGATCCGGCGGTAGATCTCGTCGATGGCGGGGGTGCCGTCGATGATCTCGTCCTCGGCGATGCCGGCGACCGGGGAGCCGAGGATCACCCGGGGGGTGTCGCCGCAGGCCTCGGTGCTGGACAGGCCGACGGCCTCCAACCGGCGCCAGATCTCGGGCACGTCCTCGATGCGGATCCAGTGGTACTGGATGTTCTGCCGGTCGGTGATGTCGGCCGTGCCGCGCGCGAACTCCTGCGAGATCTCGGCTATCACGCGCAGTTGTTCGGTGGTGAGGCGACCGCCGTCGATGCGCACGCGCATCATGAAGTACTTGTCGTCCAGCTCCTCCGGCTCCAGGATCGCGGTCTTGCCGCCGTCGATCCCGGGCTTGCGCTGGGTGTACAGACCCCACCAACGCATCCGGCCGCGCAGGTCGTTCGGGTCGATGGAGTCGAAACCCGACCGGGAGTAGATCGTCTCAATACGTGTCCGTACGTTGAGACCGTCGTCGTCCTTCTTGAACTGCTCGTTGCCGTTCAGGGGGGTGAAGTGGCCCTTGGCCCACTGGCCTTCGCCACGGTGACGGGTCACCCTACGGCGGGCCGCGGCTGCGGCGGGCTTCTGCGGCGGCGTCGAGGCCGAGGAGACCATGGGAATACGTCCTTCGGACAGGCAGGAAAGCGGCTCTTACCTGCGCATACGGGAACAGCGCGGAGGGTGCGGGACATCCGCGCGCGGCACTGCGCAGCGATGGTGGCGACGACGCGGATCCGGGCACCACGCCGGGGCGTGAAGGTGCAGGACGGGCGGAAGGCGCTGAGGAGGTTGGGGGGACGGCGGTGCTGAGGGCGGTCAGCGCGCCGGACAGATGGCGCTGGACACGCGGCCGAGGTCGACGTGACGTCGACTCACCAAGGGGATTCCAGCTGAAGGCATGGCGGAAGCGTGGCACGACGGTGTCGGACCGGTCTAGCGTTATCCGATATGTGGACACCCTTGTCCCGCATCGTGAGACAAGGGTGGTCTTGGTCACATGATCCGCCGGCCCGTCTCAGACGGGTCCGGCGCCCGGCCAGGGCCCCGGGGTCGCCACCTCGGGCTCCGGGGCCGTCTTGGTGTCGAACAGCCGGAAGCCGCGGCGCAGGTAGTTGTCCATCGCGTGCGCACCGTCCTCGCTGCACGTGTGCAGCCAGACGCGGCTGGTGGGAGCCAGATCCGGCCAGCGGGTGGCCAGGTCCCAGGCCCGCGCCGTGCCGAGGCTCAGCAGGTGCCCGCCGATCCGGCGGCCCCGGAACGCCGGGATCAAGCCGAAGTACACGACCTCCACCGCACCGTTCTCCTGGGCCTCCAGCTCCACGTAACCCGCCGGGGTGCCCCGGTCGTACGCGACCCACGTCTCCGTCCCCGGACGCTCCAGCCGCTCCCGCCAATCGGCGTACGTCAGCGGTAGCCGGTCCGTCCAACGGATGTCCCCGCCCACCGCCGTGTAGAGGAAGCGGCTGAACTCCGGCGAGGGTACCTCGGCCCGGACGACCCGGACGTCACCCTCCGGCTCCTTGGCCGGGATCAGGTCGGCGGGGGAGGTCTGTTCGAGGGACCACGTGGTCACGGTGATGCTCATGCGCCCAGGGTACGAAAGCGTCCCGGGCCCGCCCGCCCCGCCCGTCGGTCCCTCCCGCTCACGGGCGGGCCGGAGCCTCCCGGGCGGTCGAGCGGACTTCCGGGGCCGGGGTGGCCGAGCGGACCTCCGGGGCGGCGGAGCGGACTCCCGCAGTGGCCGAGCGGATCTCCGGGGCCGCCGAGTGGGGGAGGAGGTCGTGGCGTCGTGCGGGCAGGCTCAGCTCCACCGTCACGTCCTCCCGGAACCGGTAGGGGCGGTGGCACAGCAGCCCGCCCAGATACCTCCGCACCCGCGAGACCTCGGCCCGCACGGTCACCGTCCGGCTCGGGTCACCGAACATCGCTTCGGCCAACTCGGACGCGCTGCGCCCCGCCCGGTGCACCGCCAACAGGTACAGCAACTCGGCGTGCCTGGGGGTCAGCTCGTGCGTCCAGCCCCCCGAGCCGCCGGTCACGCTCACGTGCCACCGCCGCGCCTCGGACACGTCCAACAGGACCCGGGTGGCCGGGGCCTCACCGGTCTGCGCCACCCGCAGCAGCCAGCCGCCGGGCAGCGCCTCCACCAGACAGTCGCCGAGCGAGGGCAACCAGGTCCGGCCCTGCTCCAGCCCCCGCGGCAGCGCCACCCGGTCCACCGGCGGCATCCCGGTCACCCCGGCCGTCCAGCCGTCCCCGTCCACGGCGAGCGCCCGTCCACCGAGCCGCGCCAGCACCGGAGCCGCCACCGACCGCAGGCGTTCCAACCCCGTCAGGTGCCGCTCCCGCAGCCGTGCCTCGGCCAGCTTCGCCACCGACGCCACCAGCGCGAGGGTGGCCGGGTGCTGGGTCTCGTGCGGTCCGCTCACGTCGATGGTGCCGAGCAGCCGTCCGTCCCGGGGGTCGGTGATCGGCGCGCCGGCACACGTCCACGGGTGCTGGGCCCGCGCGAAGTGTTCGGCCGCGTGCACCCGCACCGGCCGCCTGATCACCAGCGGGGTGCCCACCCCGTTGGTGCCGACCGCGGCCTCGCTCCAGTCAGCCCCGGGCTCGCAGCCCAACAGGTCCGCCTTGCGCAGCACCGCGGGATGGCCCTCCCGCCAGAGCACTCGACCGGCCGCATCACTGACGATCATGATCGACTGCGAGGCGTCGGTCACCGGCTCCACCGCTTCCCGCAGCAGCGGCAGCAGCTCGTGCAAGGGCGAGCGCTGGCGCAGTTCGGCCAACCGCTCCAGGCCCAGCAAGGGGCCCCGGTGGTCGCGGTCCGGATCGATGCCGCCGCGCACCGCCCGGAGCCAGGACTCCCCTATCACCGGCCGGGGCGCGGCTCCCGTGCGGTCCCCCGCCAGGTTCGCCGCGTGGACCTCCCGCAACAGCCGCGACGCCCGCTCCGCGTCCATGGCGGCGAGCCTCGCCACCTCGATGGCCGATGGCGTCACCACAAGCCTCCCCCTTCACGCACCGCCCGCGCGTACTCCCGGTGGGAGCGGGCCCGTCCCGCCCCCATGGTGCCCCGGAAGTGCGCAGTTCGGTGCGGGGGTGCAACCCCCTGCAACTCTGGCGGAGGTGCGAGGGGTGCTCAAAGCTGAGCCCGGCGCCGTTCGTTCGGCGCGCGCTCCGCACCACGGGGCCGGGCGGGGGTGGCGCCGTGTCGGCGCGGTACCACCCCCGCCGCACCTCACCCGGTCCGTACCGGCCGGGCCCGGTCCACCATCGACGCCAGGTCCAGGGTGTGCGCCAGGGTGCCGAAGGCGCCGCCCCCGTCGCGGGCCAGACGCGAGGAGCAGAAGGCGTCCGCCACCGCCGGCGGTGCGAACCGGACCAGCAACGAGCCCTGGAGCACCAGCGCCATCCGCTCCACCACCCGCCGCGCCCTGGCCTCCAGGCCCTCCAGGTCCGCCAGCTCGGTGAGCAGGTCCTTGATCGCGCGGTCGAGCCGGTCGTCGGCGCCCCGGGCCCGTCCCACCTCCACCAGGAACGCGTGCAGCGCCTCCGGTTCGCGCTGGAGCGCCCGGAGCACGTCGAGGGCCTGCACATTGCCCGACCCCTCCCAGATCGAGTTCAACGGCGCCTCCCGCAACAGCCTCGGCATCCCGGACTCCTCGACGTACCCGTTGCCGCCGAGGCACTCCAGGGCCTCGGCCACCAGGGGGGTGCAGCGCTTGGTGACCCAGTACTTGGCGACCGGCACCGCGATCCGCAGCAGGGCGCGCTCACCGGCCGCCGCGGGGTCGGCCCCGTCCTCCGCGGTGTCGTACGCCGCCGCGAGCCGCAGCGCCAGGGTGGTCGCGGCCTCCGACTCGACGGCCAGGTCGGCGAGGACGTTGCGCATCAGCGGCTTGTCCACCAGGGGCCCGCCGAACGCCTCCCGGTACGTCGTGTGGTGCACCGCCTGGGCGACCGCCTGCCGCATCAGTGCCGCGGACCCGAGGACGCAGTCGAGCCGGGTCGCCGTGACCATCTCGATGATGGTGCGCACCCCGCGTCCCTCGGCCCCGACCCGGCGCGCCCAGGTGCCGTCGAACTCGACCTCGGCGGAGGCGTTCGACCGGTTGCCCAGCTTGTCCTTGAGGCGCTGGATCGCGAACGCGTTCCGGGTGCCGTCCGCGAGGACGCGCGGCACCAGGAAGCAGGTCAACCCCTCCGCGGCCCGGGCCAGCACCAGGAAGCCGTCCGACATGGGGGCCGAACAGAACCACTTGTGCCCGGTGAGGGCGTACTCGCCGTCGCCCGCGAGCGCGGTGGCGACCGTCGCGTTGGCGCGGACGTCACTGCCCCCCTGCTTCTCGGTCATGCCCATGCCGAACAGGGCGCCGGCCTTGCGGGCCGCCGGCCGCAGCCCCGCGTCATAGGTGCGCGAGGTCAGCCGGGGCACCCACTCGGCCGCCAGGGCCGGCTCGGCGCGCAGCGCGGGCACCGCCGCATGGGTCATCGACAGCGGACAGCCGTTCCCCGCCTCCGCCTGCGACCACACCAGGAACCCGGCCGCCCGCCGGACGTGCCCGCCCGGCGTCGTCCACGCCGCGGTCAGCCCGGCCCCGACCGCCTTGCCGAGCAGACGGTGCCACGCCGGATGGAACGCCACCTCGTCGATCCGGTGGCCGTAACGGTCGTGGCTGCGCAACGCGGGCGGGTTCTCGTTCGCCAGCGCCCCCCACTCCTGCACCTGGGTCGAGCCCGCGGCCCGCCCCAGCAGCGACAGTTCCGCCTCCGCCGCGTCCCTGAGGGCCGGGTCCAGATGCCGGCCGACCGCCTCGGAAAGGGCCAGGTCACCAGCAAACACGTCATACCCCGTCAAGGGTGGAGGCTGGTTGGTCACGGTGTGAGTGCGCGCTGCCATGCCGATACGGTAAGGAGGTGCACGAGGCAAAAGAAACACCTGATCGGCCAGCCGGCCGCCTTCACCGGGCCAAAGCCCTGTATCGGGATGTCTCCAAACGCAGGACCGCCTGGCTCCTGCTCAAGGACACCGTCAACTCGTGCATCGAGTACCGCATCCTCGGCCTCGCCGCCGAGGCCGCGTTCTTCACGCTGTTGTCCGTGCCGCCGCTGCTGCTGAGCCTCATCGGACTGCTCGGGTACGTCGACTCCTGGACCGGTGCCTCCACCATCGCCAGCGTCGAGTCCAATCTGCTGGAGGCGTCCCGCACCGTCCTGTCGGACAAGGGCGTGAACGAGATCGCCCGGCCGATCCTCGACGACGTGATGGAGGGCGGCAGACCCGACATCATCTCCATCGGCTTCCTGTTCGCCCTGTGGTCGGGCTCCCGGGCGGTGAACGTCTTCATCGACACCATCACCGTCATGTACGGGCTCGACGGCGCCCGCGGCATCGTCAAGACGCGGCTGCTCGCCTTCCTGCTGTTCATCGTCGCCCTGTTGATCGGCTCGGTGGCGCTCCCGCTGATCGTCGCGGGGCCGGACGCGGTGGTGAAGGTGGTGCCCTGGTCGACCACCGTCGTCCAAGTGCTCTACTGGCCGGTCGTGATCGTGCTGTCCGTGGCCTTCCTGACCACGCTGTACCACGTCTCCGTACCGGTGCGTTCGCCCTGGGTGGAGGACGTGCCCGGGGCCCTGGTCGCCCTCGGGATGTGGGTGCTCGGAAGCTTCCTGCTCCGCATCTACCTGACCAACACCGTCGAGGGACCCACCATCTACGGCTCGCTGGCGGCCCCCGTCGCGGTGCTGTTGTGGATCGGCGTCTCGGCGTTCGCCGTGCTGGTCGGCGCCGCGGTGAACGCGGCGATCGACCGCGTCTGGCCCTCCGTCGCCACCGCGGCGGCCCGCGCCGCGCAGGAACGCGCGAAGCAGGCACAGATCGCCGAGTACGTGGCCCGCGCCGCCGCCTGGCGCCGCCACGGCGGCGAGCAGTACTCCGTCTTCCCCGACTTCCACGAGCCCTCCGGCTACTCCGACGACGCGGACTACGCCGACTACTCCGACCAGGCGGACCGGGCGGACCAGGCCGACGACCCGGAGATGCCGTCCGAGTTCCCCGAGCGCTGGTCGAAGTTCCTGCCCCCGGAGGACCTCGGTTCCCGGCTGCGCACCCCCCTGTGGCGCCCCTCCGACGGCCCGCCGGCGGACGGCTCCGGCACCGAGGCGGCCGGCGGCGACGGCGAGGCCCGCGGAAGGGGCCACGACGGGGGCGGCCCGGGCCCCGCCGGGCCCCAGGCCGCCCTGCGCACCCCGGCCGCCCACCCGGGGACCCACCACGGCGAGGTCCCCGGCGGCGTCCACCACGGCGCGGTCCTCCCGGGACGGCACCGGCCGGACCCCGGCGCCGCGGGAGACGTCTGGTCCCGCGCGGCCGAGGGACCCGGGCGGGAACGCCACCGCGACTGACGGGTCCACCAGGGCCCCGGGCCCCGACGGTTCGCCTGCGGGGTCCGGCCGCACCGACGGGTTCGCCGGGGGCGTTCCGTCCGGGAAGGTCCCGATCCGGTGGGTCCGCCGGTCGGTCCGCAGTAGGGCTCCGACCGCCCCTGCCCTACCCTGACCGGCATGGACGCGCTCGCCGGACTACTGGAAGGCCCACGGGCCCGTGGCGCCTTCCTCATCCGCGCCTGCTTCGACCCGCCCTGGTCGGTCAGGGTCGAGGACCAGGCCCCCCTCTCCCTGATGGTCGTGGTCACCGGGGAGGCCTGGATCGTCCCCGCCAGCGGGGCTCCGGTCCGCATCGGGCCCGGGGACGTCGCGCTGGCCCGCGGCCCCGAGCACTACACCTGCGCCGACGCCCCCGACACCGTCCCCCTGGTCCGCTGTCTGCCCGGCGGCATCTGTGCGACGCCCGACGGCGAACTCCTGCACGGCGTGATGGACCTCGGGCTACGGACCTGGGGGGAACGCACGGACGCCTCCGTCGCGCTGCTCATCGGGACGTACCACCTGCGCGGCGAGATCAGCGGACGACTCCTCGACGCGCTCCCGCCGCTGCTCACCCTCACGGCCGGCGACTGGGACCGCGGACTGCTGACGCTGCTCGCCGCGGAGATGGCCCGTGACGAGCCCGGTCAGGAAGTCGTGCTCGACCGACTGCTCGACCTCATCGTCATCCAAGCGCTGCGGGCCTGGTTCTCCCGACCGGAGGCCGAGGCCCCCGCCTGGTACGCGGCCCTGGGCGATCCGGTCGTGGGGCCGGCCCTGCGACTCCTCCAGGACGAACCCGCCCACCCGTGGACGGTCGCCGGACTCGCCGCGAAGACCGGGGTGTCCCGGGCGGCCCTCGCCCGTCGGTTCACCGCGCTCGTCGGGGAACCCCCGATGGCGTACCTCACCGGATGGCGCCTCGCCCACTGCGCGGACCTCCTGCGCGACACGGACCTCACCATCGGCGCGATCGCCCGACAGGTCGGGTACGGCAGCGCGTTCGCGCTGTCCAGCGCCTTCAAACGCGTCTACGGGGTCAGCCCCCAGGAACACCGCGAGCACCGCCCGCGACCTGCGCCGGCCCCGGTGCCCGTACCTGCGCCTGCGCCTGCACCTGCCCCTGTGCCCGCCCCTGTGCCCGCGCCGTAGCCTGGGCCGCATGGGGTACGTCGAAAGGGCTTCCCGGGTGCCCGGGGCGGTCGTGTGGAGTGCGGAGCCGGAGCCCGGCGGGGGCGGCACCGTCCTGCCGGACGGCTGCATGGACCTGCTCTGGAGCGCGGGCCGGCTGTTCGTCGCGGGACCCGACACCCGGGCCCACCCGCCGGACGGCTCCGCCCCGTACACCGGAGTGCGGTTCGCCCCCGGCACCGCGGCACCGCTCCTGGGCGTACCCGCCCACGTCCTGCGCGACCGACGGGTGGACCTCGCGGAACTCTGGTCCGCCCGGGAGGTCGGTGCCCTCGCGGCCCGGATCGCGGCGGCGGCCGACCCCGCGGTGGCCCTGGAGGCCCTGGCCGCCCGGCGGTGGGCGACGTGCCGCACCGACCCGTTGGTGGGGCGGATCGTCGCCGGGCTGCGCGCCGGACGGACCGTCGGCGCGGTGGCCGACGAGGTGGGGCTCGGCGCGCGGGGCCTGCACCGCAGGTCCCTGGAGGCGTTCGGCTACGGGCCCAAGACCCTGGCCCGGGTGCTCCGCTTCCAACGCGCCCTGGCCCTGGTCCGCTCGGGCGCGGGGCGGGCCGACGCGGCCCAGCGCACCGGGTACGCGGACCAGGCGCACCTGGCCCGCGAGACCCGCGCCCTGGCCGGCACCACCCTCGGTCGTCTGGCCCCCTGACCGCAGCCCGCGGCGGGTCGGTGCCCGCGGCGGATCGGTCCGCGGCTCAGGACGTCCGCGGCTCAGGGCAGGGGAGCGAAGAGGTCCACCCCGTTGCCGTCCGGGTCCGCCACCAGGGCGTACCGCTGACCCCAGGGGGCGTCCCACGGCGGGCGCACCCCCTGGTGTCCCTCGGCGACCAGCGCCGCGTACAGGTCGTCGACGCCCCGCGGACCCCCGTCGCAGAGGAAGGCGAGCCCCACCCGCCCCTCCGGCACGCCGTGCCAGTCGGGCAGGAAACTCCGGATGACCTCCTCGGAGTCGAGGGCGAACCGCAGGCCCCCGGAGAGTTCGGCCTCCGCGTGCGGCTGGGACTCGGCCCCCGCCGGGAAGTCGAGGCCGATGCGGCGGTAGAAGGCGACGGACGCGGCCATGTCGGAGACGACCACGCTCACCAGATCGAATCGTGCGTTCATGGCGGGAGCGTAGGCACACCGCGCCGCCCCGGTCTTGAAGGAATCGGACGGCACCCCGGCCGCGCCGGCCCGCCGCACCCGTCCGGGTGGCTCCACCGGGGGACCTGGTACACCCTGGGGCTCCATGACGACGCACGCGCGCCCGGTCGCCCTCCGGTCCGCGCGACGATGCGGAGGAGTGCAGGCAGCGATGGTGTCAGGCCCACGGGTCCGGACCGCGTACGGAACGGTGCGCGGACGTCATGAAGACCTCGCAGACGGGGACGGTCGGCGGGTGGCCGTCTTCCGGGGCGTCCCCTACGCCGCGCCGCCGCGGGGCGCCCTCCGCTTCCGACCCCCTCGACCCCCCGAGCCCTGGGACGGCGTGCGGGACGCCACCGCCTTCGGCGCCACCCCGCCCAAGCCCCCGTACGGTGCGCCCTTCGCCCGCCTCCTGTCCGATCCGGTGATCACGGGGGACGACTGGCTCACCGCGAACGTGTGGACCCCGGACCCGGACCCGGCCGCCCGCCTCCCGGTGGCGGTGTGGGCCCACGGCGGCTCCCTGACCCGGGGGTCGTCCGCGGTGCCGGTGTACGACGGCGGGGCCTTCGCCCGCGACGGCGTGGTCCTGGTGTCCTTCAACTACCGCCTCGGGGTGGAGGGGTACGGCCTCTTCCCCGACGCCCCGCCCAATCTGGGGCTGCGCGACCAACTCGCCGCCCTGGAGTGGGTCCGCGGCGGCATCGCGGCGTTCGGCGGCGACCCGGACCGGGTCACGCTGTTCGGCGCGTCGGCGGGGGCGATCAGCGCGGGCGTGCTGCTGGCCAGCCCCCGGGCCCGGGGGCTGTTCCGGCGTGCGGTGCTCCAGAGCGGGCCGCCGCAGACCGTGGAGCGCGACCGGGCCCGCCGGATGGTGCGGCGGATGGCCACCCGGTTGAGGGTCCCCGCCACGGCCGCGGCCTTCGCCGAAGTGGAGCCGGCCGCGCTGCTCGCCGCCCAGCACGCGGCCGGGCGACGGGCGAATCCGCTGCTCGGCGGCCCCGCCTTCGGCGTGGTCGTGGACGGCGACCTGGTCCCCACCGAGCCGATGGAGGCACTGACCCGCGGGGACGGGGCGGCCGACGTCGGACTGTTGGCGGGGTGGACCACACAGGAACACCGGCTGTGGCTCGCACCGAACGGGCTCTCGGAACGGGTCGACCGGCTCGGTCCGCTCGCCCTGGCCTGGGCGCGGGCCCGTACCCGCTGCGGCCCGGGCACGGTCCGCGGCTACCGTGCGCTGCACCCCGGGGCGGGCGCCGCGGAGGTCGTCGGCCAACTCGTCACCGACCACCTGCTGAGACGACCGGTTCACCGGCTGGCGGAAGCCCGCCGGGTCGCGTCCCCGGTACCCGGCGACACCTACCTCTACGAGTTCGCCTGGCCGTCCTCGATCGCCGGGCTCGGCGCCTGCCACGCACTGGAACTCGGGTTCGTCTTCGACACCGTCTCCTCCCCGGCCACGGCGATGCTGGCCGGGCCGGGGGCGCCGCAGTGGCTCGCCGAGGAGATGCACGGGGCGTGGGTGCGGTTCGTCGTCGACGGGGACCCCGGATGGCCCGCGTGGGACGCACGGCACCCGGTGCGCAGGTTCGGTCCCGGTCCCGGCGCCACGGTGCTGCACGGCCCCCGCGACCGTGCGTTCGCGCTGTGGCCCGCCGAACCCGCCGAACCCGCCGAACCCGCCGCACCCGCCGAAGTGCGCGGCGCAGCCCCGCTGTCCCGGCCCGCCGACCGCTGACGGCCCCGGGCCCGGACCCGCTCGGAACACCCGGCCCGGCACCCCGCGGCGGGGTCGGTCCCCCGACCTAAGCCCTCCGTCCCCGGGCCCAGGTCGGGCCGCCCCGGACGGGGGCATACGGTGGAGGGCCGGACGCACACACCGCGAGCGGCGGGCACCGACACCCCGGGCCCCGCCGGACACACCCTCTGCGGCCGGGGGAGCGAGGAGACACACGATGGGCACCACGGACGGCACCGACACCACGGACGGTACGGTGCGCCGCACCGCACTGGTCGAGGATCTGCTGGAACGGTTCCCGCACGTACCGAGGGAAGCGGTCTTCAAGGAGGACCTGCTGCGCGGCGGCATCGCCTTCGACGAGTCGGCCCTCAGCGACACCACCAACGAGGCCACCGGCGACGTCAAGCCCAAGTCGTACTTCATCTTCTCGTTCGACCACGGCACCCTGCCGGAGCTGGGCGCCGCCGCGCTGCGCCGCCCGCCGGAGGAGATCGTCCTCACCGGCGGCCCGTACGACCTGCGTCGCACCGTGGTCTCCGTCCGGGTCAACCCGGCGTCCCCGTACCGGGTCGCCGCCGACGCCGACGGGATGCTCGGGCTGTACCTGGACGGCCGTCGGATCGCCGACGTCGGCCTGCCGCCGATGCCGGACTACTACCGTCACACCCTCGCCAACGGCAAGTCGGTGATGGAGGTCGCGCCGACCATCCAGTGGGGCTACCTCGTCTATCTGACGGTCTTCCGGGTCTGCCAGTACTTCGGCGCCAAGGAGGAGTGCCAGTACTGCGACATCAACCACAACTGGCGCCAGCACAAGGCCGCGGGGCGCCCCTACACCGGCGTCAAGGACGTCGAGGAGGTGCTGGAGGCCCTGGAGATCATCGACAAGTACGACACCGCCCGCACCTCCACCGCCTACACGCTCACCGGCGGCGCCGTCACCTCGAAGGTCGCCGGCCGTGACGAGGCCGACTTCTACGGCCACTACGCCAAGGCCATCGAGGAGCGCTTCCCGGGCCGGTGGATCGGCAAGGTCGTGGCCCAGGCCCTCCCCAAGGACGACGTCCAGCGCTTCAAGGACTACGGGGTGCAGATCTACCACCCCAACTACGAGGTGTGGGACCGCCGTCTGTTCGAGCTCTACTGCCCCGGCAAGGAGCGTTACGTCGGCAGGGACGAGTGGCACCGCCGCATCCTCGACTCGGCGGACGTGTTCGGCGCCCGCAACGTCATCCCGAACTTCGTCGCGGGCGTCGAGATGGCGGAGCCCTTCGGTTTCACCACCGTCGACGAGGCCATCGCCTCCACCACCGAGGGCCTGCGGTTCTTCATGTCGCACGGCATCACGCCCCGCTTCACCACCTGGTGCCCCGAGCCCACCACCCCGCTGGGCAAGGCGAATCCGCAGGGCGCCCCGCTGGAGTACCACATCCGGCTGCTGGAGTCCTACCGCGCCACGATGGACGAGTTCGGACTGTCCTCGCCCCCCGGGTACGGACCGGCCGGCCCGGGGCGGGCGGTGTTCTCCGTCAGCTCCTTCATGGACAGCCTGGCCCCGCAGGAAGCGGCCGAAGAGAACTGAACACCTCGCGGGGCCCCGGAACTGAAGAGCCCCGGGGCTCCGCACCTCAGCAGCGCTCGCCGAACTTCACGGCGTCGAGGCTGACCGGCTGCCCGTCGAAATCGGTGCCGGCCTTCGGCTTCTGCCTGCAGACCTTCCAGTTGGACTCCACGATCACCAACCGGTCTTCGCCGGAGGCGTCGTTGACGGAGATGCTGGTGGAACTGTCCAGCGACTGCCGGACCGCCCGCACCGACTTCCCGACGAAGTCGGGCAGGGTGCTCCTGGTCTCCTGGAGCGCGCCGTCCTTGGCGGGGCACTTCTCGTCGAGCTTGACCGTGGCGAAGCGCACCTTCGTCTTCGTGGCGTGCGTCCCGGGCTTCGGAGTCTGCCCGCACACCTTCCAGTTGCGGTCCATCGCCTGGAGCCGCCCGCGACCCAGCGCGTCGTGCGAGCTCAGCCGGTCGAAGCCCGCCTCCCGGGCCTGGTCCTGCGCGGACTGGAGCCCCTTGCCCTTCATGTCGGGCAACTTCGCGGTCTCCTCCTCGATGCCCCCACAGCCCGACAGGGCGGTCAGCCCCACGGCGACCAGTACGGCGACGGCACGACGGTGCACGGATTCCCCCCAGTGTGCGACGGATGTCCCCCGCCCCATGATGCGACACCGCCTCCCCCACGGTCCGGCGAAGTGACGTTCTCGTGATCAACGGTGCCTGCGGCCACAGCAGTCGGCCCCGGCGGTGGAGTCCGTGGGCATCCGTCGAAAAATGGCTGGCACGCGGTCGGGGGGTGCGTCTAGTCTTCATTCCGTTCCGCCGGGACGTGGCCGTGTGCCGCACCCGGTTCGGTCCGTCGGTTCGTTGAGGGAACAGGAGGTGAGGTCAGTGGTGACGGTCATGGTCACGGGCGCTGCCCGCACTCAGGAGTTCATCCTTTCCACCCCTGTGGTCTCCGGCTGACACCCGTACGCAGTAGTCCGCGCGCCGAGCGCGCTGCCGGGGCCGCCCCTCGAAGGGTTCCCCTTGTCCCACACCCTGCTCAACAGCATGTCTTCCTCCGACGACGCACAGCGCGCCCTCGCCCCCTACGGCTGGGACGACGACTGGGCCGCCGCCTTCGCCCCGTACGCCGCCCAGGGACTGGTACCCGGCCGCGTCGTCCGCGTCGACCGCGGGCTCTGTGACGTCGTCACCCCCTTCGGTACCGTCCGGGCCGACACCGAGTTCGTGGTGCCGCGCGACCCGCTGAAGGTCATCTGCACCGGGGACTGGGCCGCCGTCGACCCTGATGGTCGCGACCCCCGGTACGTCCGGGCGTATCTGCCGCGCCGCCGGTCGTTCGTGCGCTCCACCTCGTCCAAGCGGTCCGAGGGACAGATCCTCGCCGCCAACGTCGACCTTGTGATCATCGCGGTGTCCCTCGCGGTGGAGCTCGACCTCGGCCGGGTCGAACGGTTCCTCGCCCTCGCCTGGGAGTCGGGTGCGCAGCCCGTCGTCGTCCTCACCAAGGCCGACCTCGTCCCGGACGCGGTCACCCTGTCCCACCTCGTGCGGGACGTGGAGACCAGCGCCCCGGGGGTGCCCGTCCTGCCGGCCAGCGCGACCACCGGCCAAGGGCTCGACGTGCTCGCCGCCGTGGTCGCCGGGGGCACCAGCGTGCTGCTCGGACAGTCCGGCGCCGGAAAGTCCACGCTCGCCAACGAGCTCCTCGGCGCGGACGCCCAGGTCGTCCAGGCGGCCCGGGACGTCGACGGCAAGGGCCGCCACACGACCACCACCCGCAACCTCCTGCTGCTGCCCGGCGGCGGCGCCCTCATCGACACGCCCGGACTGCGCGGCGTGGGGCTCTGGGACGCCGGGAGCGGCGTCGAGCGGGTGTTCGCCGAGATCGAGGAACTGGCCCGGGGCTGCCAGTTCCACGACTGCGCGCACGAGGCCGAGCCGAGCTGTGCGGTCCTCGCCGCGGTGGCCGACGGCGTTTTGCCCGAGCGGCGGCTCGACAGCTTCCGCAAGCTGCTGCGCGAGAACCGGTACATCGTGGCGAAGACCGACGCCCGGACCCGGGCCGACCTGCGACGCGAGTGGAAGCAGAAGGGAGCCGTCGGGCGCGCCGCCCAGCGGGCCAAGCGCACCGGCCGGATCTGAGCTCCGCGGCGCCGGGGCACGTCGCGCGGGGCACTGCGCCCCGCGCGGCGGCCTCGGGCCGTGGGCCCCGGCCCGTCCGGACGCCGTGTCCGATTCCCGCCAGCGACGGGCCCCGGGACCGGGGACAATCGGTGGTGTGATCGACGACGAGACCAGGTACGAGGCCGTACGCAGCAGGGACGGCCGCTTCGACGGGGAGTTCTTCTTCGCCGTCGGGACGACCGGCATCTACTGCCGGCCGAGCTGCCCGGCGGTCACGCCCCGGCGCGAGAACGTCCGCTACTACCCGACCGCGGCCGCCGCCCAGGGCGCCGGCTACCGGGCCTGCCGCCGCTGCCGCCCGGACGCCGTGCCGGGCTCCGCGGAGTGGAACGCCCGGGCCGACGCGGTGGCCCGCGCGGTCCGCATGATCGGCGACGGCGTCGTCGACCGCGAGGGCGTCACCGGCCTCGCCGCCCGACTCGGCTACAGCCCCCGCCAGGTGCAGCGCCAACTCACCGGCGAACTGGGCGCCGGGCCGATCGCCCTGGCCAGGGCCCAACGCATGCACACCGCCCGCACGCTCCTCCAGACCACCGCACTGCCCGTCACGGAGGTCGCGTTCGCCGCCGGCTTCGCGAGCGTCCGACAGTTCAACGACACCCTGCGGGCCGGATACGGCATGACCCCGAGCAGGCTGCGGGCCGTCGCCCCGCGCAGCGCCCGACGGCCCGCCGTCACCGGCTCGGGCGGCTCGCCGGACATCCCGCTCCGCCTCGCCCACCGGGGCGCCTACCTGGCCGGACCCGTCTTCGACCTGCTGGCGGCCCAGGCCGTCGCCGGGATCGAGGAGGTCACGGGCGCGCCCGGCCGTCGGATCCACCGGCGCACCCTGCGGCTCCCGCACGGTGCGGGGATCGCCACCGTCGAGGAGCGGAGCTCCGTCCCCGGTCGGGGCACCGGTGCCACGCGGCCCGGCGGCTGGCTGGAGGCGAGTCTGCGGCTCACCGACCCGCGTGACCTCACCACGGCCGTGCAACGCCTGCGCCGACTCTTCGACCTCGACGCCGACCCGTACGCCGTCGACGAACGACTCGGCGCCGATCCACGGCTCGCCCCGGCGATCGCCGCCCGGCCGGGGCTGCGGTCACCGGCCAGCGCCGACCCGGAGGAGGCCGCGGTGCGCGCCCTGGTCGGTCCGGTGGCGGCGGCCCACCTCGTCGAGCGGTACGGCAAACCGCTGGACACGCCCTGCGGCACCCTCACCCACCTCTTCCCCGAGCCCGCCGTGCTGGCCGCGGCGGAGCCGGACGGCGCGCTCGGGGCGCTGTGCGCGGCGCTCGCCGACGGCACCCTCAGGCTCGACGCGGGCGCCGACCGGGACACCGCGCACCACACGCTGCTCGGGCTGCCCGGACTCGACGCGCGAACCGTCGCGGAGATCCGGGTCCGTGCCCTCGGCGACCCCGACGTCGCCCCGCCCGACGTGCCGGTGCCGGACACCTGGCGCCCCTGGCGGTCCTACGCCCTACGGCACCTGCACGCGGCCCGAGCCGCTGGCGAGCCGTGCCCCGCCCCTGCGAAAGCGAGTACGTGATCACCATGACCACCCCGACCACCGCATCCCTCCCGACCACCGAATCCCCGTGGACCACGCTCGACAGCCCCCTCGGAGAGCTCCTCCTCACCGCCGACGAGGACGGTGCCCTCACCTCCCTGTCCGTCCCCGGGCAGAAGGGCGGCCGCTCCGCGGGACCCGCACGACGCCGCGCCGACGAACCGTTCCGGGCGGCCCGCGAGCAGCTCGTCGCCTACTTCGCCGGAGAACTGACCGCGTTCCGGCTACCGCTGCGCCCGGCGGGCACCGACTTCCGGCGGCGGGTCTGGGACGCCCTCGACGCGGTCCCGTACGGGACCACCACCACGTACGGCCGGATCGCCGCGGAGGTGGGTGCCTCCCGGGCCGCCGTCCGCGCGGTGGGCGGTGCGATCGGCGCCAACCCGCTGCTCGTCCTGCGCCCCTGCCACCGGGTCATCGGCGCCGACGGCTCGCTGACCGGGTACGCGGGCGGCCTCGACCGCAAGACGTTCCTGCTGGACCTGGAAGGCGCCCGTCCGCACGGGTGACGCGGCCCGACCGCACGCGAGGGCCCTCCACTGGGCCGTCCGGGTGACGGTGGCAGCTCGACGACGGGCCCCCGCGGCAGGTCACCCCCACACCAGCACCCCCAGCCACGCCCCGATGACCAACAGACAGGCGAACCACTCCACGAGCACGCTCCAGCCCCCCACCCGCAGTGCGTTGCGGGTGGACGCGGCGGCCTCGCCGTGGCTGCCCAGGCGCACCCGTTCCGCCAGGTAGACGCCTCCGACGAAGCCGAGCAGCGCGCCCAGCACCGGCACCAGGAAGAACCCCAGGAGCGAGCCCGCCCCCGCGCACAGGGCCATCCGCCGGGTGGTCCCGCTCTGCCGCAGCCGGCGCGGCGGCAGCTGCCAGCGCACCGCCTGCGCCACCAGCAGCACCACCGTCGCGCCCACCAGCACCCCCCAGGCCACCGTCCGGGTGTCCTGCACGGCCCACCAGGCCACGCCCGCCCAGACCAGCCACGATCCCGGCACGCCCGGCACCATCACTCCGCACAGGCCGATCAGCAGCACCACACCGACCAGGAGGAGTTCCCACGCTCCCATCAGCCCAGCGTGCCGGAGGGCGTGCCCCGGCGCCCGTCAGCGGGTGCGCGCCACCCAGCCGCGCTCGTAGGCGTGCCAACCGAGCTGGAGCCGGGTCGTCACGTCCGCCAGTTCCATCAGCCGCCGGACCCGCCGTTGCACCGTGCGCAGCCCGAGGTCCAACTGCTTGGCCACGCTCGCGTCGGTCAGGCCGGCCAGCAGCAGGGAGAGGACCTCCAGATCGATGCTGTCCGGTCCGTCCGGGTCCTCACCGGTGCCCTGCGGGTGCGTCGCGACGGTGCCGCCCCGGCCCAACCGCAGCGGCAGGGCGTGCCGCCACACCGCTTCGAACAGTCCCGACAGGGACTCCAGCAGACCGCAGTCGTGCACGACCAGCGCCGAGGGCTCGGCCGTCCGGGCGGTCAGCGGCACCATCGCCAGCGACCGGTCGGCGATCAGCAGCTTGGTGGGGACGCGGTCGGCGACCCGGACCTCCTCGTCCCGGCCGAGCGCCGCGGAGAGGTCACGCACCCCCGTGGGCCGGGACAGCACCTCCTGCTCGACCACCACCCGGTACGCCACGCCCCGGCCCGCCGCCTCCGCCTCGGCCTCGTTGTCCGCCCCGGAGACGGCGATCGGGTCGCCGGTCACCAGGGCGCAGACCTCCTCGGTCGCACCGAGCTGGAGCTGGAGGAACCGCTGGGCGATGGCCCCCCGCCCCGTGACCACCTCGACCAGGTCGTGCACGGCGGGTTCCGCCTCCCGCGCCCGGTACTCCTGGGCGAGCAACGTCGCCGACAGCTCCGCGCGTTCGAGTTCCTGGCGCCGTCGGGCCAGCAGTGCGCCCAGCGCGACCTCGGGCGGAGCGGCCACCCAACGGCCGGGCCGCCCCGTCGCCTGCGCGGCGAGCCCGTGCCGTTCCAGTTGGCGCAGCGCCCGGTCGGTGGCGGGTTCGCCGAGGGTCAGCCTGCGGGCCAGATCGGGGACGTCTGCGGCGCCCACCGAAACCAGGGCGCGGTACGCCGTTTCGTGCACCTCGTCCAGGCCCAACGCGGACAGCATGAGACGGCTTTCCTCCCCGTACGTTCACCGTTCGCGTTCATCATCGCCGCTTTTCCCGCCCCGGGGGCACGGCGGCCCCTCCCGGTTGCTCGACCCCGTCCGGAATGCGGTGGTCACGATGGATATGCGGTGTCCGTGGGTCTGAGGGGTGCCGTGGGACGTCGTGGGGCGTCGTGCGATCGGGAACGGATGCACTTCGGCCAACTTGGGCGACCGGGCGAACGGCGTACGTACGTCTGCGCCGGCGTTCGCGCCGGCTTCCGTGCGGTGCGCCCGAGGGGGGTCGCGAGCGCGACGGAAGGCCGGTCGGCCGTCGGTGCACCGCGCTGAGCTGGGGCGACGGTCGAGGTTGCGCCGCCGATCGGGGGCGCAACCTGGACGGCGGCTCGCTTTGTCGATTCATCTTCTTATGGATCGGCTGATTTTCTGAATGACCGTTTTCGGGCGCCGGAAGCCATGGACAATGTCGGCATGAGCCAGCAGGGGGAGCGGCCGTCGGCCCGCCAAGACGACGACTGGTGGGGCGACTTGTACGCCGGCTGGCCGCAGGTGGCCCCGGGCCCCGCGGACGGTCAGGACGGCGCGGGGGCTTCGCGTACCACCGGGGCGCGAGCCGCGGCGCCGGCGGAATCCGCGGGACCGGTCCCGGCGCCGCGCGCCCCCGGAGCCACTGACACGACCGCCGGCGCAGCCACTGACACGACCGCCGGCGCAGCCACTGACACGACCGCCGGCGCAGCCACTGACACGACCGCCGGCGCAGCCACTGACACGACCGCCGCCGCCCCGGACCCGACGGCGCCCGCCCGGACGAACCCCCCGCCCCGAACCGCATCACCCGCGCCCGCAACGGTGCCCCCGCCCGCACCGGACGCACCGCCCGCACCGCCCGCGCCGGATGTCCCGAACGCACCGGTGGTCCGTCCGCCGGCCGCCGCGGACCCCCGCGTGCCGCGGACCTCCCGTCCGCCCTGGCAGCCCGAAGGCGCCGCCTCCGAACCCCGCACCTTCCGGTTGGGGCGGTTCGGCCGGGGCAAGGGCGACCCCTCCGGAGCACCGGGACGCGCCGATGACGAGACGGTGACCGCCGTTCCGCTTCCGCCGCAGGTGGGTCACCTGGGCGACCGGCCGCCCACCTACGAGGCCGAGCCGACCGCACTGCCCGCCGCCGACCCGGACGCCCTGCGGGACCTCGTCGCCGACACGGTCCTCGACGGAGCCCGCTACGGCGCCAGCACCCTCCGGGCCGTCTCCACCCGGGGCGACTCCGCCCGGTACCGGGGCGAGCACCGCAGGGACGCCCTGCTGACCGCCCGCTTCGGCACCGGCCAGCAGGCCCTGGTGCTGATCGCCGTGGCGACCGGGGCGCGGGCCGCGGCGGGTGCCCACCGGGCCGCCGCCGAAGCGACCCGGCGGATGGCCCGGGCCGTCGGCCGCAACCACGCACGGCTCGCCGCGGACATCCGCGCCGGCAGCCGGGGCGACCTGAAGTCCGGACTGCACCGGCTCACCGACCGCAGCCTCGGCACCTCACGGGCCCGGTCCGGCGACCCCGACGCCGCCGAGGAGCCCGTGGCGAGCCTGCGCTGTCTGCTGCTCCCCGCCGACCCCGGATGCCGGGTCCGGGTGTTCTTCGGCGCGGGGGAGGGCGGGTTGTTCCGGCTGCGCGAGGGCGTCTGGCAGGACATCGAACCGCGGCTCACCGACACCGTGGGGGAGCCGGTCGTCGGCTTCGGCTCGCCCCCGACCGATCCCGCCAGCGGGCCGGGGAAGGAGCCCGAGGCCGGGCCCGCGTCCTCGGCCGAGGACACGGCTGCGGCTGCGTCCGCACCCGCCGGGGACGACCCACTGACCGTGGACCTCCGCATCAGCACGCCCCCGAGCCCGTACCGACCGGCCCCCGAACCCGCCCGCGACCCGTTCCGCTTCCGGGCCTCCGTCGCCCGCCCGGGGGACGCCCTGCTGCTCTGCTCGGAGGGCCTGGCCGCACCGCTGCGCGGCGAGGAAGCCCTCGCCACCCACCTGGCCGGGCGCTGGGTGGACGGACCGCCGGGCCTCGCCGCCTTCCTCGCGGACACCACCGTCCGGGTCAAGGGCTACGCCGACGACAGGACCGCGGCAGCGGTCTGGGAGGCGTGAACCCGTCACCTGTGCCTTCATGGAGCCAACGCATACCGCGACCGGAAACGGGAAGCCGGCGTGGACGACCGGAAACTCAGGGCGTGCGGTTCCGCGGACCGCCGCCCGCGGCACGGACGGGGCACCTGGATCCATGGCCAAGCAGAACGTCGCCGAACAGTTCGTCGACATCCTCACGCGCGCGGGCGTCAAACGGCTGTACGGGGTGGTGGGCGACAGCCTCAACCCGGTGGTCGACGCCGTTCGGCGCAGCTCGGACATCGACTGGGTGCACGTCCGCCACGAGGAGACCGCCGCCTTCGCCGCCGGTGCCGAGGCCCAGGTCACCGGGCAGTTGGCGGCCTGCGCCGGTTCCTGCGGGCCGGGCAACCTGCACCTGATCAACGGTCTGTACGACGCCCACCGCTCGATGGCGCCCGTGCTCGCCCTCGCCTCCCACATCCCGTCCAGCGAGATCGGCCTGGGGTACTTCCAGGAGACCCACCCCGATCAGCTGTTCCGGGAGTGCAGCCACTACAGCGAACTGATCTCCAACCCGCGACAGATGCCCCGGCTGCTCCAGACGGCCATTCAGCACGCGGTGGGGCAGGGCGGGGTCAGCGTGGTGTCGCTGCCCGGGGACATCGCCGACCAACCCGCCCCGGACCGGGCCGCCGAGAGTGCGCTCGTCACCTCCCGGCCCACCGTCCGGCCCGGTGACGGGGAGATCGACAAGTTGGTCAGGATGATCGACGCCGCCGACAAGGTCACCCTCTTCTGCGGCAGCGGCACCGCGGGGGCGCACGCCGAGGTGATGGAGTTCGCCGGACGGATCAAGGCCCCGGTCGGCCACGCCCTGCGCGGCAAGGAGTGGATCCAGTACGACAACCCGTACGACGTGGGCATGAGCGGTCTGCTCGGGTACGGGGCGGCCTACGAGGCGACCAACGAGTGCGATCTGCTGATCCTGCTCGGCACGGACTTCCCGTACAACGCGTTCCTGCCGGACAAGGCACGGATCGCCCAGGTCGACGTGCGCCCCGAGCGGCTGGGACGGCGCTCCAAACTGGACCTCGCGGTGTGGGGGGACGTCCGGGAGACGCTGCGGTGCCTGCTGCCGCGGGTCGCGGAGAAGAGCAACCGGCGCTTCCTCGACAAGATGCTGAAGAAGCACGCCGACGCCCTCGAAGGCGTCATCAAGGCGTACACCCGCAAGGTGGACAAGCACGTCCCCATCCACCCCGAGTACGTCGCCTCCGTCCTCGACGACCTGGCCGCCGAGGACGCGGTGTTCACGGTCGACACCGGCATGTGCAACGTGTGGGCGGCCCGCTACCTCTCGCCCAACGGCCGCCGGCGCATCATCGGTTCGTTCTCGCACGGTTCGATGGCCAATGCCCTGCCGCAGGCGATCGGGGCGCAGTTCGTGGACCGGAACCGCCAGGTGGTGTCGATGTCCGGGGACGGCGGGTTCACCATGCTGATGGGTGACTTCCTGACCCTCGTCCAACACGACCTGCCGGTGAAGGTGGTCCTCTTCAACAACTCGTCGCTCGGCATGGTGGACCTGGAGATGCTCGTCGCCGGTCTGCCTTCGTACGGGACCGACAACGTCAATCCCGACTTCGCCGCCGTCGCCCGGGCCTGCGGTGCCTACGGGGTGCGGGTCGAGAAGCCCAAGGACCTCCCCGGTGCGCTGAAGGCGGCGTTCCGACACAAGGGCCCGGCCCTGGTGGACGTCGTCACCGACCCCAACGCCCTGTCCATCCCTCCGAAGATCAGTGCCGAGATGGTCACCGGCTTCGCCCTCTCCGCCTCCAAGATGGTGCTGGACGGCGGGGTCGGCCGGATGGTCCAGATGGCCCGCTCCAACCTCCGCAACGTGCCCCGACCGTGAGCGGAACGGTCAGCTCGCGCCAGGTCGGGGCGACCGGTTCGTCCTGTCGAGCCCCCCGGCCCGGCAGGAACACCGGCCCCGGGCCGGGAGGGGGAGGACCTAGGCCGTTTCTTTCGGATCATCTGATCGTTGGTTGATGTGTGTCGTTGACTGACGCCCAGTGGGCACGCATCGAGCCGCTGCTGCCGGACCG
>NZ_JBIAIF010000024.1:0-38711 GCF_042871255.1 Streptomyces sp. NPDC005955 | reverse complement strand
ATCAAGCAATGGCGCGGCCTGGCCACCCGCTACGACAAGACCGCCACCATCTACCTCGCCGGACTCCACCTCGCCGCCATCCACATCTGGTCGGCGAGGTGATCCGAAAGAAACGGCCTAGCCGCGCAGGTCGAGGTCGACGTCCGTGCCGACGGCCCCCGCCGTGTACAACCCGCCGAACCCACCGGGCTGTTTGGTCGTCCGCACGCCCACGGTGATCACTCGCGAGGCGCCGGGCTTCAGTGCGGGCAGCGAGTAGCTCAGCCCCGTCGAGTTGAACGTGCCGTTGGCGTCCTTCACTCCCTTCACCCCGAAGACGCCCTTGGACTTGGGGTGCATCGAACCGGTGAACTGGACCCGCTCGGTCGGTGCGTCACCGGTGTTGGTGACCGTGACCTTGTGCACGTGCGTCCGCCCGGTCTGCTTGATGCCCTTGAGCACGCCCTTCAGACTGAGCCGGGGCCCGACGACCTCCTTGGTGTTCTTGGTGGTGACGTTGACGGTGTCGTTGCTCGGGTTCGTGTCCCGGTAGAGGGGGAAGTCGCCCTCGCCCCCGTCGACCACGAAGTTGGCGGGCAGGTCCTTGGCGTTCCCGTGGCTGCCGATCTTGGCCGTGACCTTGAACGTGTCGGTCTCGCCGGGGGGCAGATTGTTCACCAGGAGCCGGTTGGTCACGACGGGGCGGTCCTCGTGGGTGGCGTCGGTGGTACCGGTCGGCAGGGTGAGCCGCACGAACGTGGAGGTCGCCGCGCGGCCCCAGTTGGTGACCTTGAGGGTGTAGGTGACCGCATCCCCGGGGGTCGCCGCTTCCGGGCCGACGGCCGTCACGCCGATGTCGGTCTGGACGGTGTCGTACTCGTACTCGTGGGCGTGGGCCGCGCTGGCGGGGACCAGCAGCGCGGTGGCGCCCAGGGCGGTCACGATCGTGGTGGAGGTGAGGCGTCGCACGGTGTGCTCCAGTGTGGAAGGACGCTCCGGGGCCCGGGTGTGGGACGGGCCCCGGAGCGCGTCTCGGTGGCCCCGGTGAAGGGGCGGGGACGGGGGACGGGTCAGCGGCGCAGGTCGAGTTCCTGGTCGCCGCCCTTGGCCGCGCCCACGAAGTACTTGCCGCCGATCCCCCCGGTGGTGGGCGTGATCTTCGTCGTGATGACGACCACACGGGTCTTGCCGGGGTCGAGGGCGGGCACCGTGTACTGCAAGCCCACCGTCGAGGTCACTCCGCGGGCGTCCTCCAGCCCGGTCACCTTGACGATGGTGCCCGACCCCGGGTACACACGGCCCGACAGTTCGAGGACCGAGGTGCGGTGACGCCCGGTGTTGGTGAAGGTCAGCTGCTGTGTGACCAGGTCACCCTCCTGGTCCCCGGCGCCGATCTCCCCGGTGAAGCCGAGCTGGGCGTCGGGGCCCTGGAAGGGATCGCCCTTCTCGTTGACGGTCGTCACGTGGGAGTAGTCGTCCCCCATGTTCGATTCCTTGTAGAAGGGTTCGTTCTTCGGCCCCGAGTACGTTCCGAAGGCCGCCGGCAGCTCCATCTGGTTGTCTCGGCTGCCCATTTTCGCCGTGATCTTCAACTTCCGGACCTCGCCCGGGTTGAAGGTGTTCAGCATGATCGAGTTCCTCGCCACGCGCCGGGAGGCGTAGGTGATCTCACTGGAGCCCTTGGGTAGCCACACGCCGAGGATCGTGGGGGCGGCGCCGGGCCCCTTGTTGGTGACGGTGACGACGTACTCCACCGTCTCGCCCGGCGTGGCCCGCTCGGGTCCGGTGGCCGTCACGCTGAAGTCGGTGGTCGGCACCCCGTCCGTGGTGGCGGCGGAGGCGGGGACCGCCAGGGCGGCGGTGCCGAGGGCGGTCACGAGGGCGGTGGAGACGAGACGCTTCACTGTGGTTCTTCTCCCGGTGGGCAGGTGCTCGGACGACAACGAGCGCCTGCATCGCGCGCTCCGTCGTGATGCCCGAAGTCTGTTCCACACCCCGGGGGCGTGGCGATTACCCGTCAGGTAATCGCCGTGGTCAGCCGGGCGCGGGCGGGCGGCCCCCAGGTGTGCTGGCGACCGTGGCGGGCATGCATTCCGGTGTAGGCGTTCGAACGATGCGCGGAAGGCGAGGCGGACACAGCATGGGGGCGGGGGCCATGGCGGGGCGGGCGAGGGTGCGGCGGCTGAAGCGGAGGTTCTCCCGGACGGACGGCCTGCGGGCGGTCCCGGAGTCGCGCCGCGCGGTACGGGAACTCCTCGGTCACTGGGGGCGCCCCGGCCAGGCGGAGACCGCCGAACTGCTCACCAGCGAGCTGGTCACCAATGCACTGGTCCACACGGACCGCCCCGCCGTCCTGCGGGTGGCCGCCGGACCGCGGCGGCTACGGGTCGAGGTGCGGGACTTCGTCCGCTACCGCCCGCGCCCCCGGGGACCGGTGCCGCACGAGGCGACGGGCGGCCGGGGGCTGTTGCTGGTGGAATCGCTGTCCGACCGGTGGGGCGTACGGGGCCTCGGCATCGGCAAGACGGTCTGGTTCGAGCTGGAGGCGGGCCACCCCTGAGCCGGCGGTTGCGGGAACGACGCCGGGGCGGTGGCCCCGGCTCGCGCCGTGTGCCACCGCCCCGGAAGGCGCCCGTTCCCGGACCGGCCGGAACCCGTGAAGGGTCCTCAGCCGAACTGCTGCTCCAGGTCCTTGAGCTTGCGCTCCAACGAATCGAGCCTCGGTAGGGCCTGGGTGTCGTCCTCGGCCGTCAGATCGACGGTGATGGGTTCACCGCCGCGACGGACGGGGGTGAGGGAACGCGGGGACGTGGGAGAGGGCAGCTGTTCCTCCGGTATAGCAGGGTCCGCGCCGGACTGGGCCGACCCCGTGCCCGCCGTCACCGCGGGCTGCACCTCCACCTGGCGGCCACCGCGGGTCAGGACGCCCCGGTGGTGGCTACGGCTTATGGCCTTCAGCTGAGCACGCTTCAGCTTCTCCTGCTCACGCCGGACCTGACGGTTGTGCAGCTTCTGGCGACGGTCCTCGCGCACCTCGTCCACGGCCTCGTCGAGGGTGCGGACGCCTTCGAGCAGCATCAGCGACCAAGCGGCGAAGGTCTCCCTCGGCGCACGCAGCCAGCGGACCACCCGGATCTGCGGCAGCGGGCGGGGCACCAGGCCCTGCTCGCGGAGCGCAGCACGACGGGTCTGCTTGAGCGCGCGGTCGAAGAGCACGGCCGCCGACAGGGACATCCCGGCGAAGAAGTGCGGAGCGCCCGCGTGGTCGAGGCCGCGCGGTGCGTGCACCCAGTTGAACCAGGCCGCCGCGCCCGCGAACGTCCACACCAGCAGCCGCGAACCGAGCGCCGCGTCACCGTGGCTGGCCTCGCGCACGGCGAGGACGGAGCAGAACATGGCCGCGCCGTCCAGACCGAACGGAACGAGGTACTCCCAGCCGCCGGAGAGGTTCAGGTTCTGCCGGCCGAAGCCGACCAGTCCGTGGAAGGACAGGGCGGCGGCGACCGCCGCACAGCAGAACAACAACACGTAGGAAGCGGTGGCGTACATCGCTTCCTTGCGCCTGCGGCGCTCTTCGCTGCGCTCCCAGGAGTCGTCCACGGCCTTGTTGGCGGGGTCCTTGGCCCGCTTGGACCGCGTCATTACCGCTACCGCCGCCAGTATGCCCAGGAGCAGTACGGCGCCCGGAAGCAACCAGTTAAGCGATATGTCGGTCAATCTCATCACGCGTCCCTTGCGTCGCAGTAGGGCTTTTCGGGCGCCATCGTTCCTCAAACCCGGGGTTGCTCAGGAGGTTTCGGTGCAAGAGAACGCCAAGGGGGTGTGGGGAACCGCCACGTGCCGCCGCCCACCCGAACTCCCGCGCGAGTGATGCGAGTTGAGTTCGCATCACAGTACCGGTACGGGTCGTTCAGGAGGAAGCTGCCTCACTGAGCCTTGACACCCTATCGCCATCGCACGTCCGGGGGCACGTGACGCAGGTTTCCTCGGGCCGCAGCGTATAGAACAAACAGCAGCTCGCGCGGTCGCGGGTTGGCAAAGACTGGCCCTGAAGACCCGTCAACGTCCGGAATCCGGCCGCCCCGACGAACGGCCGGGTCGCGCCGGGCAGCAGCGCCTCCAGCTCGCGCATGGCCCGCTGCTCCTCGCCCATCAGGTGCGCGACGTACCAGAGGCTCTCGACGACCTCGTCGGTCGCCATGCCCCACAGCGCCCTGCCCCGGCGGCGCATCCGCGGACCGAACCCGCCGAGCAGCGGCTCCAGGTGCTCGGCGACCGCCGCCCGCACCTCCTCGCGCAGGGCCTCCTCGTCGGCCACGACCCGGGCGTCGGGATGGCCCGACAGCGGGTCGTCGGGCAGACACGCGAACGCCCCGGTGCGCACCGACATCCGGCCCAGCGCCCGCTGGAAGGAGACCCGTCCGGCCGGGAACCGGGGGACCCGGCGGTGCAGGAACCACGGCACGGTGACCAGGAGGCAGGCGGGCCACGCGTAGCGGTGGAGTCCGAACGTCGCCACGACGTCGGGGCGGGCCGGCTGGCCGTAGTCCTTGCGGACCTGCGCCTCGTCCCAGGCGAGGAAGGCGTCGAGGTCGCTGCCGCCCTCGGCCAGCCGCGTGGCGGACACCCAGCCGCCGCCCTCCGGCTGCCGCTCCCCGGGCGCGAGCTCGTCGATCCGCAGCCCCGGGAACACCTCGGTCAGTCGGGCGTAGGCCGCGGCGACGGGGGAGGGGGAGGGGTGGGGCGCGGCGCCCGGCAGACCTCCGCCGAGCAGGCGGTCCTCGGTCGGGGCGCCGGGGGGCGCGTCACCCGGACGGGAGGCGTCCGCGGCCGGTGCGGGTGCGCTCATGGGGACCACCGAATCACGAATGCCTACAGGTTAGGGTAACCTTACCCGATATGATCGTGGTGTGAAGTGACGGCCCGCCCCCTATCGTTCTCCGGGTGCGGCCGAGTGGCCGCCGCAGCGCACGAGCGCCGGAGGAGGACCACGATGACCCGTCCCGGACCACTCCCCGCACGGGGCTCGACCGGCCCCGGCGCGGCGGGCGACGACGCGTCCTGCCCGCCGTTCGGTACCGCGCCGCGCCCGTTAGCGAACCCGGGGCCGGGCCCCCGCCCCGAGCGCCCCGCCCCGCCCGCCCGGGTCCCCGCGCAGCCGCGTTCCCCCGCCCCTGATCCGGTGGCCCGGGGCGAGCACACCCACGGGGAGCCCCCGTTGCCCCGGCGCCCCAGGCCGGTGGTCCGGGCCAGTGTGCGCGGGCAGGTGCTCGCCGCGCTGCGGGTCGCCCTGGTGGAGGGGGAACTGGTGCCCGGCGAGGTGTACTCGGCGCCCGCGCTCGGTGAACGCCTCGGCGTCTCGGCCACCCCCGTGCGCGAGGCCATGCAGCAGCTCGCCGCCGAGGGCACCGTCGAGGTGGTGCCCAACCGGGGGTTCCGCGTGGTCGAGCGCAGCGCCCGCCAACTCGCCGAACTGGCGGAGGTCCGGGCGCTGATCGAGGTGCCCGTGATGCTGCGGCTGATCGCCGTGGTGCCCGCGTCCCACTGGGCCGCACTGCGTCCGCTGGCGGACGAGACGGCGGTCGCGGCGGCGGACGGAGACCTGGCGGCCTATGCGGAGGCCGACCGGGCCTTCCATCGCGCCCTCCTCGCCCCGTCCGGCAACCAGCAGCTCATCCAGGTCGTCGACGACCTGCACCGCCGGGCGCAGTGGCCCCTGCTCAGCGGGCCGCTGTCGATGCGCAGGGTCGACCTGATGACCGACGCGGCCCAGCACGCGGCGCTCCTCGACGCCCTCACGGCGCGGGACGCCACCGCGGTCGGGGCGCTGGTCCGGGCCCACTTCGCGGGCGGTTGACCCCGCCCCGCCGCCGGCTGAAGGGCCGGGCCGCCGCTAGACCGGCTTCGCCGCGGCCACCTGGGCCGTCGCCAGTTGCTGCGCCAACCAGGTGGGCACGCCGCCGAGCAGCCGCAGCAGGCGCCCCGCCTCCTGGCGCAGCCGGGTCGCCTCCGGCTCCGTTTCGGCGGCGGCCAGGGAGGCGAGCGCCGGCGCGGTGCCGACCAGGTAGCCGAGCTCCTCGCGGATGCGCAGCGATTCGGCGAAGCCGTGCCGGGCCTCCGCGAGTTCGCCGTCCTGGAGGGCGAGCCCGGCGAGCTGGCGCCAGGTGAAGGAGAGCAGCAGCGCGTCCCCGGTGGCGGTGGCTCCGGCATGGGCGCGCCGGTAAGCGGCGCGGGCGGCCTGGGGCGAGTCCGCCAGGTTCTCGGCGATCAGACCCCGGCGGTAGTCCAGCAGGGCGCGGGCCGGCGCTCCGGGCGCGATCAGCGCGGCGGCCCGTCCCAGGGCGGACCGGGCCTCGTCGGCGCGGTCGCGGACCCCGAGGAGGGTCGCCGCGTACGCGAGTTGTCCGCGTTCGCAGGCCGCGGCGCCGCGTTCGTCGTCGCTGCGGGCGAGCGCCTCGGCGGTGCGCAGTGCGTCCTCGGCCTCCGCCCAGCCCTGTTCGGTGTAGAGGCACCGTTCGACGAACAGGGCGACCCGCTGGAGCGCGGCTCCCGCGTCCGCCCGTGCCCGTCGTTCCAGCAGTGCCGCGGCGTCGCTCCAACAGGCGCGTGAACGCAACCGCCATACGGCGATCTGGAGCGGATCGTCACCCTCGGTCGTTCCTGAACCAGACATGGCGGTAAACGCCACATTGCCCTCCCCGAGCATGTCCCGCGTTTCCAGAGCCGATGCGGAATCTCAGCACGGATCGGCGGGCCGGGCCAAGGGGGTGGGTGAAAGTTTTCACAAAGCCTCGGGGTGCGAAACCCGCTCGACCGGGGTAGAAGCGACGCCGCGGAGCGGACGGGGCCCTTGGGGCGTCAGCTCATCCGTAGGGCGAGGAAGAAGTCGAGTTTGTCCTCCAGCCGGGACAGGTCCCGTCCCGTCAACTGCTCGATACGCCCGACGCGGTAGCGCAGCGTGTTGACGTGGAGGTGGAGCCGGGCCGCGCAGCGGGTCCAGGAGCCGTCGGAGTCGAGGAACGCCTCCAGGGTCTCCACCAGGTCCGCCCGGTGCCGACGGTCGTACTCCCGCAGCGGGTCGAGCAGCCGTGCGGTGAACGCCCGGCGCACGTCGTCCGGGACGAACGGCAGCAGCAGGACGTGCGAGGCCAGTTCCTGGTGGCCCGCCGCGCTGACCGGTCCCGGGCGGGCCGCGGCGACCCGCCGGGCGTGCCGGGCCTCCTCCAGCGCCCCGCGCAGTCCTTCGGCCGAGTGCACGGCCGCGCTCACCCCGAGCGTGAGCCGTCCGTCCGCGCCGAGCCCCGCGGCCAGCGGCTCCCGCACCGACCGCAACAGCAGGTCGGCCACCAGCTCGCCGCCCCGGGCACCGTCATCCGCATCGGATTCCGTGGCGTCGGTCGGCCCGGGCGGTCCGGCGGCGGTCGAGGGCAGCGGCACCAGGGCGACGGCCTCGTCCCCGGCGTAGGCGACCGCGATCCGGTCGGCCGGCTCGGTGCCGGTGGCGAGCGGGTCGACGAGGACCTCCTCCAGCAGGGCCCGCGCGAGCCGGCCGCGCTCCTCGGCGCCCTTGCGTTCGCCGTCGCCCGCCTCGGTGCTCCGCTCCTCGCGTTCGTCGCGCTGGTCCCGTTCGCCCCGGCCCGCCGCCCACTGGACCCGGGCCACCACCACCTGCCAGCGCGGGGCCCCGGCGAGTCCGGGCAGCAGGACCGGGGCGGCCACCCGGAGCCGCGCCGCGATCTCGGTCGGTGCGGCGTCCGAGCGCACCAGTTCCAGCACCTCGTGGGCGAGCCGACGCCGCACGGTGCGTGCGGCGTCCCTGCGGTCCCGCTCCACCGCGATCAGCTGGGTCACCCCGTGCAGCAGGTCGAGCCGTTCCTCCGGCCAGTCCGAGGTGTCCGCGGCGACCGCGAGCACCCACTCCGCCAGTGCCCCTTCGTGGGCGCCCGGGCCGCCGGTCGGTGCGCTGCCGCGCCCGCCGCGCACCGGGAACAGGGCGTAGGGGGCGTCGCCGACCCGGGTCCGGTACGGTCCGCGGCGGCCCGTGCGGGCGGCTGCCAGGTGCGCCGTCGCGAGTGCGGTGCACGCCTCCTCGGACAGGGTGCGTCCGGCGGTGTGCGGCCCCGCGATCCGTCGGCCGGTCGGCGACAGCACCCAGGCCCGTAGGTCCAGGTCGGTGCCGAGCAGTTCCAGCACCGCGTCCGGACCGCCGCCGGCGGGGCCGGGGGTCATCAGCCGTCGGTGCCGGTCCACCACGGCCGCGAGGTCGCCCGCGCGTTCGCCGGACACCTGCCGGACGACGTGTTCGGTGATGGTCGCGAAGGCGACCCGCTCGTTGACCGCGAACAGCGGTATCCGGTGCCGGGCACAGGCCCGTACGAGGTCGTCGGGCACGTCCCCGAGTTCGGCCTCGCCGGCGGCCAGCGCGGCGACCCCTGCGGTGGCCAGGATGCGGACGAAGGGTTCGGAGTCGTCGGGGTCGTGCCGCCAGGCGAGCCCGGTGAGCACCAGCTCGCCGCCCGACAGATAGCGGCTGGGGTCCCGCAGGTCGGTGGTCATCACGCCGCGCACCGTGCGGTCCAGCTCGTCCTCGCCGCCGAGCAGCCGCAGCCCCAGCGCGTCCGTGTCCAACAGTGCGCGCAGCCGCATGGTGTCGCCGCCGATCCGTCCGTCTGTGTTCCGAGGTGACCGGTCCCGTGGTTCCGGTCGAACGTCCGGGAGTCGTGGGAACCCCGTGTCCTGTTCTTCATACGAATCTACAAGACCGGGGTGCGGGCCAGCCAACCGCCGGGGGCTCCGGGGGCCGCTCAGACGGTGAACGCCACGAGGTGCGCGAGGGTGAAGGCCCCGCACAGCACCAGGCCGACCGTGGCCAGCAGCAGCGTCCGGGCGACGAAGCCGACGGTGGGGCGCCGGCTGGCCCGGGTGGGGTGCTCCGGGTCGTAGGTCAGCTCGACGGGGCCCCGGGTCGCCTCGGACAGGCCCCAGACGGTGACGACGGAGTGCACGTCCTTCATCCGCCTCCCGTCGACCGTGGTGAAGTCCATCAGCGAGAACTCCCACAGGTGGCCCCCGTCGCTCCAGATCCGCACCCGGCCGGTGGCCGTGCCGACCACGGTGATCCCGCGTCGGCGCAGCAGCCGCAGCGACCGGAACCGGCGCCCGACCCGCCACAGGGTGATCCCGCCGCCGATTCCGGCGGTGCCGCTCACGAAGGTGAGGACCATGGTCAGCCCGAGGCTCCGGGTCGCGAACCAGTCGGTCACGACGAGTACCGCGTAGTACAGCAGGAGCAGGCCCGTGATGAGCAGCGCGCGGCGCACCCCGGGCGACAGCTCGCGGCGGGTCGCGGACGCGTCGTACCGGTCCACCAGGGCGTGGCCGTTGGAGTGGGTGCCCGTTCGGGCGATGGCGGGCCGTAGCTGTTCGAAGAAGGCCTCGGCCGCCCGACGGTTGGGTCCGCGCAGTTCCAGGACGGGATCCAGGCCGTGTTCGGCGGCGTCGGCCGGGCCGCTGATCTCCACCCGCACCGTGCCGTCGGAGCGCAGGTCCGTGGAGCGCAGGGCGCGCACCGGAATGGTCCAGGTGGTGCGCTGGCGCACGATGAGCAGTCGCGCCCCGTCGAACCGCGCGGTCGTGCCGTCGTGGACGAGGACGGTCTCCGGGGTGGGCGAGTTGCTGCGCGGTGACATGAACGGATGATATGTGGGTGTGGTGGGGGGAGGGCGGCGGGTTAACGCCGTCCGCGTAGCAGTCCGTTGACGGTGCGCCCGAACGTCGAGCGGCCGGCCGCCGCGAGCAGCGGGTCGCCCCAGGAGGGCACTCCGCGGACGCGGATCTCCTCCCGCCACGACACCCGGCTGCCGCGGGGGTCGGGCCGGACGTGGATCTCGGCCCAGCCGCGCACCCACGTCCCCCGCTTCTCCAGCCGGCAGTGCCCGGCCCGGTCCTCCTGCGGCGGCACCCACTCGACGATCTCCATCGGGTCGTCGACCCCGAGCCCGCCGATCGCGGTCCTGGCCACCAGTCGGGTGCCCCGGCCCACGGGCGGGGCGGTGGTCACGGTGAGCCGGGTGCACGGGACGAACGCACCGTGCCGTTCCCAGTCCACCAGCCGTTCCCAGGCCTCGACGGGCCCGAGGGGGGTGGTGCGTTCCAGCGCGACGAGGGCCATGCCCCGATGGTAGGTCCCCCGACGGGGGTCGTCCGGCCGGTCGGCCGCGGGGCTCAGCGGTAGACCTTGCCCGGTTCCGGGACCCCCGGTGCGAAGAGCTGGGGCACCGTGACGAAGGTGTAGCCCCGGGACTTCAGTTCGGTGATGATGCCGGGCACGGCGGGCACCGTTCCGCGGTAAATGTCGTGCAGCAGGATGATGCCGTCGCGGCCCGCCTGGTCGAGGACGCGCTCCTCGATGAGGTCCGAGTCGTTGGTCTTGTAGTCCTTGGCCGTGACGGTCCACAGCACCTCGGAGAGCCCGAGGTCGCGGGATATCTCGTTCACGTCGTCGTTGGTCCGCCCCTGCGGCGGCCGCATCAGGGTCGGCTTGCGGCCGATCAGCTTCTCTATCGCGGTGTTGGTCCGCTCCAGTTCCTCGCGCACCTCGTCGGTGGAGAGGTCCGTGAGGTTGCGGTGCGTCCAGGTGTGGCTGGCTATCTCGTGCTTCTCCGCGGCCATCTGCTTGACCAGTTCGGGATAGGTGTCGATGTGCTTGCGGCCGAGCAGGAAGAAGGTCGCGGGGACCTTCTCCTCCTTGAGGATGCGCAGCAGTCGCGGGGTGTACTGGCCCGGGCCCGCGTCGAAGGTCAGGGCTATGCACTTCTTCTCGCGGCAGTCGACGGAGCCGAAGGCGCCCTTGCCGTCGTCGCCCGCGGCGGAGCGGACGTCGGCGGGCGACTCCGTGTCGATGCGGAGCCAGTCGACGATGCCCACGGCGGCGAGCGCCCCGGCTGTGAGGACCGCCACAGCAATCACCACCGTGCGCGGACGCAACCTGAAACGTCGCTCGTCCGTCTTGTCGGCCGTAGGGGATTGCTGAGGCGCCGTGGTGGCGTCGGGCTGATCGGTTTCGTGCATGGCTGTCACTATACGCACGGTGTATACACGGGGTTCATAGCGGGGTGGGTGCTGGGTGCACCGAGCGCTGGGGGCCGCGCTCCGCCCCCGCCGCCGAGGCCCCCGCCGGGAGCGGTGAGCGACCCCACCCGTCCGGCGGAACCCGCGCCCGTCCGCGCGTCAACAGGGTGTCAACGTCACCGGCCCGGCCGACAAGGCCCCGTCAAGACCGGTACGCGCCCACTCCGTCCGGGGTTCCGTGGAAGCACCACCCCCGCCCGCCGGACCCGCTGCGAGCACGTCCGCGGCCCCCCCCGAAGGAGTCGATCCCATGACCGTCGAGAACGTGGTGGGCCTGCTGGTCGCCCTCAGCCTGATCGGCTACCTCGTGATCGCCCTGATCTTCCCGGAACGGTTCTGAGCCGGCCCGGCCCCTCGCGCCCCGCCCATGGACCACGCCCCCGTACCCCCCGCACCCCCGGGCCGCAGCAGCGGCCCCGGCCGTCTCAAGGTGTTCCTCGGCGCCGCGCCCGGCGCGGGCAAGACCTGCCGGATGCTGGAGGAGGCCCACCGCAGGGCGGCCCGCGGCACGGACGTCGTCATCGGCACCGTCGACTCCCACGGCCGCCCCCGCACCCTGGCCCTGACCGAGGGACTGACCGCACTGCCCGCCGCCCCCGGCGCCCCGCCCGGCCTCGACCTCGGCGCCCTGCTGGCCCGCCGCCCGGGCCTCGCCCTGGTGGACGACCTCGCCCGCGCCAACCCGCCCGGCTCGCCCCACCCCCACCGCTGGCAGGACGTGGCGGCCCTGCTCGCCGCCGGCATCGACGTCGCCACCACCGTCGACGTCCGCCACCTGGAGTCCCTCAGCGACGTGGTGGAGAAGATCACCGACGTAGCACAACCCGAGCGGGTGCCCGACGAGTTCGTCCGCGGCGCCGACCAGATCGAACTGGTCGACGTCCCGCCGGACGCCCTGCGCCGCCGACTGGTGCACGGCGACATCTGCCCGCCCGACGAGGTCGACGCCGCGCTCGCCAGCTACGTCCGGCCCGGCACCCTCACCGCCCTGCGCCAACTCGCGCTGCTCTGGCTCGCCGACCAGGTGGACCAGGCCCTGCACGACTACCGCACCGCGCACGGCATCGGGGGAGTGTGGGAGACCCGCGAACGGGTCGTCGTCGCCCTGACCGGCGGCCCCGAGGGCGACACCCTGATCCGGCGCGCCGCCCGGATCGCGGACCGGGCCGCCGGGGGCGATCTGCTCGCCGTCCACGTGACGCGCAGCGACGGGCTCGCCGCCGGCAGCACCTCGCACGGCGCACTGGCCCGGCAACGACGACTCGTCGAGAGCCTGGGCGGGACGTACCACTCGGTCGTCGGGAACGACGTGCCCACCGCCCTGGTCGAGTTCGCCCGCGCCGAGGACGCCACCCAACTGGTGCTCGGCACCAGCCGCCGGGGCCGGGTCGAACGCTTCCTCACCGGACGCGGCACCGGGGACACCATCGTCGCGCTCTCCGGCGACATCGATGTCCACATCGTCACCCACGAACGCGCCGGACGCGGCACCCTGCTGCCCTCCCGACGGCGGACCCTGCCCCCGGCGCGCACCGCCGCCGGACCGGTCGCCGGGCTCCTGCTCCCCGTCCTGCTGACCCTGCTGCTCGACCTGGACGCCGCCCGCGCCGCGCTCGACCTCACCAGCGAGGCCCTGCTGTTCCTGCTCGCGGTGGTCGCCGTCGCCTGCATCGGCGGGGTCACCTCCGCCGTCGTCGCCTCGGTCACCGCCTCGCTGCTCCTCAACTACTGGTTCATCCCGCCCGTCGGCCGCTTCACCCTCCACGACGCCAACGCCCTCATCGCCCTCGCGGTCTTCGCCGTGGTCGCCGCGACCGTCGCCGCCGTCGTGGACCGCTCGCTACGGCTGTCCAGACGTTCGGCCCGCGCCACCGCCGAAGCCGAGACCCTCTCCTCCCTCGCCGGCAGCATCGTGCGCGGCGACGCCACCATCCCGGCCCTCCTCGACCGGGCCCGGGAGACCTTCGGCGTCACCTCGGTGGAACTCGTCGACACCCGACCGGCGGCCCGGGGACTCCTCCTCGCGGACACCACGACCACCCCGCCCACCGGCACCCGGGCCCCCTCCGACCCCGCCGAGGAAGCCGTCACCACCGTCGCCGCCGGGCCCGACACCCGGCTGGTGCTGCGCGGACGCACCCTGGCGGCCTCCGAGCGGCGGGTGCTGGTCGCGTTCGCCGCCCACGCGGGAGCCGCCGTCGAACGGGACCGGCTCGCCCGGGCCGCAGCCGAGATAGAGCCGGTACGGGCCGCCGACCGGATGCGGACGGCGCTGCTGCGGGCCGTCGGCCACGACCTGCGGACCCCGCTGGCCGCGGGCTGGGCCGCCGTCACCTCGCTGCGCAGCCGGGACGTCGAGTTCAGCGCCCGGGACCGCGAAGAACTCCTCGCCACCGCCGACACCTCCATGGCCCGGCTCAGCGCCCTCGTGGAGAACCTGCTCGACCTGAGCCGGCTGGAGGCCGGGGCGCTCACCCTGTGCCTGCGCCCCACGGCCCTGGAGGAGGTCATCGCCCCGGCCCTGGAGTCCCTGCCCGGCGGGCTGCCGACGGTCGAGGTCCGCAACCTGGAACGGGTCCCGGACGTCCTGGCCGACCCCCCGCTGCTGGAGCGCGTCCTCGCGAACCTGGTCGCCAACGCGGTCCGCCACGGTCCGCCCGCGCACCCCGTGCTGCTCACCGCCAGCGCCCTCGCCGACCGGGTCGAGCTGCGGATCGCGGACCGGGGACCCGGGCTGCCCGCGACCGGACGGGAACGGATCTTCGAGCCCTTCCAACGGCTCGGCGACACCGACAACACCAGCGGCCTCGGGCTCGGCCTCGCCCTGTCACGGGGGCTCACCGAGGCCATGGACGGCACCCTCACCCCGGAGGACACCCCGGGCGGCGGCTTGACGATGGTGCTCCGCCTGCCCGTCGCGCGGAGCGCACCGCAGCCGGACCGCGTGACCGACCGACCGCCGTTCAGGTGATCTTTCCGCAGGTCAGAGCGGCGGGCCGGGGAAGCGTATGGGAGCCGTCAATACCGTGCGGGGCGCCGTAAGAGGAGCGTCAACGGCGGCGGTCGGAGGCGGGATTGCAGGTTTCCTCGAACAGTCCGCTCATCCGACTGCATTCGGTCGACCTGGTCGACCGATCTCAACCCAGGAGCTCACGATGGCCGACCTGGCCTTCGTCGTCACCACGATCGCGGTCTTCGCACTGGTGGCGCTCGTCGCCAAGGGGGTGACGAAGCTGTGACCGTCGAAAACACCATCGGCCTGATCGTGGCCGTCGCCCTGCTGGGCTACCTCGTCCTCGCCCTCATCTACCCGGAGAGGTTCTGAGCCCGGTCATGAGCCCCGAACTCGCTGGAGTGCTCCAGCTCCTGGCGCTGGTGGCCGCGCTCGCCCTGGCCTACCGCCCGCTGGGTGACCACATGGCCCGCGTCTACTCCTCCGACCGCCACCTGAGGGTCGAGAAGTGGATCTACAAGGGCATCGGCGCCAACCCGAGCGCCGAGATGCGCTGGCCCGCCTACCTCCGCGGCGTCCTCGCCTTCTCCGCCGTCGGCGTCCTCTTCCTGTACGCCCTCCAACGGCTCCAGGGCAGCCTGCCCGGCTCCCTCGGCTTCGCCTCGATCGACCCCGACCAGGCGTTCAACACGGCCGCCTCGTTCGTCTCCAACACCAACTGGCAGTCGTACTACGGCGAACAGGCCATGGGCCACGTCGTCCAGACCGGTGGCCTGGCGGTGCAGAACTTCGTCTCCGCCGCCGTCGGCATGGCCGTCGCCGTCGCCCTCGTCCGCGGCTTCGCCCGCTCCCGCACCGGTGAACTCGGCAACTTCTGGTCCGACCTGGTGCGCGGCGTGGTGCGCATCCTGCTGCCCCTCGCGGTGATCGGCGCGATCGTGCTGGTCGCCACCGGAGCCATCCAGAACTTCGCCGGCATCCACGAGGTCGGCCAGTTCACCGGCGGCAGCCAGCAGTGGAACGGCGGCGCGGTCGCCTCCCAGGAGGTCATCAAGGAACTCGGCACCAACGGCGGCGGCTACTTCAACGCCAACTCCGCCCACCCGTTCGAGAACCCCAACGCCTTCTCCAACCTCTTCGAGATCTTCCTGATCCTGCTGATCCCGTTCTCCATCACCCGCACCTTCGGCGTCATGGTCGGCTCGGTGCGCCAGGGCTACGCGATCCTCGGCACGATGGTCACCATCTGGGTCGCCTTCATCGCCCTGATGTGGTGGACCGAGTTCGCCCACCGCTCGCCCGCCTACGAGATCGCGGGCGCCGCGATGGAGGGCAAGGAGACCCGGTTCGGCATCGGCGCCTCGGCGATCTTCGCGGTGTCCACCACCCTCACCTCGACCGGCGCGGTCGACTCCTTCCACTCCTCGTACACCGGCCTCGGCGGCGGCATCACCATGCTCGGCATGATGCTCGGCGAGATCGCGCCCGGCGGCGTCGGCTCCGGCCTGTACGGCATGCTCGTCATGGCCGTCATCGCCGTGTTCCTCGCCGGACTCATGGTCGGCCGGACCCCCGAGTACCTCGGCAAGAAGATCGGCACCCGCGAGATCAAACTCGCCGCCTGCTACCTCCTCGTCACCCCGACCCTGGTCCTGGTCTTCACCTCCGCGTCGATGGCCCTGCCCACCCCGCCCGACTCCATGCTCAACCCCGGAGCGCACGGCTTCTCCGAAGTCCTCTACGCCTTCACCTCGGGAGCCAACAACAACGGCTCCGCCTTCGCGGGACTCACCGCGGACACCCAGTGGTACAACACCACGATCGGCCTCGCCATGCTCCTCGGCCGGTTCGTTCCGATGGTGTTCGTCCTCGCCCTCGCCGGCTCGCTCGCCGAACAGAAGCCCGTGCCCGTCACGGCCGGCACCCTCCGCACGGAGAAGCCGCTGTTCACCGGGCTCCTCGCCGGAACCATCCTCATCATCACCGGGCTGACGTACTTCCCCGCCCTGGCCCTCGGCCCGCTCGCGGAAGGGCTGGCCTGATGACCCCGCGCACCGACAACCCCGCAGGTGACCCCATGACCGTTCCCGCGCCCCCCAGTGCCTCCCCGAGCCGGGCGCCCCACCAGGACGTCCCGACCGGGCACCAGGACGCCGGACGGGTCGGCGCCGGACTCTTTGACCCCGCGCAACTGCTGAGGTCGCTGCCCGACGCCTTCCGCAAGCTGGACCCCCGCGTGATGGTCAAGTCGCCCGTCATGTTCGTCGTCCTCGTCGGCTCGGTCCTGACGACCGGGTTCACCCTCGCGGACCCCGGCGACTGGTTCGGCTGGACCATCTCCGCCTGGCTGTGGCTCACCGTGCTCTTCGCCAACCTCGCCGAAGCCGTCGCCGAAGGCCGCGGCAAGGCCCAGGCCGACACCCTCCGCAAGGCCAAGACCGACACCGTCGCCCGCCGCCTCACCCAGGACGGCCACGGCGAGGAACAGGTGCCCGGCACCGAACTGCGCGTCGGGGACCGGGTGGTGTGCGAGGCCGGCGACATCATCCCCGGGGACGGCGACGTCGTCGAAGGCGTCGCCTCCGTCGACGAGTCCGCCATCACCGGCGAGTCCGCCCCCGTCATCCGGGAGTCCGGCGGCGACCGTTCGGCCGTCACCGGCGGCACCAAGGTTCTCTCCGACCGCATCGTCGTCACCATCACCACCAAACCCGGCGAGACGTTCATCGACCGGATGATCGGCCTGGTCGAGGGCGCCGCCCGACAGAAGACCCCGAACGAGATCGCGCTCAACATCCTGCTCGCCTCGCTCACCATCGTCTTCCTGCTCGCGGTCGTCACCCTCCCCCCGTTCGCCGACTACGCCGGCACCGAACTGTCCATGGTCGTCCTGGTGGCGCTGCTCGTCTGTCTGATCCCCACCACCATCGGGGCCCTGCTCTCCGCCATCGGCATCGCCGGCATGGACCGACTGGTGCAGCGCAACGTGCTCGCCATGTCGGGCCGCGCGGTCGAAGCCGCGGGCGACGTCTCCACCCTGCTCCTCGACAAGACCGGCACCATCACCCTCGGCAACCGCCAGGCCGCCGAGTTCGTCCCGGTCGCCGGCACCACCGCGTCCGAGGTCGCCAACGCGGCGCAACTGTCCTCACTCGCCGACGAGACCCCCGAAGGCCGCTCGATCGTCGTCCTCGCCAAGGAGGAGTACGGACTGCGCGAACGCCACCGGGGCGAACTGGCGGGCGCCGAATGGATCTCCTTCACCGCCCAGACCCGGATGTCCGGCGTCGACGTCGACGGCCGCAAGATCCGCAAGGGCGCCACCGGCTCCGTCCTCACCTGGGTCCGCGACCAGGGCGGCACCCCCGCCCCGGACGCCAGCGTCGCCGCCGAGCGGATCTCCCAAGCCGGCGGGACGCCCCTGCTGGTCGCCGTCGAGGACGACCGCGGCGCCCGTGTCCTCGGTGTCATCCACCTCAAGGACGTCGTCAAGGAGGGCATGCGCGAACGGTTCGCCGAACTGCGCCGCATGGGCATCAAGACCGTCATGATCACCGGGGACAACCCGCTGACGGCCAAGGCCATCGCCGACGAGGCCGGAGTCGACGACTTCCTCGCCGAGGCCACCCCCGAGGACAAGATGGCCCTCATCAAACGGGAACAGGCCGGCGGCAAACTCGTCGCGATGACCGGGGACGGCACCAACGACGCCCCCGCCCTCGCCCAGGCGGACGTGGGCGTCGCGATGAACACCGGCACCTCCGCCGCCAAGGAGGCCGGGAACATGGTCGACCTGGACTCCAACCCGACCAAACTCATCGAGATCGTGGAGATCGGCAAACAACTCCTCATCACGAGGGGCGCCCTCACCACCTTCTCCATCGCCAACGACGTCGCCAAGTACTTCGCGATCATCCCCGCGCTGTTCGCCGCCGTGTACCCGGGCCTCGACACCCTCAACGTGATGCGGCTCCACTCGCCCGACTCGGCCATCCTGTCCGCGGTCATCTTCAACGCGCTCGTCATCATCGCGCTGGTCCCGCTCGCCCTGCGCGGCGTCCGCTACCGACCGGTGAGCGCCGACAAGCTGCTCCGCCGCAACCTCGGCATCTACGGCCTCGGCGGACTGATCGCGCCCTTCATCGGCATCAAGGCCATCGACCTGCTCCTCTCCCTCATCCCCGGGATCGGCTGACCGCCATGAACACCTCCGTATCGAACACCGCCCGGCTGCTCGCCGCCGGACTGCGCGCCCTGCTGGTGCTCACCCTGGTGACCGGCGTGCTCTACCCGCTCGCGGTCACCGGGGTCGCCCAGGGCCTCTTCCGGGACAAGGCGAACGGCTCCGAGATCACGTCCGACGGCAAGGTGGTCGGCTCGGCGCTCATCGGGCAGGCGTACAACCTGCCGCTGGAGGAGGGCGAGGAGACCCCGACGGCCGACCTCAAGTGGTTCCAGGGCCGGCCCCAGAACGGCCTCGGCACCAACTCCGTCAACACCCAGTACCGTCTGATCCTCTCCGGTGCGACCAACCTGGCCGGCGACAACCCGGAGCTGATCGAACAGGTCAAGGCCGCGCAGGCCGCGGTGGTCAAGGACAACTCGGTGCCCGGCCACCCGGTCGCCCCCGGTGACGTGCCCGCCGACGCGGTGACCTCCTCCGGATCGGGCCTCGACCCGGCGATCTCCCCCGCGTACGCGGACCTCCAGGTCCGCCGGGTCGCCGCCCGCAACGGGCTGCCCGTCGAACGGGTCCAGGAACTCGTGGACGCACACGAACGGGGCCGACTGCTCGGCTTCATGGGGGAGCCCACCGTGAACGTCCTCGAACTGAACATCGCCCTCAAGGAACTCACCCGCCGCTGATGCCGGGACCCGGGTCCGGCCCGCCCAGCGCGACGCCGGACCCGGGCCACCCGCACGGCGCCCCGACCGAGGAGGCCGCACACCGATGACCCGGGTCCTGGTGGTGGAGGACGATCCCCAACTCGTCACTGCACTGGTCATCACCCTCAGAGCCCGCGGCTACGAGACCGACACCGCCACCGACGGCGTCACCGCCCTCAGCCGGGCCGCCGACCGACCACCGGACGCCGTACTCCTCGACCTCGGACTGCCCGACATGAGCGGCGTCGCCGTGCTCCGGGTGCTCCGCGGACGGAGCCCGGTCCCCGTCGTGGTGGTGTCGGCGCGCCGCACGCCCGAGGAGAAGGTCGCCGCCCTCGACGCCGGCGCCGACGACTACGTCACCAAGCCGTTCAGCATGGACGAACTCCTGGCCCGGCTACGGGCCGCCGTACGACGCGGCGGCAGCGTCGTCGGCGGCCTGAACCCGCCGCTGGTCACCACGGACGACTTCACCGTCGACCTCGTCGCCAAACGGGCCGCCCGCGCCGGCCGTGACATCCGGCTCACCCCCACCGAATGGCACGTCCTGGAGATCCTGGTGACCAACTCCGGCCGCCTGGTCGGCCAGCAGGAACTGCTGCGCGAGGTGTGGGGCCCCTCGCACAGCGGAAAATCGAACTACCTGCGGGTGTACCTGGCCCAGTTGCGCCGCAAACTGGAACCCGACCCCTCACACCCCCGCTATCTGATCACGGAGCCCGGCATGGGCTACCGCTTCGAGAGGTGAGGACCAACGGATGGGACGCGGGAAGCTACGGATCTACCTCGGTGCGGCGCCGGGTGTGGGGAAGACGTATGCGATGTTGTCGGAGGCGCATCGGCGGGTGGAGCGGGGTACGGATTGTGTGGTGGCTTTTGTGGAGCATCATGGGCGGCCTCGTACGGAGGTGATGTTGCACGGGGTGGAGCAGGTGCCGCGGGTGGAGTTGGGGTATCGGGGTGCGGTGTTTTCGGAGATGGATGTGGGGGCGGTGTTGGCGCGGCGTCCTGCGGTGGCGTTGGTGGATGAGTTGGCGCATACGAATGTGCCGGGGTCGCGGAATGCGAAGCGTTGGCAGGATGTGGAGGAGTTGTTGGCGGCGGGGATCGATGTGATTTCCACGGTGAACATCCAGCATTTGGAGTCGTTGGGTGATGTGGTGGAGTCGATCACGGGGGTGCGGCAGCGGGAGACGGTGCCGGATGAGGTGGTGCGGCGGGCGGATCAGATAGAGCTGGTGGACATGTCGCCGCAGGCTTTGCGGCGGCGGATGGCGCACGGGAACATCTATCAGTCGGACAAGGTCGATGCGGCGTTGTCGAACTACTTCCGGCCGGGGAACCTGACGGCGTTGCGGGAGTTGGCGTTGTTGTGGGTCGCCGACCGCGTCGACGAGTACCTGAAGGAGTACCGCAGCGAACACCGCGTCTCACGGATCTGGGGTTCACGCGAACGCATCGTCGTGGGGCTGACCGGCGGGCCGGAGGGGCGGACGTTGATACGGCGTGCCGCGCGGTTGGCGGAGAAGGGTGCGGGGGGCGAGGTCCTCGCGGTCTACATCTCCCGCAGTGACGGTCTCACCGCCGCCTCCCCGAAGGAACTCACCGTCCAACGCACCCTGGTGGAGGACCTGGGCGGCACCTACCACCAGGTGGTGGGCGACGACGTGTCCACCGCCATCCTCGAGTTCGCCCGCGGAGTCAACGCCACCCAGATCGTGTTGGGCGTCTCGCGCCGCAAAGCGTGGCAGTACGTCTTCGGCCCGGGCGTCAGCGCCACCGTCGCCCGGGAGTCCGGGCCCGACCTGGACGTGCACCTCGTCACCCACGACGAGATGGGCAAGGGCCGCGGCCTGCCCGGAGCCCACGGCGGACGCCTCGGCCGGACCAGGGTCGTCCGCGGCTGGCTCGTCGGCATCCTCGGCCCGGTCCTGCTCACCCTGCTGCTCGACCTGGCCGCCCCCGAAGTGGGCCTGGCCAACGACATGTTGTTGTTCCTCACCCTGACGGTGGGTGCGGCCCTGCTCGGCGGACTGTGGCCCGCACTGGCCTCCGCCGTCTTCGGTTCCCTGCTGCTGAACTGGTTCTTCACCCCGCCGCTGCACCACTTCTCCATCGCCGACCCCGAGAACATCGTCGCCATCGTGATCTTCGTCGGGGTGGCCGTGGCGGTGGCCTCGGTGGTGGACCTGGCGGCCCGCCGCACCCACCAGGCGGCCCGGCTGCGCGCCGAGTCGGAGATCCTCTCCTTCCTCGCCGGCAGCGTCCTGCGCGGGGAGACCTCCCTCGACGCGCTGCTCGACCGGGTCCGCGAGACCTTCGCCATGGAATCCGTCGCCCTGCTGGAACGCGAGGACGAGGTCGCCCCCTGGACCTGCGCCGGCAGCGTCGGACCCGCGCCCGTGTGCCGGCCCGAGGACGCCCAGGTGGACATGCCGGTGGGGGACGACATGGCGCTGGCGCTGTCCGGGCGGGTGCTGCCCGCGGAGGACCGGCGGGTGCTCGCCGCCTTCGCGGCGCAGGCCGCCGTCGTCCTCGACCGCCAACGCCTCCAGGAGGAGGCCGACCGGGCGCACACCCTGGCGGAGGGCAACCGCATCCGCACCGCGCTGCTCGCCGCCGTCAGCCACGACCTGCGCACCCCGCTCGCCGGGATCAAGGCCGCCGTGTCCTCCTTGCGTTCCGACGACGTCGCCTGGTCCGAGGAGGACGTGGCGGAACTGCTGGCCGCGATCGAGGAGGGCGCCGACCGGCTGGACAACCTCGTCGGGAACCTCCTCGACATGTCCCGCCTCCAGACCGGCACCGTGCAACCCCTGATCCGGGCGATCGATCTGGAGGAGGTCGTCCCGATGGCGCTGGGCGGGCTGCCCGACCCGGAGGCGAGCGTGCTGCTCGACATCCCCCAGCGACTGCCGATGGTCTCCGTCGACAAGGGCCTGCTGGAGCGGGCGGTCGCCAACGTCGTCGAGAACGCCGTCAAGTACAGTCCCGCCGCCGCACGGGTCCTCGTCGCGGCCAGCGCCATGGCCGACCGCGTCGAGATCCGCGTCGTCGACCGCGGCCCGGGCGTCCCCGACGAGGCCAAGGACCGCATCTTCGAACCCTTCCAGCGTTACGGGGACGTGCCCCGGGGCGCCGGCGTCGGCCTCGGTCTCGCCGTCGCCCGCGGCTTCACCGAGGCGATCGGCGGCACCCTCACCGCGGAGGACACCCCCGGCGGCGGCCTCACCATGGTCCTGTCCCTGCGGTGCGTCCCCGGCCGGGCCGCACCGGACGCGTAGCACCCGCACCGACACGGCGCCCGCGGGGACTTCGGTCCGGCGCGGGCGCCGCACTGAACGGACGGCGTCCGCCGGACGTACCGCAGGGCACCACGGCTCCTCGACCACCGGGCGGGCGTCACGCGCCGCCGCACGGTCCCGGGTCCGCCGTGGCCGACGTCCCCCGACCTGGCCGGAGGTGGTAGGCATGACGTCCTCTTCGTCGACCGGAGTGCTCGCACGGGTACCCGAACTGATCCGCAGGTCCCCGCGGGAACCGGGCGGGACGTTATGGCGACTGGTGGCCGGAGCACGGCAACTCGACGCCCACGTGGTCCGGTTGGGTCCGGGCACCGAGGTGGCCCCGCACGTCGAACCCGACCTCGACGTGCTGCTGTACGTCACCGGGGGCGCCGGCTGGTCGGTGGCCGACGGCACGCGACGGGAGTTGGCCCCCGGCACGGTGGTGTGGCTCGCGCGCGGCACCCCGCACGGGATCGGTGCCGACCCGACCGGGCTCACCTACCTCACCGTCCACCGCAGACGCCCCGGCCGTGCGGGCCGCCCGGCGGCGACCCGCGGCCCCTGCGCCGGGTGCGGCCGGCCCCCGCGCGACCCGGGCGCCCGCTTCTGCTGCGACTGCGGCACCCGACTGGGCTGAGCACCGGCCCCCTCCGCGTCCCGGGCGTCAGCCCAGGAGGGTACGCCGGACGTCGGCCGCACGGAGGACTCCGCCGTGCACATCACGTCCTCGGGACGGACCGGACCGCCCCGCCGCGCTGCGTAGCCTGCTGCCATGGACGAACAGGAGCCCCGACCCCTGCTGGCGGGGAGGCTGCGCACGGACTTCTGGCGGTGGGTGGACGCGGGCGCCGCCGTCCTGCTCGCCGCCGCCTTCGGGACGGGCGAGGCACTGACCGGCTGGGCACCCGCCACGGCGGCCGTACTGCTCTGGTTGCCCATCGCGGTGCGCCGCCGCTGGCCGCTGCCCGTGCTGTACGCCGTGCTGACCGGGACGGTCGTCTCCGTACTGACCCTGCGCTGGGAGGAGGCGTGGCTCGTGGTGCCGTTGGCGCTGTACACGGTGGCCTCCCAGGAGTCCCGCCGCCGCGCCGTCACCGCACTGGTCGGCGCACTGACGGCGGTCGCCGTCACCACCACCCTGGTGCGACCGGCGACCCCCGCCCAGACGATCTCGGGCATCGTCTTCGTCGCGCTGCTGCTGACCGTGCCCTGGCTGATCGGCACGGCCCAGCGCGACCAGCGACTGCACGCCCGGGTCCTCGCCCGACAGGCCGTCACCGACGAACGGCTGCGCATCGCCCGGGAACTCCACGACATGGTGGCGCACCACCTGACGGTGATCACCGTACGGGCCGAGGTCGCCCGCGCGGTCGCCGCGACCAACCCCGGGGAGGTCGAGAAGACCCTCGCCCTGGTCGGGGCCGCCGGCCGGACCGCGCTCGCCGACATGCGCCACATGCTCGGGGTGTTGCGCACCCCGCTGGAGGAGGCGCAGCGGGGGCCGGTGCCCGGCCTCGCGGACCTGCCCGCCCTCGTCGCGACCGCCGGACCCCGGGTGGACCTGCGGATGGACCCGGAGGTGGACCTGCTCCCGACCACGGGACTCACCGTCTACCGGATCGTCCAGGAGGCCCTCACCAACGTGGTCCGGCACGCGGAGTCGGCCGACTGCCGGGTGACGGTGTCCCGCACCGCACCGGACGGTGTCGACGTCGACATCGTCAACGTGCCGCCGCCCCGGGCCGCGCGGTTCACCGGCCGTCGGGCGGGCGGCGGACACGGGCTCGTCGGGATGCGGGAGCGGGCGGCGATGTGCGGCGGCACCTGTACCGCCGGGCCGTTGGCGGACGGCGGGTTCCGGGTCCACGCCCGGCTGCCCGGCGCGGACGGGGGAGCGCGATGAGCGGGCCGGTGCGCGTGTTGATCGCCGACGACCAGGCCCTGCTGCGGACCGGCTTCCGGCTGCTCATCGACAGCGTCCCGGACCTCACGGTGGTCGGCGAGGCCGTGACCGGTGAGGAAGCCGTCGACCTCACCCTGCGGTTGCTCCCCGACATCGTCCTCATGGACGTCCGGATGCCCGGGGTCGACGGCCTCGAAGCCACCCGTCGGATCTGCGCCCACCCCGCGGCGGCCGGGACCCGGGTGGTGATCCTGACCACCTTCGACCTCGACGAGTACGTGTACGCGGCGCTGCGCGGCGGAGCGAGCGGCTTCCTGCTGAAGGACATCCTCCCCGCCGACCTGCTCACGGCGATCCGGGTCGTCGCCTCCGGTGACGCCCTGCTCGCCCCCGCGGTCACCCGGCGGCTCATCCGGGAGTTCGCCGGACGGGACGAGCCGCGCCCGGCGCTCGCGGAGGACCTGTCGGCCCTCACCCCGAGGGAGGTGGAGATCCTGCGTCTGGTGGCCCGGGGGCTGCCCAATCCGGTCCTCGCCGACCATCTGGGCGTGAGCGTCGCCACCGTCAAGACCCATGTCAGACGGCTGTTGGCCAAGCTCGGGGCGCACGACCGCACGCAACTGGTCGTCATCGCCTACGAGACGGGTCTGGTCGCCGCGGGTGAGGGCCGGTTCGGGCCGCGTTGACGGGCTGCTGCGGCGCGGGCTCACCGGCCGGCTGCGGCGTGGGCCAGCAGCAGCCGTAGCGGGGCCGTGTCGGGTGGCCGGGCGACCGCCGCGGTGACGGCCGACGCGAGGGCGGCGGCACCGTCGTCCGAGCCCGCGACGGGGTGCACGAGAAGGGGACGGGCGGCCCGCTGCCAGGAGAACTCCCAGCGCACCAGGTTCCGTTCGGTCAGTTCGGCGAGGAACATGTCATGCAGCGCTCCGTACGCCGCACCCCGGGGGTCCGGGGCTTCCCCGGCCGGAACGGGCAGTCGCTCGGCGAGTGCGTCCAGCCCGCCCGCGTCGATCACGGCGAGCAGCGCGGTGGACGTGGCGGGCCCGCCGGTGTGGGCGGCGAGGGCACGGCGCAGCGCGGAGGTGGATCTGCGCGCCCCGTGTTCCATGGTGTGGTGGAGCAGTTCCGGCCACCCCGCGGCGCGGGGTAGCCCCCGCAGGTCCGCGGCGAGGGCCACGTCCTCCAGCGCCCGGGCGGTTCGCCCCGGGTCGCTCAGCAGGGCGGTGGCCGGTCGGGCGTCCTCGTCACCCGGTGCGTCCGCGGGGAGTTCCCGGATCCGGTCGATCCGGTCCGCCACGGGTGGGTGGGAGTCGTACGGGGAGGGTGCGGACCGCGGCGGCCCGGTCCGTAGCGCCGCCAACTCGGGGGCCCGTGCGGCGAGCAGCGCACCGAAGCCGCCGAACACCTCGCCGTGCGGCGGGAGCAGTCCCGCCTCCACCCCCATCAGGGCGTACCCGCGGAGGTACTGCTCGTGTGCGGTTTCCAGGACGGGGACCTCGCGCAGGGCGGAGACGGTGGCGGCCCGGCCGGTGATCCGCGCCGCGGCCCGGTCGGCCGCGTACTCCTGGCGCCGGGAGAGGGCCAGGGTGCTGCGCAGGTAGTGGTTCCCGTAGGCGGTGTAGAGGCGGATCAGCATCCGCAGGCTGGTGCCGGAGTAGCGGCGCAGCAGCACCACCCGCCTGAGGTGCTTGCGCCGTTTGCGGGTCCGGCCCCGGGCCGCGGCCTTGGCCGCCTTCCTCAGGTGCCCGTCGACCGCCTTCTTGCGCCGCCAGTGGGCGAACGACTCGCTGTGCTGGATGGTCCGCAGGACCTGGGTCCGCCCGCGGACCGTGAGGGAGACCAGCCGGGTGTCGTGGTGCGCGTAGTGCCCCAGTTCGTGGGCGAGCACCGCCCGCACCTGTGCCTCGTCCAGTCCGAGCAGCAGGGGCAGCCCCAGGTGCAGCCGCCGGGTGCCCGGGACCGGGAGGAGGAACCGGGCGTCCTCCGTGACGGACGCTCCCGGGTCCGCGGTCAGCACGATCTCGGACGGGGGGTCGGTGCCGACCCGCTCGGCCAGTTCCCGGACGGTGTGCCAGAGCCGGGGCTCCTCGGCCTCGGTGAGCGGCAGCCCCGGTCGGGTCCCGGTGGGAACGCGCAGCACGAACAGGCCCCTCAGCACCGGGACCGCGAGGATCAGCGGGATGCTGCTGATCACGGGCGCCCAGAGGAACAGGACGTACGTGGCGACGGCGCAGGCGGTCAGGAGTGCGGTGCCCAGCAGGTAGAAGCCCATCAGGAGGAACACGGCGCGGACGGCGTGGGGGTGGGCGCGCATCGGGTGGTCTTCTCCAGAGCGGGATCACCAAAAGCGATCTAAAAAGCTGATCAGGGCAGGGCAAAAGGTGGCAGGGCTTGTGGAGTATCACCCATGGATGGGTCAACATCAATCGGGTATCGCAGCCGGGCCGCGTCCGGCGATGGTGACCGCGCCCTCTGTGCGGGGGTACGGTCACCGGTCTCGGGGCCACGGCCCCGCGGCGACGGTGGCGGGCGCGGACCGGCCGCGAACCGCACGGCCCCGAGGGGCCGTGCGGCGCCGCCGCCCGGGTCGGGCGCTAGAGCGTGAGCAGTGCGCGCACGGGGGCGTGGACGTCGCCCAGCGGGCGGGTGGCGAGCCGGATCAGGGGCAACGGGTTGTCGTCCCCGGCGATCCGGTTGACGCTCAACTCGTCGCAGGACAGGCACTGGTGGATGACCAGCCACTCCCCGTCGGCGCGCACCGACAGGCTGAGGGCGACCATCCGGCCCCGGCACTGCGAAGCCCGGTCACCCGGGATCCGCGCGTCCACATGGAGACTGGCGAGGCAGTGCGGGCAGTGGTTGCGGTGGACGGTGCCGGGTGCGCGCAGCGGCACGTCGAGGCGGCAGCCCACGCAGCGGAACGACTCCCCGCGCTCCCCGCCCCTGCCGTGCAGCACGTCCTTGCGGCGCTGGGGTCGTGCTGCGCGGCCCGTCGGGGTGCCGCCGTCCGTTCGTCTCGTGCGTCGTGGCACGGTTCCTCCTCCTGGTTCTGGTCGACCGGTCCCGTGACCGTCACAGCTCGGCGAAGACTTCGAGCGGGAACGGGGGTTGGGCCAGTGGTCGGACGGCCATCCGCATCAGGATGAGCTGGTTGTCGTCGGGGCTGACGGGGCTGGAGGTGAGTTCGTCGCAACGGGTGCAGCGGTGGATGACCATCCAGTCACCGGTGCGAAGCACGGCGATGGAGATCGGGGTCATCCGCGAGGTGCAGTCGGAGGCGCCGCCCTCCACGTGGTCGGTGAGGTGCTGCGAGTGCAGACAGCTCGGGCAGTGGTTGCGGACGGCGCCGGCGGGGTCGAGCGTGCCGACGGTGAGCCCGCAGCGGACGCAGGTGAAGGTGCTGGTGCGCAGTACGGGGCTGGGCTGGTGGTTCGCGGCGTCGCTGTGGCCATGGCTGTGGCTGTGGCTGTGGCTGTTCGAAAGGGTGGACACCCTGGGTTCTCCTGGCTGGGGATGGGGCGGGGGCAGCAGGAGGCGCCGAGCGGCGTCGGGGAAGCGTGGGGAAACGTCGGTGCGACGGGAGTGCCGGCCCGTGGGCACCCCGGGCGGCACGATGCCGGAGGGCACCGTACGGCGAGGGTACGGACGGGCGCGGGCAGGACCCGGAGCACCGGGGCGCACGGCGGGGGACCCCGGGCGCGGAGGTCGCCGGAACCTCCGGTGGACGACGGGCGTCGACCGGGGGTGTTCGGCGGGCCGAACGGGGTCAGCAGCCGGACGCGCTCACGCTTCGACGAGGCGCGCTCGGCACGGGCCGGGGCATACAACACCGCTTTTCTAGGGCTCGGGGGGAGCCCGGAGAGGGGCCGCGGCGCGCGCTCGGCGCGACCACGGGGTGCCCACGGGTGGGGCACTTCGGCACGCTAACAGCGGTGCGGGAACGGGGGCCACCGGTTTTTCGACGGCCCCCGCGGGGGTCAGCCCGCCCAGACGTCCTCGACGTACCGCTCCTCGGCCGTCAGCCCGGACAGCCACTGCGCCGCCTCCTCGGGCGTCGAGCCCGTGTGCCGGCGGTGGACCGCGCGCAGCGCGTCCCGTACGGCGGGGGCCATCGCCCGACCGTCACCGCAGACCCGGACGTGCGCCCCGGACTCCAACAGCTCCCACACCTCGGCGGATTCGTCCAGCAGGCGCTCCTGGACGTACCGCGCGCCGTTCTCGGGGGCCCGGGAGAAGGCGGGCCGCAGACTGACGGCGCCGCCGGCCGCGGCCGACTCCAACTCGGTGCGGTGCAGGTAGTCCACCTCGGGGTGGTCGCAGCCGAAGTAGACGAGCACCGGCGCGGCGTCGCCGTCGGCCGCCGCGTCGGCCCGGTCGGCGACGGCCGCCCGGAAGGGGGCCAGCCCCGTGCCGGCGGAGACGAGGACCAGCGGTACCGACGGGTCCGCCGGGACGCGGAACGCCTCGCGGCAGGGCGAGATCCGGGCGTACACCGTGTCACCGGGCTCCAGGGAGGCCAGGAACGCGGCGCCCGTGCCGAGGAAGGTGCCCTCGCCGTCGCGGTGCGGCGCCGGGTGCGCGGCGACCATGAGGTCGGCCGTGCGGGGTGCCCGGGCGGGGGAGGAGGACACCGAGTAGTACCGCAGGTTCATCGGGGTCAGCACGTCCAGCAGTTCGGCCAGTGCGGGTCGGCAGGAGGCGAACCGGTCGAGCAGGTCCACCACCGTGTCACGGCAGGGTGCGGTGCGGTCGGCGAGTTCCGTCAGGGCGGCCTGCTCGGGCGGGCACGGGGCGTGCCGGGCCAGTGCGGCGAGCTGCCGTGCGGTGGCGGGTCGCCCCAGCTCCACGAAGTGCGTGAGCAGGGTGCGCACCGTCATCGGCCGGTCCACCGGCAGCGGGGACCGGCCGCCCGCGGTGGCGCGCAGCACGATCACCCGGTCCGGGTCGAGTCCGAGGACCGCCATCGTCCGGTCCACCAGGTCCGGGGGGTTGACCGGACGGACCAGGAGGTGGTCACCGGTGCGGTACTGCGTGCCGGTCGGTAGTCCGAGGCGCAGCAACCGCTTGGAACGGCCCAGGGCGTGCCCCACGTCGACGAGTTCGTCGTTCGCGGCGACGACGAACGGGACGAGTGCGTCGGCGGTCGGCAGCGCGGGTGCGGTGACCTCGCCGTCCTCGACGGCGTACCGGGCGCGGGCGGTGGGCGGGGCGCTGTCCGGTGCCCCGTCGGCGGGCACGCCGTAGCGGTCCAGCAGCGCGGTCCACGCCCGGTCGCTCCAGGTGCCGACCTCCGCCGGCACGTCGGTGGAGACGTCGAGTGCGTACCGGTCCAGCAGTCGGGTGCCGCCCGCGGCGGCGAGCCGGTCGTCGATGAGGGTGGGGACGCGCTGGTAGGTGGCGGACCAGTTGCGGTCGCCGACCCCGAGGACCGCGTAGGGCAGCCCGGCCGGCGCCCCGCCGTCCTCCAACCAGGCGACGAACCGGCCCGCGTCGTCGGTGGGGCGGCCGTTGTAGGAGGAGGCGACGATCAGGACGGGACCGTCCGGGTCGAGTGCGTCCACGGCGTCGTCCAGCGGGGCGAGGGCGGTGGCGAAGCCGTGCCGGGTGCCCTCGTCGGCGAGGTCCGCGGCGATCTGGCGGGACGTGCCGAGGTTGGAGCCGTACAACACGGTGAGGGTGGTGCCGGGGGCGCGCAGTCCGTCGGGCGCGGTCGGGCCGTCGAACGCGGTGCGGGACGTGGTGCCGGGTGCGTCTGCGGCCGGGGCGTGGGCCCGGGCGGCGGGCGGGTGCCGGTCGGTGGTGCCGCGCCGCACGGGGGCGAGCGTGAAGCCGTCCGGCTTGAGGGTCAGGGTCTCCTTGACCTTCAGTCGGTAGCCGTCCCGGTCGAGCAGACGGTAGCGGTGCACGATCAGGCCCAGCAGGAGCGTCGCCTCGTGCAGGGCGAACTGGCGGCCGATGCAGGAGCGTTCACCGTTGCCGAAGGGCTTGTAGAGGTGGCCGGGCCGGCCGTCCACGGCCTCGGGCGCGAAGCGTGCCGGGTCGAAGAGTTCGGGGTTGTCGCCCCAGCCCGGGTCGCGGTGCAGCATCGGGGTGAGGACCATGGCCACCTGCCCCTCCCGGACCGGGTAGCGGCCCCCGATGACGGTGTCCGCCAGGGGTTCCACGGCGAAGGCGGGTGCCGTGGGCCACAGCCGCAGGCTCTCGTTGAGTACCTGCCGCAGGTACCGCAGTCGGCCCACGTCCTCGTACGAGGGGTCCGGGTCGGCGGCGTCGCCCCACAGTGCGTCCGTCTCGGCCTGCGCCGCGGCGAGCACGGCGGGGTTCTTCAACAGGTAGTACAGCGCGAAGGAGAGCGCTCCGCTGGTGGTCTCGTGGCCCGCGATGAGGAAGGTGAGCAACTGGTAGCGGATGTTGGTGTCGTCCAGGCGCTCGCCCGTCTCCTTGTCCCGGGCGTGCAGCATCAGGGACAGCAGGTCGGCCGGCCCGTCGCCGTCCCCCTCGCCGTTCGGGGCGTGGGCGGCCCGGCGGCGGCGCACGATGTCGTCGGCGAGGCGGTTCATGGCGAGGACGTCGGCCCGCTGGCGCTTCTCGGCGTTGGCGTACAGCAGGTCGAGGCCGGGGAAGAAGCCGGTCTTCTTCTGTGCGTGGTCCAGTGCGCGGACCATCGAGGTGATGAACGGGTGCGGTTCGGTGCGCGTGAAGCACGCGAAGTCGAAGCCGAAACCGCACAGTCCGATGGTGTCCAGGGTGAGCCGGGTCATGTCCTCGGCGACGTCGACGGTCCGGCCCTCGTGCGCGTCCCACTTGGCGAGCAGCCGGCGGGCGACCTCCACCATCGTGGAGTGGTAGGCGCGCAGCGCGTGGAACGAGAACGCGGGCAGCAGGATGTCGTGCGCCCTGCGCCAGTTGGGCTCGTCGCTGAAGGCGGTGAAGAGTCCGTCGCCGGCGAACTCCCGGACGGTCAACAGGGGCGCCACCGACTTGCGGAACCTGCTCTCGTCGCAGACCTCGGCGACCAGCTCGCCGCCCGACACGATCAGGGTGTCCTCGTCGAACACCCGGATGTTGAAGATCGGGCCCAGGGCCCGCGCCTCGCGCATCGCCCACTGGGTGAAGGTGTCGGTCGGCACCCTCAGGGCGTGTCCGAAGAACGGAAGGGGAGTGCGCTCGGGAACGGTGGAGGTGCCCGCGGCGTGGCGGAGTGCTGTCGGCTTCATTGACCTTGCCCCTTCGGTGGTCCTCGGTCGTCTGCGTGGTCTGCGTGGTCTGCGGCGGTATGTAGCGGTGTAGGTGATCTGCGGCGATGTGCGGCGGTCTTCGTGCTTCGCGGGGAAGGTCCGGGCGTCGCTCGGGCGCGTGCCGGTGACGGGTCGGGCGTGCTGTCGGTGGAGCCTCCCGCCGTTCCACCATACGCACGACTTGGTCACCTGACAAAGTCGTGTGACGTGGGCGTTGGACTATGTCGCTATAGTGGCTTGTATGGCTCATGTAACCGCCGCCGAGCGTCGACCCCAGCTGATTGCCGCGGCCATCGAACTCATGGCCCGCGAAGGGGTGGCCGCGGGGTCCACCCGGGCGATCGCGGCCGAACTCGGGGTCGCCCAGGCGACCGTGCACTACACCTTCGGCACCAAGGCGGACCTGTACCGGGCGGTACTGGAATCGCTGTCCGGGGAACTCGTCGTCGGAGCCCAACGGGCCGTGGCGCGGGCGGCCAGCTTGGAGGAGGCCCTGCGGGCCACCGCCGAGGCGTACTGGATCGACATGAACGACCGTCCGGAGCTGAACCTCGTGTGGTTCGAGTTGATCACCCTCTCCCTGCGCAGCACGGAGCTGCGGGAGGTGGTGGAGCGGCACTACCGGGACATCGCCGAGATCGCGACCGACGCCCTGATCGAGACGGGACGTCGCACCGGTCGGTCCTACGCGGTGCCGCCCGAAGAGCTCGCGGGCTTCCTCCTCGCGGGGCTGGACGGGGTGTCCGTGAGCCATCTGATCCGGGGTGAGGCCGTACCCGGTCCGCAGACCCGGGGAATGTTGGACCGGCTCGTCCAGGCGACGGTGGCGCTGGCCGGTCCGCCCCCGGTGAACGGACGTTAGCCCGGCCCGGCGCGGAACGTCCTTGCGGGGCGGGCGCGTTGGGCGGAAGTGGTGCATGCGGGGCACGGTGCGCAGGCGGGCGGGGTGTCGTACGGGCGGACCTGACGGGTCGAATGAGACGGAACCCATATGGACTTAGCTAAGCCTTACCGAACTATGCTGTGCGTGTTCGCCTCCGCAGGCTCCCGTACGTGAAAGCAGAAGAACCATGACCGCCATGACCGCATCCCGCCGCGTGAGCATCGCCCTCGCCTCCGCCGTCGCCGGAGCCCTCGCCCTGACCGCGTGCGGTTCCGACTCGGACGGGGAGAAGAAGAACGAAGGCGGCAAGGAGTCCGCGGCGACCGCGCAGGACCGCACGATCAAGACGGTCATGGGCGACGTCAAGGTCAAGGCCGAGCCCCAGCGGGTGGTCGCCCTCGACACCGCCGAGCTCGACTCGCTGATCACCCTCGGGGTGAAGCCGGTCGGCGCCACCCGCACCGACTCCAAGACCGGGTTCCCGTCCCACATCCCGGCCGACAAGGTCGAGGGCGTCAAGATCGTCGGTGAGATGACCACTCCGAACCTGGAGGCCATCGCGGCCCTCAAGCCGGACCTGATCCTCACCAGCAAGGTTCGCCACGGCGACAAGTACGACGAGCTGAAGGCGATCGCGCCGACCGTGATGACGGAGTCCACGGGTCTGCCGTGGAAGGAGAACTTCCTCGTCCACGCCGACGCCCTGGGCAAGAAGACCGAGGCGCAGAAGGCGGTCGCGGCGTACCAGGCGCGCACCGCGGAGGTCACCACCGCGCTCGGCGGCAAGGACAAGGCCGCCGCCATCGAGGTCAACATGGTTCGCTTCATCGAGGGTGCGGACATCCGCATCTACGGCAAGGAGAACTACCTCGGCACGATCTTCAAGGACGTCGGCCTCGGTCGCCCGGCCGTCACGGACAAGGCGGTGGACGGCTTCATGCTGAACGTGAGCCCCGAGAAGATCGACATGGCCGACACGGACGTCATCTTCCACTCCACCATCGGTGACCCGGCCAAGGCCAAGGCCACCCAGGTGCTCGGCAGCCCGCTGTGGAAGAACATGGACGCCGTGAAGAAGGGCAACGCCCACGCCGTCAAGGACGAGCTGTGGATCCAGGCGATCGGCTACACCGGCGCCGCCGACATCCTGGACGAGTTGGAAGCCGCCCTCACCAAGTAGTCGCCCCCGGCGGCACGTCGTCCCGCCCGCGCCGGGCAGCACCGCCCGCGCCGGGTGGTCCGGTCCCGTTCTGCCGGCGCCGGTGCCCAGCGAAGAGCCCCGTGACCTCCGGGTCACGGGGCTCTTCCGTGCGGCGGGGCCGCCGCCGCGTCACGCGGCCGGCGCCCGGGACCCCTCCGCCTCGCGGACGTACGCGCCCGGCGTCCGCCCGAAGTGCCGGCGGAACGCGAGGATGTAGCCGTTGGTGCTGACGAAACCGACCCGCGCCGCGACCGCGCTCACCAACTGGCCCTGCGCCAGCAACGGGAGCGAGTGGTTGAGCCGGAGCCGGGTCCGCCACTCCGAGAACGCGAGCCCCGTCTCCGTACGGAACGCCCGACGCAGACTCGTGGAGCTGGTGTACAACTCCTCCGCCCACTCGGTCGCCGTCCGGGGATCGCCCGGCTCCCGCCCGAGCGCCAGCGCCACGCTGCGCGCCGCCCCACTCGTCGGCTGCGGCAGCGGGAGGCAGTCGCGGTGACCCGCGGACAGCGCCGCGAAGACGGCCGGGTCGTTCTCCGACGGGTCCGAACTGCGCATCCGCCCGAGCAGCAGCCGCCGTTGGGCGTCGGTGACGTTCACCGGGGTGGCGGCGGTGTACGGCAGCAGATGGTCGTCGGGGTCGAAGGTCTCCACGACGATCACCGATTCGCTGCCGAACCGGGCGCTGTGCGGCAGCCACGCCGGAACCCACAGGGCCACCGACGCGGACAGTTCGTGGTCGCGGCCCTGCGCGTGCACCACGATCCCGCCCACCGGCACGTACAGGAACTGGTGGAAGTCATGGGCGTGCGTCGGGTGCCCCCCGGCGGCGATGAAGTCGTCGTCCACGAGGGCGGTGTCCGGGGTCAAGGTGCTGTTTCCGGTCACGTCTGCGGTCCTCTCCCAGGGCAACGGCCCTCCCGTTCCTCGGGTCCGGTTGACCCCTGGTTGTGAGTGATGTGGCCCCGACATTGGACCACCCTTCGGGCAGGTAAGGGTAACCTAAGTCGACGCTTGCCCAGGTGAGAAGCCCGAGGAACATCCATGACAGACACCCTTCCGAGGGCGACGACACCCCCTTCACCGGCAAGGACCCGCTCCTCGCGCGGTACTGCCGTGCTGGTGTTCGCCGTCCTCGCGCTGGTCGCCGTGACCGTGGCCAGTATTGGACTAGGAGCGCGCTCCATCTCCCCGCCGGAGGTCGTCCGCATCCTGCTGGACCCGGACGCAGGCGCCTACAACGCGCACGTCCTGTGGACCGAACGCGTACCCCGGACGTTCCTGGGCCTCGCCGTGGGCGCCGCGCTCGGAGCCTCCGGGCTGATCATGCAGGCGCTCACCCTCAACCCGCTCGCCGACCCCGGCATCCTCGGCATCGAACAGGGCGCCGCCATGACCGTCGTCGTCGGCATCCTCTTCCTCGACATGACCGGAGTCACCGCGTACTTCTGGCTGGCGCTCGTCGGAGCGGCGCTCACCGCCGCCCTGGTCTATCTGATCGGCACCCGCAGCAACACCGGCGGCTCCACCCTCGGGCTCGTGCTCGCCGGCGTGGCCGTCGCCGCCGTGATGTCCTCGCTGATCACCCTGCTGGTCGTCCGTGACGAGGCCGTCTTCGCCCATCTGCGGTTCTGGTCCGTGGGCCAGCTCACCGGACGCGCCAAGGTCCTCGACGAGATCGCCCCGTTCGTGCTCGTCGGACTCCTGCTGGCGCTGCCCCTCGGCCGCACCCTCAACATCCTCGGCATGGGCGACGACGCCGCCCGCGGACTCGGCGTCCGCGTCGAACGCGCCCGACTGGCCTCCGCCGCCATCGCCGTCCTGCTCTGCGCCGCCGCCACCGCCGCCGTCGGACCGGTCGCCTTCGTCGGTCTCGCCGCCGCGCACTGCGCCCGGCTGCTCGTCGGCGCCGACCACCGCTGGTCGCTCCCGCTGTCGATGGCCCTCGGCTCGGTCCTGCTGCTGACCGCCGACACCGCGGGGCGCCTGATCATCGACCACGGCGAGATCCAGGTCGCCGTGATGACCGCGGCCGTCGGCACCCCGTTCTTCATCTGGCTGGCCCGCCGCCGCGACCTGGTCAGGGTGTGACCCCCGTGACGCACTCGCCCACCGCCCCCACCCCCACCGTCGAGCCGATCGCGGCCCCGCCCGTGAAACCGAAGGACAACACCGCCACCGTCGCCGCGCTCCGCACCGCCCACCGGCTCCAGGTCCGGCGCCTGGCCACCATCTGCGCCGCCCTGGTCGCCGGGATGCTCGCCCTGCTCAGCGCCTCCGTCCTGCTGGGCGGCATCGGACGGATCGACACCGCCGACGTGCTGCCCGCCGCGTTCGGGCTGCGCACCGGGCTCGCCGACTACGTGATCTTCCAGAACCGGGTGCCCCGCGCCCTGGCGGCGATGCTCTCCGGCGCCCTGTTCGGCCTCTCCGGAGTGCTGTACCAGCGGCTCGTCCGCAACCCGCTGGCCACCCCCGACATCGTCGGCATCTCGGCGGGCGCCGGAGCCGGGGCCACCACCGTGCTGCTCTTCGCACCCACCCTGCCGTACGGGGCACCGCTCGCCGCGATCGCCGGATCGTTCCTGGTGGTGGGCCTGGTGCACCTCCTCAGCTGGCGCGGCGGCATCGACACCTACCGGCTCGTCCTCGTCGGCATCGGACTCAGCGGCGTCTGCACCGCCTACACCAACTACCTGTTCACCGTCGCCGACCAGCACAGCATCGCCGTCGCCCTGCGCTGGCTCGTCGGCAGCGTCAACGACGTCACCTGGGACGGCGTCGGCACCCTCGCCGCCGCCCTGGTGGGCTGCGTCCTGTGCGCCGCGCTGCTGTCCCGTCCGCTCTACGCGATGGACCTCGGCGACGGGCTCGCGACCGGACTGGGCACCCGGGTCTCCTGGGCCAGGGTCGCCGCACTGCTGCTGGGGGCCGCCGCCGCGGCACTCGCCACCAGCGTCGTCGGACCGATCGGTTTCGTGTCCCTCATCAGCGGTCCGCTCGCGGTCCGACTCGTCGGCGCCGATCGTTCCCTGGGCCTCGCGCCCCTCGTCGGCGCGGTCATCGTGCTCGCCGCCGACGTCCTCGCCCGCAACGCCCCCCTCATCAGCCCGGTGCCCACCGGGGCCCTCACCGCGCTGATCGGCGCGCCCTACTTCGTCTGGCTGATCCTTCGGCGCAGGCAGAAAGCCGTCACGTGACCACCGAGAAACTCCAGGAGCCCCGGCTCGAAGCCCGCGCGGTCAGTGCCGGCTACAGCAAGTCGCTGATCATCCGGGAGCTGTCCCTGCGGATCGCCGAGGGACGGATCACCGCCCTCGTCGGCCCCAACGCCTGCGGCAAGTCCACCCTGCTGAAGTCCATCGCCCGGCTGCTGCCGCTGGCCGGCGGATCGGTGCTCCTCGACGGCGCCGACCTGCACACCCTGTCCACCCGGGACATCGCCCGCAGTCTCGGCATCCTGCCGCAGGCACCGCTGGCCCCCGAGAGCATCACGGTGGGCGACCTGGTCTGGCGCGGACGCCATCCGCACCGCAGGTTCGGCCAGCGGCGCACCGAAGCCGACGAGGTCGTCATCGCCGACGCCCTCGCCGCCACCGGCACCGCCGAGCTGATCGACCGTCCCGTCGAGGAACTGTCCGGCGGCCAGCGCCAGCGCGTGTGGATCGCCCTGGCACTGGCCCAGGACACCCCCACCCTGCTCCTCGACGAACCCACCACCTACCTGGACATCGCCCACCAGATCGAGGTGATGGACCTGCTGGCCGACCTCAACGAGCGCACCGGCAAGACCATCGTCCTCGTCTCCCACGACCTCAACCAGGCCGCCCTGTACGCCTCGTCCATCGTCGCGATGCGCGACGGACGGATCGTCCGGCAGGGCACCCCCGAAGAGGTCCTCACCGAAGAGACCGTCGCCGAGGTGTTCGGCATGCCGTGCGTCGTCGTGCCCCACCCCCGGTCGGCGCGGCCACAGATCTTCCCGCTGGGACGCCACATCGGCGCCCGGCCCACCGGGGACGGCTCCACCGTTCTCACCGTTCACCCCCAGGAGACACCATGAACCGCCCGACCAGCCCGCTGCGCCGCCGTGGCGCCGTCCGGCTGCTGCTCGCCTCCGCGACCGCCCTCGCCCTGGTCACCGGCTGCGGCAGCTCCGGCGACGACGACCAGGCGGACGGTGCCAACGGTTCCGGTGCTGCCAGCGACCAGGGCTTCCCGGTGAAGCTCACCAGCGCGTGGGGCCCCGGCGAGGTCAAGAAGCGTCCCGTGCGGGTCGCGACCGTCTCCGACGGGGACACCTCCATCGCCCTCGCCCTCGGCCTCGTCCCCGTGATCACCCCGGACGTGGAGGACGGCGACCCCGTCGGCGAGTACAAGCAGCGGGCGCTGGACAAGCTCGGCGTCGACAAGCTGGAGACGTACGACGACTCCGACGGCACGGACTACGAGGCCATCGCGGCGGCCGACCCCGACGTCATCCTCGGCATGAACACCTGGGACATGGACGCGGACCACGCGAAGCTCAAGCCCATCGCCCCGGTCGTCACCTTCAGCGACAAGAAGCACGCCGACACCCTCACCTGGCAGGAGCGACTGACCACCGCGGCCAAGGCACTGGGGCTCACCGGCGAGGCGGAGAAGGTGATCGCGGCCAACCGCGCGGCGATCAAGGACGCGGCGAAGACCCACTCGGTGCTCCGGGGCAAGACCTACACCTACGCCGTGGTCCACCCCGAGCAGCTGACCTTCATGTCCTACGGCGAGCAGGACCCCGGCGTCTTCGAGGAACTGGGTCTGCGCAAGACCGACAAGGCGAAGAACTACACCGCCACCAAGAACGGCGTCAGCCTGGAGAACATCGACCAGTTGGAGGCGGACATCCTCCTGGTCACCTACCCCTTCGGGGACGAGGGTCTGCTCAGCGCCTCCGAGTTGGAGAACAACAAGCTGTTCAAGTCCCTCGACGCGGTGCGCGGCGGCAACTTCACCGTGATCCCGTCGGACAACCTCCTGTCCTCCTCCATCGCCTACCCCGACGCGCTCAGCGCCTCCTGGGTCGTCGAGGAGCTGGCCCCGCTCCTGGCGAAGGCCGCCGAAGGCAAGAAGTAACCCCCGCAAGCCCCGGGCGCGACGACCCCCGGGCGGGGGGGGGGGGCCCCCCGGGGGGCGGCGCCCCCGCCCCCCCCCCCCCCGGCCCCCCCCCCCCCCCCCCCCCCCCCCCCCCCCCCCCCCCCCCCCCCCCCCCCC
>NZ_JBIAIF010000023.1:0-41921 GCF_042871255.1 Streptomyces sp. NPDC005955 | reverse complement strand
CGTCCACGGCGACCAGCAGCGGGGTGCCGCCGGACGCAGCGATGGAGTCGGAGGACCGACCCGCCTCGGCGGGGACCGTGCCGCCCCGTACCCGCACCCACCGGATCACCTCGGTCGCCGCACCCTTGCGGATGCGGTGCACGGCGTCGTCGCCCGACCGGAGGTCGACTCCGCTCATCCTGGTCTGCGCGCTGAACCGGATGAACCGGGCCCGGCCCAACTCCCCCGCGACGGGCTCGCACATCCCGTGCTTCCACCGGGCGAGGGCGACGACCGACCGCCCTTCCGGGGTCTCGTCGGCCAGGGAGGCCCACTGCGCCGCCCTGGCGAGGGACGGTTCGTCGACACCGGGCAGGGCGACGAAGTCGACTGCCTCGCGGTTGCCGAGCGTGATGGTGCCGGTCTTGTCGAGCAGCAGGGTGCTGATGTCGCCCGCCGCCTCGACGGCCCGGCCCGACATGGCGAGGACGTTGCGCTGCACGAGTCGGTCCATGCCGGCGATGCCGATGGCGGAGAGCAGCGCCCCGATGGTCGTCGGGATCAGTGTGACCAGCAGGGCGACGAGGACCGTCGTGGACTGGTCGGCACCCGCGTAGGCGGCCATCGGCTGGAGGGCGAGGACCACGAGGACGAACACGGTCGTCAGGGCGGCGAGCAGGATGTTGAGCGCGAGTTCGTTCGGGGTCTTCTGCCGGGAGGCGCCCTCGACCAGGGCGATCATCCGGTCGATGAAGGAGTGCCCGGGGCGCGCGGTGACGCGTACGACGATGCGGTCGGAGAGCACGGTGGTTCCTCCGGTGACGCCCGAGCGGTCACCGCCCGACTCCCGGATGACGGGTGCGGATTCGCCCGTGACGGCCGATTCGTCGACCGCCGCGACACCGTCCACGACCTCGCCGTCCGCCGGGATCGGTTGACCTGCCTCGACGAGGACGAAGTCGAAGGGTTGGAGGGCGGTGGCGGAGACGGTCTCCACCTCCGCGGAGGAGAGGTGCGTGCCGATGCGCCAGTTGTTGCGCAGCCGCACCGCGACGGTGTTCGTACGGGCCCGGCGCAGGGACTCGGCCTGGGCCTTTCCCCGGCCTTCCGCGACGGCCTCCGCGAGATTGGCGAAGATCACGGTCAGCCACAGCCAGACGCTGATCACCCAGGCGAAGACGGAGGGGTGGACCAGGGCGGACAGGGTGGTGAGGACCGACCCGGCGGCGACGACGAACAGCACCGGGTTCCGCGCCAGGGCCCGCGGGTGCAGCTTGCGCAGGGCGGCGGGGAACGACGTCAACAACTGCGCGGGATCGAACAGGCCGCTCGTCCCCCTGCGCCGGGCCGCCCGTCGGTGACCGCCCGCACCCCCGGGAGGCCGGGAGGTGGCCGGTGCCTGCTGACGGGTGGCTGGAGACATGGCGAGAACCTTCCGACGGGAAGAACAGCCACCGGGGCCGGGCGAGCGGCACGGGGCGAGGGGAGCCGTTGCGTCGTGCGGCCACCGGAGGAAGCCGGGGCGACCGTACGACCGCACGGGGAAGGCGAACGGGAGGACGCCGCCACGTGCTCGGTCGCACGGGCGCGCCGACCGTCGTCATGCCACTCGCGCGCGGTCCGGTATCGACCGAGGGGGAATCTAGGCCAGGCGGTGGGGCCGGAACCGTTGTCCTGCCGCGGAATTGACGGCCCCCTGACAGTGCGCAGGATCGGACGTCAAGCCCCCGTCAAGGCGGGGGCGGCGAGCGTCAGGGAGCCGTCAACGGGCCGCGCGGGCACGAGGGGGCGCAGTCAGGGACGTGCACGGGGGACGACCGCCGCGGCCGGGGAGACCGAGGTGCAGAGCGGTACGGCGCGATCGCGAGGGTCGGGGCCGCGACGACGTCGGGACCGCCGCGCACACGGTCCCGCTTCGGCAGCACCGTCCTGGAGCACCTGAGGATGCGGGCCGCCGGGGCGTGGTCGGGGCGGCGGACGCGCAGCCGCGACCCGTGGGCGACCGATCCGGCCCGGGGAGGACGGGACGCCGGGGCGCTCCGCGCGTCGAAGGGGGGCCACGGGGAGTGACGGCGACGGGCGGTCCGGGAATCCGTAGCGGGCCCGTTCACCCGCCCTTCCCTCCCGGGACGCAATCCCTGCCACGGGCAGTAGTCGTTCCGCACCCCGCTACGGTTCCCCAAGGGCGCGTTTTCGTGCGGCGGAACACGGCGGGCCAGGAGTCGGTCCCGGTGCACGGACGGGAAGTCGCCGAGGTTCGTTCCGTGTCCGCGTACCACCTTCGCAGCCGTGTTCGCGCAGGTCGGGATGTGAACAAGGCTGACGCTGAAGGTGGTTGGCGTATCGTGTTGGGGCGGCGCGGAGACCGACCGGCCGGCGGTCACGGCTCGGCACACTCGGCCGCTGGTGCCATCGCCGCCCGGCCCGTGGTCACTCCGGGTAGTGAAGAATCCTTTCTGCGGCGGCCCGCGCGAAACCCCTTGCTATTGGTATGTACCAATGCGATCCTCGGTGCAGATCACCGGCCCAACACCCCACGTATGGGCCGGTGTTGCCACGACCCTCCCGACGTCCCCTACACGTACGAGAGTGAGCCACTATGTCTGCCACCCGCCGCCGCCTCGCCGCCGCCTCGGTGGTCGTGTCCGCCGCGACCTTCGTCTCCCTGGCGCCCTCACCCGCGAGCGCGCACGGCTCCGTCTTCGGTCCGGTCAGCAGGGTGAGTGCCTGCTTCGCCGAAGGTCCGGAGACGCCGAAGTCCAAGGTCTGCAAGGACCTCATCGCCGACTCGGGGTCCCAGCCGCTCTATGACTGGAACGAGGTGAACATCGCCAACGCCAACGGGAAGCACCAGGAGATCATTCCCGACGGGAAGCTCTGTTCCGCCAACCGTGTGAAGTACCGCGCCCTGGACTGGGCCCGCACCGACTGGCCCGCCACGGCGGTGTCCGCGGGTTCGTACAACTTCAACGTGCGGATCACCGCGGCGCACCTGGGCACGATGACGATGTACATCACCAAGCAGGGCTTCGACCCGACGAAGCCGCTGAAGTGGTCGGACCTGGACCCGACCCCGGTGGGCAAGTACGCCACGCCGCGCGCCAGCGACAACGGCTACTACAAGTTCACCGGCGCCCTCCCCGCCCGTACCGGCCGTCACATCGTCTACAAGGTCTGGCAGCGCCACGACAGCCCCGAGGCGTTCTACGGGTGCTCGGACGTCACCTTCGGCGGCGGGGGTGCGTCCGCGGCCAAGGCTCCGAGCGAGGCGAAGATCGACGCGGGTGCTTCGCGCTCGACCGTCAGCCACGCGGGCCACGGCGGGGACGAGCAGGCCCCCGCACCGGTCTCCGCCGAAGCGCAGTCCACCGGCTCCCCGATGGCCGGAGCCCTCGCCTGGGGCGCGGGCGCCGTCATGTTCGCCGGGGGCGCGTTGTACTTCGGCCGCGGCCGCCGTCAGACGAACTGACCCGGCTTCCCGACGGTGTGACACCACCATGAACGCTCCCCTGAGGGCGTCGTGGTGACGCGGACTCGTTCCGCCACGGCCTTCGTCTTGGTCCCGTGCTTCAGAGGTCGAAGCGCGGGACCGGGCGGAGGCCGTGTTCACGTCGGTCGAACGAGACCCGGAGCGGTGGGGCCGGGCGCGCCCGCGCGGCACCCTCCGGCCAGCAGCCGGGTAGCGATCACCCGATTACCTCTCACCGAGAGGTAATATGGGAGTATGTCCGATATGGGGCTTGCCGAGGAGTTGGGGGAGCTGCTGGTCGGTGTGAACCGGCTGACGCGCCGCAAGCTCCGCGGCGGCCTCGTGGACCCGCCCCTACCGGTGGCCCAGGCCGAACTGCTGCGACTGGTCCGGTCGAACCCCGGCATCCGGGTGTCCGCGGCGGCGCGGGAACTGCGGCTCGCCGGCAACTCGGTCTCGACCCTGGTCCGACACCTCACCGGCCAGGGCCTGCTGGCGAGGGAACCCGATCCGCGGGACCGCCGGGCGGCGCTGCTCCGCGTCACCCCGCGGGCCGCCCGACGGCTGCGGGACTGGGACGAACGACGGGCCGGCATCTACCGGGAACAGTGGCAGCGGCTCCCGTCCCGGGACCGCGACGCCCTGGCCGCCGCCGTGCCGGCGCTGCGCAGACTCGCCGCGCAACTCCACGAGGAGACGCACCCAGGGAAGTGACCCGGCCATGACCGACAACGCCATCGAGTGCACCGGACTCGTCTACCGTTTCGGTGCCACCCGTGCCGTGGACGACGTGGACTTCACCGTCGCCGCCGGTGAGGTCTTCGGACTGCTCGGCCCCAACGGCGCCGGCAAGACCACCACGATCAGGGCGATCACCACCCTGCTCCCCGTCCCGGCCGGGATGATCCGGGTCTTCGGGCACGACGTGACCCGGGCGAAGATGGCCGTGCGGCGGCTGATCGGCTACGTCCCCCAGCAGCTCTCCGCCGACGCGGGCCTCACCGGACGCGAGAACGTCACGCTCTTCGCCCGGGTGTACGACGTGCCGCGCCGGGAGCGTGCCGACCGGGTCGTCCGGGCCCTCGACGCCGTCGGACTCGACGAGGTGGCCGACCGGATGGCGAGCACGTACTCCGGCGGGATGGTCCGCCGCCTGGAACTCGCCCAGGCACTGGTCAGCTCGCCCGGGCTGCTCATCCTGGACGAACCGACCATCGGCCTCGACCCGATCGCCCGGACCAGCGTCTGGGAGCGGCTGAACGAGGTGCGCACGGCCACCGGAATGACCGTACTCGTCACCACCCACTCCATGGACGAGGCCGCTCAGCACTGCGACCGCCTCGCCCTGATGCACCGGGGCACGATCCGCGCACTCGGCACCCCGGACCACCTGACGTCCCGACTGGACCGGCTCGCGCCGGCGGAACACCCCGCCACCCTGGAGGACGTCTTCCGCCACTACGCCGACACCGGTCTCGACGACCGCACGGGAGGCGAATTCCGCGATGTGCGCAGCACCCGTCGTACGGCGTCCCGCCTCGGCTGAACCGCACCCCCACCCCGTCCGGCCCACCCGGGTACGCACCGGCTGGACCGTGCTCCCCGCCCGAGTGGCCGCGATGTGCACGGTGGAGCTGCAAAAGCTCCGCCACGACCGGACCGAGCTGTACACCAGGGCGATACAGCCCGCGCTCTGGTTGCTGATCTTCGGCGAGACCTTCACCCGGATCCATGCGATCCCCACCGGGAGCGTTCCCTACCTGGACTTCCTGGCGCCGGGGATCATCGCCCAGTCCGCCATGTTCATCGCCATCTTCTACGGCATCCAAATCATCTGGGAACGCGACGCGGGCGTGCTCAACAAGCTCCTCGTCACCCCCACCCCGCGGGCCGCCCTGGTCACCGGCAAGGCGTTCGCCGCCGGGGTGAAGGCGCTCGTCCAAGCCCTGGTGGTGATCCTGATCGCCGCCGCCCTCGGCGTGGCCCTCACCTGGAACCCCCTGCGCCTGGCGGGCACGGCCCTGGTGGTGGTGCTGGGATCGGCGTTCTTCGCCTGCCTGTCGATGAGCATCGCCGGCATCGTGCTCACCCGGGACCGATTGATGGGCATAGGTCAGGCGATCACGATGCCGCTCTTCTTCGCCTCGAACGCGCTCTACCCGATCGCGCTCATGCCCGGCTGGCTCCAGGCGGTCAGCCGGGCCAACCCACTGAGCTACGAGGTCGACGCGCTCCGCGGCCTCCTCATCGGCACCCCGGCCCACCTGCCGCTCGACTTCGGCGTGCTGTTCCTCGCGGCGCTCGCCGGCATCTGCTGCGCCTCGGCGCTGATGGGCCGCCTCGCCCGTTAGGTCGCGCACCGCACCCCGGATGCCGTACTGCGCCCCGGCCCGGAGGCGCCGACCGGCCCGGGGCGCAGTACCGTCGCAGAAGAGCCGCAGCCGGGTGCCCGGCAGCGTAGGAGGTGCGCCCAGGATGGACGCGGAACGTGCCCGTCGCATGGTGGAGTCATTGCGTGCCCGTGGCGTGATGGCCCATCTCGTGGAAGCAGGGGTCTACGAGTTCGGCATCCGTGTGGTCCTCGACAGCGGGATCGAAGCGCTCTGGGACGTCGACGGAGCGGCCGGGCTGGACGCGGAGATCGTCGACCAAGGGGTCCTCATCGGCTTCGTCCCCCACGTCCCGGGCTCCGAGAACTACACGGAACAGCAACTCGTGGACAGCATCGCCGCGACGGACTACTCGACGGAAGGGCTTCACCCACCGACGGACGGCCCACCCCCGGAGCCGGGCCGCACCGCGCCACCCGTCGGCGCCGGCCCCTCGCATCCCGAAGTGCCCCCGGTCCGAAGTCGCCAGCGCCGCGCCCACTGGATCAGACGGCGCCAGCGGTGACGGTGCGGTGCCCCGAACCGCGCGCACGCACCAGCGGCGGGCGGGACCCGGTTGCGCGAGGGACATCGTCGTGCCCATCGCGTCGGACCCGGCCCGGCACGACGCCCACGACGCCCACGACGTCCGAGACTCTTCGACCGCTGCCTCGTAGCTCTCCTCAAGAGCCGCCTTGAGACGCACTGGTACGGCACCGGACAAGCGGTCTAACCGGATGCGGACGGTCTTCACCACCAGGGGCTCCACCGCCGGTGCTGCCGAACGGGTGGGCATCGCCGCGTCGGCGTGCCTCTGTTGGATCGGGTGAGGCGGGCCGGCGCCCCCTCGTCACCGGCTCCCCGTGCCGTGCGATGCGACGCCGTTCCCGTAGCGTCCCGCGAGTCGGTCGACGGCCCCGGCCGTCTGGTCGTCCGCGGGGAGGAAGACGACGAGTTGCTGCTCGTCCCCGGGCAGTTCGAACGTCTCGCGGAGCAGCCGGAGTCGGTGCCCCGTCGGGTGGTCCAGTCGCAGGACGCCACGGGGTGGCACCACATGGCGGTGCAGCCGGTCGGTGAAGTCGGGTCCGGCGACGGGGGCGAGTTCCCCGGTGAGCCACTCCAGGTTCTCCAGGGACGGCGCCCGCCACAGGTCGAAGGTCTGCTCGTCCGCGACGTCGTCCCAGTCGACGAAGAACGTCCGGGCGCGGGGGTCGGTGAACAGGTAGTGGTTGAGGTTCGGACGTGCGGCGTCGAGCAGCCCGGTCCCGCTGGTGGTCGACTGGTAGCCGCTGGTGCGGGCGAGGACGTCGCCCAGCCGGTTGGTCACGATGGCGATGCCGGGTTCGAGGAGGCGGAGCGTCCGCACGACGGACGGTCGCACGTGCCGGGGCGGCGGCACGGGCCTGATGCGGACGGAGCACACATCACCGGTGATCTTCGCCACGTACCGCAGATGCGTGTGCTCCGCGGGGTCGAGGCGGAGCGCGTCGGCGAGTGCGTCGATGATCGTCGGCGACGGGTTGCGGTCGCGGCCCTGTTCGATGCGGGCCAGGTACTCGACGCTGATGTCGGCCCGGGCGGCGAGGTCCGAGCGGCGCAGACCGGGCGAACGGCGGCGGCCGTGGCCCGGCAACCCGAGGGACTCCGGCTGGACGCTGTCGCGTTTGGCGCGGATGAAGTTCCCCAACGGCGTTGCCACGCCGCTAGGTTACCCGCCCCGCCGCCGAGGCCCCGGTGCCCCGGTCTCGCCCGCTCGCCCGGTGCTGAAGGTGGCCCTTCGGGGGCCAGCCTCAGCACGGCCTCGTTCTCCGCCCGGTGCGGCCCGACGATGACGGGCATGGAGAACAGGTCGACACGGCGGTCCGGTCAGGCGTTGTTGGTGTGGGGGCTGCTCGTGGTGGCGGCCAATCTGCGGGCGAGCCTGACCGGTGTCGGGCCCTTGCTGGACCAGGTGCAGGGCGATCTGGGCTTGGTCCCCGCCGTGGCGGGCCTGCTGAACGCGCTGCCGTTGCTGGCGTTCGCCGCGCTGTCCCCGCTGGTGCCCCGACTGGCCGCCCGATGGGGTCCCGAGCGGCTCCTCGGGGGCGCGCTCGTGGTGCTGACCACGGGCATCGCGGTCCGGTGGGTGCCGACGGCCAGCGCACTGTTCGCGGGTTCCGTGCTGATCGGGTCGGGCATCGCCGTGGGCAACGTGCTGCTGCCGAGTCTCATCAAGCGCGACTTCCCCACGCGGGTGGGACTGCTGACCGGCGCCTACGCCACGGTGATGGGCGGGGTCGCCGCAGTGGCGTCCGGGGTGGCGGTGCCGATCGGTGCGGTCGCCCCCGGCGGTTGGTCCACCGCGTTGGGCTCCTGGGGCCTGCTGGCACTGGTGGCCGTGCTGCTGTGGCTTCCCCAACTGCGGCGGGCCCCGCAGCCGGCTCCGCAGGCGAAGCGCGGACACCGGTTGCCCTGGGGCTCCGGACTCGCCTGGGCGGTCACGGCGTTCCTGGGGCTCCAGTCGCTGGGCTTCTACGTCGTCGTCACGTGGTTGCCCGAGCTCCTCCAGGACAACGGCGTCAGCGCGGCCCGTGCGGGATGGCTGCTGTTCCTGCTCCAGGCGGTCGCACTGCTGACGAGCCTGGCCGTGCCCGGTGCGCTGCGGTGGGCGCGTGACCAGCGCGCACTGGCGGCGAGCTGCTCGGCGGTCCTCCTCCTGGGCTACCTCGGACTCCTCCTGGCGCCGGGCCGGGCGTTGTGGTGGAGCGTCGTCCTCGGACTGGGCGGCGGAGCCTGCCTCGTGCTCGCGCTGGCGTTCCTCGGTCTGCGTGCTCAGGACGCGACCGGGGCGGGTGCGCTGTCGGCGATGGCGCAGTCGATCGGCTATCTGCTGGCCGCCGTCGGGCCGGTGCTCTTCGGGCTGCTGCACACCGTCAGTTCCGGCTGGCGTGCGCCACTCGCCCTGGTGTGCCTCGCTGCCGCTGCCCAGACGGTCGTGGCGCTGGTCGCCGGCCGGGGCACCGTGCGGTCCGACGACGGCCGGGCACCCGGCCGCGTTCCCCCGGCGTCGGAGCGCGCCCCCTCGTCCGGGTGACGGGGAGGGGTGTACATCGAGAGGTGTACGCCCTCGACGCCCCGGCGTCGGCGCGCGTCGGTGGACCCGTAGGACGCAGAGCAGGTCCGCGCCGAGTTCCACCGTCCGTCGCCGGTCGCGTACGAACACGGCTTCCGGGAGGGCCGGCAGGCCCTTGCCCCGGTCCGTCCGCACGACCGGGACTGCACGTCGGGTTCTCCTGCCGGCTCCGTGGCCCTGCGCCGTCCAGGACGAGGTGGGCACATCGTCCGTATGGCCACAGGCAGGTGGTCGGGCGAGGTCGTGCGCCGAGCGGTCGAGCAGGTCACCGTGGCGGACGGCCATGTCGTACCGCAGGGTGAACCGGGCTCCTCGGGTGCGACGTGCCCCGGGTCGGATCAGCGCCCGTCGACGCGCTCACCCATGCCCCGCACGGGTCGTCGGCGCGCTATTCCCCTTGATCTTAGCGAGATATGACGAGCCGTCATATGTCACGGAGTCATGAAGGGTACGGCTCGCCTTGCGTATGTCGACGTCTCTGATTAGGTTAGCCTTACTTTAGTGAACGAGGGGGGGATACATGCTTGCCCGGAACGGGGGGAGAGCGGGCTCGATCGCGCTGGTCACCGGAGCCGCCAGCGGAATTGACGCCGTCGTCGCCCATGGCACGGACGGCCCGGCGGATGCCGTGAAACGCCCCGACGGCCGGGCCGCCCCCTTCGCCACCGACCCGGCAGGCAGGCGGCCGGTGCCACGGTGTGGGGCCGCCGAGCAGAAGCCGACCGACAACTCCTCCTTGTACCACCGGCGTTGTGGACGCCCGCTGCGAACCGGTCCGCCGACCGGCACCGTACGGGCGGGCACGTCCCGGCTCGACCGACACCCCGCTGCGGCGACCCCCGCAGTCGGACGAGAACGACCCCGCGCCGATGAGCGCGGGAACCCCGAACAGTTCCTGGTGGGCATCACGCTCGGCTGCGACGCCGAGCCGGCCGGCATCACTGACGCCGCCGCGCCGCTGCCGGCTTCCGGCCGGATCCGGTGCACCACCCCGCAGAACGTGTTCGTCGACGGCGGCGCGACCCCGCGCGCCTGAGGAAGGAATCGCTGACGTGTCCATATCCGCGCTGGTGCGCCCGAGTCCCGTGTACCGGGCGGCCGACCTGCTGGCCGCCTACCTGCCCGGCTCGCTGTTCTTCTCCTCGCCCCGGGGAACACTGCTCGCCGACGGCGTACACGCCCGGGTCCGGGCCGAGGACGGGCGGCACGCACGGGCCGCGGCCGAGGCGCTCGACGCGGCCGCCGCTGCGGGGGTGGTCGAACCCATCGTTGCCGGGGCGGTCGGATTCCGCCCGTCGGCCACGACCGGCCTCGTGGTGCCCTCCGTGGTGCGGCGCGCCGAAGCCCCGGCAGGCGTACGCGCCCCGGACGCCGAGTCCGGCACGTCGTGGACGGTGACACCGCGCCCCGAGGCCGCGCGCTACGCCGACGGAGTGCGCCGTGCACTGGAGTTGATCGGCCGCGGCGACCTGGACAAGGTCGTCCTGGCGCGTTCCCTGGAGCTGACCGCCGACGCCCCGGTGTGGGTGCCCGCGCTACTCGCCCGACTGGTACGGGCGGACCCGGCCGCGTACGGCTTCGCCGTCGACGTCACCGCGCCCGGCGACCCCGCCCCGCGCACCCTGGTCGGAGCCAGCCCCGAACTGCTGGTGTCCCGCCGCGGCACGACCGTGGTGGCCAATCCGCTGGCGGGCTCGGCCCCCCGTTCCGGTGACGAGGCGGTGGACCGCGAACGGATCGCCCGGCTCCGCGCCTCGACCAAGGACCTGGGTGAACACGCCCACACCGCCGCACAGGTGGCCGAGGTGCTCGGGCGGTTCTGCGTGGATCTGGACGTCCCCGCGGAGCCCGAGGTGATCGGCACGCCGACCATGTGGCACCTCTCCACGCGCATCAGCGGACGGCTGGCCGATCCGACCGACCCGGCCGGCTCGGCACTGGGGTTGGCCGAGGCACTGCACCCGACCCCCGCCGTGTGCGGGGTGCCCGGGGCCGGAGCCCTCGCCGCCATCGCGGACCTGGAGCCGGAGGACCGCGGCTACTACGCCGGGATGGTCGGCTGGACGGGTCACGGGGGCGACGGCGAATGGGCCGTCACGATCCGCAGCGCCGAGGTCTGGGACCGGACGGTGCGCCTGTTCGCCGGAGCCGGGATCGTCGCCGGCTCGGACCCCGCCGCCGAACTGGCCGAGACGGGCGCCAAATTCGGCACGCTGCTGCGTGCGCTCGGACTGGAGGACGCGGCATGAGCGTGGACCACGTGGCCTGGCCGCCGGAGGTCGCCGCGCGCTACCGGGCCGCGGGGCACTGGCGCGGGCAGACCTTCGGGGCGCTGCTCTCCTCGCTGGCCACCGAGCACGCCGGCCGGACCGCCGTCGTGGGCGGGGACAGCCGATGGACCTTCGCCGAACTGGACGAGCGGGCCCACCGGATCGCGGCCGGCCTGATCGACACCGGTCTGGCGCCCGGCGACCGGGTCGTCCTCCAACTGCCCAACATCCCGGAGTTCTTGCCGGTGGTGTTCGGGATGTGGCGCGCGGGCGTACTGCCGGTGTTCGCGCTGCCTGCGCACCGCCGCACCGAACTGCTGCACTTCGCGACGCACAGCGAAGCCGCCGCGATCATCACCGTCGGCGAACACGAGCGCCACGACCACGCCGCGACCGCCCGCACCGTCGCGTCCCAAGTGGACTCCGTACGCCAGGTGTTGGTGCTCGGAACGGATGAGTTCACCGACCTCGCCGCAACTGCGCCGCGCGAGCTGCCCGACCCCGATCCGGAGGGCGTCGCGTTCCTCCAACTGTCCGGTGGGAGCACCGGATTGTCGAAGCTGATCCCGCGCACCCACGACGACTACCTCTACAGCGTCCGCGAAAGCGCCCGGATCTGCGCCCTGCGTCCCGACAGCGTCCACCTGGCCACGCTGCCCGTGGCGCACAACTTCCCGCTCAGTTCGCCGGGGGTGCTGGGCGCGCTGTACGCGGGCGCCGCCACGGTCATGGCGCCGCGACCGGACGCGGACACCGCGTTCCGGCTGATCGAGGCCGAAGGAGTCACGATCACCGGGGTGGTGCCGCCGTTGGCCGCCGCCTGGGTTCAGGCCGCGGCCCGCACCGAGCGGGACCTGTCCTCCCTCGAAGTCCTGCTGGTCGGCGGGGCCAAGTGCGGGCGCGAACTCGCCGAACGGATCGGCCCGGCCCTGGGCTGCCAGCTCCAACAGGTCTTCGGCATGGCCGAAGGGCTGGTCTGCTACACGCGCTTGGACGACCCGGAGGAGGTCGTCCTGGGCACCCAGGGCAGCCCCATCTCCGACGACGACGAGATCCGCGTCGTCGACCTGCACACCGACGTCGACGTGGCGCCCGGCGAGACCGGGGCCCTGCTCACCCGCGGCCCCTACACGATCCGCGGCTACTACCGGGCCGCCGAGCACAACGCCACGGCGTTCACCGCGGACGGCTTCTACCGCACCGGTGACCTGGTGCGGCGCAGCCCCTCGGGACGACTGGAAGTCGTGGGGCGGGCCAAGGAACAGATCAACCGGGGCGGGGAGAAGGTCGCGGCCGAGGAGGTCGAGGACCATCTGATGGCCCACCCGAGCGTGCTCGACGCCGCGGTGGTCGCCGTGCCCGACCCCTACCTCGGCGAGCGGATCTGCGCCTACGTCGTGCCCGCCACGGACGTCGTGCCCACCGGGCTGGAACTGCGCACCTTCGTCCGCGAACGCGGGATCGCCGCGTACAAGGTGCCCGATCTGGTCCAGGTCGTCGAACAGTTCCCGGTGACCGGCGTCGGCAAGACCAGCAAGCGTGAGCTGCGGGCGGCGCTGGCCGCCCTCGCCCGGAAGGAGTGACGAGCGTGTCCCTGCCCGAGACCCGGCCGTACGCGCCGCCCCTGACGGCCGAATGCGCCTCCGCCCCGCCCGCCCCGTCCACTCCGTCTGCGTCGTCCGCACCGATTCCCGCAGGAGCCACCCGATGAACCAGCCCCTGTCGCCCGAGCGGGTCCGCGCCGACGTCGCGGAACTGCTGGGCTGCGACCCCGCCGAGATCGCACCCGAGGAGGACCTCGTCAACTACGGCCTGGACTCGATGCGGATCATGGTCCTGGTGGAGCGCTGGCGCGATGCCGGGGCGACCACCCTGGAGTTCCCCGACCTGGCCGAGCGCGCCGAACTGGGCCACTGGACGGCGCTCCTGACCGGCCGCGCCGCATGACCCGGGTCGACCACCGGCACCGCCACCTGGAACGGATCGCCGAGGTCCGGGCGGGCCGCGAAGCCGAGAAGGTGGGCTATCCGATCCGGGTCCGGGAGGTCGAGGTCGTGCGCACCGTGATGGTCGGCACCGGCCTGCTGCGCGTGACCCTGGGCGGAGCGGGCGCCGAGGGCTTCGAAGCCCACGCACCGGACGAACACGTCAAGCTGATCTTCCCGGAGGCGGACGGCTCGCTCAGGCTGCCCGAGGCGAACGGGACGATGCTCAAGTGGCCGCGCCCGGCGCCCACTTCGCGCGAGTACACGGTGCGTCGCTTCGACCCGTCCGCGGGCGAGATCGACATCGACATCGCCCCGCACGCCCACGGCCTCGCCTCCGACTGGGCGTGCGCGGTCGAGCCCGGTGCCCGCGTCCACGTCGCGGGACCGCCCGGCGGGCTGATCGTGCCGCACACCTACGACCGCTATCTGCTCGCCGGCGACATCACGGCACTGCCCGCCATCGCCCGCTGGCTGGAAGAACTGCCCCGCACCGCACGCGGCTGGGCGTTCATCGAGGTCACCGACGCCGGCGAGGAGATCGAACTGTCCGCGCCCGAAGGGATCGACGTGCACTGGCTGCACCGGGGCGAGCGCCCCGCGGGCACCGGCGACGCACTGGAGCGGGCCGTGACCGCGGTGACCGTGCCCGAGGGCGAGCGCGCGTACCTGTGGGCGGCGGGAGAAGCGGGGCAGGTCAAACCCCTGCGCCGCTGGGCCCGGGACACGTTGCAGTTGGCGAAGGCCGATCACGACATCACCGGCTACTGGAAACGCGGCGTCGCCGACTTCGACGACGACCACTGACCTCCGGCAGACCGGCCGGACGCACCGGCACGGGCATCCCACCCCACCCGGCCGTCCCCTCAACGACGCCTCACACGAGGCGAGTTCCACCACATCTCAAGGAGTTATGCATGTTCGTGCGCAGATCGTCGGGTCTGGCCGGTGCCTTGGCCCTGAGCCTGGCCCTCACCGGATGCGGCTCGTCCGACGACGAGAAGGGTTCGGACGCGAAGGACGAGACCCGGGTCTTCGCCGCCGACAACGGCAAGATCACCATCCCGGCGAAGCCGAAGCGCGTCGTGGCCACCGGCTACGCCGTGCCCGTCCTGATCGAGGCCGGCGCACCCCTGGTCGGGATCTCGTCGTGGAAGCGCGGCGAACCGATGATGAACGAGAAGGACCTGGCCGCCTACAAGAAGCTCACCAAGGTGGCCGGCGAGCAGGCCGCCGAGACCAACTACGAGGCCATCGCCGAGGCCGACCCCGACCTGATCGTCATCGGCGTGCCCGCCCCGGTGCTCGGTGACATCGACGTCAAGCGGCTGGAGTCCATCGCCCCCGTCGTCGCGATCGGCCCCACCGTGCCGTCCGCGTGGCGCGAGCTGTCCCACAAGCAGGCCGACGCCGCCGGAGCGCTCAAGCAGTTCGACAGCGTGAAGGCCACCTACGAGGCCAAGGCCGGCGAGATCGCCAAGAAGTACGAGTCGGTCCTGCCCAAGCTCAAGCTGGGCCACGTCGGCGCCTACGGCGAGGTCGCCAAGGGCAACTTCCACCGCGAGTTCGGCCGCTCCTGGGGCTCCAACATCGCGGAGGACATCGGCGCGAAGTACTACGGCAAGGTCAAGAAGGCCGGCCCGGGCTCGCAGTCGGTCAGCGAGTACCCGTCCATCGAGGAACTCCCCGAGTCGCTCGGCGAGGCCGACGCCATCACCTACTCGGTCCAGGCCGACGGCAGCGTCCCCGAGCCGGTGAAGTACGTCATGGACTCGAAGCTGTGGAAGAACCTGCCCGCGGTGAAGGCCGGCAAGACCTTCGCGTTCCGCTACACCGAGGCCGCCACCTACGGCCAGGGCGTGCAGACCCTGGACGCGATCGACAAGGCGTTCGCGCCGCTGCTGGACCAGTGACCGTCGCAGGCCACGCGTCACGGCAGGAGGGAACCGAGCGGGCCGTGCCGCAGGTCGGCATCCTCGTCGGCGGACTGGTGCTGCTGCTGGCGATCGCCGTGCTCAGCATCGGCGTCGGCGCCCGCTCGATCCCGCCCGCCGAAGTCGTCCGGGCCCTGGTGGACTTCCGGGGCACCGACGACCACGTGATCGTCCGGGACGTCCGGGCCCCCCGCGCGCTGCTCGCCGTCGCGGTGGGCGCCGCGCTGGCGGTGGCCGGCGCCCTGATCCAGACGCTGGCCCGCAACCCACTGGCCGAGCCCGGCATCCTCGGGGTCACCGCGGGCGCCGGATTCGCCATCACCCTCGGCTCGGCCCTCGGCTGGGCCGGGGGGCAGGCGGGCGAGCTGGGCTTCGCGGTCATCGGTTCGGTGCTCGCGGCCCTGGTGGTCGCCGCCGTCGGCCGTCGTTCACCGCTGCGCATGGTGCTCACCGGCGTGGCCGTGACGGCGGTGCTCAGCGGCGTCGCCCTGGGCCTGCGGCTGATGCTCCCGGACGTCTTCGACGTCTACCGCTTCTGGTCCGTCGGATCGCTCGCGGCCCGCGAACAGGCGCCGCTGGCCCTCCCCCTGACCGCGATCGGCGCGTCCCTGGTGGGCGCGCTGCTCCTCAGCCGGTCGCTCAACGCCCTGACCCTGGGCGAGACCGTCGCCCACACCCTGGGCGCCGGAGTCAACCGGGTCCGGGGCGCCGTCCTGGTGCTGATCACCGTGCTCAGCGGGGCGGCCACCGCGGTCGCCGGCCCGATCCTCTTCGTCGGGCTGATCGTGCCGCACCTGGTCCGCCGGCTCGCGGCGGGCTCGGTGCCCTGGCTGATGCTCCACACCATGGTGCTCGGACCGATCCTGCTGCTGATCGCCGACATGGGCTCCCGGGTCCTGCTGCCCACCGGCGAGGTGCCGGTGGCCATCGTCACCGCGTTCCTCGGCGGCCCCATGCTGATCTGGGCCGTGCGCCGCTACGGGGCGGGATCGCTGTGAGCGCGCTCACCGGAGTACGGGCCGAACCCCGTACCGTCGTCCTCGGCGCGGTGATGACCGTCCTGCTGCTGGGCCTCGGCCTGCTCGGACTGTGCTACGGCGCGTCCTGGTCGTCGCCCGGCGACGTGTTCGCCGCGCTGACCGGCGCCGAGCACTCCGTGGTGATCATGGAATGGCGGCTGCCGCGGGTACTGGCCGGGCTGGTCTTCGGCGCCGCTCTCGGAGTGGCCGGAGCGGTCTTCCAGAACCTCACCCGCAACCCGATGGGCAGCCCCGACGTGATCGGCCTCGACGCCGGCGCGTACACCGGCGCCCTGGTCGCCATCACCGTACTGTCCGGCACCTCCGCCCAGTTGGCCGTCGGCTCGGTGGCCGGCGGACTGATCGTCGCGGCCCTGATCTACCTGCTGTCGTTCGACCGGGGCTTCTCCGGACTGCGACTGGTGGTCATCGGCATCGCCGTCAACGCGATGGTGACCGCGATCAACTCGTGGATCGTGCTGCGCGCCGAACTCGAAGTGGCGATCGCCGCGGTCGGCTGGAGCGCCGGCTCCCTCAACGGCGTCGGTTGGGACGACCTGTGGATCCCGTTCTCGGTGATCGCCGCGCTGCTGGTCGTGATGGCCGCACAGGCCCACTCCATGCACCAGGCGTCGCTCGGCGACTCCGTCGCGGTCACCACCGGCGTCGGGCTCGACCGACTGCGCCTGCTGATGGTGCTGGTCGGCGTCGGCTGCACCGCCACGGTGACCGCAGTGGCCGGACCGATCGCCTTCATCGCCCTCGCCGCCCCGCAGATCGGCCGCAGGCTCGCGGGCGCCGCCGGCGTACCCCTGCTCCCGGCCGCACTGACCGGAGCCGTGCTGCTCCAAGGCGCCGATCTGCTCGCCCAGATGCTGCTGGCGCCCGTCGCGCTGCCCGTCGGCGTGGTGAGCACCGCGATCGGCGGCTGCTATCTGATCTGGCTGCTGACCAAGGAAGTGAGGCGAGCGTGAACGCACGCCTGACCGCGCGGGATATCACCCTGCGCTACGGAGACCGGGTGGTGTCCACACGGCTGAGCCTCGACGTCCCCGACGGCGCGTTCACCGCCATCGTGGGCCCCAACGCCTGCGGGAAATCAACCCTGTTGCGCGCGTTCGTGCGACTGCTGCGCCCCCACACCGGACACGTGCAACTCGACGGCCGCGAGGTCGGCGACTACGGCAACAAGGCGCTGGCCAAACAGCTCGGCTTCCTGCCGCAGGACCCCCTCGCCCCCGAGGACATCAAGGTCAGACAGCTGGTGGGACGCGGCAGGTTCCCCCACCAATCGCTCCTGGCGGTGTGGTCGCCGAAGGACCAGGAAGCCGTCACCGAGGCGATGGCCGCCGCCGGCGTCGCCGACCTGGGCGACCGGCTCGTGCACGAGCTGTCCGGCGGCCAACGACAACGGGTGTGGATGGCGATGGTGCTCGCCCAGCAGACCCCCTACCTGCTGCTCGACGAACCCACCTCGTTCCTCGACATCACCCACCAGTACCAACTACTCGGCCTCCTGGCCACGTTGCGTGACGAGGGCCGCACGGTGATCGCCGTCCTGCACGACATCAACCAGGCGTGTCGGTTCGCCGACCACCTGGTGGCCATGAAGGACGGCCGGGTGGTCGCCGAGGGCGACCCCGCGGACATCGTGGACGCCGTGCTGATCAAGGACGTGTTCGACCTACCGAGCGTCATCGTCCCCGACCCGGTGACAGCTACGCCGATGGTCGTCCCCACACTTCAAGGAGAGTAAGTTGAGCACCCCCCGCGTGCCATCGGACGGACTGCTCGCCCTGACCAGCGCCCAGTTGGGCATCTGGAACGCGCAGCGCCTCGAACCGGACTCGCCGTACTACCTGGTCGGCGACGTGGTGGAGATATCGGGCGACGAACCGGTCGACGTCGACGCGCTCGTCGAAGCGGTCCGGGCCACCACCGAGGAGGCCGAGACCCTGCGCCTGCGGGTCTACGACACCCCCGAGGCACCGCAACAGGCGGTCAGCGACGAACCGGTCGAGCCGCCCCGGGTGATCGACCTCAGCGGTCGCCCCGACCCCCTCGCCGCGGCCCACGCCTTCGTCGACGCCGAGCGGGCCCGGGTGGCCGAGGAATGCCGGGACATGGTGGACCGGCCGCTGTACGCACGCACCGTCATCCGGCTCTCCGACCGCGAGGTCTGGTACACCCAACTCGGCCACCACCTCGTCTTCGACGGCTACACCGCGGCGATGCTCGCCCGCCGCACCGCCGCCCACTACACCGCCCGGGTGCGCGACACCGACCTGCCGCCTTCGACGTTCGGACGCTTCGCCGACCTCGTCGCCGCCGACCGCGCCTACCGGGTCAGCGACCGGGCCGCCGACGACCGCGCCTACTGGGTGGAACGGTTCACCCCGCTGCCCGACCTCGGTGACGTCGACACGGCCGCCGGCCCGCCCGACCGCACCCTGACCGCCCGGGCCGTCGTCCCCCCCGAGGAGACGGCCCGCCTGCGCGCCTTCGCCACCCGGGAGGGCGTCACCTGGGGCGAGGCACTGATCGCCGGGTACGCCGCCTTCCTGCACCGCGCCCTGGGCCGCACCGACGTCGTGTTCGCGCTGCCCCTGATGTGCCGCGCCGGCTCCACCGAACTGCGCACCCCCGCCATGGCCGTCAACGTGCTGCCGCTGCGCGTGGCCGTCCGCAGCGGTGACGGACTGGGGGAGCTGAGCCGCCGCGTCTCCGACGCCATGCGCGAGATGCGCGAGCACCAGCGGTACCGCGGCGAGGACCTGCCGCGCGACCTCGGCGTACCCGGCGCCGGCGCCCTGCTGCACGGACGCGGCATCAACCTCAAGGCGTTCGACCTGGCGATCGACTTCGCCGGAGCCACCGGCGTGATGCGCAACGTCGCCGGCGGCCCGCCCGAGGACATGGGACTCAGCGTCCTGCCCACCCGCGACGGCGGTCTGCTCTTCGGCTTCGAGGTGGACGCCCGGGGCACCGACCAAGCCGCGGTCGACGCCAGGCTCTCCGGCTTCCGCAACCTGCTCTCCGGGCTGATCGACGGCCTGCCGGTGGGACGCATCGCCCTGGTCGACGACGTGGACCGGCTGCTGGCCGACTGGTCCCCGCAGGCCCTGCCCGGCACCCCCGTGGACGTACCCACCGCGTTCAACGCCATGATCGCCGCCGACCCGCAGCGCACCGCCCTGGTGTGCGGCACCGACCGGCTGTCCGCCGCGACCCTGGCGGACCGGGTGCACCGAACCGCCCGGGCCCTACGCGCCCGCGGCATCGGGCCCGACGACGTCGTGGCCCTGGCCCTGCCCCGCTCCGCCCACACCGTGGTCGCCCTCCTCGCCGTCCTGGACGCCGGCGCCGCGTTCCTGCCGCTGGACTCCGCGTACCCGGCCGAACGGCTGCGGGAACTGGTCGACGACACCCGCCCCGCACTGGTCCTCACCGACGGCCCGGGCCCGGTGGAAGGCCTGCCCTGGGCCACCCTGGTCGGCGAGGCCGCAGCGCTGTCCGGCGCCCCCCTGATGGCCGACGAACTGGCCGCCCCCCGCCACCCCGAACACCTCGCCTACGTGATCCACACCTCCGGATCGACCGGGCGCCCCAAGGGGGTCCTCGGCCGGGTCGGCGGCCTCGCCAGCCTGCTGCACCACCAGCGGTCCACCGTCGTCGCCCAGGCCGAACGCGCCGCCGGCCGGCGACTGCGCGCCTCCCACACCTACTCCTTCGCCTTCGACTCCGCCTTCGAACACCTGGTGTGGCTGCTCTGCGGCCACGAACTGCACGTCTACGACACCGACACCACCCGCGACGCCGACGCCCTGCTCGCCGCGTACACCCGCGACCGCATCGACATCATGGACACCACCCCGTCGATGGCCGCACCACTGATCGACGGCGGCCTCCTGGACCTGCCGCCCACCCTGCTGCTCCTCGGCGGCGAAGCGGTACCGCCCGCCCTGTGGCAGCGGATCGCCGCCTCGGGCACCGCCGCCCGCAACATGTACGGGCCGACCGAGGCGTCCGTCACCAGCAGCACCGCTCCGATCACCGGCGACGAACCCACCGTCGGCCACCCGCTGGCCGGCACCCGCACCCACGTCCTGGACCACGCGCTCCAGCCGGTGCCGCACGGCACGGTCGGCGAACTGTACCTGGCCGGCCCGCACCTGGCCCGCGGCTACCTCGGCAAGCCCGGGGCGAGCGCCGAACGCTTCGTCGCCGACCCCTTCGGCGCGCCGGGGACGCGGATGTACCGCACCGGCGACCTGGCCCGCTGGGTGCCCGGCCGCGGCCTGGAGTACCTGGGCCGCGGCGACGGACAGGTCAAGATCCGCGGCCACCGGGTGGAAACCGGCGAGGTCGAAGCCGCCCTCGGGGCGGTGCCCCACGTCACCGCGGCCGCCGCCACCATCCGCTCGTCCCGACTCGTCGGCTACGTCGTGTCGACCTCTTCCTCGACCACCGGCGACGCGGTACGCGCCCACCTGGCCGAGCGGCTCCCCGACCACATGGTGCCCGCCGCGGTGGTCGTGCTGGACGAACTCCCGCTCACCCCCAACGGCAAGCTCGACCGCGCGGCCCTGCCCGCACCCTCGATCTCCGGCAGCGGCCGGGAACCCAGCACCGAACGGGAACGCCTGCTGTGCGCGGTCCTCGCCGAGGTGTTCGAGATCGACCGGGTCGGCGTGGACGACGACTACTTCGCCCTCGGCGGCGACAGCATCACCGCGATCACCGTCAGCAGCCGGCTGCGCGCCCGGGGCATCGACATGCGGCCCCGCGACCTGCTGGCCCGCCGCAGCTTCGCCGCCCTGGCCGCCTCCGCCGCCCGGGTCGACGACACCCCCGAGCCGCTGGACGACCCCGCCGGACCCGTGCCGCCGCCGCCGATCGTCCGCGGCCTGCTCGACCCGAACCCCGACGCGGACGTCATCGCCGGATACGCCCAGTGGACGGCCCTGCGCATCGACGCCCTCACCCACGACGACCTGGCGGCCGGCGTACAGGCGGTCCTCGACCGACACGACGCGCTCCGCCTGCGGGTCATCGACGCCGACGACGGGCAGCACCTGGACGTGCTCGCCCGCGGCGCCGTACAAGCCGTCGTCAGCGAAACCCGCGGCGAGGACGTGACCGCCCTCGCCCACCGCCTCGCCGGGGAACTCGACCCCCGCTCCGGCGACCTGCTGCGGGCCGCCCTGCTCCGCACCGACGACGCCACCCCGGACCGGCTGGTCGTCGTCGTCCACCACCTCGCCATGGACGGCGTGTCCTGGCGCATCCTGCTGCCCGACCTGCACACGGCCTGCACCGGCGGCGCCCTCGACCCCGGCGGCGCCTCCTGGCGGCGGCACGCCACGCTCCTCGCCGAACAGGGGACCTCCGGCGCCCGACGCGGCGAACTCGACTACTGGCGCGCCGCACTCGACGCCGCGCCCCGGCTGGGCGCCCGACCGCTGGACCAGAAGCGGGACACCGTGGCCACCGCCCACCAGTCGGTCACCCTCGCCACGCCCGAAGCCACCGAAGCGCTGCTCACCACGCTGCCCGCCGCCTACCGCGCCGGCGTCGACGAGGTGCTGCTCGCCGCACTCGTCCTCGCCCTACGGGCCTGGGGCGTGACCGGCGACGCCGTGACTGTCACCATGGAGGGCCACGGCCGCGAACACCTCGACCTGGCCCGCACCGTCGGCTGGTTCACCAGCGAGTACCCCGTCCGCGTACCCACCGCCGGCGACGTGGGGCAGGTCCTGCGCGCGGCCAAGGAGGCCAAGCGCGGCGTCCCCGACGGCGGCGTCGGCTACGGCGTCCTGCGCACCCTCGACCCGACGGCCGGACCCGAACTGTCCGCCGTCCCGCCGCCGGACGTCCTGCTCAACTACCTCGGCCGGTTCGGCTCGCTGCCCGGCACCGGCTGGCAACTGCCCGAGCAGGACGCCTTCTCGGTGACCGAACCCGACGCCAAAGCCCTGGAACAGGTACTGGCCCTCAACTGCTTCGTCCACGAGGAGGGCACGCCCCGGCTCGCCGTCGAGTGGACCGCCGCGACCGCCGTGCTCGGCACCGAAACCGTCGCGGCCCTCCAAACCGCCTGGGCCGTGGCGCTGGACGCGCTCGTCGCCCACGCACTGGACGACCCCGGCGGCCTCACCCCCTCGGACCTGCCGCTGGTCGACCTCGACCAAGCCGCGGTCGACGCCCTCGAAGGCGCCGACGGCGTCGGCCGCATCGCCGACGTGCTGCCCGCCACGCCCTTGCAGGTCGGCCTCTCCTTCCACACCCTGGTCCGCGACGACCACGACACCGACGTCTACGTCGTCCAGGCCCTGACCACCCTGGTCGGCGAACTGGACCCGGACCGGATGGCCGAGGCGGCGCGGGAACTGCTGCGCCGTCACCCCGCACTGCGCGTGTACCTCGCCCCCGCCGGAGACGGCGTGGTGCAGGTGATCCCCGCCGACGTCGCCCTGGAATGGCGACGCGACGACGCCTTCCCCGAGGCGGCCCGCGCCGACCTGGAGCGCCCGTTCGACCCGGCCAGGCCGCCCCTGATCCGCTTCCTGCTCTCCCGGGTCGGCCCCGCCGAACACCGGCTGGTGATCACCAACCACCACGCCCTGCTCGACGGCTGGTCGATGCCGCTGGTCGGCCGCACCCTGCTGGCCCTCTACGCCGAACTCGGCGGCGGCCCCGCCGCCCCCGTCGCCCCGCCGCTGTCGGAGTACTTCCGCTGGCTGGCCGACCGCGACCACGGCGCCTCCCTCGACGCCTGGCGCAACGCGCTCGCCGGCGTCGACGACGCCACCCGACTGGCACCCGCCAGCACCGGGACCGGCATCGAACGCCCCGGCCGGGTGAGCGTCGACCTCGGCCGGGAGTTCAGCGACCGGCTGCGCGGCTTCGCCCGCGAACAGGGCGTCACCCTGACCACCGTGCTCCAGACCGCCTGGGGCCTGCTCCTCGGCCGACTCACCGGCCGCCGCGACGTCGTCTTCGGCTGCCCGGTGTCCGGCCGGCCCGCCGAGGTCGACGGAGTCGAGTCGATGATCGGCCAGCTCGGCACCACCATCCCGGTGCGCGTCCGCCACACCCAGGACCGCACCGCGCGGGACCTGATGGCCGACGTGCACGCCGACAGCGTCGCCCTCGCCGAACACCACCACGTGGGCCTGCCCGACATCCAGCGGGCGGTCGGCATCGGCGAACTCTTCGACACCATGCTGGTGATGGAGAACTTCCCGCTGTCCAGCCGCAAGCGCACCCCGCTCGCCCCCGGCCTCGACCTGGCCGGCGTGGACATCACCGACGCCACCCACTACCCCCTCACCGTCATCGTCATCCCCGACGACGCGATCACCATCGGCCTCGGCTACCAGCCGCGCGCCTTCGCCGAGGACACCGTCCGCGACTACGGCCGCTGGCTGCACCACCTGCTGCGCGAAATCGTGGAGGACCCCGACCGGCCGGCGATCCGGATCCCCGCGCTCGACCCCGACGAGCGCGAGCGGATGCTCCGCACCGGCACCGAAGTCGTACCCGCGAAGCAACGCGGCCACTGGCTGACCGAGTTCGCCGCCTGGGTGCACCGCAAGCCCGACGCCGAGGCCCTGGTCTGCCGCGACCGCAGCCTCACCTACGACGCACTGGACCGCCGGGCCAACCGGCTGGCCCACGCGCTCATCGCCCGCGGAGTGCGCCCCCAGGACCCGGTCGCGGTCCTGCTCGGACGTGACGTCGAGATGACGGTCGCCCTGTTCGCCGTGGCCAAGGCCGGCGCCGTGTACGTACCGCTGGACCCGAGCTACCCGCAGGACCGACTGGCGTACATGTTCGACGACATCGCCCCGGCCGCCGTGGTCACCAGCGGCGCCGCACTGCCCGTCGACCGGGAGGTCCCCGTCCTGCGGCTGGACGACCCGGCCACCCTCGCCTCCGCACCGGACACCGACCCCGCCGAAGCACGCGCCACGCTCACCGAGGACGCCCTCGCGTACGTCATCTACACCTCCGGCACCACCGGGCGCCCCAAGGGCGTCGGCGTGACCCACCGCGGCGTGCCCGACCTCATCGCGCTCCAGGAGGAGGTCGTCCAGGTCACCGAACACGACCGGTACCTGCACTTCGCGTCGACCAGCTTCGACGTCGCGTTCTGGCAGACCATGGTGCCGCTGCTGTCCGGCGGCACCTCCGTCATCGCCCCCGAGGAGGTCCGCACCTCCGGCGACGCGCTCCTCGACTACGTCGTCGAACACCGGGTCACCGGAGTGAACCTGCTGCCGTCGTTCCTGGCCGCGATGCCCGACGACCGCACGGTCCACCCCGACGTGTTCTTCGTCGTCGGCGCCGAACGACTCGACCCCGAACTCGCCCGCCGCTGGGGCGAGGGCCGCAGGGCCCTGTTCAACGCCTACGGGCCCACCGAGGTCACCATCAACTCCACCCTCTGGCGGTACGACCCGGACGACCCCGGACCGCTGCCCATCGGCCGGCCCGACCCCAATGTCCGCGCGTACGTGCTCGACGGGGGCCTCCAGCCCGTCGGCGTCGGCGTGACCGGCGAGCTGTACCTCGGCGGACCGAGCCTGGCCCGCGGCTACCTCGGCCGCCCTGCGCTGACCGCCGCGGCGTTCGTCGCCGACCCGTACGGCCCCCCGGGCGAGCGGATGTACCGCACCGGAGACCTGGTGCGGTGGCGGCCCGACGGACAGCTCGTGTTCCTCGGCCGCGCCGACCACCAGGTCAAGGTCCGCGGCTTCCGCGTCGAACTCGGCGAGATCGAATCCGTCCTCACCCGCCACCCCGACGTGCGCGCCTGCGCCGTGATCGTGCGCGACGGCCGACTCCTCGGCTACGTCATCCCGACCGACGACGCCGACCTGGACCCCGCCCGGGTCCGCGCCCACCTGGCCGCGGAACTGCCCGACCACATGGTGCCGACCGTGCTCGTGCCGATCGACCGACTGCCGCTCAGCCCCAGCGGCAAGCTCGACGCCGCCGCACTGCCGGCCCCCGAGATCGCCGCCGGCGTCCGCCGCGCACCCGCCACCGAAGCGGAAGCGGCGCTGCTCACCGTCTTCCAGGACATCCTGGGCTCCGACGACGTCGGCCTCGACGACGACTTCTTCGCCATCGGCGGCGACAGCATCGTGTCCCTCCAGGTCGTCTCCCGCGCCCGACGCCGCGGACTCGGCCTGACCGCACGGGACGTGTTCGAGGGCGAGACCGTCGCCGGGATCGCCGCCCGCGCCCGCACCCTCGTCGAAGAGGAAGCCCCCGCGGTCGGCGACGCACCGCTCACCCCGATCATGCGGGACCTGCTGCGCCGCGCCGGAACCGCCGCCGACGGCTTCTGCCAGTGGATCGAGATCTGCGTCCCGCCCGGCGGCGACGGGGCCACCTGGCACACCGTGCTCGACGCGGTACTGGCCCGACACGACGTGCTCCGCGCCCACCTCGCCGACCACGTGCTGCGCATCCCCCCGATCGGCGCCGTCACCGGAGCCGACGTACTGACCCGACGCACCGCGACCGACGACCTGCGGACCCTGGTCGACTCCTGGACCGCCGAAGCCCGCGACACGATGGACCCGCGCACCGGTCCGCTGCTGCGCGCGCTGTGGGTGGACGCCGGGCCCGCCCGCCCGGGCCGACTCGTCCTGCTCGCCCACCACCTCGTCGTCGACGGCGTGTCCTGGCGCGTGCTCCTGGACGACGTGCAGCACGCCCACTCCGGGGGACAGCTGACCCGGCACGGCCAGTCGTTCCTCGGCTGGGCACGCTCGCTGCACGACGCCGACCGACGGGCCGAACTGCCGCACTGGCAGGGCACGACCGCCGCCACCCCGGCGCTCACCCGCCCGCTCGACCCCGCCCGGGACACCGTGGCCACGGCGACCCACCACGAGATCCGGCTCGACACCGCCGCGACCCGCGCTCTGATCACCACCCTGCCCGCCGCGCACCGCACCACCCCGGACGCCGTACTGCTCACGGCGCTCGCCCGTGCGGTACGCGCCTGGCGCGGAACCCCCGAACTGCTGGTCGCCCTGGAGAGCCACGGTCGCCCGACGCAGGTCGACCTCTCCCAGACCGTCGGCTGGTTCACCGCGGTCCACCCGGTACGGCTGCACGCCGACGACGACGTGCAGGCGGTCCGGGAACGGCTGCGCACCCAGGGCGACGGCCTCGGGCACGGCATCCTCACCGCGGCGGGCCTGCTGGACCCGGTGCCCCTGGAGGTCGCCTGGAACTACCTCGGTCAGTTCCCCGGCGCCCCCGCCGAGGAGACGCCGTGGCAGGCGCCCCCGGACGCCGACCCGCTCGGCTCCGGCGGCACCGACGCGCTGCCCCTGCCGCACAGCCTGATGGTCAACGCCCTGGTGCGCGACGACGCACTCGGCGTCAGGATCACCTGGCCCGCCGCACTGTTCACCGCCGCCGAGGTCGAGGAACTGGCCGAGCACCTGCGCAGCGCGCTGCTGAGCACCGCCGCCGCGCCGGAGGCCCTGGCCCTCGACGGCGACCGCCCGGTCGCCGAGGTGCAGCCGCTCGCCCCGCTCCAGGAAGTGATGCTGCGGCACTCGCGCGCCGAACGCCCCGACCCGTACACCGTGCAGTCGACGTTCTCCCTGGCCGGCCCGCTCGATCCCGAGGCGCTGCGCGGGGCGGGCACCGACCTGCTGGACCGTCACCCCAACCTGGGCGCCGTGTTCCCGGCCGACCTCGCGGTGATTCCCGAGACGCCCCGGCTGGACTTCCGGGTGGTCGACGGGCCGGCCGAGGAGGCGCTGGCGGCCGACCTGGCCGAAGCGTTCGACCTCGTGGACGGGCCGCTGTTCCGCCTGACCGTGATCCGCCGCGGCCCCGACCTCGCCGACCTGGCCATGACCAGCCACCACCTGCTCTCCGACGGCTGGTCGGCCCCGCGCATCCTCACCGAGTTGTTCGCCCTCTACACCGCGCGGGTCCGCGGCGAGTCCCCGGACCTGCCCACCCCCGTACCGTTCGGCGACTACCTGCGCTGGCACGCCGACCACGAACCCGACCTCGACGTCTGGGCGACCGAGTTGGACGGGCTGGCCGAAGGCGACTACCTGGGCGGCGGCGACCCCGGACCGGCCTGGCAGGAGCCCGCGCTCCTCACCTTCGACGCGGCCCTGGTGGCAGAGCTCGGCCAGCAGGCCGCCCGACGCGGACTCACCAGGAACACACTGCTGCAAGGGGCCTGGTCGGTCCTGCTCGCCCGGCGCTCCGGCCGCACCGACGTCTGCTTCGGCGCCATGGTCGCCTGCCGGCCCCCGGAGCTGGAGGGCGTCGAGGAGATCATCGGGCTGCTGGCCAACACGGTGCCGGTCCGCGCACGGCTCGCCGGCACCCTCGCCGACACCCTCGCGGACCTCCAGGCCCGCCAACAGGCCCTGGTGGAGCACCAGCACGTCGCCCTGCCCGACCTGGAACGGCGCACGGGACGGCACCGGCTCTTCGACAGCCTGGTGGTGTTCGAGAACTACCCGGTCGACCCGGACCGCCTCCGGGAACCCGCCCCCGGGCTCACGGTCGTCGGAACCCGGTTCCGCGAGGCCACCCATCATCCGGTGACCCTGACGGTCATGCCGGACGGCGACGGCTGGACCGGAGTGCTCGCACACCGGTCCGCAGTGGACGTCGACGGGCTGGCCGAGGAACTGCTCGACCTCCTGCGGTCCCTCGGCGACCACCTCGACGAGGACGTCCTCGACCTCCTGGAGCGTCCATGAGCAAGAACGCCGCGCCGCCGACCGAACGGGTCGACGGACCACTGCTGCGGATCGCCTTCATCCTGGTCCTCGGCACGTTCATGGCCACCGTGGACGCCACCATCGTCAGCGTCGGCATCGACACCCTGACGGAGGAGTTCAACGCCTCCGTCGCCGAGATCCAATGGGTGTCCACCGCCTACCTGCTGGCCGTCGTCGCCGCCGTGCCCGCCTCCGGCTGGCTGGCCGACCGGTTCGGCGGGCGCCGGACCTGGCTCGTCGCGGTGGGGGTGTTCCTGCTCGGCTCGCTGCTGTGCGCACTGGCCTGGTCGGCGCCCAGCCTGATCGTCGCCCGGGTCGTCCAGGGCCTCGGCGGCGGGCTGTTGCCCGCGACCGGACAAGCCCTGCTGGCCCGCGTCGCCGGTCCCGGCCGCATCGGCCGGGTCATCAGCATCGTCGCCGTCGTGCCGCTGCTGTCACCGGTCCTCGGCCCGATGGTCGGCGGCTCCATCCTCGGCGTGGCGTCCTGGCCCTGGCTGTTCCTGGTCAACCTGCCGATCGGGCTGGCCGCGGTGCTGCTCGCCCGCCGCTACGTGCCCGTGGTGCCGCCGTCGGACCGTCGCACGGCCTTCGACCTGCGGGGGGCCCTGCTGCTCTCGCCCGGCCTGGCCGTGCTGGTGTACGGGCTGACCGAGGTCGCCCACGAGCGCACCCTGCCCGCCGTGATCGGGGTGTCCGTCGGTTCGGTGATGCTGGCCGGATTCCTCGTGCACGGGTTGCGGACCCGTGGCACCCCGCTCGTCGACCCCCGGCTGTTCTCCCGACCGCCGTTCGGTGCCGCCGCGCTCTCGCTGGTCGTCCTGGGCGCCTCGGTGTTCGGCACGATGTTCCTGCTGCCGCTGTACTTCCAGACGGCTCGCGACCTGTCGGCGTGGGAGGCCGGGATGCTGCTGGCCCCCCAGGGGCTGGGAGCGGTGGCCGGGTCGGTCCTGGTCAACCGGGCCATCGACAAGGTGGCACCCCGGTCCCTGGTGGTCATCGGCATCGCGCTGATCCTCGTGGGCACCGTCCCGTTCACCCAACTCGGCCACGAGCCACCGGACCTGGTGATCGTCGCGGCGCTGGCGGTCCGCGGTTTCGGCATGGCGATGATCAGCGCGCCGATCATGAACATCGTCTACACCCGCATCGAGCCCGCACACCTGCCGCGCGCGGCGGGAGCGCTCAACCTGCTGAACACCGTGGGCGGTTCGCTGGGCACCGCGGCGCTCGCGGTGGTGTTGCAGGACCGGTTGGCCGCCCGTGGGGCGGAGGTCTCCTGGGCGTTCGCCGACACCTTCTGGTGGGTCCTCGGCTTCGGTCTGCTCGCCGCCGCAGGGGCGACGCGACTGCCCCGGACCCAGCCGAAGGGGCGCTGAGTTCCCCGCCGTGCCGCGCACCGTCCCGGTGCGCGGCACGCGGGAACGCGCAAGCCCCCCTGCGGTGCGCAAGGGGGCTCCGTCGCGTCGAACGGGCGGGCCGTCAGGGACGGCCGGTCAGGTAGCCGCCCATCGAGGTGAAGTACTCGGTGGCGGGCAACTCGCGGCCGTCCTCGGTCCGTACGCGGGTGATCGCCAGGCCGTGGTTGCGTCCGGTGCGGGCATCGGCGCCGGCGACGATCACCACCCCGTCGCCCTCGCGGTAGAAGACCCGGCCGGGAGTGCCCCCGTAGCGCCCCTCGGACACGACCGCGGAGAGCACCTCCAGGCGCTTGCCCCGGTGGAAGGTGAAGGCGCTCGGGTACGGTGCGGACTGCGCGCGGACCAGTCGCTCCAGGGCGTCGGCGGGCCAGCTCCAGTCGATGCGGATGTCCTCCTCGGCCCGCTTGTGGAAGAAGCTGGCCAGGGAGCGGTCCTGCCGGGTGAACTCGGTCTGGCCGGAGGCGATCAGGTCCAGGGCGCCTATCGTCACCGGCGCGATGAGGTCGACCGTCTTGTGGAACAGGTCGGTGGCGGTGTCCGTGGGCTCCACGGTCACCGCGCGCTGGTCCACGATGTCGCCCGCGTCGAGCGTCTCGTCCATCATGTGGGCCGTGACGCCGACTTCCTGCTCACCGTTGATGAGGGCCCAGATCAGCGGGGAGAAGCCCGCGTACTTCGGCAGGAGCGAGTCGTGGACGTTCAGCGTGCCGTGCCGGGGGAGGGCGTAGACCTGCGGCGGGATCCAGGTGCGCCAGTTGTTGGCCACGATGATGTCCGGCTCGGCCTCCTTGAGGCGCTGCAACAGCTCCTCGTCGTCGGGCCGGTTGCGGATCACGACCGGAACGTCGTGCTCGGCGGCCAGCTCGGCGACCGAGTCGCTCCAGATCTTCTCGTAGGCGTGCTCGCTCTGGGGATGCGTCACGACCAACACCACGTCGTGCTCGGAGTCCAGGAGGGCTTGCAGGGTGCGGTGCCCCCAGGTCTGGTAACCGAACATGACGACCCGCATGGGGTTCCTCCTTGGGAGAGCGAATGACTGCGCCAAGTAAAGCAAGCCTTACCTAACGGTGCAACGTCCCCAAGTTTCAGGCCCGTTGGGAGATGTGATGTGCCACATGCCCGTTCCGCCCCGTCGACAGGCCGGTTCAAGTAAGGTTAGCTTTACCTAAATTCGGGGGCGTGGCGTCCATGAGCGGGCTCGGCGCCTCGTTCATTTCATCCACGCCTGACAGGCGGCTGTCCCGCACGATGGGAGTGACATGTCACAGGTTCTTCCTGGCGACGCACCTCTGATCCACGACCTCATAGGCATCGGCTTCGGGCCGTCCAATGTGGCCATGGCGATTGCGCTCAGCGAGCACAACGCACGCGTCGAGAGGCAGGATGCCGTCACTGCCCACTTCTTCGAGCGTCAGCCGAGCTTCGGCTGGCACCGCGGCATGCTGATCGACGACGCCACGATGCAGGTCTCCTTCCTCAAGGACCTCGTCACCCTGCGCAACCCGTCCAGCGAGTACACCTTCCTGTGCTACCTCCAGAGCAAGGGTCGGCTGGTCGACTTCGTCAACCACAAGAGCTTCTTCCCGCTCCGCGTCGAGTTCCACGACTACTTGGAGTGGGCCGCGGCGAAGGTCGACGACATGGTCTCCTACGGCCACGAGGTCATCGCCGTCGAACCCGTCGTGCGCGACGGCGTGGTGGAGTACCTCGACGTGACGGCCCGCTCCGGCTCCGAGACGGTGGTCCACCGCGCCCGCAACCTCGTCATCGGCACCGGCCTGCGGCCCTTCGTACCCGACGGCATCCAGCGCAGCGACCACATCTGGCACACCTCCGAGCTGCTGACGAAGCTCGACCAGCTCGACGGCCTCGAAGGCACCGACCCCTCCCGCTTCGTCGTCGTCGGTGCGGGGCAGAGCGCCGCGGAGAACGTGGCCTACCTGCACCGCCGCTTCCCCGAGGCCGAGGTCTGCGCGGTGTTCTCGCGCTACGGCTACAGCCCCGCCGACGACAGCAGCTTCGCCAACCGCGTCTTCGACCCCGCCGCGGTGGACGAGTACTTCACGGCGCCCGAGGACGTCAAGCGCAAACTGATGGACTACCACGGCAACACCAACTACTCCGTGGTCGACGTCGACTTGATCGCCGACCTCTACCGGCAGGTGTACCAGGAGAAGGTCCTCGGCACCGAGCGGCTGCGCTTCCTCAACATGTCGCGGCTCACCGGCGTCGAAGAGGTGGGCGACAAGGTCCGGGCCACCGCCACCTCCTCCGTCACCGGGGAGGACACCACCCTGGAGGCCGATGTCGTGGTGTTCGCCACCGGCTACAGCCCGGTGGACCCCTTCGGAGTCCTCGGCGAGGTCGCCGAGCGCTGCCACCGCGACGACCAGGGGCGTGCCCGGGTCGAGCGGGACTACCGCCTCGCCACCGAACCCGAAGTGCGGTGCGGCATCTACCTCCAGGGCGGCACCGAGCACACCCACGGCATCACCTCGTCGCTGTTGTCCAACATCGCGGTCCGGGTCGGTGAGATCCTGGACTCGATCGTCGAACGCGGTGCGGAGTCCGCCGAGGGCGAGCACGAGCCCGTTGCCGACGGCATCGGTTCGGTCCGCTGAGGCTCCCCCCGCACGAGCAGTCGTCCACGTCGTCCACCGCACGTCCACGAGGAGTGACCACCGTATGACCACCAATCCGTTCGATGACCCGGAGGGCGGCTTCCTGGTCCTGGTCAACGACGAGAACCAGCACTCGCTCTGGCCGTCCTTCGCCGAGGTACCGGCCGGGTGGCGGACCGTCTTCGGCGAGGACACGCGCGATGCGTGCCTGGCGTACGTGGAGGAGCACTGGACGGACCTGCGCCCGGCGAGCCTCATCGCCCGACAGGGCTGACCGACCGCCGTACGACGCGTCGCCCGTGGAGGGGGTTCTCCACGGGCGACGCGTCATGCGTGCGCTGCCCGCGAACGTCACTGGCCGTCCCGCTCTCGATAAAGGACGCGCACGCGAAGGGAATTGCCCTACCAGGGAATCCCGCCCCGCTGTCCGTGCCGCGACACCGGCATCCTTCTCGGCATTCCCCTCGAATACCTCGACCGTCTGGACCGCGGTGAACGAGTCGGCGCAGCGACCACCGACATATCGCAGATCCACACCCCCGTCGACCCATGGGATTCCGAACTCCGCGTAAAAGTACGCTCGGTGGGAATCGAAGCGGAGCGCGCCCCTTTCCGGAACCGGAGTTCCACCGGGCCGGAGGTGCTACGGACCGCGGGCCCGAGGACTGCGAGGCCGAGGGCTGCTGCGGGGCTACGGCTTGAAGGCGTCCTTGGCCTTCTCCTTGGCCGCCCGGGCGTGCCCTTCCGCTTCCTTGGCCCTGCCCTCGGCCGCCAAGCGTTCGTTGCCCACGGCGTGTCCGGCCCCCTTCTGGACCTTGCCCTTGATCTGTTGCGCCTTCGCGCGGGCCTTCTCGTCCTTCGCCATGACGCGTCCTTCCTCTCGTGGGACATGCGGCGCTCTTGTCCATTACACGGCGAACGACGGAGGTTGTCGCCCCGAGGAGGGCAGCGGCCAACGCTTCCCCGACGGAGCGGGTACCGGTCGACACGCACCGCGTGCACTCGGTGTCCAGGAGCTGCCGCCACGCCCCCGTGCACCGGGCGTGCTCACCGCCCGGCAGCGGAGGGGAACCTTCCGCGACCGCCGTCCGTCGGGGGATGGAGAGCCGGAACCCCGGCTCGTGCCCTTCGACGGAGGCGGGTCCGCCATGCAGACGAACGACACGGGGCAACTGGAGACCACTCTGGGCGGCCAGCGGGTGACGCTGTCCCTCCAGTCGACGGACGCACCGTGGGCCGCGGGTGGCATCGGAGTGCTGCGTGCCGTCCCGGCCACCCACACCGACCGGGGCGAGGATCCCCCGGCGCTCCCCGAGGAGCCCCCGCTCCCCATGCCCGTGGCGATGCTGGGCCTGGGGCTCTGAGCCGAGCGCCGCTCCGCAGTCACACATCGCGGCGTGGGTAGCTCGTTGGAGTGGGGCTCAAGGGAACCCCTCGACACATCCGTCACAGATGGTGATTCTTTGTGTGCATAGCGACACTTGTGCTCACTTCGGGCGCTATCTGTTGAAGGAGTGGTTGCGATGAAGACACGTTCAGTGGTGTGTGCCGTGGTGGCGGTACTGGCCCTCGCCGGTGCGGGGAGCGCCCACGCGGTGACCGCGCTGGGTCCGGTCGGTACGACCGCGACGGCCCCGGCCGCCGAGCGAGGGGTGAAGGCGCGGCCCACCAGCGACACCATCATCCGGCCGCGGGCGACGATCTGTAAGAACCAGGCGTGGACGTCGGGCAACGGCCGGGCGGTCCTGCGCCTCCAGGAGGACGGCAACTTCGTCCTCTACAAGGACGGCCGCGCCGCGTGGCAGGCTCCCAACACCTGGAGCCGCGGCAACTGCGCCGTCTTCCAGGAGGACGGCAACTTCGTCGTCTACGACAGCGCCGGCCGGGCCGTCTGGGCGGCCGGCACCTGGAACAAGGGCGCCTACCTCGCGGTGCAGGACGACGGCAACGTCGTCGTCTACGACAGCAGCCGTCGCCCCGTGTGGGCGACCAACACCGGCGACTGAGCAGCGGTCCGAACGCCGGCAGGGCGAGGCACGGAGGCACCCCCGGACGGGATTCCCTTCCGGGGGTGCCCCGTTCGGTGCGGGGCCGGCGCTACGGCGTCCCGGCGGGAGCCGTCGGCGCACCCGCTTCGGCCATGGTCCAGCCGAGCAGCCCGTACAGGAGCTGCGTCGCACCGGGCATGAAGGCGGAACCGTGGTGGTAGACGGGGTCCATCGTGGTGACGACGAGACGGCCCGGGGTGGAGACGCGGTCCTCGTAGAGGAGGACCTCCGCGGGACCAGGGCCCTCCTTCTCGGTCAGGGCCAGGACGCTGGCTCCCCGGGGCGGGTGGAGGAGGCCGTGGTAGTGCCAGCGGACCGAGCGTTCGCTGAGGTGCCGCCAGGCGGGGTGCTCCGGCGAACGCCGCCGCACCCCGGGGTCGGCGCCGGTGCGCCACCACCAGAAGTCGGTCTCCGCGGGACGGTGGGACCGCAGCCCGGGGAGCCAGGGGGCGATCTCGTTCTCCCCCAGCACGATCACCGTGCCGCCGCGTTCCGCGACGGTGAGGATCTCGGGTGCGGCAGCGGTGAGTCGGGCGCCGTGCAGCCGGTCGCAGACGAGGAGGACGTCCAGGTCCGCGAGGTCACCCGCGGCGAGCTCGGGCAGGTAGTGGGCGCGCGGTCGCCAGAGGCGGACCGCGGGGTCGTCGAGGGTGGCGAGCTGGAAGGAGCTGCCTCCGTGGAGGATGCCCAGTCGGGCGGGCCCGGGGCTCATCGGGGTCCCTCCAGCCAGTCGAGCAGTCGCGCCCCGAGGTGGCGGGTGGTGCGGTCGTGGTCGCTGAAGGACAGCAGGTCGTTCCCGGCGTGGGCCAGGACCGCCCCGGCGCCGAGGGGGTAACCGATGTCGATCGGGAGCCGGTACGGGCCGATTCCGTTGATCACCGTCGCGTCCTCGGGCAGCGCACCGTGGTAGCCGCGTCCGTAGAAGCCGGCGACGCCGACGCGCGCGAGTTCCTCGCCGGTGGGAGTGCCCGGGACCCCGGTGCGGTAGAGGAGTTCGTCGAAGTCGACGCCCGCCCAGACGGGGTGCGGGGTCACCGGGGTGATCCGCAGGTCACGCGGACCCCGGTGGTCGAGGCGTCGCCAGGGGGCGAGGCCCGGCAGGAACGGCCGGTTGACGTGTCCGTTGACGAGGACGCGGCCGCCGCCGCGCACCCAGTCGGCGAGCAGGTCGGCCTGTGCACGGAGGAAGAGCTGGTCGCAGTCGAGGGAGAAGATCAGCCCGCGGCAGCCGTCGAGGCGGGCGGCGCTCAGCTCGTAGAGGTCGAAGGCGGGGACCGGTCGGTCGGGGACCGTGCGGTCGACCGTCGCGGGACCCATCGTCGCTTTGAGGACGCGAGGCGCGGGTTCGCGGGGTGGGGGAGTGCCGGGGGCGGGGGAGCCGGTCATGGGGCGCTTCCCGTGGTGTTGGTGGGGCGTTCGGGCCCCAGGTCGGGAACGACGAGGGTGCGTGGTCCGCGCGGGCCGCCGGCCCGGGGGGTGGTGACGGGCAGGCCGTACACCTCGGTGAGGGTGGCGGCGGTGAGGAGATCGGCGGCGGGGCCGGTCCGCACGTCCTCGGGGCCGAGCACGAGGGTGACGTCGTCGGCGAGGTGCAGGGCGTGGTCGGGGTGGTGGGTGGTGAGGGTGATGCCCATGCCGTCCGCGGCGAGCGACTGCAACAGGGTGAGGACCCGGGCCTGGTTGCGCAGGTCCAGGGCGGACACCGGTTCGTCCAACACCATGATCCGGCACTGTGCCGCCAACGCCCGCGCTATCAGCACCAGTTGCCGTTCCCCACCGCTGAGGTGGGCGTAGTCCCGGTCACGCATGGCGGTGATGCCGACGCGTTCCAGGGCCTCGTCCGCGAGCTGTCGGTCACGGCGCCCCGGGGACGCGTACGCCTTCAACTGTCGGGAGCGTCCCATGAGGACCATGTCGGCGACGGGGTACGAGAAGGCGGTGCTGTGCGACTGCGGTACGTACGACACCGGGCTGTCGCTGGCCACCGTCCCCTCCGTGGGGGTGAGCAGCCCGGCCAGACAGCGCAACAGGGTCGTCTTGCCCCGGCCGTTGGGGCCCAGCACGGCGTGCACGCGACCTTCGTGGGCGGTGACGGTGACCTCGCGGAAGACGAAGTCCTCGCGGGTGTAGCGGTAGCCGAGGGAACGTGCCTGGATCATTCGTTGGTCCACAGTCGGTTGCGGGAGCGGGCCAGGATCGCGACGAAGAAGGGGACACCGATGACGGCGGTGAGGATCCCCAAGGGCATCTCGGCCTCGGTGACGGTGCGCGACAGGGTGTCGACGAGGGTGAGGTAGGCGCCGCCGACGAGGAAGGCGGCCGGCAGTTGGATCCGGTGGTCGGTGCCGACCCAGAGCCGGGCGAGGTGCGGTACCACCAACCCGACCCAGCCGATCAGCCCGGAGACGGCGACCGCGCCGGCGGTCATCAGGGCGACCGCTCCGAGCAGCCACAACCGGGTGGTGCGCGGCGGCACCCCGAGGGCCTGGGCGTCCTCGTCCCCCAGGGAGAGGACGTTGAGCCGCCACCGCAACACCAGGACCACCACGGCACCCGCCACGATCGGCACGGCGGCCACCAGGACCTTTCCGTAGTCGGCGGTCGACAGGCTGCCCAGCAGCCAGAACACGATCGACGGCAGCTCCGAGTAGGGGTCCGCGACATAGGTGGTGAAGGAGACCAGCGCGGCGAAGAAGGCGCCGGTGACGGTGCCGCCGAGCACGATCATCAACAGCGGGGAGCCGGTGGAGAGCCGTCCGATCATCAGGACCACCGCCAGCGCCGCCAGCCCGAAGACGAAGGCACTGCTGACCAGGCCGACCGAGCCGAGCCCCAGCACCAGGGCGAGCACTCCGCCGAAGGACGCCCCCGAGGAGACGCCGATGACGTCGGGGCTGACCAGCGGATTGCGGAACACGCCCTGGAGCGCCGCGCCGCCGAGCGCCAGCGCGCCGCCGACGAGTACCGACAGGATCAGCCGGGGCAGCCGGACGTCGAGCACCACGGTCTGCTCGGTGGCCGTCCAGGTCCGGTCGACCGGGACCACCTGCCCGAGCAGCATCCGCACGATCTCGCCCGGCGGGACCACGTACCGCCCCATGGCCAGCGCACCCAGGGCGACGAGCAGACACACCGCGCCGAGCAGGGGCAGACCGCGGGTCCACGCACGGGACGGCCGGTCCCCGCGCACGTCCAGCGTGCGTTCAGGCGCGGAAGCCGTCATGGCCGCTGCTCCTGGAGTTGAGGTCGAGCCGGAGGACGTCGTCGACCTGGGCGGAGGAGATCCGGTAGCCGTAGAGCCGGTCGAACGCGCCGGTGAGCTGGGCGCGCAGCCCATTGGCGCCGGCCGTCGACGGGTGCAGGACCTGGGCCATCCACCGCCACATCAGGGGGGACTCGGCGCACGGCGGGTCCCACCGGTATCCGCCCAGCGGGATCTTGTACACGCGCCGGTCGCGCACCGCCCGCACCCGGGCGAGCTTCGCGTCGCCGTACAAGGCGGCCGGTGGCTTCTCGTCGAAGGCGCTGAGCAGGATGACGTCGGGGTCCCACTCCAGGATCTGTTCCGTGGACACCTGCGGGCTCGCCGCCTTGAGGTCCTTGGCCGGGTTGACCCCGCCGACGAGCTCCGTGCAGAAGTTCATGTAGCCGCTGCCGTTGTACGAGGTCCACCCGTCGGCGGCGGCCCGCAGGTACAGCACCTTCTGGCCCGTTCGCTGCTGCCCGCGGACGAGCGCGCTCACCGCGGTCTTCTCCGCGTGCATCCAGGACACGAGCTCGTCGGCGCGGCTCTCGTTCCCGGTGATCTTGCCGAAGAGGGAGATCCAGGTCTCCAGCTTCTCCTGGGTCCCGTACGTCAACCCGATGACCTTGAACCCGGCGTTCTCCAAGGGGGCGATGACCTCGTCGCCCATGTCGCCCCACTGGATCACGACGTCGGGCTCCAGCGAGAGCAGCGTCTCCACGTTGGGGACGAAGTCGCTTCCGGACACGGTCCGGGTCTTCGTGGAAGCGGGGAACATCTCGCCGAAGATGCCCTGCTTGTTGGCGACGAGGGTCGACTCGTTGATGCCGACGATCCGGTCGACACCGCCGTCCACCGCGGCGAGGATCGACGGCGAGGGGATCACCGTGGTGGCGATCTTGGAGACGGGACCGTCGAAGGAGATCTTCACCCCGCGCTGGTCCGTCACCGTGAACCCGGCCGAACCGCTCGGTGCGGTGCCCTTCCCGTCCTTCCCGTCCTGCACCTCGCGGGACGAGCAGCCGGCGAGCGCACCACCGGCGGCCACGGCCACGCCCCCGGCGCCGAGCAGCTTGAGGAGGCCGCGCCGATCGGTACTCCTCCGGGTGCTTCCGCGGTGGGCTGGGGAGCCGTCGGGCAGGGGTGGCACGGGGGCGGGCATGACGAACCTCCGGACAGGGAAGGTGTTGGTTAGGTAAGGCTTACCTTAGCTGTGCGGGGTGTGGGGTTGAGTGCCGTGCGGGGCGTGAGGGGATTCGCAGGGCGCAACATGTCTGTGCATGACGGGAGTTGGGTTTGAATCGGGTGATATGTGCACTTGATCACATGCATTCCGGGGTGACCCCGTCCAAGGGCGCTCGTCCCCGTCCCGTCAGCCGCGCCCACCGCTCCCTCAGCGCGGATCGTGCAGCGGCGGCCACCCCGCACGGTCCCGGACGTGGTCGAACTCCACGACCTGCGCGGCCAGCACGTCGAAGTGCGGCAGCGGTGCCCACAGATCGCGTTCACCTATGACGTAGAGACGGCGCTTGGCCCGACTGGCCGCGACATTGAGCAGGTGCGGGGTGCGCGCCGCCCAACTGCGGGCACCCGGACGGTTGCCGCCGAGGACCAGGACGACCACGTCCGCCTCCTTGCCCTGCGCCTTGTGGACCGTGGCGCAGCGCTCCGCGAGCAGGGCCCGGGTCCAACCCGGACGCTCGCCGCACACCTTCTGACACTCACGGACCAGCGCCCGGAACGGCGCGATGACGCGCAGCCGGTCCACCTCCACGCCCTCCCGGTCGAGGTGGTCGAGGACGAAGGCGAAGGCCCGACGGTCCCGCTCGCCCCACGCGGCGTCGGCCGGTCGCGCGGGATCATCGGTGTTGAGCCAGCGGCTGGGCAACAGGCCGTCGCGGGCCTCGTCCGGGAAGGGCCGTCCGCCGGTGCCGTAGACCATCAGGCCGTCGTAGGCGACCTCGTTGCTGACGGTGAACATCGGCTCCTCGCACCGGCGGTGGACCCGCAGGGGCGAGCCCACCCAGACGTGGTCGTCGTCGCCCCCGGCGGGCCCCGGGAGATAGGTGCCGTAGCGGTTCACCCGGTCGGCGACCGCCTGCGCGGACGTCGCCGAGGGCAGCCACTCCTCGTCCACGCCGTAGGCGCGCAGCAAGCGGCGCTGGAGTGCCGAGGGCATGGTGACGACGGGTTCGAGTTGCAGCGGGTCACCGACGAGGACCGCACGCTTCGCCCGCCAGAGCGCGCCGACCGCGGCCTGCGGCGTGGCCTGGCCGGCCTCGTCCACCAGGACCCAACCGATCGACCCCTGCCCGAGGCGGGCGAACATGCTGCCGATGGAGGAGAAGGTGGTGGACACGACCGGAACGAGGAGGAAGAGGGTCTGCCAGGCACGCAGGACCTCCTCGTCCGGAACGGGGCCACCGGTCCCGGCCATCGACTCCATCAGGACCTGGAGGTTGCCGCGGACCCTCAACGCGTTGCCCGCGACCAGGGCCCGGTGGAGGTCGAGGGCGCGCAGGAACAGATCGCTACGGGCCGTCGCCCACGCCTCGTCGGACCACGGTGAGCTGAGCTCCTGCGCACCGTCCGGGAGCGCCAGCCAGTCCAGCGGCAACGAGGGCAGGTCGTCGGCCGCCTCCCGCAACCCGGTGCGCTGGGCGTCGAAGGCGCTCAGGGCGGCGTCCAGGTCCCGCCGGGCCGTCACCGCCTCGCGGCGTGCCCGTCCGGTCGCCTCCCGAGCCGCCGACTCCTCCGCGCGGGCGGCCTCCTCGCGCGCCAGGGCCGTGGCAGCCGCAGTGGTGGCGGCGTCCCGCTCGGCCGAGCACCGAACATGGACGTCGACCGCCATGGCCTCGGCCTCCACACACGCACTGACCTGCATCATCGCCGTGTCCAGCGCAGCCCGCTCCTGCATCAGCGCGGCCGCCACCTCGACCTGGCTGCGCTCGCGCTGCTGCTCGGCGGCCTCCCGTTCGGCGCTGGTCCGCAGCAGCCGCCGCAACCCACCGCGTAGGCCACGCTCCACGACCACCGGTGCTTGGTGCCGGGCCGTCAGCGCCTCCACGTACTGACGGCGCTGCGCGGCCAACTCACGGGCGGCCGACACCCGGGCGCGGGTGGTGGCCAGCTCCTGGCGAGCGGACGGAACCAACGCGTCCGCGGTTCGTCGGTCGACCTCGGCGGCCCGGGCCGTGACGCCCGCCGCGGCCACGGCCGTGGCGGCCGCACCGTGGCGCGCATCGGCGGCGGCCACGCCCTCGTCCGCACGGCGGCCCGCGGCCCGCAGCGCCTCGATCCGCCGTGCGGCCCGCCCCGACTCGACCTCGCTCAGCGCCGCGTCCAGCCGGACCCGCTCGGCGCGCAGCCGGTCGACCTCGGCCTGCGCGGCCCGGAACGCCGCGACGGCCCCTGCCCAGGACGGCACCGGGGAGGCCGACCCCACCGGCGGCGCCGTCCCCGCCGACGCACCCGCGGCACCCGCGGCGCGCCCGCCCCGGCCCGGGGAACGCGGCGGCACCCAGTCGCTCAGGATGCTCTGCATCCCGCGCAACCGGGGAAGACCGGCAGCCGAGCGCGCCTTGCTCTCCTTCTCGGGCAGCCGCCCCCACCAGAAGCGCTCCCCGAACTCCCGGCGGTTGCCCTTGTTCCCCAGCACCGCCGCCACCAGCCCCCAGGCAGGCGCACCGCCGAGCAGGGCGGATGCGAGGTCCGAGAAGTGGTCGGTCCCGTCGCGCCAGTGTTCGTCGAGCGCGTCCGCCCCGGGCAGCTCAGCGGTGACGTTCTCCACCGCCCCGTTGTTGGACGAGGTGACCACGATCTCGAACCCGGTCAACCGCGGGTCCAGCTTCGCGACGAAACGCTTGTGCCGGCCCTGACGGTCGTTGCCCTGCCAAGCCCGACCGGTGAACGCCTGCTCCGGACGGTCGAAGGCGGCCATCACCGCGGCACGTTCGACCACGAGCGCGGCGACCAGGTCTCGCAGCATCGTGGTCTTGCCGGTGCCGGGCGGACCGTTGACCGAGAACAGCCCGCCCGCCGAGCCGGCCAGGTCGGCGAGCACACGGTTCACGGCGAACTGCTGACTGAGGGCCAGCGGGTGCTGCGCCTTGGCCGGCCAGCGCCCCGCCGGCACCCACCGGGGGGCGACCCCCGCCAACACGTTCCGCCGGTCGTGCCGCAGATCGGTCCGCGCCTCGGGATCGATCGACTGCCGCGTGGTGAGGTAGCCCTCCAGGGCCGGCCCCGGGCCCTCGGGGAGCGCGTCCCGCACCCGGGCCAGGTCCGGGGGCAGCAGACTGTTGAGGAACGGCTGTGCGGCGGTGCTCTTCTGCTCGTCGCGCGGACGGTGGACCAGCATGCTGCGCACCCGGACCACCCGGGGATCGAGACGGTCCTGGACACCGCAGAGATCGGCGATCTGCGCGGTCAGGGCCACCAGGTCGGCGAGGGCGACCGGCCGGGGACCACCCACGACCGCGCTGACGGGGACATCGGCCACCGGTCCCGTACCGCCGCCCTCGGCGGCCGTGCCGTCCGACTCCGGCGACCCGCCCGCCTCCGCGGCACCCCGCTCGGCGCGCCGCGCCGCCCAGTCGGCGGCCCGCCGCACCAACGGCTCGGTGGCGCCCCGTACCGCCGCGCCGGTGACGTCCCCGAACAGCGCACCG
>NZ_JBIAIF010000022.1:0-66129 GCF_042871255.1 Streptomyces sp. NPDC005955 | reverse complement strand
CCGGGCCCCCGCCGGGGGGGGGGGGGGGGGCGCGCCCGGGGGGGGGCGCCGCCCCGCGGGGGGGGGGGGCCGGCCCCCCGGCCCCCCCCCCCCCCCGGGGGCCCCCCCCCCCCCCCGGGGGGGGGCCCGACGGCGTTCTGCCGGATGCCCTCGCCGGGCCGCCCTAGGCGCCCACGCGTCCGTCCAGGCGCTCGCGCAGCAGGTCCGCGTGCCCGTTGTGCCGGGCGTACTCCTCGATCAGGTGCACCAGGATCCAGCGCAGGGACACCTCCTTCCCACCGGCGACCTGGGCGTTCTCCGGTGACAGCACGCCCAGGTCGTCCAGCCCGGCGTCCGCGGTGAGCGACCGGCCCCCCTCGACCTCGGCCCGCCAGTCGGCGAGCGCCCGCTCCAGGGTCAGCCCCGGTACCAGGGCGAAGCCGTCGTCGCCCGACTCGGGGTGGACCCGCGGCACCTCACGGGCCGCGAACACCCGCTGGAACCAGGTGCGTTCCACCTCCGCCAGGTGCTGCACCAGGCCCAACAGGGTCATCCGGGAGGGCTCCACCGAGGCGGTACGGGCCTGGGCGTCGTCCAACCCCTCGCACTTGAGCACCAGGGTCGCCCGGTGCAGCTCCAACCAGCTCTCCAACATGGTGCGTTCATCGGCGCACGGCGGTGGTACGGGACGTCCGTCCGGGGTGGTGGTCATGTGTGCACGCCTGCCCCGGGACGTCCACCGCCTAACGGGTCCGCAACGAAGGGGAGCCGCACCGGATGCGTACCGGTGCGGCTCCTTCCGTCTCCTCCGCACCCCGCCCGGTACGGAGCGCCGATCAGCGCAGTCGGGCCATGAGGGCGTGTTCCACGAGGGTGATGAGCGCACTCTTGGCGTCGGCGCGGTGGCGGGCGTCGGTGGTGATGATGGGGGTGTCGGGGCCGATCTGGAGGGCCTCGCGCACTTCGTCCGGGGTGTAGGGCTGACTTCCGTCGAAGCCGTTGAGGGCGATGACGAAGGGGAGGCCGGAGTTCTCGAAGTAGTCGACGGCGGGGAAGCAGTCGGCGAGGCGGCGGGTGTCGACCAGCACGATGGCGCCGATGGCGCCGCGTACGAGGTCGTCCCACATGAACCAGAAGCGGTCCTGTCCGGGGGTGCCGAACAGGTAGAGGATGAGGTCCTGGTCGAGTGTGATGCGGCCGAAGTCCATGGCCACCGTGGTGGTGGTCTTGTCGCCGGTGTGTGTGAGGTCGTCGATCCCCGCGCTGGCGGACGTCATGACGGCCTCGGTACGCAGCGGGTTGATCTCCGAGACCGCGCCGACGAACGTGGTCTTGCCCACGCCGAAGCCGCCCGCCACCACGATCTTCGCGCTGGTGGTCGACCGGGCGGATCCGCCGCTAGAGCTTGCGAAGTCCACTGAGCACCCTTTCGAGCAATGTCACGTCTGGCTGCCCGCCGGCGCTGTCGTCGCCGCCGGGCTGATGAATGGCGACCAGTCCCGCCTCCGCCAAGTCGGCGACGAGGATCCTGGCCACACCGAGAGGGATCGTCAGCAACGCCGAGACCTCGGCGATCGACTTGATCTCCCGGCACAGATTGCAGATCCGCTGGTGCTCCGGCAATTGCCCTTGGAGCTGGTGCGGTTGTGCGGTGGTGTGCACCAGCGCCTCGATGGCGAGCTGGTACCGCGGCCTGGTCCGTCCGCCGGTCATGGCGTACGGACGCACGAGGGGGTTGCTCGCGGAACCCGCCGGCGCCGGGTCGGGTGCCCGGCGCTGGGGGTACACGGGGGGAACACGGGGTACGCGCGGCCGGTGCGACGTGTAGGGCGAGGGACCCTGGGGCCGCTGGGCCGGTTGGGGCAGGGGTTGCTGTGGTCGACTGCTCGGCGTGGAGGGGAAGTTGTACCGGTTCCGCGAGTCTTCGCCGTGCTCCTGGCCGTACGACCAGTGACCCGGGGAACCGCTTGGGGATGTTGCCACTTCTTCCTCCTCCTGCTGTGCCGGGCACCCAACCGTGGGGAGCCGCGTCCCGAAACCTTACGACTCCGGGACGTGCCTACGCATCGCCTGACCGTCGGTGAGGGGAATGCCGTCCGGGAAGTATCCCTCTTCCCGGAACCTCCCGTGGGCGCCGCTCAGTTGAGCAGGCTCCCCTGGAGCTCGGCGCGCAGGTCCGGAGTGAGTACCGACCCCGCGCGGTCGACCAGCAGGGCCATCTCGTACCCGATGAGGCCGATGTCGGCCTCGGGGTGGGCCAGGACGGCCAGCGAGGAGCCGTCCGAGATCGACATGAGGAAGAGGAAGCCGCGCTCCATCTCCACGACGGTCTGGTTCACGCTGCCGCCTTCGAAGATCCGCGAGGCTCCCGCGGTCAGCGAGGTCAGGCCGGACGCGACCGCGGCGAGCTGGTCGGCCCGGTCCCGCGGAAACCCTTCCGACATCGCCAGAAGGAGTCCGTCGGCGGAGACCACCACGGTGTGGGACACCCCGGGGGTGTTGTCCACGAAGTTGGTGATCAACCAGTTCAGGTTCTGTGCCGCCTGGCTCATCGGGCTCACACTAACGCTCCTGGTTGTAGGTGCTCCCAGAACCACTGTGGTCATCCCCAGTGGCCTGGCCGTTCTTCTCACTTCCCGCCTGACGCCCCCGTTGGACGCCCCGGCGCAGGTTGCTGAGCCTGCCCCTGACGTCCTCGGGCGCGCGGGAGACCTGCGGGCCGCCCTGCGGGGTCTGCTCCGCGGTGCCCTCGACCAGATTGGCCCTGGGCACCCGTCGCGGCAGCCCGGAAGCGGTGACCCCGTCGGCCTTGGGCCTGCGGAGCTGTTCGGCGCGCTGCCACCGGTCGTCGTTGGCCGAGCGCCAGTCACCGCCGTTCCCGCTCCCGTCGTCCCCCGGCCGCTCGTCCGACGTCGACCGCCGCGGTCCGTCGAGGTCCCGGCCGGCGTCCGACAGCCACTGCCGACCCGTTCCCGGGGCGCCGTCGTCGCTCGACGGGGAGCCACGACGGGGCAGACCGGCACCGGTCAGCGGATGACCAGCGACCGCGGTCGGTTCCGGACGATCGAAGCCTACGCGTTCCGCGGCACCCGCGTCAGCGGGCCGTACGGATTCCGGATACCCCGCAGGGTCCTGCTGGAGGCCCTCCGGGTAGCCGTGTCCGTGCTGCCACCCCGGCTGGTGGGGCCGCGCCTCGTAACCGCCGAAAGGTTCCGGCGCGATTCCGTCCGGATCTTGTCGGTCGGCTTCCGGATGGGACTGTTCCTGATAGCCGTCGGACGACCTGAAGAAGGGGTCCTCGTAGGAGGTTCCGGACACCTGTCCGTAGGCGTCGGAGTGCTGCTGCGGGTACCCGTTCACCGGTTGCGGCGGATAGCCGACCGGGGCGTCCTGGTAGGGCTGGTGCGGGTCGTAGGCGGTGGGCTGCGGAACACTCCCGTCGTGGCCCGGACCGCCCGGGTGGGCGCCGCTCTCGGGCCCGCCCTCCGGGGACACCGCGTGCTCCGGTGACCGCAGCGGCGCTTCCGCCGGGTCCGGCTCCCGGACCCCGTCGGCTGCCTGCGGGTACCGGCTGTCGTCGAATCCCAGCTCGGCGGCGGTCCGCAGGGGACCGGCGCCCCGGCCGGGCTGTCCGGAGATCATCTGCGCCAGCGGGGTGCTCCCGGCCCCCTCCACCGGCGGGACGTCACCCGACGGCTCGGCACCGGCCCCGTGCGTGATCGCGTCGGGCAGCATGACCAGGGAGGTCGTCCCGGCCTGCTCGCCCGAGGGACGCAACTGGACGCGGATGCCGTGCCGGTCGGCCAGCCGACCGACCACGAACAGCCCCATGCGCTGGGAGACCGCGGCGTCCACGGTCGGGGGATTGGCCAGCTTGTGGTTGATGTCCGCGAAGTCCTCGGTGGTCAGACCGATGCCCTTGTCATGGATCTCGATCATGATCCGGGCGTCGGGCAGCCGGGTCGCGGTCACCTTGACCCTGGTCTGCGGCGAGGAGAACGTCGTCGCGTTCTCCAACAGCTCGGACAGCAGGTGCACCAGGTCGGTGACCGCGCGACCGTGGATGTCCGCCTCGGGCACCCCGGACAGCTCGATGCGCTCGTACTGCTCCACCTCCGAGGAGGAGGCGCGCAGCACGTCGATCAACGGCACCGGCTGGTCCCAGCGGCTCCCGGGCTCCTCGCCCGCGAGGACGAGCAGGTTCTCGCCGTTGCGCCGCATGCGGGTGGCCAGGTGGTCCAGCCGGAACAGGCTCTCCAACTGGTCCGGATCGGCCTCGCTGTTCTCCAACTCCGTGATCAGCGTCAGCTGGCCCTCGATGAGGGACTGGTTGCGGCGCGAGAGGTTGGTGAAGATCGCGTTGATGTTGCCCCGCAACAGGGCCTGCTCGGAGGCGAGTCGCACGGCCTCGCGGTGCACCTGGTCGAAGGCGCGGGCCACCTCGCCGATCTCGTCCGTCGTGTGGATCGGGATGGGCTCCACCCGGGTGTCGACCCGGCCCGGCTCGGCCCGCGACAACTGGTCGACCAGCATCGGCAGCCGCTGCTCGGCGATGCCGAAGGCCGCGTTGCGCAACCGGCTCATGGAGTGGCTCATCTGCCGGGCCATGAGCCCGGCCAGGAGGAACGCGGTGAGCAGGGCGACCACGACCGCCGCACTGGTGAGGAAGGTGTCCTGGCGGGCGCCGTCCGCGATCCCGGCGGCCTCGTTCACCGCCTTGTCGGCCAGTTCGGCCTCGATGGTGCGGTACCCGTCGAACTTGAGGGTGTTCACCGCCCACCAGCTGTCGGCGGTGACGCCGTCCTCGGTGAGCGCCGCGCGGGCCCCGCGCCCGGTGCCGGTCAGCGCGGCCATCTTGGCCACCATCTCGGTGGTCGACGGCGGGGGCACGTACTCCTTGCCGCGCGCGTCGGCCCCGTCCTCGGCCTTCTCGACCAGGGCCTTGGTGTCCGACTTGACCTTCTCGGTGACCTGCTCCAGCCGCGCCATGTCCTCGGGGGTGCCGCCGCCGGCGTACTCGTCCAGGGCGATGCCCTCCAAGTACGCGTAGCTGCTGACGGCCAGCTTCTGACGGTCCAGGCTGGTGGCGTCGGGGCCGGGCGCGACCAGCAGGTGCATGCCGACGGAACGTTGCAGCGACACCGCGGCCTTGCCCAGCGAGATGGCGTACACGGTCCGCCCGTAGCTGGTGATGTTGCCGGTGCCGAGCCCGAGCTCGTTGGCGAACTCCATCAGGGGGTGCTGGACCTCGACGTAGCCCTCCTCGGTCCGCACCCCCGACAGCTTCCCGGTGTACGCGGCGGAACGCAGCTCGGTGAGGTCGCCCTCCACCGTGCGGAACGCCGCCAAGCGCCGCTTGAGGCCCGCGTCGTCCGGCATGTTGCGGGCGGCGACGTCGAACTCCGCGGCCGCGGTGTCGGTCGCCCCGCGGGACTGGGCGATCACCGGGTCGTCGGTGCGGCCCCGGAGCAGGGGGGCGGCCGTGACGTCACGCTCGTCGATGAGTCGGTTGGCGTAGGTGAGGGAGGCCCGGACGAGCCGGGCGGTGGCCTCGGCGTCCTCGGCCTCGTGCCAGGTGTCGACGGACCCCTTGACCTGGAAGCCGCCCATGACGAGGCCCACCAGGACGGGCAGCAGCAGGATGGCGTTCAGCCGGGCCGGCACGCGCCAGTTGCGGGGCGAGAGCCGGCCGCCGGAGCGGCCCGCCGGGGCGGGGCCGGGTCCAGGTGCGGCGGATATGTTCGAGGGCGCCGCCGCGCGGGGCGGCGGGGTGAAGTTGCCCCGCGCCGACGGCTCGGGAGTGCTCTTGCCTCGCCTCACTCGACCAACAACCTCTCGGCGTCGGCACCAATCCTTGTGCCGCATCGTCTCCGGGCTGCCCGTGGCTACTGGGCAGTTCAGCGCATTCCAGCACGTCAGGCTGTGCGATTCCAAACAGTCGGATGCGAGGGTTCCGGCTCCGCGGGACCCCAGATAAAACGGTCATAAAGAGCGAGCCCCGCCAAAAGGCGGGGCTCTGGTGGCGCTGCGGCACCGTGCGACTCCGACACGTGGCCACTGCGGCGCAATTCTCTTTCGAAACGTTATGAACACGGTCACCCACCGTCGCGGACCGCACGGCGGGTTCTCGTTTGCCTACGGCAACTTCCGTAGGCGGGAGATGACTTGCTGCCTACCGCAGTCGGGCCATGAGGGCGTGTTCCACGAGGGTGATGAGCGCACTCTTGGCGTCGGCGCGGTGGCGGGCGTCGGTGGTGATGATGGGGGCGTCGGGGCCGATCTGGAGGGCCTCGCGCACTTCGTCCGGGGTGTACGGCTGGTGTCCGTCGAAGCCGTTGAGGGCGATGACGAAGGGGAGGCCGGAGTTCTCGAAGTAGTCGACGGCGGGGAAGCAGTCGGCGAGGCGGCGGGTGTCGACCAGGACGACGGCGCCGATGGCGCCGCGTACGAGGTCGTCCCACATGAACCAGAAGCGGTCCTGTCCGGGGGTGCCGAACAGGTAGAGGATGAGGTCCTGGTCGAGTGTGATGCGGCCGAAGTCCATGGCCACCGTGGTGGTGGTCTTGTCGCCGGTGTGTGTGAGGTCGTCGATCCCCGCGCTGGCGGACGTCATGACGGCCTCGGTACGCAGCGGGTTGATCTCCGAGACCGCGCCGACGAACGTGGTCTTGCCCACGCCGAAGCCGCCCGCCACCACGATCTTCGCGCTGGTGGTCGAGCGCGCCGCCCCCGAGTCAGAGCTTGCGAAGTCCACTGAGCACCCTTTCGAGCAGTGTCACGTCCGGCTGACCACCGGCGTTCTCGTCGCCGCCGGGCTGGTGAATGGCCACCAGTCCCGCTTCCGCCAGGTCGGCCACGAGGATCCGGGCCACCCCGAGGGGCATCGACAGCAACGCCGAGACCTCGGCGACCGACTTGACCTCACGGCACAGGTGGCAGATCCGCTGGTGCTCGGGGAGCAGCCCCATCAGCGCGGCGGGGTCGGCGGTGGTGCTCACCAGGGCTTCGATGGCGAGCTGGTACCGCGGCCTGGTCCGACCGCCGGTCATCGCGTACGGACGCACCAGCGGCTGGTCGCCCTCCTGCGTGTACGGCGCGTGGTGTGAGGCTCCGTACTGATCGTGAGAGGCGGGTGGCGGGGTCATGAATCCTCCGGGCGGGACAGCAGGGAGTCTGCGTGCCGTCTGACAGAGCCGGTGGGGGGATCGAATGGCGGCCGGACGGTGAGTGGGGCGGTTCGATCGGCTGGGCAGTGGGTCGGACGGGACGGACGGGGCGGGAGACGGGAAGGCGGGTTCAGTGGAGGAGGCTCCCCTGGAGTTCTGCGCGCAGGTCCGGAGTGAGCACCGATCCCGCGCGGTCCACGAGCAGGGCCATCTCGTACCCGACGAGACCGATGTCGCACTCGGGGTGGGCCAGGACGGCCAGCGAGGAGCCGTCCGAGACCGACATGAGGAAGAGGAAGCCGCGCTCCATCTCCACCACGGTCTGGGTCACGGTACCGCCCTCGAAGATCCGCGAGGCTCCCGCGGTCAGCGAGGTCAGGCCGGACGCGACCGCGGCGAGCTGGTCGGCCCGGTCCCGCGGAAACCCTTCCGACATCGCCAGAAGGAGTCCGTCGGCGGAGACCACCACGGTGTGGGACACCCCGGGGGTGTTGTCCACGAAGTTGGTGATCAACCAGTTCAGGTTCTGTGCCGCCTGGCTCATCGGGCTCAACTTAGTGCTCCTGCTGGTGAGTGGGGCGGGGATAGCTGCCGGTCGACGGACCGTTGCCGGCCTGTCGTCCCTGCTGGATGCCCCTTCGGAGATTGGTCAGCCGTCCGCGCACGTCATCGGGCGCGCGCGAGACCTGCGGACCGGTCTGGTTCTGCTGTTGCTGGGCCGTGCCCGCAACGAGGTTCGCACGGGGCACCCGCCGGGGCAGCCCCGAGGTGGTGACGCCGCCCGCGGTGGGCTGGCGCACCCGCTCGGCCTGCCGGACGAGTTCGTCGTTGGGCGAGGTCCGCCAGGAGCCGGTGCCGGCCGCGGGACCCGCCGCGGGGGCGACCTGCGCACCGGGGTGCTCCTCGGCACGGGCCGGCAGCGACGGGCGCTCCGGGAGCCCGGGGCCCTCGGCGCGGGCGGCGTCGTCCACCGGCTGCTCGGCGGCCCGCTGGCCGCGGAACCAGTCCGTCTCCAACGTGTCGTACAGCGGGGTGCGGCCGTCGCCCGGGCCCGCGGGGGGCAACCCGGCGCCGGGCACCTGGGGGGCCTCCTGCCCGTACTGCGGCACCGGCCGCTCGTACGAGCCGGTGTCGTGGGCGGGGCGCTCGAACTGGCCGGTCCGGCCCGGGTCCTGGGCCGGCAGCTCGTACTGACCGGTGCCGCTGCTGTCCAGGACGGGGCGCTCGTACGAGCCGGTGTCCTGGACGGGCTGCGCGTACGGGCCCGGCTCGTGGGCGGGCCGTTCGAACTGGCCGGTGTCGTGGGCGGGCGGTTCGAACCGGCCGGTGTCCTGGGCCGGCTGCTCGTACGGGCCGGCCTCCTGAGCGGGGCGTTCGAACTGGCCGGTGTCCGCCGGGCCCCGGCCGTAACCGGGCACGCTCGGCGTGCGGTCCTCGTAGGCGGTCGGCTGGACCACCGGGAACTGACCGGTGTCGGCCGGCCCCTGCGGAGCCGGAGCGGCCGGGGCCGCCGGGGTCCCGAAGACGTCCGAGCGGACGAACTGACCGTCCTGCCCGCCGCCGGGCTGCTGGTGGCCGGGGTCCGGGCGCGGTGCGCCGAAGTCCTGCGAGGACACCCGGGCGTCGCCGTCGGGCCGGTTGAACTCCGGGGCGGGGCCGCCACGGCGCTCGTCCACCGGGGGGAAGGCCGAGGTGTCAACGGGCGAGGCGCCCGGGTACGCGTCGAACTGGGGGAACTGCGAGGTCGCGCCGGGCTCCTCGTGGCCCCGCGGGGCCTCGCCGTTCGCCCGGGGGGCGGCGGGGCGTGCGCCCTCGTCGTCCCAGCCGGGAGTCGGCTGCGGAACGCCGGTGCCCGGCAGTTCGGCCCGCGGGCCGCCGCGGGCCGGGAGCTGCGGACGGTGGCCGTCCTGCGCCGGGCCGCGCTCGGGCCGGCCGTCGCCCTGCGTCGGACGGGCACCGGTGCGGTTGCCGAACCCGTCGAACGTGGGGGCACCGCCGGGGCGGCCGGAGCCGCCACCGCCGGGGCGGCCGTCCGGTCGCGGACCGCCGGGCGCACCCGGTCCGGGCTGTCCGGGCTGTCCCTGGGGACGAGCGCCGGGGCGACCCGGCAGGCCCGTCCCGGTGGACTGGAGTCCGTGCGGACCCGCGCCCTGACCGCCCGGGGCGCCCTGGCCGAAGGGGCCGGCACCCGTGGGCGCCGGACGTCCCTGCGGAGCGCCGGGAGGCATGGCACCGCCCGGTCCACCGGGACCCTGCGGAGCTCCGTCCCGGCCCGGCAGCGCTGCGCGCGGACCGCCCTGGGGAGCACTCACCCCGGGCCGTCCGGCAGCGGGACCCTGACCGCCCCGGCGGGCGGCGGAGGCACCGGCCGACGCCTGGGCGGCGGCGGGACCGCCGGACGGGACGCCGGGAGCACCCGAGGGGCCGGGGCCGCCGGGCATGCCCGGCTTGCCGACCGGTCCCCGCTTGCCGCCCTGGGCGACGTCGACGGGGAGCATGACCAGGGCGGTGGTGCCGCCGGAGTCCGAGGGGCGCAACTGGATGCGGATGCCGTGCCGCTGGGACAGCCGGCCGACCACGAACAGGCCCATGCGGCGGGAGACCGAGACGTCCACGGTGGGCGGCGAGGCGAGGCGTTCGTTGATCGCCGCCAGGTCCTCGGGGGAGAGGCCGATGCCGGTGTCGTGGATCTCGATGAGCACCCGGCCGTCGGGCAGGGCGTGCCCGGTGACCTTGACCTTGGTCTGCGGCGAGGAGAACGAGGTGGCGTTCTCCAGCAGCTCGGCGAGGAGGTGCACGAGGTCGTTGACGACCCGGCCGGCGACCTCGGTGCCCGGCACCGACGACAGCTCGATGCGCTCGTACTGCTCCACCTCGGAGGCGGCGGCGCGCAACACGTCGACCAGCGGCACCGGACGGGTCCAGCGGCGGCCGGGCTCCTCACCCGCGAGGACGAGCAGGTTCTCACCGTTACGGCGCATGCGGGTCGCGAGGTGGTCGAGCTTGAACAGCGACGAGAGCTGGTCGGGGTCGGCCTCGCGGGACTCCAGCTCGGAGATCAGCGAGAGCTGGCGCTGGATGAGGCCCTGGGAACGGCGCGAGAGGTTGGTGAACATCGCGTTGACGTTGCCCCGCAGCAGGGCCTGCTCGGCGGCCAGCCGGACCGCTTCGCGGTGCACGTCGTCGAAGGCCGCGGCCACCTGGCCGATCTCGTCCCGGGAGTGCACGCCGACCGACTCGACGGAGGTGTCGACGTCCTGCGGGTCAGTCTCGGACAGCTGCTTGACCAGCTCGGGGAGCCGGTCCTGGGCGACCCTGGTCGCCGTGTCCTGGAGCCGTCGCAGCGAGCGGATCATGGAGCGGGCCACCACGAACGCGCCGACGAGGGAGACGCCGAGGACGATCAGGATCAGCGCACCGCTGATGATCGCTCCGCGCTCCGACTCCTTGCGCAGCTCGCGGGCCTTCTGCTCCATCTCACCGAGCAGCGTCCGCTCGATGTTCTTCATCGCTTCGATCTTGGTGGTGCTGGAGTCCAGCCAGTCCTTGTACGACCGCTTGGAGGCGGCCTGGAGCCCGCCTTCGGTCGCCAGGACGCGGCGGGTGTACTCCGCGGCCTCCTTGATCGTCGCCTGGCCCTTGTCGATGGGCTTCAGCAGCTCGCCGTCGTCACCTTCGTAGATCTGCTGGAAGGTGGTGAGCTCGGAGTCTTCCTTGTCGGCGACGCTCTTGGCGTAGCGCCGGTCCAGCTCGGTGAGCCGGCCGCGGTCCGTCTTGTTCGGGGGCAGGGCCGCGGCGATGACCGCGCGCTGGACGGACGCGTACTCCTTGGCGGACGAGAAAGCCGCGAGGGCACGGGTCCGCTGGACCATCTCCGGGTTGCTGGTGGCCTGCGCCATGTCCTGCGACAGGGAGAGCAGTTCCTCGATCAGCGAGCTGTACTGGTCGACGGTCTGCGAGTACGAGTTGCGGTCCTTGTACGCGTTCTCGCGGGTGTCCTTCAGGTCGCTCAGCTGGCTGGAGATCGTCAGGACGCTGGAGTGCACGCCTTCGAGGCCCTCGCGGTCCCGGGCCTCGTCGACGGCCTTGGTGCCCTGGAGGAAGGTGTCGCGGGCGCGGTCCGTGCGCTCGCGGGGGCCCTTGACCTCGAAGTCGGTCGGCTTGCCGCCGTGCGCCAGCGGACCGGCGGAGTTGTCCCGCTCGTCCTGGAGCGCGGCGGCCAGCTCGGTCGCCTGCTTGGTCATGTCGGTGAGCAGCTTCATGTTGTCGAGCTGCTGGATGTCGTCCATCGACTGGTTGATGCGCAGGGCGCCCAGCGAGGTCGCGGCGACCACGGGGAGGGCGAGCAGCGAGACCAGACGGGTCGAGATCCGCCAGTTGCGGAGCGCTATTCGCGATCCGGGGCCGGTCGGGGCCTTGGCCTTCGGCTTCGGGGCGGCGGGCGGCGTGCCGCCGGGGCCCTGGGGCCCCTCCTGCTGGCCGCCCGGTCCCGTCGGTCCCGGGTGTCCGCCGGGCGCGGCCGGACGGGCGGCGCCGTCGCCGCTGCTGACCACGGATACGGGTCCCGGGTTCTGGGCGTGCTGGGGCGAGGAGCCACGGTCGGTCCCGCCGCGCGGCTCCGGCTCCGCCGGACCGCTGCCATCCCTCTTGAAACGTCCCTGCACTAGCGTCGCAACCTCTGGACCAGGCGTCCCCCCACGCGGTGGCGGGACGGTGTCGGCGTCAATCAGGGGCGCCGCGCGCTGCCGCACCCCTGTGGTGGTCGTGAGTGACCGGCGCTGTTCTTCGTTCCGCCGCTCACTCGGCGCTTCGTTGCGCCCCCTGTGCGCCGGTCTGGTTCCTGCGGCGGTCCGTGGAATTCCAGCACAGTGCAGGATCTCCAACAAGAGCAGAGGGTGAGGCCGTGGTCTCGGTGACACGGTGTGCGTCGCCCGTGACAGGACGTAGAAGCCCATCCGGGGCATAACGGGCATACTGCGGTGACGCGCCAGCATTGCCCGGGTGTCCCAGTCGCCATGATCGGGAGCGGAATGAACGCTTCAGGTGATAAATGTCCGATTCATGGGTGCGAGGCCCCCCTGTGAAATGCCGGAAATGTCCAGCAACTCGTGAGCAAACTCACACCCCTGCCTCGGCGTTATCGGGCCCCCGTCGGGGAATTGCGCGTTTAGCCTGACGCTTTACAACGATTGCACAAATGACAACCCGCGCGCCGGGAGCGCCCCGTGGCGGTGAATCGGCGCCCCGAGTCCAGGACAGGGTCCGCACCCCAAATGAAGACCACGATGCCGTCGCGCACCACCGCCAACCCCCGCCGTACGACGCTGGCCCACCTCGAAGACGCCAGCGGTCTCGGCCCGGCCGAGGTCCCCACGCACTCCCTCGACCTGCCGACGCAGACGGCCAACCCGCGCCGCACGATCCTCACCGAGGTCCCCGAGCCCGCCGCCCCGACCGCCTGAGCCCGGCCCGCCCCCCGTCGAGGGGGGCGCACCGCCCCGCGGGCCACCGGCCCTTCCCCGTGCCGGGTCGATCACCCGGCAGCGAGTGGCCGCCGAGCTCCGCGGGGAAGCCGCGTTAGCCTGGACCCCCGATCTCCAGCCAGCAACAAGAGGGGCGCAAGGCACCGTGCGCATCGCCAGGTTCTCCATCGACGGCCATGTGGCCTTCGGCGCCGTCGAGGGTGACGGCCCGCCCGGCTCCACCGACGGCCTCGTCGTGAACATCATCAAGGGCATCCCGTTCGCGGACTTCGAACTGTCGGGCACCCGCGTCCCCCTGGACCAGGTGCGCCTGTTGCCCCCGGTGCTCCCGAGCAAGGTCATCGGCATCGGCCGCAACTACGCCGACCACGCCGCGGAACTCGGCAACGAGGTCCCGAGCACCCCGGTCTCCTTCCTCAAGCCGAGCACCTCCGTCGTCGGCCACCGCGACCCCGTCGCCTACCCGTCCTTCTCCCGGGACGTCCACTACGAGGCCGAGCTGGCCGTGGTGATCGGCCGACTGTGCCGGGACGTCCCCCGGGAGCGGGTCAAGGACGTGATCCTCGGCTACACCTGCGCCAACGACATCACCGCCCGTGACGTCCAGCGCAGCGACGGGCAGTGGACCCGGGCCAAGGGCTTCGACGGCGCGTGCCCCCTGGGCCCCTGGGTCGAGACCGGGATCGACCTGGCGACCGCCGGCGACCTCACCGTGCAGTGCACGGTCAACGGCCAGCAACGCCAGCTCGGCAACACCAAGGACATGGTCAGGTCCATCGAGGACCTGGTCGTGCACCTCACCGAGGCGATGACCCTGCTCCCGGGGGACGTCATCCTCACGGGCACCCCGGCCGGGGTCGGCCCCCTCAACGTCGGCGACGAGGTCGCCGTCACCATCGAAGGCATCGGCACTCTCACCAACAAGGTGATCCAGCGTGGTTAACGGCCCCGTCCGTGTACGTTTCTGTCCCTCGCCGACCGGCAACCCCCATGTGGGCCTGGTCCGCACCGCCCTGTTCAACTGGGCCTTCGCCCGGCACCACCAGGGCACCCTGGTCCTGCGCATCGAGGACACCGACGCGGCCCGCGACTCGGAGGAGTCGTACGAGCAGCTCCTCGACTCCCTGCGCTGGCTCGGGCTGGACTGGGACGAGGGCCCCGAGGTCGGCGGCCCGCACGCCCCGTACCGGCAGTCGCAGCGCATGGACGTCTACGCGGACGTGGCGGCGAAGCTGCGCGAGGCCGGCCACGCGTACCCCTGCTACTGCACCACCGAGGAGCTGGACGCCCGCCGGGAGGCCGCCCGCGCCGCCGGGAAGCCCTCCGGCTACGACGGCCACTGCCGTGACCTCACCGAGGACCAGCGGACCGCGTACGAGGCCGAGGGCCGCACCGCGATCATCCGCTTCCGGATGCCGGACGAGCCGATCACCTTCACCGACCTGGTCCGCGGCGAACTGACCTTCACCCCGGAGAACGTTCCGGACTACGGCATCGTCCGCGCCAACGGCGCCCCCCTGTACACGCTCGTCAACCCCGTCGACGACGCCCTCATGGGGATCACGCACGTGCTGCGCGGCGAGGACCTGCTCTCCTCCACCCCCCGCCAGATCGCCCTGTACCGCGCCCTCATCGGCCTGGGCCTGGCCGAGGCGATCCCCGACTTCGGCCACCTGCCGTACGTCATGGGCGAGGGCAACAAGAAGCTCTCCAAGCGCGATCCGCAGTCCTCGCTGAACCTCTACCGCGAGCGCGGCTTCCTCCCCGAGGGCCTGCTCAACTACCTCTCCCTGCTCGGCTGGTTCTTCTCGGCCGACCAGGACGTGTTCTCGCTGGCCGAGATGGTCGCCGCGTTCGAGATCTCCGACGTCAACGCCAACCCGGCCCGGTTCGACCTCAAGAAGGCCGAATCGATCAACGCCGACCACATCCGGCTGCTCGACGCGAAGACCTTCGCCGAGCGCTGCGAGCCCTGGCTGCGGGCCCCGCACGCGCCCTGGGCGCCGGAGGACTTCGACCGGGCCGTGTGGGAGGCCATCGCCCCCTACGCCCAGACCCGGCTGACCGTCCTGTCGGACATCACCGCCAACGTCGACTTCCTCTTCCTCAAGGAGCCCGTCCAGGACGAGGCGTCCTGGCAGAAGGCGATGAAGGAGGGCTCCGACGCCCTGCTGCGCACGGCCCGGGCCAAGCTCGCCGACGCCGACTGGACCAGCCCCGAGGCGCTCAAGGAAGCCGTCCTAGCGGCCGGCGAGGAGCACGGTCTGAAGCTCGGCAAGGCCCAGGCCCCGGTCCGGGTCGCCGTCACCGGCCGCACCGTGGGCCTGCCCCTGTTCGAGTCGCTGGAGGTGCTCGGCAAGGACCGCGCCCTGGCCCGCATCGACGCCGCACTGTCGAAGCTCGGAGGCTGACCGGTAGCGTGCGGGCATGAGCATTCGCGCCGTGGTGTGGGACGTCGACGACACGCTCTTCGACTACACCACGGCCGATCGCGTCGGCATGGAACAGCACCTGCGCGCCGAGGGCCTGCTGGAGCGGTACGGAACCGCCGAGCGGGCCCTCGCGCTGTGGCGGGAGGTCACCGACGTCCAGTGGGAGCGCTTCGCGGCGGGCGGGCTCACCTTCGAGGGGCAGCGCCGCGAACGGGTCCGGGTCTTCCTCGACGCCCCGCTCGACGACGACGCGGCCGACGCCTGGTTCCACCGCTACGTGGCCTACTACGAGGACGCCTGGAGCCTCTTCCCGGACGTGCTGCCCGTCCTCGACGCCCTCGCGGACAGCCACCGGCACGCGGTGCTGTCGAACTCCAGCCTCCGCAACCAGGACCGCAAGCTGCGCCTCCTCGGGGTCCGCGACCGCTTCGAGTCGGTGCTGTGCGCGGCCGACCTCGGGGTCTCCAAACCCGCCGCCGGGGCGTTCCACGCCGCCTGTGACGCTCTGCGCCTGCCCGTGCACGAAGTGGCGTACGTGGGGGACCAGCCCGAGATCGACGCGGTGGGCGCGGCTGCGGCGGGCCTCTTCGCCGTGTGGCTCGACCGCGGGGTGTGGACGCGAGAGGTGCCCGACGGGCTGTGTCGGATCTCGTCGCTCACCGAACTCCCCCCACTGCTGCACGGGGATACCCGTTTTGGAGCGCCGTCCACCTTCGGGTAATGTTCTTCCTGCGCCGCCCGAGCGGGCCGATCAGGTCCGGTGGGAAGCGCACTACCGAACAAGGTCCCCGGCAGGGGATTGCGTCACGGTGGCCTATGGTGTAATTGGCAGCACGACTGATTCTGGTTCAGTTAGTCTAGGTTCGAGTCCTGGTAGGCCAGCTCGCAGAGCTCATCTGCAACGCCCCCGTTGTGTAGCGGCCTAGCACGCTGCCCTCTCAAGGCAGTAGCGCCGGTTCGAATCCGGTCGGGGGTACTGATCCATCCCGCATGATCATCGGGTAGCTCCCGATCGATCCGGCGGTGACATCACCCGGCCCACACGGGCCGGGTGGGATCGCCAGGCCCCCGTTGTGTAGCGGCCTAGCACGCCGCCCTCTCAAGGCGGTAGCGCCGGTTCGAATCCGGTCGGGGGTACGCGTCCGATCCATGTGATCGTGACCGACTGTGGCCTATGGTGTAATTGGCAGCACGACTGATTCTGGTTCAGTTAGTTTAGGTTCGAGTCCTGGTAGGCCAGCTCGCAGAGCTCATCTGCAAGGCCCCCGTTGTGTAGCGGCCTAGCACGCCGCCCTCTCAAGGCGGTAGCGCCGGTTCGAATCCGGTCGGGGGTACAGGTACGGCAAGAGGGTTCCACCCGGTGGGTGGGACCCTCTTCCCGTGTGCCCGCCCCCGACGGGCACACGGCAGGGGCTCAGCCCTCCGTCGCGCCCGGCGCCCCGGTGAAGCGCCGGTGGGACTCCATCACGTCGGCGAGCCGCCGCAGGCCCAGCAGCACCGGCTCGTAGAGCACCGTCAGGGCCACCGCGGCCTCCATCTGTTCCTCGGGCGACCCGTAGCGCTCCACGTGGTCCAGGTCGGTCACCGCCAATTGCCGCGCCAGCCGTGCGTACGGCGCCAGGTGCTCGACGTCCCAGGGGTACCCGAAGCCGGCCAGCCGGGTCAGCGCCGCCACCAGCATCCGGTACGCGGGCAGCTCCGTCCCCTCCTCGTGGACCGGGGACCAGCCCATGCCCGCCAACAGTTCGTCGGCCACCCGGCGGGCCGCCTCCTCGGTGGCGGGGTCCGTCGCGGGCGGTTCGCCCGCGCCGTGCGGCAGGGCGCTCACCGCCACGCCCAGCCGGGTGTGGTGGTCCAGCGACTCGTCGTCCACGGTCCTCAGCACCTCGCGCACGGTCGCCACCGGCATCCGGCCCACCTGGACCATCGCCCGGACCAGCCGCAACTTGCGCAGGTGCCCCTCGTCGTACGAGGACTGCGTCGCATTGACCCGCCGGCCGGGCGGCAGCAGCCCCTCGCGCAGGTAGTACTTGATCGTCGCGGTCGACACCCCGCTGCGTGCGCTCAGCTCCGCCAGCCTCATTCCGCTTGCGCCTTCCGTTGGTGAGTGGCACTATCCAAGTGTAGATAGTGAAACTATCCAACCATCGTGCGGGGGTCGCGTCATGGGTGTCGAACTGATCAAGGGGCGGGTCACGGCCGACGTCGAGGGGGAGGTCGTCGTCTTCCTCATCGGGATGCGCATCAACGACTTCCGGGCGGTGCGCAGTTGGCTGCCCGCGGTGCGGGCGATGCCCGCCATGCTCAAGGAGCTGTCCGCGGACCCGGACTCCGGGCTGCTCGGCTTCCGGGCCCTGCTCGGCGGGCCGCGCGTCCTGTACACGGTGCAGTACTGGGAGTCGAAGGAGAAGCTGCTCGCCTACGCGAGCCGACCGGACGCCCTGCACCGGCCCGCCTGGGCCGCGTTCAACCGTCGGGTCCGGGACGGCAAGGGGAGCGTGGGGGTCTGGCACGAGACGTACGTGGCTCCGGCCGGCTCCCACGAGAGCATCTACGTGGACATGCCCGAGTTCGGTCTCGGAGCGGTCCGCGGGACGGTCCCGGTGGGTCGGCGGGGGGAACGGGCCGCGGAGCGGCTCGCTGCCGGCTGACCACCGGCGCGTCCGTCCCGGCTGACCACCGGCGGCGGACGAGGAGGGGTCCGGTGCGGACGGTCGTGACCGTCCGCACCGGACCCCGTGGTGCGGGTCGGGCCGGTCAGCCGGTGCGGCGCAGGGCCTCCGAAAGGCGGCCCGCGGCGTCGATGACGGCCTGGGCGTGCATCCGGCCCGGGTGTCGGGTCAGTCGCTCGATGGGGCCGGACACCGAGACGGCGGCGACCACGCGGTTGGACGGTCCGCGCACCGGAGCGGAGACCGAGGCCACGCCCGGCTCGCGCTCCCCGATGGACTGGGCCCAGCCGCGGCGGCGCACGCCCGAGAGCGCGGTGGCCGTGAAGCGGGCGCCCTGGAGACCGCGGTGCAGGCGCTCCGGCTCCTCCCAGGCCATCAGGATCTGGGCCGAGGAGCCCGCCTTCATGGTGAGCGTGGAACCCACCGGCACCGTGTCCCGCAGGCCGGACAGCCGCTCGGCGGCGGCCACGCAGATCCGCATGTCGCCCTGGCGGCGGTAGAGCTGGGCGCTCTCGCCCGTGACGTCCCGTAGGTGGGTGAGCACGGGCCCGGCCGTGGCCAGCAGACGGTCCTCGCCCGCCGCGGCGGCCAGCTCCGCCAGGCGCGGGCCCAGGATGAATCGTCCCTGCATGTCCCGTGCCACCATCCGGTGGTGTTCCAGGGCGACCGCGAGACGATGGGCCGTGGGCCGTGCGAGCCCGGTCGCCGCGACCAGCCCGGCGAGGGTGGCCGGACCGGACTCCAGGGCGCTCAGCACGAGAGCGGCCTTGTCGAGTACGCCGACACCACTAGAGTTGTCCATGCAACGATATTCGCGTCTCACTCTGTGAAACGCAAGTTCAATTCTCCAGGGAACTTGTCACCCTGTACGTCACACGCCGCCCGCAGACCGACGGGGCCGGCGGTCGCTGTCCGGGACGAGGGGTACCGGAGACGACGCTCACACACCTAGTTGGGTCGACCAACGACGGCCGACCGGAGGGAAAGCGATGGGTAGGACACTCGCGGAAAAGGTCTGGGACGACCACGTCGTCCGGCGCGCAGAGGGCGAGCCCGACCTCCTCTTCATCGATCTGCACCTGCTGCACGAGGTGACCAGCCCGCAGGCCTTCGACGGCCTGCGGCAGAACGACCGCCCGGTGCGCAGGCTCGACCTCACCATCGCCACCGAGGATCACAACACCCCGACCCTCGACATCGACAAGCCGATCGCGGACCCGGTCTCGCGCGCCCAGCTGGAGACGCTGCGCAAGAACTGCGCCGAGTTCGGCGTGCGGCTCCACCCGCTCGGTGACGTCGAGCAGGGCGTCGTCCACGTCGTCGGCCCGCAGCTGGGACTGACGCAGCCCGGCATGACCGTCGTCTGCGGCGACTCGCACACCTCCACGCACGGGGCCTTCGGCGGTCTGGCGTTCGGCATCGGCACCTCCCAGGTGGAGCACGTGCTGGCCACCCAGACCCTGCCGCTGGCCCGCCCGAAGACCATGGCCATCACCGTGGACGGCGAACTGCCCGACGGCGTCACCGCCAAGGACCTGATCCTCGCGATCATCGCCCGGATCGGCACCGGCGGCGGCCAGGGCTACGTCCTGGAGTACCGCGGTTCCGCCATCGAGAAGCTCTCGATGGAAGCCCGGATGACCATCTGCAACATGTCCATCGAGGCCGGTGCCCGCGCGGGCATGATCGCGCCCGACGAGACCACCTTCGCGTACCTGAAGGGCCGCCCGCACGCCCCCGAGGGCGCGGACTGGGACGCCGCCGTCGCGTACTGGGAGACCCTGCGCACCGACGACGACGCCGTCTTCGACGCCGAGGTGGTCATCGAGGCCGCCGAACTGTCGCCGTTCGTCACCTGGGGCACCAACCCGGGCCAGGGCGCCCCGTTGTCCGCGAGCGTCCCCGACCCCGCTTCGTACGAGGACGCTTCGGAGCGGCTCGCCGCCGAGAAGGCCCTGGAGTACATGGGGTTGACCGCCGGACAGCAGCTGCGCGACATCAAGGTCGACACCGTCTTCGTAGGTTCCTGCACCAACGGTCGGATCGAGGACCTGCGGGCCGCGGCCGACATCGTCCAGGGCCGCAAAGTCGCCGACGGCGTACGGATGCTGGTCGTCCCGGGCTCGGTGCGGGTCGGGCTCCAGGCCGTCGACGAGGGCCTGGACAAGGTCTTCAAGGAGGCCGGCGCCGAGTGGCGGCACGCGGGCTGTTCCATGTGTCTGGGCATGAACCCCGACCAACTCGCCCCCGGCGAGCGCTCCGCTTCCACCTCCAACCGCAACTTCGAGGGACGGCAGGGCAAGGGCGGGCGCACCCACCTGGTGTCCCCGCAGGTCGCCGCCGCCACCGCGGTCCTCGGCCATCTGGCCTCACCGGCCGACCTGGCCGGAGCCGACGTCGCCACCCCCGCAGGAGTCTGAGAGCCATGGAAGCCTTCACCACCCACACCGGCCGGGCCGTCCCGCTGCGCCGCAGCAACGTCGACACCGACCAGATCATCCCCGCCCACTGGCTGAAGAAGGTCACGCGCGACGGCTTCGAGGACGGGCTCTTCGAGGCGTGGCGCAAGGACCCCGAGTTCGTCCTCAACCGCCCCGAGCGGACGGGGGCCACCGTACTGGTCGCGGGCCCCGACTTCGGCACCGGCTCCTCCCGCGAGCACGCCGTCTGGGCGCTCCAGAACTACGGCTTCAAAGCGGTCATCTCCTCCCGCTTCGCCGACATCTTCCGGGGCAACTCACTCAAGAACGGCCTGCTCACGGTAGTTCTGGACCAGAAGGTCGTGGACGCGCTCTGGGAGCTGACCGAGGCGGACCCCCAGGCGCCCGTGACCGTCGACCTCGAAGCGCGCGAGGTGCGCGCCGAGGGCGTCACGGCCCCCTTCGAGCTGGACGAGAACTCCCGCTGGCGGCTGCTGAACGGCCTGGACGACATCAGCATCACCCTGGCCAACGAGCCGGACATCGCCGCGTACGAGGCGCGCCGCCCCTCGTACAAGCCGCGCACGCTGGCGCTCTGAACCGCCCGGCCCCGGTCCGGTCGGCCCCGCGGATTCCCGCGCAGGACCGGCCGCCGGGGCCCGGGGCGCCCGCCCCCTGAGGTCCCGGGGGGCCGCTGCGCCCCCCCGCGGGGCCCCCGGAGGCCCGCGACCCCCTTCGAACCCCCGTGATGTACCCCCATCCGTCCCACGGTTGGGGGTACATCCGTGTGTGCTCCCGCACCCCCTCCGCCGGGCGTCCCGCCGGTCGTCAACTCGCCGCATTCCAGGGCCACAAGAGGCCGAAAGTTGCCTTGCGGATGAGACCCTGAGGGTGACGGGAAATGCCCTCCGAGCTGCATAGTTGCACCCTGGGCGGGCGACAACTCGCCCTAGATGGCACAATCGGTGCATGGATCGCGATGACCAACTCCAGCTCTACGGGGTCGTCGCGGACCGATTGAAGGAGGCGCACGCCAAGGTGCGCGCACTGCAAGTCCCGGAGGGCGTACGGATGGCGCTGACCCGGAAGCTGCTGGTCATCACGGCCGTGGCCAAGCACGATCTCGCCGATGCGGCAAGGCGTCTGGAGCGATTGAGTGTGGACCTCGACGAGGGTCGTTTCCCTGAAGAGGGCTGAGTGGCACCGGCATCGGGTCGCGATGCGGGTCGACCGAGCGGGCAGCGGTCGATTTCGTTGCGGCACAAGGGTGATTAGCCCGTTTCGTGTTTGATTTGCGGTATATATCTGCCTAACGTGCGAAAAAGTCTTGAACAGATTCGTTCGAGCAATGTTTCCGAAGGGGAAGACGTGAACAAGGCGCAGCTCGTAGAAGCCATTGCCGACAAGGTCGGTGGGCGTCAGCAGGCCGCTGACGCCGTGGACGCCGTACTCGATGCCATCGTGCGGGCGGTCGTCGCGGGTGACCGGGTCTCGGTCACCGGTTTCGGCTCGTTCGAGAAGGTCGAGCGGCCGGCCCGCTACGCCCGCAACCCGCAGACGGGGGAGCGGGTCAGGGTCAAGAAGACCTCGGTGCCCCGCTTCCGTGCGGGTCAGGGCTTCAAGGACCTGGTGAGCGGCTCGAAGAAGCTCCCCAAGGGCGGCGAGGTCTCCGTCAAGAAGGCGCCCAAGGGCAGCCTGTCCGGCGGCACCAAGACCACCGCCAAGGCCGCGACCAAGAAGGCCGCCGCCAAGAAGACCACGGCCCGCAAGACCACGGCCACGGCGAAGAAGACCACGGCCGCCAGGAAGACGACCGCCACGGCCAAGAAGACCACGGCCACGGCCCGCAAGACCACGGCCGCCGCCAAGAAGGCGACCGCGACGAAGAGCACGGCGGCCAAGAAGACCACGGCCGCGGCGAAGAAGACCACGGCGGCGGCCAAGAAGACCGCTCCGGCGAAGAAGGCGGTGGCCAAGAAGGCACCGGCCAAGAAGTCGACCGCGCGCAAGACCACGGCCAAGAAGACCACCGCCCGCAAGCGGTAGGACGGGGCCGCAACGGTCACTCACGCGCCGGGCCGGACTCCCCCCGGGGAGTCCGGCCCGCGGGCCGTCCCGGGCCCCGTCGGCGCGCGTGAGCGGCCGCTGACGCGTGTCAAGGGAGCCGGCGGGACGTTCCGGCCGGACGGGTCGGAGGAGGGCGTCAGGTCCGGCGCTAGAAGGTCTGGAGGGTCACCAGCGTGACGCGCCGGTCGTTCCCGTCGCCGGTGACCTCGATCCGCACGCGCTGGCCCGGCCGCAACAGGCGCAGACCCCCCGCGTCGAACGCCGGGCCGTCGAACGGGACCGGAGTCCCGTCGTCCAGGAGGACGCTGCCGCTGCGGGAGTCCGGGTCGTACGTGTAAGCGGTGGCTTGCATGGGGGAAAGCCTAACGGCGCGGCTGCCGGCAGACCGCTCGCCGGGTGCCCTGCCCGTCCGCGGCGGGCGGCCGCGGCGCCGCCCGCCGGGTGTGCGGGCCGACACCCAGCGCCAAAGCGGTCCACAGGTCCGGACCGGTGTCGACGTCCTGGCGCACCGAATCGGTGTCCGGGAGCAGGATCTCCACCGCGCCCGAGGCCCGGTGCCGGGCGCGCGACGCCCCGCCGAAGAGGGGGCACAATTCCGTGCCGGGCAATGCCGTCAACAGGGTCGTGCCGATTCCCGAGACATCCGGTACGAATGCGCGCGGGAATTGTGCGGCCCGGTCGAGAACGCGGGTCAATTCCCCGGGCCGCAATGCGGGGAGATCGGCGTTCAGTGCGGCGAGAGGGGCTCCGGGCCGGTCGTGGCGCACCGTCGCCGCCCCGTGCGCCAGCGCGGCGTTCAGCCCGCCGCCCCGGACCGCGTCCGGGACGGTCCGGGCCCCCAGCCGCGTCAGCTCCCGGTCCGCCAGCGCGTCGTCCGTGACGACCACCACATCCCGTACCGCCCGACTGGTCAGCGCCGCGGCCACGGTGTCCTGGGCGAAGGCGAGCACCAGACCGGGACGAACCGTGTCCGATGCCGTGTCCGAGAGTCGGCTCTTGGCCTGCGCCAAGGGCTTCAGCGGGACCACCAAGGTCCACTGCACGCGCGCTCCGTCCCCACACATCGTGCCCATTGTCACCCGCGCCCCACCCCTCCCGTCCGTCAGGGGGCCCCGCTCGCCCGTGTCGCCGGGGTCCGGGGCGCGCGCTCCCGGGCGTACCGTGTGCTCGACAGAGAGGCGGCTCGGAGCCACACTTGGGCGCCTGACCAGGTCCGGACCGGGGCCGGGCGAAGCTAGAGGGAAGGTGTCCGCGTGTCCCGCCGAAAAGTCGGCTTCTGGTACCGCCTCGCGGCGGTCCTGTGCAAACCGCCGTTGGTGGTGCTGTTCAAGCGGGACTGGCGCGGAATGGAGAACATCCCGACTTCGGGCGGATTCATCACGGTGGTGAACCACAATTCCCACGTGGACCCGGTCGCTTATGGTCATTTCCAGTACAACTCCGGACGGGTGCCGCGTTTCCTCGCCAAGCACAGCCTCTTCCGCAAGGGGTTCGTCGGTGCCGCGATGCGCGGTACCGGGCAGATCCCCGTCTACCGCGAGAGCACGGACGCGCTGAGCGCGTTCCGGGCCGCCATCGAGGCCGTGGAGCGCGGCGAGTGCGTCGCCTTCTACCCCGAGGGCACCCTCACCCGCGATCCCGACCAGTGGCCCATGAGCGGCAAGACGGGCGCCGCCCGGGTCGCCCTGAGCACCCGCTGCCCGGTCATCCCGGTCGCGCAGTGGGGCGCGAACCTGCTGTTGCCGCCGTACGCGAAGAAGCCGCACCTGTGGCCCCGCAAGACCCACCGGGTGCTCGCCGGGCCGCCCGTGGACCTGTCCCGGTTCTACGACCGGGAGCCGACGCCCGAACTGCTCAAGGAGGTCACGGAGGTCATCATGGCCGCCATCACGGCCCAGCTGGAGCAGTTGCGCGGCGAGAAGGCACCGGACACCCCCTACGACCCGCGCCGGGCGCGGGTCCAACAGCGCAGCCGGAGCACGGCCGGGCGCAGCGAACCGAACGAACGGCCCGCACGGGCCGGACAGCACGAGAACGACGTGGAGGACGGCAAGTGACCAGCACCGTGAAGGCGGCCGTCTTCGGCACCGGTTCCTGGGGCACGGCCTTCGGCATGGTGCTCGCCGACGCCGGCTGCGACGTCACCCTGTGGGCCCGCCGCGGCGCACTCGCCGAGGCCGTCAACTCCACCCGCACCAACCCGGACTACCTCCCCGGCGTCGAACTGCCCGCGAACCTGCGGGCCACCACCGACCCGGCCGAGGCGGCGGCGGGCGCCGACCTCACCGTCCTCGCGGTCCCCTCGCAGACCCTGCGCGGCAACCTCGCCGCCTGGCGGCCCCTGCTGGCGCCCGGCACGGTCCTGGTGTCCCTGATGAAGGGCGTCGAACTCGGCTCCGCGATGCGGATGAGCGAGGTCATCGAGGACGTGGCGGGAGTCGGCGCGGAGCGGGTCGCCGTCGTCACCGGCCCCAACCTGGCGCGGGAGATCGCCGCCCGGATGCCCGCCGCCGCCGTCGTCGCCTGCGCCGACGAGGCCGTCGCCCAGCGCCTCCAGGCCGCGTGCCACACCGCGTACTTCCGCCCGTACACCAACACCGACGTCGTCGGCTGCGAACTGGGCGGCGCGGTGAAGAACGTGATCGGCCTCGCGGTCGGCATCGCCGACGGCATGGGCCTCGGGGACAACGCCAAGGGTTCCCTCATCACCCGGGGACTGGCGGAGACCACCCGGCTCGGCCTCGCCATGGGCGCCGACCCGCTGACCTTCTCCGGTCTCGCCGGGCTCGGGGACCTGGTGGCCACCTGCTCCTCGCCGCTGTCCCGCAACCACACCTTCGGCACCAACCTGGGCAAGGGCATGACCCTCCAGGAGACCATCGCCGTCACCAAGCAGACCGCCGAGGGCGTCAAGTCCTGTGAGTCCGTGTTGGATCTGGCCCGCCGGCACGGCGTCGACATGCCCATCACCGAGACGGTCGTCGACATCGTCCACGAGGGGAAGCCGCCGGTCGTCGCCCTGAAGGAACTCATGTCCCGCAGCGCCAAACCCGAACGCCGCTGACCTGCTCCCCGGCGGTCGGCCGGACGCCGGGCGGCACGCGGCGCCGGGGGCGCTGACCCACGACGGGGCAGCGGGTACGCTCAGTCCGTTATGAGCAGCGAGACCTCACCCCAGAGCTTCAGGCTCCGCAAGCCGCGCGTGGCCGTCGTGTTCGGCGGTCGCAGTTCCGAGCACGGCATCTCCGTCGTCACGGCGGGCGCCGTCATGCGCGCCATCGACCGCGACAAGTACGACGTGCTGCCCATCGGCATCACCCGGGACGGGCGCTGGGCGCTCACCGCGGACGAGCCCGACCGGATGGCGATCACCGACCGCACGGTCCCGAACGTGGACCAGTTGGCCGAATCGCCCGAGGGCACCGTCGTGCTCCCGGTCGACCCGTCGAGCCGCGAGGCCGTCTACCACGAACCCGGCGCCGTGCCCAAGGCCCTCGGCGACGTGGACGTGGTCTTCCCCGTCCTGCACGGCCCGTACGGCGAGGACGGCACCCTCCAGGGGCTCCTGGAACTGTCCGGGACGCCGTACGTGGGCTCCGGCGTGCTCGCCTCGGCCGTCGGCCAGGACAAGGAGTACATGAAGCGCGTCTTCGTCTCCTTCGGGTTGCCGGTCGGGCCGTACCTGGTCGTCCGGCCCCGCGAGTGGGAACGCGACGAACAGGGCGCCCGGCAGCGGATCGCCGAGTTCGCCGGCGAGCACGGCTGGCCGCTGTTCATCAAGCCGGCCCGTGCCGGTTCCTCGATGGGCATCACCAAGGTCGACTCCTTCGAGGGCCTGGACGAGGCGATCGAGGAGGCCCGGCGCCACGACCCCAAGTTCCTGGTCGAGTCGCTGCTGCGGGGCCGGGAGATCGAGTGCGGGGTGCTGGAGTTCGAGGACGGGCCGCGGGCCAGCCTGCCCGCCGAGATCCCGCCCGTGCAGTCCCACGACTTCTACGACTTCGAGGCGAAGTACATCGACTCCGCCGCCGGGATCGTGCCCGCCCCGCTGAGCGCCGAGGAGACCGCCGAGATCCAGCGGCTGGCCGTCGCCGCGTTCGAGGCCGTGGGCTGCGAGGGACTCGTCCGCGCCGACTTCTTCCTCACCGAGGACGGGAGCTTCGTGATCAACGAGATCAACACGATGCCCGGCTTCACGCCCATCTCCATGTACCCGCGGATGTGGGAGGCCAGCGGGGTCTCCTATCCGGAACTGGTGGACCGACTGGTGCAGGCCGCGCTGCGGCGGTCCACCGGACTGCGCTAGCGGACCCGTCCCGACGCCCCGGGCGTCGGGACGCCCGCCGTCTCAGTCCGCTATGCCCTCGGGGACCTCGGCGATGACGGGCTCCGCGAGATCGGTCAGCGGGGCCAGCCCGCGGTCCTTGCGGGACCCGGGCAGGGTCACCTCGACGTACGCGCGGCGCAGCGCCGTGGTGAACCGGAAGGTGCCGTCGTCCTGCGGCTCCATCAGCCAACCGACGCCGTTCACCTCGACGCTGTCGGCCTTCGGATCGTTCATCTTCGCGGGTCGGGGCACCCCGCAGCGCAGTATGATCGCCGGATCGCCCCAGGCCGCGGTCAACTCGGACGCGGGCGTCGGGTCACCCCGGTCGAGCCCGTCCACCCGTTCCGGCAGCGCCCCGTGCAGGTTCCGGCACAGCCGGTCGGCCGAGTCGGCGGGGGAGGGGACGGCCGCCGTCACCGAACCGCCCGCCGGGGAACAACCGGCGACGGCACACAGCAGGGCGAGGGCGGACGGCCCGAACAGACGGCGCCGGCGACGGGGAGAGCTCACCGGCCAAGGGTAGACGGGGACTACAGATGGACGACCGGGCAGGTCAGGGTGCGGGTGATGCCGTCCACTTGTTGGACCTTGGCGACCACCATGCGGCCCAGTGCATCGACGGTGTCGGCCTGGGCGCGCACGATCACGTCGTACGGTCCGGTCACGTCCTCGGCCTGGATCACCCCCGGGATCTTGCTGATGGTCTCAGCGACGGTCGACGCCTTGCCGACCTCCGTCTGGATCAGGATGTACGCCTGTACCACGGAACCTCCAGGGCGGCCACGAGGATCATGTGGGGAGAAGAGACGCCACGTTATCGCGTCGCCGTGCGCCGCGGGGAGACCCGCGGACGCCGTGGCGCGCACGGGGTGCACGCGCGGTACGGGTTGACGGCCTCGCCGACCCCGCGCAACGCACCCATCACCAGCACAGCGCCGACCGTGCCGACCGGGCCCACGACACCCGCGCGTGCGGGGGCGGCCGTCGGACCGGTCGGTCGCACCGGCGCGGAAGGGGCAGGACGAGGATGAAGGGCACCGTGGGCGAGCTGGGGGAGTTCGGGCTCATCAGGGAACTGACGGCCCGGCTCACCACCACCCCGGCGGTACGGCTGGGGCCCGGGGACGACGCCGCGGTGGTGACCGCCCCGGACCGGCGGGTCGTCGCCAGCACCGACGTCCTGCTGGAGGGCCGCCACTTCCGCCGCGACTGGTCCACCGCGTACGACGTGGGCCGCAAGGCCGCCGCCCAGAACCTCGCGGACATCGCCGCCATGGGCGCCGTGCCCACCGCGCTGCTGCTGGGCCTGGTGGTCCCCGCCGAACTGCCGGTGACCTGGCCGACCGAGCTGATGGACGGACTGCGCGACGAGTGCCAGGTCGCGGGCGCCGCCGTGGTCGGCGGGGACGTCGTGCGCGGGGAGACGATCACCCTGTCGATCACCGCGCTCGGGGATCTGCGCAACCACGAGCCGGTGACCCGCTCCGGCGCCCAGCCCGGTGACGTGGTCGCCGTGACGGGCTGGCTGGGCTGGTCCGCCGCCGGACACGCGGTCCTCTCCCGCGGCTTCCGCTCGCCGCGCGCCTTCGTGGAGGCCCACCGACGGCCGGAGCCGCCCTACCACGCGGGTCCGGCCGCCGCCGGGCTCGGCGCGACCGCCATGACCGACGTCAGCGACGGACTGATCGCCGACCTCGGCCACATCGCCGAGTCCAGCAAGGTCCGCATCGACGTCCGCTCCGGCGCGGTCGACGTGCCCTCCCAGATGAACGACATCGCGACCGCCGTCGGCATCGACCCGCTGTTGTGGGTGCTCACCGGCGGCGAGGACCACGCGATCGTGGCGACCTTCCCGCCGGACGTGAAGCTGCCCGCCCGCTGGCGGATCATCGGCGAGGTGCTGCACCCCTCCGCGCTGCCCCAGGTCACCGTGGACGGGGCGCCCTGGACCCGGGCCAGCGGCTGGGACCACTTCGGCGACATCGAGGACTGAGACCCCGCGCCCCGACCGGACCGAGAAACGGACGACCGCCATGACACCCCAGCCCCCGCCGTCCCCGACTCCCGTCCCGCCGCCCCGCGCCGCGCCGCCCCGGGTGCTCACCGTCGCCGGATCGGACTCGGGCGGCGGAGCCGGCATCCAGGCCGACCTGAAGACGATGCTGACCCTGGGCACCCACGGGATGAGCGTGCTGACCGCGGTCACCGCCCAGAACTCGCGCGGCGTCCAGGGCGCCTGGGAACTGCCGGTGGCAGCCGTCCGCGCCCAGTACCGCAGCGTGGTGGACGACATCGGGGTGCAGGCCGTGAAGACCGGCATGCTGGCCTCCGCGGAACTGGTGGAGACGGTCGCGGCCCTGCTCGCGGCCACCGACGCCCCGGTGGTCGTCGACCCGGTCGGGGTCTCCAAGCACGGTGACGCCCTGCTCGCGGCCTCCGCGCTGGACGCCGTACGCCACGAACTCCTGCCGACGGCGACCGTGGCCACGCCCAACCTGGACGAGGTGACCCAACTCACGGGGATCACGGTGCGCTCCGAGGACGGGATGCGCCGGGCGGCCGACGCCGTGCTCGGGTTCGGACCGCGCTGGGCCCTCGTCAAGGGCGGGCACCTCGCCGGGGACGCCGTGGACCTGCTCACGGACGGCGCCGAGGAGCACTGGCTGCGCGCGCCCCGCCTCGACAACCGGCACACCCACGGCACGGGCTGCACCCTCGCCAGCGCGATCGCCGCCCGGCTCGCCCACGGGGACCCCGTGCCGGTCGCCGTGACGGCGGCCAAGGAGTACGTGACCGGGGCGATAGCCGCCGGGTTCGCCCTCGGGGCGGGCATCGGGCCGGTGGACCACGCCTGGTGCACACGGAACGTCACGCAGGACTGACCGGGCGCCCCGAGGAGCCCGCCCGGGACACGAAGAAGCCGGCCCACCCGAGGGTGGACCGGCTTCCCAGCAACCAGCAAGTGGCCGCGCTAAAAGCTATACGTCAGCGCGAGACCTTGCCGGCCTTGATGCACGAGGTGCAGACGTTGAGCCGCTTCGGCGTCCGACCGACCACGGCACGCACGCGCTGGATGTTGGGGTTCCAGCGACGGGGCGTACGGCGGTGCGAGTGGGAGATGTTGTTGCCGAAGCCCGGCCCCTTGCCGCAGACGTCGCAGTTGGCAGCCACGGGTCACTCCAAAGACTTCAGATGCACTTACGGTTGAACCCGGCATGCCGGGACCAGTGCAGTGATCGGGTGGCGTTGCCAGGGGAAAGGCCCGATGTGGATCGGGCAACCGGAGCAGCATACTACGGCCGCTTCGGTAGAACGAAACTACCACGCTCCGCCCCGAGACCTCCCCGCCCGCCGCTGCCGGTGCCCTTCCCCCGGGTCCGTCGAGCGGGGTCGGGCGCTACGCTGCCTCGCAGTCCGGATGCCCGAAGGAAGGCCAGCAGGTGCCCCAGATCCTCGACTCCGTCACGGTGCGTGCCTGGTGCGCACGGTCCCTGGAGGCGCTGGGCAGGGCCCGCGAGGAGATCGACGCGATCAACGTCTACCCGGTGGCCGACGGCGACACCGGGACCAACCTCTACCTGACGCTGGAATCCGCCGCCCAGGCCGTGGAAGCGGTGTTCGCCGGGCACGAGCCGCAGCTTCCGGCACCGTCCGAAGTGATGCGCGCGATGGCGCACGGGGCGCTCATCGGGGCGCGCGGCAACTCGGGCACGATCCTCGCCCAGCTGCTGCGCGGCATGGCCCAGGTGCTCGCCGCCGAAGCATCCGAAGAAGCCGCAGCATCCGAAGCCGGGGACGCAGGAGCCGCCGAACGGCTGCGGCGGGCGCTGCGCCGGGCCGCGGAGTCGGCGTACGAGGCGGTCGCGCACCCCGTGGAGGGCACCGTCCTGACCGTGGCGACGGCGGCGGCCGACGCGGCCGCCGCCGCCGACGGCGACTGCTCAGCCGTGGTCAGGGCCGCCTACCGGGGCGCCGTGACGGCCCTGGACGCCACCCCCGGGCAGCTGGCGGTCCTGGAGCGGGCGGGGGTCGTGGACGCCGGCGGACGGGGCCTGGTCACCGTTCTCGGCGCCCTGGTGGAGGCACTGACGGGGGAGCGCCCGCCGACCGTCGCCGCGGGCCGCGCACGGACCGCCCGCGAGCCCCGGCCGCCGACCGCCCCCGGCGACTGCGAGGAACACCGGGACGCGGCGGCGGGCGGGCCCGCGTACGAGGTGATCTACCTGCTGGAGGCCACCGACGCGGCCGTGGAGCGGCTGCGCGGCCGGCTCGACGCCCTCGGGGACTCCCTGGTGGTCGTCGGCGGCGACGGGCTGTGGAACGTCCACGTGCACGTGGACGACGCGGGGGCCGCCGTGGAGGCCGGGGTCGAGGCGGGGCGCCCGCACCGCATCCGCATCACCCACTTCGGCGCCGGGGACGCGCACGCCGCCCGCCCGGGCGACTTCCGTGAGGCCGCCGAACCGGTGCAGCGGGCCGTCGTGGCCGTCGTCCCCGGCGAGGGCCTGGCCGAGCTGTACGCCGGGGCCGGGGCGGTACCCGTGCTGGCCCGCCCCGGGGAGCCCCCGGCCAGCGGCGAACTGGTCCAGGTGATCCGCCGGGCCCACGCCCGTGAAGTGGTGCTGCTGCCGAACGACGCCGGGCTGCGGCACACCGCCGCCGCGGCCGCCGAACAGGCCCGCGCCGACGGGGTGCGGGTCGCCCTGATCCCCACCCGGTCCGCCGTCCAGGGCATCGCGGCGCTCGCCGTCCACGCACCGGAGCGCCGCTTCGACGAGGACGTGGTGGCGATGACCTCCGCCGCCGGTGCCACCCGGTACGGGGAGCTCGCCGTCGCGGAACGGCAGTTCTGGACCATGGCGGGCATCTGCCAGGCCGGTGACGTGCTCGGACTGATCGACGGCGACGTCGCGGTCATCGGGGAGACACCCGACGACGGCCCCGCCGGGCCCAGCGGCGAGGTCCCCGGCGACGTCCTCGCGCACACCGCCGTCACCGTCCTGGACCGGATGCTCGCGGCCGGCGGCGAACTGGTCACCCTGGTGCTCGGCGAGGACGCACCGGACGGCGTCGCGGACCTGCTGGAACGCCATGTGCGCGAGGCCCACCTCGCGGTCGACACGGTGGTCTACCGGGGTGGGCGGCACTCCGCGCTGCTGCTCATCGGCGTCGAGTAGCCCGGGACCACCGGCCCCGCTCAGTCCCGCCCGGCCAGGTGCGCCAACAACTCCTCGGCGGCGGCCGTACGGGCGCTCCCGGTCTCGTCCGAGGCGCCCCGGTGGGCGAGGAGCACCGACCGGGCCCGCGCCTCGGCCCGGTCGCGGCGCCCCAGGTACGACAGCAGCCACCCGGCGTGCAGTTCCGCCGCCGTCCGGCTGTCCAGCGCCGCGGGCCCCAACGAGGCGTAGTCGTCCACCGCGCGGCCCACGTGTTCCAGGGCCTCCTCGTACGCCGCACGGACCGCGGGATCGCCCTCCGGGGTGCCGTCCTGCGAGCGGACCAGCAGCTCGCCGAACTGCCGCCGGGTCTGCGCCGATTCGGAGACCAACCGTTCCCGGGCCCCCTCGCCGACCTCCTCGGGAGCGGCGTTCCGGGCGGCGGCGAGGGCCCGTTCGCACTCGAACAGGGCGGCCTCCATCAACTCCCGCGCCTCGTCGAGCCCGGCCCCGGCGAGGTGCCCCGCGTCCTCGTCCACCATCAGCCACGCCCGCGAGCGCAGCGAACGCACCAACCCGTGCGGATTGCCGAGCGGCCGCCACAGCTCACCGGCCCGCTCGTACGCCCGGTCCGCCTCGGCCGCCAGGCCCGCGTGCCCCAGCGACTCCGCGGCCATGTGGGCGAGCATCGCGTGGTCCCGCTGCTCGGGCCAGGTCCGGGCGGTCTCGGCGGCGAGCAGCCACTGTTCGGCGGCGTCCCGGTGGTTGCCCAACTCCCGCAGGCAGTCGCCCAGCCACCACCGGGTCTGCACCAGGGTGCCGTCCCCGTGGGCCTCCTCGGTCAGGTCCAGGAGCGCGGCCTCCAGGACCTCGGCGGCCTCGGCGTACCGTCCGAGCTGGAGCAGCAGCCCGCCGAGCTGGTGCCGCGCCCAGGCACCGAGGGCCGGCCCCGCACCGGACTCGTCGGACCAGTGGGCGGCCTCCAACGCGTGTTCGCACGCCCCCGGCAGGTCCCCCGACCTGGCCAGGCCCTCGGCGAGCTGGAGGTGCAGCTGCGCCTGGTGCACCGGCGGCAGCAGCGGCCCCCCGTGTTCGAGGGCGGCCCGTGCCGCCCGGTGGGCGAGGTCCAGGTCGTCCAGGTGCCGGGCGAGCGCGGCGAGCCGGGACGCCGGCTCCGCCGCGAACCAGGGGGTGCCGGCGGCGACGTACCCCTGCCAGGCACCGGTGAAGAGGTCCACGGCCGCCTCGGCGTCGCCCCGGTGCGCGGCGAGTTCGCCGAGCATCGCCCGGGCGGCGGCGGCGCGTGACACCAACCGGGGGTCGTCCGGATGGCGTTCGGCCAGTTCCAGGAGGCGTTGCGCGGCGTTGCGGGCGGCCCGTTCCGCCGCCGCCGGGTCCCCGGCGGCGGACGGGGGCGCCGCGTCCGGGTCGGCCGCCCGCTGCTCCTCGCGGCCGACGGCGACCAACAGGGTCCGCGCCTGGTACAGCAGCATCGACGCCGCGTGCCGGGCGCCCTCCCCGGACTCCTCGTACCGGGCGACCGCCCGCCGGGTGGGTTCCGCGAGGTCATCGGCCGACCCGTCCGGCGCGGCACCGGACGCCCGCAGCGCCCGGGTGTAGACCCCCCGCGCCCGGGCCTGAACCGCCTCGTCAGGGGCGCCGGCCGCCTCGTACAGTTCGGCCGCCCGCTCGAAGAGCGCCGGGTCCCCGCCGCCCATCGCCGCGTGGTCGGCGATCTCCGCACGGTCCCGGTCGGGCAGGACGACGCCCTGCGCCCCGGCGGCCTCGGCCACCGCGGCCCAGGCGTCCTGGGCGGTCGGGTGCCGGTCCTGGGTGCGCTGCCTGGCTTCGGCCAACAGCGCGTCCAGCGTCCCGCCCAGGCCGGCGCCACCGGCGTCCGGCGCCCGGGCGGTCGTCGGGTCCGGCGCGGCGCGCGGCCCGGGCACCGGGGGCAGCCGCCCGGCGCGCACCCCGAGCGGCAGCCGGGCCACCAGGGGCCGCCGGGCCATCCGCTCGCGCAACTCGTCCCCGATGTGGGAGGTGCGGTTGCGCGCGTCGAACCGTGCGCCGATCGCCAGGGCCTGGGCCCGGGCGTGGCCGGCGAGTTCCCGCGCCGTCCAGCCCCGCCCGGCCGGTCCGGGCACCGACCGGTCGCCCAGCCCCAGCTCGGTCAGGCGCCCCATCAGCTGGGCCACCACCCCGAGGAAGCCCAGGTGGCTCCGCGGGTGCCCGCTGTCGGTGAAGTACGCGGGACGTTCGGCCAACAGCTCCAGGGCGCGCGCCTCGTTGCCGGTCAGCGTGCAGAACTCCACGTGCTGCGCGTACGCCTCGCGCATGCTCTCCGTCTCGCGCACCAGCCGCAGCCCCCGCAGGTGGTTCGCCCGGGCCTCGTCGAAACGGCCGAGGCGCACCAGCGACATCAGGCTCGCCGCCAGCGAGGCGTGCGGCTCGTGGGCGCAGGTGTACTCCCCGTCCAGCACCGGCCGCCACAGCTCCAGGGCCTGGGCGTCCTGACGCCGGTACGCCTTGAACCACGCCTGGTCGTGGAGTTCGCAGGCGTGACAGTCGCTCATCCGGTCCCGGTCGGCGGCCCGCCAGGCGCGGTGGGCGCGTTCGGCCCGCTCCAGGTCGCCGATGTGCAGGGCGACGCTGTGCTCGCCGGCCCGCACCGCCCGCTCCGAGAACCCCGCCACCCGGTAGCGGTGCTCCATCTCGCCCAGCCACTGCTCGATCGAGTCGAGCGGCACGTGCGGTTGGTCGAGCATGCCCGAGGACATCCACTTGAACGCCCAGTGCAGCGAGTGGGTCTCGTAGGCGTCGAAGTCCTCGGGGCGTTCGTCCCACATGCGCAGCAGCCGCGCGAAGGGCACGAACATCCGGTCCTTCTCGGAGCTGTAGCAGTACACCTGCAACTGGTGCCCCAGGGCCTCGATCACCGCGAGCGGCAGGCCCAGCTTCTCCGCCTCCACGAGCAGCGCCTCCGCGCGCGCGTTGCGGGCGGGACCCTCCGGCCGGGCGTCGTTCTCGGCGATCGCGGCCCGCAGCGCGGCCAGGTCCATCGCGGGGGCGGTGTCGGGGTCGGTCATGACGTCTGCTCCCCGTGCTCGGTGTGGGTGGCCCACTCCAGCAGGCCGAGGAACGCCCGGTTCAGCAGCGCGGAGTCGCCGGGCCGCAGCGGGCGCTGCGCCATCAGCAGGGCCTGCCCGTACAACGACTCGGTCGCGGTGCCGATCAGGTCCGGATCGCGCAGGGCGCTGATCCGCCGGATCAACGCGTTGCGGTGGTTGAGCACCAGCCGGGCCCGGGGGGCGCTGCCGCGCAGCGAGCCCAGGATGCCCGCCCACAGGTCGTCGGCCTGCTCCTCGGCGTCGGCGCGGGCCTGTTCGTGGCGGGCCCGCCGGTCGTCGAGGTGCAGCGCGGGCACGGACACCGGGTGGAAGGCGCGCAGCGCCACGTCGCAGCCCAGCGGGTCGAGCCGGGCGCGCGCGGCGGCCAGGAAGGCGCCGAGGGCCAGTTCCTCGGCGGGGTCGACGGTGTCGAGGTGCGCGGTCACCGTCTCCCCGTCGAGTTCCGCCACCGAGGTGTCCGGGCGGACCGAGGGCAGCGCCTCCACCAGTTCCGTGTCGTACGTGTAGCCGCCGTTGACGACGCCGATGCCCTGCGCCGAGGCGATGGGCGCGACCTGGCGGAACTCCTCCACCGTGCGGGTGAAGTGGACCACCCGGTGGCGCCGGGCGAACTCCTCCAGCGACAGCCGTCCGTCGGTGGTCTCGAAGGGCAGCCACGGCAGCATCGTGCGCAGCATGTCCCGGTCGTGCCGGGCCAGCGACTTGACGCCCAGGTGGTGCACCGAGACGAACGCCGACAGCCGGTCCGGGTCGCCCGCCGCGAGTTCGGACAGCCAACTGCGGATGCGTTCGCCGAGCGCCTCCCGGACCGCGGCCAGCGTCTCGTCCTCGTACAGCGCCTCGCGCGACGCGGTGGGCCGCAGGCTGTCCGTGTCGAGGACGCAGCGCACGAAGAACGCCCAGTCCGGCAGCAGTTGTTCGGCCCGGTCGGTCAGCAGCATGCCCTTGAGGTGCACCCGGTGGCCGGCGCGCTGGGCGGGACTCACCGCCTGCGGCAGCACGTACGCGACGCCCCGGACGCCGGCGAGCGGCACGTCCAGGTCGATGGCGTCCAGCGGGCTGAACCCGAACGTCTCGTGACAGTGCCGGGCCAGCGCCACGCGCCGTGCGCCCGGGCTCGGGTGGCGTCGCTCCCACGGCGCCGGCAGGTCCGTCACGGGGCGTTCCCCGACCCGGACGTCGTAGGGGAGCAGCGCACCGAAGTCCCGCGCCAGGCTGAGGACCCGCTCCTCGTCGAGCCACTCCTGCGAGCCGGCGCGCGCCTGGAGGTACACCGTGGTGCCCGGTTCGGTGCGCGCGTCGTCCGGCAGGGCGCGCACGGTGTACGAGCCGTCGTCGCGCGCCGTCCACTCCACGGGGGGCGCCCCGAGGTGGCGCGCCGAACGGCTCACCACCCGGATGCGTTCGGCGACCACGAAGCAGGCGAGCAGACCGATCCCGAACTGTCCGAGGAACTCCGAGCGCGCCGATTCGAGACCCGTCACGGCGTCCGCCGGGACCGACGGGTCCACCGGGCCCGGGGAGCCCGGACGGCCGGACCGCTTGGAGCTGCGGCCGATGGTGGCCAACAGGGAGTGGACGTCCGACTCGGTCAGCCCGATCCCGGAGTCCTCGATGCGCAGGGTCCTGCCGCGGCCGGTCCCGCCCTCTTCGACGGCCAGCCGCACCAGGGCCGGTGCGTCGGGCTGTTCCGCGCGGCGCGCGGTGATGGCGTCGACCGCGTTCTGGAGCAGTTCGCGCAGATAGACCTTGGGGCTGGAGTAGAGGTGGTGGGAGAGGAGGTCCACCAGGCCCCGCAGGTCCACCTGGAAGGTGTGGGGGGCCTGCGCCGGAGGTGGGGCCCCGCCCGTGTCGCCCGGCTCCGGTGCACGGTCCGTCGGACCCGTCGGGGCTGCCGGTGCTGGTGGAAGGGGCTCGGGGGAGGGCTGCGCGCTCGGGAGCGCGTCGGTGTCCTGGGGCCCGTGAGGCGTCTGAGGTGTCTGGGAGTCCATCGTCGCTGCGCCGGTGGGGGGACGGACGACGGCGCGGGTCGGGCGGTCCCGGCGAGCGGTGACCGCGGCAGGCAAGGGACAGACCATCCTAGGCCCCGAACGAACCGGCTGACCAGCGGATTTCCCGGACGAATGGGGCCGATGTCGGCGTCGATGTCAGTGCGGTGGTGTGCAATGGTCGGGTGCCCGTGCTCGAAGAACCGTTGAAGAAGGTCCTCGGCCCCGCCACCGCCAAGGTGATGGCCGAGGCCCTTGACCTGCACACCGTAGGCGACCTCCTCCACCACTACCCCCGCCGGTACGCCGAGCGCGGCGAGCTGACCAGACTCGCCGACCTCCCCCTGGACGAACACGTCACCGTGGTCGCCCAGGTCGAGACCGCCCGGGTCCTGAAGTTCAACGGAGGCAGCGGACAACGCCTCGAAGTCGTCATCACCGACGGCAGCGGACGCCTGCAACTCGTCTTCTTCGGCCGGGGCGTCCACAAACCGCACAAGGACCTGCTGCCCGGCACCCGGGCGATGTTCGCTGGCAAGGTCTCGCTCTTCAACCGCAAGCTCCAACTGGCCCACCCCGCGTACGAACTGCTGCGCCGCACCCCGGACCCCGCGGCGGGGCCGGACGGGGCGGAGGAGGGCAGCGCCGTCGACTCCTGGGCCGGCGCCCTGATCCCGATCTACCCGGCCACCGCCAAGATGGAGTCCTGGAAGATCGCCAAGGCCGTGGACGCGGTCCTCCCCAGCGCCCCCGAGGCGGTGGACCCGCTGCCGCCCGCGCTGCGCGAGGGTCGCGGCCTGGTCCCCCTGCCCGAGGCCCTGCTGAAGGTCCACCGCCCGCACACCAAGGCCGACATCGCCGATGCCCGGGACCGCCTCAAGTGGGACGAGGCGTTCGTCCTCCAGGTCGCCCTGGCCCGCCGCCGCTCCAGCGACGCCCAACTGCCCGCCACGGCCCGCCGTCCCGGCCCCGACGGCATCCTCGCCGCGTTCGACGCGCGGCTCCCGTTCACCCTGACCGACGGGCAACGGAAGGTCACCGCCGAGATCTTCGACGACCTCGCCACCGAGCACCCCATGCACCGACTGCTCCAGGGCGAGGTCGGGTCCGGCAAGACCCTGGTGGCGCTGCGGGCCATGCTCGCCGTGGTCGACGCGGGCGGGCAGACGGCGATGCTGGCGCCCACCGAGGTGCTGGCCCAACAGCACCACCGCTCCATCACGGAGATGATGGGCGAGCTCGCCGAGGGCGGCATGCTCGGCGGCGCCGACCACGGCACCAAGGTCGTGCTGCTCACCGGCTCCATGGGGGTGGCGGCCCGCCGACAGGCCCTGTTGGACCTGGTCAGCGGCGATGCGGGCCTCGTCATCGGCACCCACGCGCTGATCGAGGACAAGGTCCAGTTCCACGATCTGGGTCTGGTGGTCGTGGACGAGCAGCACCGGTTCGGCGTCGAGCAGCGGGACGCCCTGCGCGGCAAGGGGCCCCGGGGGGAGGGCGGTGAGCGGCGCACCCCGCACCTGCTGGTCATGACCGCGACCCCCATCCCGCGCACGGTGGCGATGACCGTCTTCGGCGATCTGGAGACCTCCGTCCTCGACCAGTTGCCGGCCGGACGCTCGCCGATCGCCAGCCACGTCGTGCCCGCCGCCGACAAGCCCCACTTCCTGACGCGCACATGGCAGCGCGTCCGGGAGGAGGTCGCCAAGGGGCACCAGGCGTACGTGGTCTGCCCCCGCATCGGTGACGACCCGGAGACGACCGGGCCCGGCACCGCCGCCGACACCCAGACCGGCTCGGGGGCCGACGCGAAGGCCGCGGCCAAGGCCCGCGCCAAGGCGGAGGCCAAGGCCGCGGCGAAGGAGGAGGCGGCGGCCACCGCGGACAAGCGCCCCCCGCTGGCCGTCCTGGACGTCGCGGAGGAACTGGCCCGCGGCCCCTTGCAGGGGCTCGCCGTCGAGGTGCTGCACGGACGGATGGCGCCCGAGGACAAGGACGCGGTGATGCGGAGGTTCGCCGCCGGGGAGACGGACGTCCTGGTGGCGACCACCGTCATCGAGGTCGGGGTCAACGTGCCCAACGCCACCGCGATGGTGATCATGGACGCGGACCGCTTCGGCGTCTCCCAGCTCCACCAGCTGCGGGGGCGGGTGGGCCGGGGCTCGGCCCCCGGCCTGTGCCTGCTGGTGACCGAGATGCCCGAGGCGAGCACCGCCCGGGCCCGGCTGGAGGCGGTCGCGGACACCCTGGACGGGTTCGCCCTGTCCCGCATCGACCTGGAACAGCGACGGGAGGGCGACGTCCTCGGGCAGGCGCAGTCGGGGGTGCGCTCCTCGCTGCGGGTCCTCACCGTCCTGGGGGACGAGGACGTCATCGCCGAAGCCCGGGAAGAGGCCACGGCGGTGGTCGCGGCCGACCCGGAGCTACGGGAGCTGCCGGGCCTGCGGGTGGCCCTGGACGCCCTGGTCGACGCCGAGCGGGAGGCGTACCTGGAGAAGGGCTGAGCCCGCCCGGTCGGGTGCGCGCGACCGCATCCCGCTCCGGACGCCTATCGTGGGGGTGTTCGCACCGACCGCACCGTGAAGGACCCGAGCGCACATGACCCGCGTGATCGCCGGACTCGCCGGTGGACGGCGACTGGCCGTCCCCCCGGGCAACGGCACCCGCCCCACCTCGGACCGTGCGCGAGAAGGGCTCTTCTCGACCTGGGAGTCCCTGCTCGGCACCCTGAGCGGCCTGCGGGTCGCCGACCTGTACGCGGGGTCCGGCGCGGTGGCCCTGGAGGCGCTGTCCCGGGGAGCCGCCCACGCCCTGCTGGTCGAGGCCGACGCCCGGGCCGCCAAGGTGATCAGGGAGAACGTCCGGACGCTCGGCCTGGCCGGCGCCGAGGTGCGGGCCGGCCGAGCGGAACAGGTGGTCACCGGACCCCCACCGGCCGCACCGTACGACGTCGTCTTCCTCGATCCGCCCTACGCCGTCGAGAACGGCGATCTTGAAGAGATCCTGCTCACACTCCGTGCTGAGGGGTGGCTCACCGTCGACGCGCTCGTCACCGTGGAGCGCAGTACCCGGGGCGGCGCGTTCCCCTGGCCCGCCGGCTTCGAGTCCGTTCGGTCCCGGCGCTACGGCGAGGGAACGTTTTGGTACGGTCGCGCCGCCGCCACCAGCGACACCGCCCCCACGTGCGACAACGCACCGTGACCGGACCGGAGAGCGAGGAACCACAGTTGCGCCGCGCCGTCTGTCCGGGGTCCTTCGACCCCATCACCAATGGCCACATCGACATCATCGCCCGTGCCTCGAAGCTGTACGACGAGGTCTACGTCGCCGTGATGATCAACCAGTCCAAGAAGGGACTGTTCGAGATCGAGGAGCGGATCGACCTGATCCGCGAGGTCACCGCCGAGTACGGCAACGTACGGGTGGAGTCGTTCCACGGGCTCCTCGTCGACTTCTGCAAGCAGCGTGACATCCCCGCGATCGTCAAGGGGCTGCGGGCCGTCAGCGACTTCGACTACGAACTCCAGATGGCCCAGATGAACATCGGACTCTCCGGTGTGGAGACGCTGTTCGTGCCGACCAACCCCACGTACAGCTTCCTCTCGTCCTCCCTGGTCAAGGAGGTCGCCGCGTGGGGCGGGGACGTCTCCCACTTGGTTCCCCCGACCGTGCTCGGGGCGCTGTCCGGACGGCTCCGCGAACGCCGCGAAGCGGGCCACTGAGCCCCTCGCGGGGCTCCCTCCCGGGGGTACGTCCACGGCTTCCGGCCAGCGGTCGGTTGCTCGCGCAGTTCCCCGCGCCCCTTCGGTGCGATCCGCTGCACGTGCGCTGTTCGCTCGCCGTCCGCCCCGGCTTCGCGCAGTTCCCCGCACCCCTCAACAGGTGCGCCCCACTCACCGTGCGCTACCCCCGCCCCCCCAGGGGCGCGGGGAACGGCGCGGGCAACCGAAGCGGTCCCGCACCCGACGACGCACCGCCAGAGGCCCCTCGGGGGCGCGGGGAACGGCGCGGGCAACCGAAGCGGACCCGCACCCGACGACGCACCGCCGTAGGCACCCCCGGGGGCGCGGGGAACGGCGCGAGCAACGGGAGGCGTCCCCGCACCCAACGACGCACCGCCAGAGGCACCCCGGGGGCGCGGGGAACTGCGCGAGCAGGTACGACGCACCCGCGCCGAACCACGCACCCCGGCCGAAGAAAAGGGGCGCGAGGAACGGCGCGGGCAACCGAAGCGGACCCGCACCCGACGACGCACCGCCGTAGGCACCCCCGGGGGCGCGGGGAACGGCGCGGGCGAGCACCACGTACCCCCGCAACCGATGCCGGACGGCACAAAGTGGCCGTACAGTCACCTTGTCCGTCCCAACGAGGCACAGAGAGTGGCGAACACACGGTGGACGTGCAGAAGAAGCTGGATGAGATCGTCGCGGCCGTCGGCAACGCCCGCTCCATGCCCATGTCCGCCTCCTGCGTGGTCAACCGGGCCGAACTGCTCGCCCTGCTCGCCGAGGTGCGCGAAGCCCTGCCCGGCTCCCTCGCGCAGGCCCGCGAACTGCTCGGCGACCGCGAGGGCATGGTCGCCGACGCCCGCGCGGAGGCGGAACGGATCGTCAGTGCCGCCCACCAGGAACGCGGCTCGCTGATCGCCGACACCGAAGTGGCCCGCAGGTCCCAGGGCGAGGCCGACCGCATCCTCGTCGAGGCCCGCCAGGAGGCCGAGGAGATCCGCGCCGAGGCCGACGACTACGTGGACTCCAAGCTCGCCAACTTCGAGGTCGTCCTCACCAAGACCCTCGGATCGGTCGGCCGGGGGCGGGACAAACTGCTCGGCACGGGTCCCGGCCCCGCCCTCGACGGCCACGTGGACCCCGACTACGCGGAGGCGCCGGAGCGCAGCCACGACCCGGAGACCCTGCGGCGCCGGGCCGACGAGTACGTCGACGTCAAGCTCGGGGCCTTCGAGGCGGTGCTCGCCAAGACCCTGGAGGCGGTGGGCCGGGGCCGCCAGAAGCTGCACGGCCGGGTCGCCGCGGACGAACTGGGCCTGCTCGCCGACGGGGCCGACGGCCCCCGCCCCACCAGCGACGCCGACTACCTCGCCGACCTCGCGGCCATGTCGGACCCCGCGACCGGCCGGGCCGTCCCCGGCGGCCCCGCACCGGCCGCGCCGGGAACGCCCCCCGCCGCACCGCCCCTGCCGCCCGCCGTGCCCGTCCCCGTTGTCGCGCAGACCCCGCCCCCGGCCCAGGACGCGTACGGTCAGCAGGACGCCTACGGCTACGGCCAGGACACCTACGGCTACCCACAGGGGTACGAACAGCAGCAGCAGGGCTACGGGTACCCGGAGAGGTACGGGTACGGTCAGCAGGACTACGCCGCGCAGGGCGGCGGCTACGAGACGTACGACGCCCAGCAGCAGGGCGGCGGTGGCTACGGGTCTCCCGGGGGCTACGGGACGCAGCCCCCGGCGCCGCAGCCCACGGCGCTCGACGAGACGAGCCTGTTCGACACCGCGATGATCACCCCGGAGCAACTGCGCCGGTACGAGGAGGGCCGCTAGCGGCTCCGCGCCCGCGGGTGTTCCACCGGGGTCGCCGGGGTCGACCGGGGGAGCGCGGGGGGCCACGATTGGGAGCAGGGGGAAAGGTCCAGTATCCTGGCTCTTCGGTCGCGTGCGTCAAGTGCGCGATCACTCCCTTCACAGCTCGCCGGGCCCTTCCGCGTGGGCGCCGACGACCGAAAGCAGGGATGGCTCTGAACGCCCGCCTGGACCACCGCGACCCCCTCGTGTTCGACACGCACGAGCTGGGACGGCGTCCGGGTGCGCTCCAGCGGCTGACCCGCACGGTCGACGCGCCCTCCGGAGACGCCGCCCTCGGTCTCCCCGGGGTCATCAAGGTGCCCTCGGGCGCCCCGGTGCGGCTTGAAATCCGTCTTGAGTCCGTCATGGAAGGGGTGCTCGTCACAGGCACCGCCCGTGCCGTGGTCGAGGGGGAGTGCGTAAGGTGTCTGGAGCCGCTGGAGCGGGAGCTCGAAACGGACTTCCAGGAGATGTTCTCGTATGCCGAGACCGACAACCGGGGCCGTGCGAAAGCGGAACCGGAGGACGGTGACGAGGAGGACGAGGACAGGCTCTTCATCGAGGACGGCCTGATCGGCCTCGAACCCGTGCTGCGCGATGCGGTGGTGCTCGCACTGCCCATGCAGCCGGTGTGCCGGGACGACTGTCCGGGCCTGTGCTCCGAATGCGGAGTGCGGCTCGCGGACGACCCGGACCACCAGCACGGGGCCGTCGACATCCGTTGGGCGGCACTGCAAGGACTCGCTGACTCCATCCAGGACAGCGAGAAGGACGACATGAGCGGCGCCGAAGCGGGCGTCGACGAGAAGCAGGAGAAGTAGCCGTGGCTGTTCCGAAGCGGAAGATGTCGCGCAGCAACACGCGCCACCGCCGGTCGCAGTGGAAGGCTGCGGTCCCCACCCTGGTTGCGTGCGAGCGCTGCCACGAGCCCAAGCTCCAGCACATTGCGTGCCCCGCTTGCGGCACTTACAACAAGCGTCAGGTCCTCGAGGTCTGAGCGGCTGGTGAGGGGCACGATGCCAGACGCCAAGAAGAATGACCCCCGTACCAACGGGGGAGGCCCGACGGCTTCGTCCCACACGCTCCTGGAAGGGCGGCTCGGCTATCAGCTGGAGTCCGCCCTTCTTGTGCGTGCGTTGACCCATCGCTCGTACGCGTACGAGAACGGTGGTCTGCCGACCAACGAGCGACTGGAGTTCCTCGGGGACTCCGTGCTCGGCCTGGTCGTCACCGACACGCTGTACCGCAGCCATCCCGATCTGCCCGAAGGGCAGCTCGCGAAGTTGCGGGCCGCGGTGGTCAACTCGCGCGCGCTGGCGGAGGTGGGGCGCGGTCTTGACCTCGGTGCGTTCATCCGGCTCGGCCGGGGTGAAGAGGGCACCGGTGGTCGGGACAAGGCGTCGATCCTCGCCGACACCCTGGAAGCGGTGATCGGCGCGGTCTATCTCGACCAGGGGCTCGAAGCGGCGGCGGAGCTGGTGCACCGGCTCTTCGACCCGCTGATCGAGAAGTCCTCGAACCTCGGTGCCGGACTGGACTGGAAGACCAGCCTCCAGGAACTCACCGCGACCGAAGGGCTCGGCGTACCCGAGTACCTGGTCACGGAGACCGGACCGGACCACGAGAAGACCTTCACTGCTGCTGCCCGCGTCGGGGGCGTCTCGTACGGCACCGGCACCGGCCGCAGCAAGAAGGAAGCGGAACAGCAGGCCGCCGAGGCGGCCTGGCGGTCGATCCGCGCCGATGCCGATCGACGCGCGGCCGAAGCGGCCGAGGTCGCTGACGCCGCCGCGGACACCGTCGAGGAGAACGCCGACACCTCCTCGGCCACGGCCTGATCCACGCTTCCCCGTGAGCGCCCACCCCGGTCGGGGCGGGCGCTCACGACGTGTACGGACCGACGACCCGACCCCACGAGCCCAGGACAGCGCATGCCCGAACTGCCGGAAGTCGAAGTGGTGCGGCGCGGACTCGCCCGCTGGGTCGCCGAGCGGACCGTCGCCGAGGTGGAGGTGCGCCACCCGCGCGCCGTGCGCCGACACCTCGCCGGCGCCGAGGACTTCGGACGGCGCCTCGAAGGCGAACGCATCGCCGTGCCCGGCCGCCGCGGCAAGTACCTGTGGCTGCCGCTCACGGAACTGGCCGGCGACAGCACCGGCACGGCGGTCCTCGCCCACCTGGGCATGAGCGGACAGCTCCTGGTCCAGCCGGAGGACGCCCCGGACGAGAAGCACCTACGGGTCCGGATCCGCTTCGCCGACTCCACCGACACCGAACTGCGCTTCGTCGACCAGCGCACGTTCGGCGGGCTCAGCCTGCACGACACCACCCCCGACGGCCTCCCGGACGTCATCGCGCACATCGCCCGCGACCCCCTCGACCCGCTCTTCGACGACGAGGCGTTCCCCACCGCGCTGCGCCGCCGCCGCACGACGATCAAGCGGGCGCTCCTAGACCAGTCGCTGATCAGCGGGGTCGGCAACATCTACGCCGACGAGGCGCTGTGGCGGGCCCGGCTGCACTACGAACGCCCCACCGCCACCCTCACCCGCCCCCGTACCGCCGAACTGCTCGGCCACGTCCGGGACGTGATGAACGCGGCCCTCGCCGTCGGCGGCACCAGCTTCGACAGCCTCTACGTCAATGTGAACGGCGAGTCCGGCTACTTCGACCGCTCCCTGGACGCCTACGGTCGCGAGGGGCTGCCGTGCCGCCGGTGCGGTACGCCGATGCGGCGGCGGCCCTGGATGAACCGGTCCAGCTACTACTGCCCGCACTGCCAGCGTCCGCCCCGCACCACGCCGTAGCGCCCCTGCGGTTGCGGCTCAGAAGCCGAAGTTCTGCGTCCACCAGGGGCCGCCGGAGGCGAAGTGGGCGCCCACGCCCAGGGTCTTGAAGTCGCAGTTGAGGATGTTGGCCCGGTGCCCGGGGCTGTCCATCCAGGCGGCCATCACCGCTGCCGCGTCCGCCTGGCCCCGGGCGATGTTCTCGCCGCCCAGATCGGATATCCCGGCGGCCTCGGCCCGGTCCCAGGGGGTGTCCCCGTCGGGGTCGGTGTGGTCGAAGAAGCCCCGCGCGGCCATGTCCTGGCTGAAGTCCTCCGCGAGCCGCGCCAAGTCGGCGTCCGCACTGACCGGCTGACAGCCGACCTTCGCCCGCTCCCGATTGACCAGGGCGACCACCTGGGTCTCCGGCGAGCCGGTGACCGGTGCCTCGGTCGCCGGCGGTGGCGGGGGCGCGGCGGGGGTCGACGGCGCGGGCTTCGACGTGGGCGCGGAGGTGCTCGGTGTGCTCTGCGGGGCCCTCGTGGTGGGCGTCGTCTCCGTCTTCGGAGGCGGTGACGTCCGCTCCTCCTCCGGGGCGGCGGGGGCCGCCGCCGACTGCGACGGGGACGGTTTCGCCGGAGCGGTGCTGCGGTCACCGCCCTTCTTCCCGGCGCCGGTCGACGGCGAGGCGGGCGTGGCGGCCGAGGGGGTGGGCGCACTGCTCCTCCCCCCGTTGCTGTCGACCCCGCCGGGCACCTCACTGGCGCGCACCCGATCGGAGGCGCCGTTGCCCACGGTGGTGGAGTCGCCGCCCGGCAGCACGCCGGCCGCCACCGCCACCGCGCCCAGCGCCATCGCGGCGGACACCCCGAGCAGCCCGGTGCGCACCGGAGTGGACACCCGCCGGCGGGACTTCCTGCGCGGGCCGGAGCCCTTCGCGGCGGCCGCTGCGGACCGCCCGCCCCCGGCGCCCGGTGCGACGACCGGCAGGGCGGTGGTCACCGCGTACGGGCCCGCCCCGCCGTCCGACGGGGCAGGAGTGTCCGCGGCCTCGTCCTCGGGGAAGGCGTCGGGTGCGGTCAGGTCCGGGAAGCCGTCGGCCGCACCGTGCCCCGCCGCTCCTGCGGTGCCGTACCCGGCCAGTCCCCGCCCGTAGGCGGAGGCCCCGCCGTACGTCGCGTCGTACCGCTGCACGGGTATCGGCGCGGTCGCGGCCTCGTAGCCGCCGTACCCGGGGTCGACGTCGTCGACGGGGCGCGGTGCGTACGGCCGGGCCACTTCGGCGTGCCCGTCGGATGCGGAGTACGGGGCGTGACCGGGGTACTCGGTGCCGCCCGACGCCGTGAAGTCCGTCGCTCCCGTCGCTCCCGTCGATTCCGGGGAAGAGTGGTCGCCGTCGGGAACCGAATGAGGCGTGTCGTGCGTATAGCCATCGGTCCCGGAGGCGCGTCCGGCGGCGGAGCGTCGGTGGCGTCCCATGTCCTGTCCCGGCCTTTCTGTTCCTTGCGGGCAATGCGACTCCCCCATTCGGGTGAGGCTCATTGCGTCGGGACGCTACCCCATGGCGCAAGGGGACGAAGTACCCATAGGGCATTTCGCCGGCTACCGTGCAGCCATGAATGAAGAGGTGCGCCTCACCGCATGGGTACGCGGCCGTGTACAGGGAGTGGGTTTCCGCTGGTACACGCGTGCCAAAGCATTGGAGATCGGCGGGCTGAGTGGCTTTGCTCTCAATTTGGACGACGGGCGCGTCCAGGTCGTGGCGGAAGGCGACCGAGAGCGGTGCACGGCGCTCCTGGAGTGGCTCGGGGAGGGCGACACGCCGGGCCGCGTCGACGGAGTGACCGAGATATGGGGCACACCGCGCGCCGGGTACGACGGTTTCGCGATCCGCTGAGGACGCTCGCCGGCGGGGGCCGCGAAGCGCTCCGCGCACCCCGGGCGCGGGGCCCCGCCACCGGGGAAAGTTCCTGGTGGTTGCCAAGAAGGGCGAGCCGTGGCAGGCTCCCGAGAGAAGGATGATCGACACGCCCCCAGGGCCCCGAAGTCGGTGCCCGGCCGGTTGGATTCCGGCCGTGAGCCCCCGGGTGACCCGCCGGTACCGGGCGTGATCGTGTTGACCGTCAAACTTTTTGGTGAGACTCTGGAAGCCCCGCGCACCTTACCTGTTTGGCATGGAAGAACGGCATTCAGAACTCAACAGTGCCAAGCATCGCGGGTGCGATTCCCTCACGACCCAACCGCTACGGTCGGTCACTCATTGTGGAGGACCATCCATCATGGCAAAGGCGCTTCTCGGTTACGTCGGCGGCTCCGATCCGCGACTCCTCGCCGAGATGCGACGGCTCCAGCAACGCGTCCAGGACCTTGAGTCCGAGCTCGTACGGATTCAGGCCGAGAACGACGCGTTGGCGGCTGCCGCTTCTCACGACAGCGATTCGCTACTGACGAGCATCGACGTTCCCCAGGCGGAGCCTGCGCTCACCTGACCACTCCTGCTGAGCCCCGCTGACACGTGGTCGGGCTGCCCTACTACCGGTACCACCGAGATCGCTCGCCCGATCTAGCAAGGGACGCTTCGGCGTCCCTTCTGTCATTGCGCCCGTCCCTGCCCCCTCGACCGTCCGTTCCCGCGCGCCCTCGCCCCGTCCGGCCCGCCGGACGGTCCCGCCCCCGGCCCCCCTTCCTTTACCGTCTGATGTGCCCTGCGCATTCCTCGGTGAAACCGCAACGTCACCCGGGGGCCCGGTGGACCTTCGGCACGCCCGAATCGTGACCCCCGGCCTCACCGGGCGGCGAGAAGCAGAGAGGTAGAGTCCGGCGGCGTGCACCTCAAGGCCCTGACCCTGCGCGGATTCAAATCCTTCGCGTCCGCCACGACCCTGCGATTCGAACCGGGCATCACCTGCGTCGTCGGACCGAACGGCTCGGGAAAGTCCAATGTCGTCGACGCCTTGAGCTGGGTCATGGGCGAACAGGGCGCGAAATCCCTGCGCGGCGGCAAGATGGAGGACGTCATCTTCGCCGGGACCACCGGACGCCCCCCGCTCGGGCGGGCCGAGGTCTCCCTCACCATCGACAACTCCGACGGCGCCCTGCCCATCGCTTACGCCGAAGTGACCATCACGCGGATCATGTTCCGCAACGGCGGTAGCGAATACCAGATCAACGGCGACACCTGTCGGCTCCTCGACATTCAGGAATTGCTGTCCGACTCCGGAATCGGCCGCGAAATGCACGTCATCGTCGGCCAGGGCCAACTCGACTCCGTCCTGCACGCCGACCCCTCCGGCCGCCGCGCCTTCATCGAGGAGGCCGCGGGCGTCCTCAAGCACCGCAAGCGCAAGGAGAAGGCGCTACGGAAGCTCGACGCCATGCGGGCCAACCTCGCCCGGGTGCAGGACCTCACCGACGAACTCCGGCGCCAGCTCAAACCGCTGGGCCGACAGGCCGCCGTCGCCCGGCGTGCCGCCGTCATCCAGGCCGACCTGCGGGACGCACGGCTGCGGCTGCTCGCCGACGACCTGGTGACCCTGCGGCGGGCCCTCGCCACCGAGGTCGCCGACGAGGCCGAGCTGAAGCGCCGCAAGGACGCCGCCGAGACCGAACTGCGGGCCCAGCTCACCCGCGAGGGCCGGCTGGAGGACGAGGTGCGCCAGCTCACCCCCCGGCTCCGGAGCGCCCAACAGACCGTCTTCGACCTGTCCCGGCTCGCCGAACGCGTCCGGGGCACCGTCTCCCTCGCCGACGCCCGGGTCACCAGCGCCACCGCCGCCCCGCCCGAGGAACGCCGGGGCCAGGACCCCGACGCCCCCGAGCGGATGGAACGCGAGGCCGCCCGCATCCGCGAACAGGAAGCCGAACTGACGGCCGCCCTCGAAGCCGCCGAACGCGCCCTGGAGGACACCGTCGCCCACCGGGCCGACCTCGAACGCGCCCTGCTGGACGAGGAACGCCGCCTCAAGGACGCGGCCCGGGCCCTCGCCGACCGCCGCGAAGGGCTCGCCCGGCTGGGCGGGCAGGTGGGCGCCGCCCGCAGCCGCGCCGCCGCCGCCGAGGCCGAGATCGACCGGCTCGCCCTCGCCCGCGACGCCGCGCAGGAACGTGCCGCCAGCGCCCGGGAGGAGTACGAACACCTGCACGCCGAGGTCGACGGGCTCGACGCGGACGACGCCGACCTCGCCGCACGGCACGAAGCGGCCCGCACCCGGCTCACGGCCGCCGAAACCGCCCTCACCGAGGCCCGCGAGGCGGCCACCGACGCCGACCGACGCCGCGCCGCGGTCTCCGCCCGCCATGACGCCCTCGCCCTCGGACTGCGCCGCAAGGACGGTACGGGCGCCCTGCTCGCCGCCGGGGACGCCCTCACCGGACTGCTCGGCCCCGCCGCCGCACTGCTGACCGTCGCACAGGGGTACGAGGTGCCCGTCGCCGCGGCCTTCGGGGCGGCAGCCGACGCGCTGGCCGTCACCTCGCCCGCCCAGGCCGCCGAAGCCATCCGCCTGCTGCGCAAACAGGACGGCGGCCGGGCCGCGCTGCTGCTCGCGGGCGCCCCCGAACCGTCCCCCGGACCGACGCCCGGCCCCGTACTGCGGGGCAATCCGCCCCCCGCGGCCGAGCTGGTGCGCGGTCCCGCGGAACTGCTGCCCGCGGTACGCCGACTGCTCGCCGGGTACGTCGTCGTGGGCACCCTGGAGGACGCCGAGGACCTGGTCCGCGCCCACCCGGAGCTGACCGCCGTCACCGCGGAGGGCGACCTCCTCGGCGCGCACTTCGCCCACGGCGGGTCGGCCGGCGCACCCAGCCTCCTCGAAGTACAGGCGTCCGTCGACGAGGCGGCGACCGAACGCGCCGCGCTCGACGAGCGCTGCGCCCGGCTCGCCGCCGTGCAGCGCACCGCCGAGGAGGACCGCGCCGCCCGCGCCGCACTGGTGGACGAACTGGCCGAGCGCCGCCGCACCGCCGACCGCGCCAAGTCGTCGGTCGCCCAGCAGCTCGGGCGGCTCGCCGGCCAGGCCCGCGGCGCCGCGGAGGAGGCCGAACGGGCGGCGGGCGCCGCCGCGAAGGCCGGGGAGGCCCTGGAGCGGGCCCGCACCGAGGTCGAGGAACTGGCGGAACGGCTCGCCGTCGCCGAGGAGAGCGCCGCCGTCGCCGACGAGGGCGAGGAGCCCGACACCCACGCCCGTGACCGGTTGGCCGCCGACGGGGCGAACGCCCGGCAGACCGAGATGGAGGCCCGGCTCCAGGTCCGCACCCACGAGGAGCGCGTCAAGGCGCTCGCCGGACGGGCCGACGGCCTGGACCGGGCGGCCAGGGCCGAACGGGAGGCCCGCGCCCGGGCCGAGCGGCGGGCGGCCCGGCTGCGCCACGAGGCGACCGTCGCCGCGGCGGTCGCCGCCGGCGCGCGTCAGCTCCTCGCCCACGTCGAGGTGTCGACGGCGCGGGCCGAGGCGGACCGGACGGCCGCCGAAGGAGCCCGCGCGGACCGGGAACGCGAACTGGCCGCGGTCCGGGAGACCGGCCGCGGGCTCAAGGTCGAACTGGACAAGCTGACCGACTCGGTCCACCGGGGCGAGGTGCTGGGCGCCGAGAAGCGGCTGCGTGCGGAGCAGTTGGAGACCCGGTCGCTGGAGGAACTGGGCGTGGAGCCCGCCGCGCTCGTCGACGAGTACGGCCCCGACCGGCCGGTGCCGCCCCCGCCGCCCGCCGACGGCGAGGAACTGCCCGAGGACCCCGGGCACCCGCGCAACCTCCCGCGTCCGTTCGTCCGGGCGGAGCAGGAGAAGCGGCTGCGGACCGCCGAACGCGCCCACCAGCAGCTCGGGAAGGTCAACCCCCTGGCACTGGAGGAGTTCGCGGCGCTGGAGGAACGCCACCAGTTCCTCAGCGAACAGCTCACCGACCTGAAGAAGACCCGGGCGGACCTGCTCCAGGTGATCAAGGAGGTCGACGAGCGGGTCGAGCAGGTCTTCACCGAGGCGTACCGGGACACGGCACGGGAGTTCGAGGGCGTCTTCGCACGACTGTTCCCCGGCGGCGAGGGGCGGTTGGTCCTCACCGACCCGGACGACATGCTGGCCACCGGCGTGGACGTGGAGGCCAGGCCCCCCGGCAAGAAGGTCAAGCGGCTGTCGCTGCTCTCCGGCGGGGAGCGGTCGCTGACGGCGGTGGCCCTGCTGGTGTCGATCTTCAAGGCGCGACCGAGCCCGTTCTACGTGATGGACGAGGTCGAGGCCGCCCTCGACGACACCAACCTCCAGCGGCTCATCCGGATCATGCGGGAGCTCCAGGAGGCGTCCCAACTCATCGTCATCACCCACCAGAAGCGGACCATGGAGGTCGCGGACGCGCTGTACGGGGTGTCGATGCAGGGCGACGGCGTGTCCAAGGTGATCAGCCAGCGGCTGCGCTGAACCGCGGGGGAACCGCGCACGGGCGGCGGGTGTGCCGGGACGGCCCCGGGGTACCCGGAGACCCGATCCACCCGATCCCGATCGACCCGATCCCGATTCACCCGTTGGGGGGAGGTGGCGTCACCGCACCGCGGCACGCGGGTGTTCCCGGTGGTGAGCGGTGTCGACCTGTGCGCCACTGGAAGGGCCCATCAGCCCCCCCCGAGGCCCGAGGAGTGATGCGTGACCAGTGCAGCGACCCCGTCCGGCGCCCGCGAGGAACACCCCGAACACCTCGGGCACGTCATCTTCATCGCGGCGTCGGCGGCGATGGGCGGCTTCCTGTTCGGGTACGACAGCTCCGTCATCAACGGGGCCGTCGAGGCGATCAGGGACCGCTACGACATCGGCTCGGTGGCGCTCGCCCAGGTCATCGCCATCGCCCTGATCGGCTGCGCGATCGGCGCGGCCACCGCGGGCCGGATCGCCGACCGGATCGGACGCATCCGCTGCATGCAGATCGCGGCGGTCCTCTTCATGGTCAGCGCCGTCGGTTCGGCGCTGCCGTTCGCCCTCTACGACCTGGCGTTCTGGCGGATCATCGGCGGCTTCGCCATCGGCATGGCGTCGGTGATCGGCCCCGCGTACATCGCGGAGGTGTCCCCGCCCGCGTACCGGGGGCGGCTGGGCTCGTTCCAACAGGCCGCGATCGTCATCGGCATCGCCACCTCCCAACTGGTCAACTGGGGCATCCTCCAGGCCGCCGACGGCGATCAGCGCGGCCGACTGCTGGGCGTGGAGGCCTGGCAGGTGATGCTCGGCGTGATGGTCATCCCGGCCGCCCTGTACGGGCTGCTGTCCTTCGCCATCCCCGAATCGCCGCGCTACCTCATCTCGGTCGGCAAGAACGACCGGGCCCGCGAGGTGCTGCGCGAGGTCGAGGGCGACGAGGCCCACCTCGACGCCCGGCTGGCGGAGATCCAGGAGAAGGTGCACCGGGAGCACAAGCCGACGTTCAAGGACCTGCTCGGCGGACGGTTCTGGTTCCTGCCGATCGTCTGGGTCGGCATCGGCCTCTCCGCGTTCCAGCAACTCGTCGGCATCAACGTGGCGTTCTACTACTCGTCCACGCTGTGGCAGTCGGTCGGCGTCGACCCGACGGACTCGTTCTTCTACTCGTTCACCACGTCGATCATCAACATCATCGGCACGGTCATCGCGATGATCTTCGTGGACCGGGTCGGCCGCCGGCCGCTCGCGCTGATCGGCTCGGTGGGCATGGCCATCGGGCTCGCCCTGGAGGCGTGGGCCTTCAGCTACGACCTGGTGGACGGGAAACTGCCCGAGACCCAGGGCTGGGTGGCGCTGGTGGCCGCCCACTGGTTCGTCTTCTTCTTCGCGATGTCCTGGGGCGTGGTCGTCTGGGTCTTCCTCGGCGAGATGTTCCCCAACCGCATCCGAGCGGCGGCCCTCGGCGTCGCCGCCTCCGCCCAGTGGATCGCCAACTGGCTCATCACCGCGACCTTCCCGTCCCTCGCGGACTGGAACCTGTCGGCCACGTACATCATCTACGCCTGCTTCGCGACGCTCTCGATCCCCTTCGTCCTGAAGTTCGTGAAGGAGACCAAGGGCAAGACGCTGGAGGAGATGGGCTGACCCTCCCGCTGCCCCGGGTTCCCCCCCGCCGCCGGCTCCCGGCAGCGGGGGGCCGGGATCAGAACTCGTCCACGGTGTGCGGCAGCAGCTCCGTCCGGGCGGCCAGCCCGAACAGGGCCGCCGCGCCCGCCCGGTGCTCCGTGAACAGGCCCGCCCGCACCAGGTCGACGGGCGAGGTCCCGCCCAGGTAGCAGGCGGCCAGCTCCCGCACGTCGAGCGTCAGGTCGGGGGCCTCCTCGGTGCGGGTCACCCGGGCCCGGTGGACGTCCCCGTCCGGCTTCGCCGTCACCCGGTAGCGGCCCGCGTTGCCCGGCACCCCCCGGTCGGACACCTCCAGGACCAGGTCCAGCGGCGCCGACCAGGTCCGGCCCTCCAGCGCGGCCGGCACGTCGGCGAGCCGCACCCACAGCGCCGGGAACTCCCGGGTCACGTCGACCTGGTCGCGGTCGGCCGCGAAGAGGAGCAGCGGATCGTCCAGCGGCCGGCCCCAGGCCCGTACCTTGTCGACCAGGTCGATCGAGACCAGGTAGCGCCACAGGGCGGCGGCCACCTGCGGCGACTCGGCCTCCAGTTCGATGACGTACAGCGTGCCGCGGCCCTCGTCGTCGGACTTGGTCCGGTACGCCACGTACCCCGCGGGCGGCTCCCCCGGATCGCCCAGGGTCACCACCCGGGGCTCCGACATGTCCTCGTCCTCCTCGAACGTCTCCGGCAGGACGAGGTGGCGCCACCACCAGTCGTCGCGCCGCACCCGCCCGGCCCGCTCCCCGCGGGCCGTCTCGTGCAGGGCGCCGATCACCTCGGGCGCGCCGGCGAACGGGACCAGTCGCAACGGACGCCCGTCGGGTTCGATCCGCAGGTCCAGGGGGTAGGTGGCGTCGACGGTCACCGTGTACGCGTGGGTCGCCGGGTCGAAGCCGAAGCGGCCGTAGATCGTCGCCTCCGACACCCACAGCGCCGCGAGCGGCTTGCGCTGCTCGGCGCAGCGCCGCCACAGCTCGTCGACCATGCCGGTGAGGACGCCCCGGCGGCGGTGGGTCGGTGCCACCGAGACGAAGGTCACCCCCGCGGTGGGCAGCGAGCCGCCGGGCACGGACAGGTCGAGGTCGTGGGCGGCCAACAGCCCCACGAGGTCCTCGCCCTCGTAGGCGCCGATGCGGTCGGAGCGGGCGAGGACCTCCTTGTGCTTGGCACGGGTCTCGTCCTCGGGTGACTTCTCCAGGAAGACGAGGTAGTGCAGGTCCAAGGCATGGTCGAGCTCGGCCTCGGGAATCGTGCGGTACTCCAAGGTCATGCCGGTGACGCTAACCCGCACCCCCGGAACGGGGCATCCGAGTTTCCCGGGCGGGCACCGCGCGACCGTCGCGGACGGCGGGGCGCGGAGGCGTTCGGTCCTGCTTCTCGTCCGGGCCGGCGGGGGTGGTCGATACTGGGTGCGTTATGGACATCGTCATTCTTGCTGTAGTCATCGCCGTGGTGCTGCTCGGGACCACCGGCGCGCTGGTGGTCGGCAGTCGCCGCAAGCGGCAGCTGCCCCCGCCGCCGCCCGCCGCGCCCGACCTCACCGCCCCTCCGGCCGAGCCCCATGTCGGCGAGGAGGCCGAGCCGCCCCGGGAGGAGCCCCGCCGCACCGTCGAGGAGGTCGACCTCCCCGGCGCCCCGGCACCGGCCACCGCCCCGGCCGAGGTCGAGGAGGCGCCCGCCGCGCCCCCGATCGAGGTGCCGGAACCGACCGCGGGACGGCTGGTGCGGCTGCGGGCCCGCCTCTCCCGTTCGCAGAACGCACTGGGCAAGGGCCTGCTCACCCTGCTGTCCCGGGAGCGCCTGGACGAGGACACCTGGGAGGAGGTCGAGGACATCCTCCTCACCGCCGACGTGGGCGTGCAGCCCACCCAGGAACTCGTCGAGCGGCTGCGCGAGCGCGTCAAGGTGCTCGGCACCCGCACCCCGGAGGAACTGCGCGCGCTGCTCCGCGAGGAGCTGCTGACGCTCCTCGTGCCCGACTTCGACCGCAAGGTGAACGCCGAGTCCGGGCTCGACACCCCCGGTGTCGTGATGGTCGTCGGGGTCAACGGCACCGGCAAGACGACCACCACCGGCAAGCTCGCGCGGGTCCTCGTCGCCGACGGCAAGAACGTCGTGCTCGGCGCCGCCGACACCTTCCGGGCCGCCGCCGCCGACCAGCTCCAGACCTGGGGCGAGCGGGTGGGCGCCCGGACCGTGCGGGGCCCCGAGGGCGGGGACCCGGCGTCCATCGCCTTCGACGCGGTCAAGGAGGGCATCAAGGAGGGCGCCGACGTCGTCCTCATCGACACCGCGGGGCGGCTGCACACCAAGACCGGCCTCATGGACGAGCTGGGCAAGGTCAAGCGGGTCGTCGAGAAGCAGGCCCCGCTGGACGAGGTGCTGCTGGTGCTCGACGCGACCACCGGACAGAACGGGCTGGTGCAGGCCCGGGTGTTCGCGGAGGTCGTGGACGTCACCGGCATCGTGCTCACCAAGCTCGACGGGACCGCGAAGGGCGGCATCGTGATCGCGGTCCAGCGCGAGCTGGGCGTCCCGGTGAAGCTGGTGGGCCTCGGCGAGGGCGCGGACGACCTCGCGCCCTTCGAGCCCGAGGCGTTCGTGGATGCGCTTATCGGGGAGTAGCCCGGGCGGGGTGCGGTCCACCGCGCCCGCGCCGGGTGTGCGCCGCGTCATCGGGCCCGGCGGGATCCAGGGGTGGTCGACCGACCCCCCGGTCCCGCCGGGCCCTCGTCATGCGGCCCGACGTCGGGCGCCCGAGGGGTCAGCGGTCGGAGCGGTGGGCCGCGTAGGCGAGGGTGCCGAGCAGCAGGTGGGCCTGCGGCGGGCGGGCCGGGTCGAGGCCGGGGGCCCGCAGCCAACGCACCGGGCCGAGCCCGCCGCGGTCGGACGGCGGTGCGGTGACGTGGTCGCCGGGCCCCAGCGCGCGCAGGTCGAGCGCGGCGCCGTCCCAGCCCATCCGGTACAGCAGCCGGGGGAGTCCCTCGGCTGCTCCGGGTGCGACGAGGAACTGGGCGCGGTGGTCGGGCGTCAGGGTCACCGGCCCCAGCGGCAGGCCCATCCGCTCCAGCCGGACCAGGGCGCGACGGCCCGCCGTCGCGCCGACCTCCAACACGTCGAAGGACCGGCCCACCGGCAGCATCACCGTGGCCCCGGGGAACCGCGCCCAGGCCCGGGCGACCTCGTCGAGGGTGGACCCCGCGGGGATGACCGGGGCGCCCTCCAGCGGATGGGCGCCGCGGGCCCCGCAGCGCCCGCGGCCGTCCGCGCCCGTCCGCCCGCAGGAGCAGCAGCCGCCCGTCGCCCGGGCGCCGGGCACCACGTCCCAGCCCCACAGTCCGGTGAACTCCGCCGCAGCGGTGCACTCGTCGGTGCGTCCGCGGCGACGCGAACCCGACCGGATGTCACGGATGCCGCCGATCGTGAAGTCCATGCCTCCTCCAACAGGTTCCGCGCGCCGGTGGTTACGAAGTCACGGTGCGAGCTTCGGTCACGATATGGATGCGCGCGATGACCGTCCGTTTGCGTCATGCCCCGTCAACGCGGGTATCCGGACGGCGCTCGGAAGCACTTCCCGTGGCGTGCGCGGTATTCCGCGCTCCGCTGTGCGTCACTCCGCCCTTGCCGCCGCATCTGCGTCAAGTCAAGCGCGCAGAAAGGCAGTCGGGTTCATTCGAAGGGGTGGCGAATGGTGGCGTTTCCGTGATCCGCCTCGCCGAATGCGTGATCGTCAGATTACTTTCAGTGCACGGATCCCGCGGGCCATTCCCCTTCGTGGCAGGCCAGCGGCGGCTCGGTCCCCCGTTCGAAGGGTGACAAGCGCCGGACAAAGCACTGTGACGCACGGCATGCTGATAGGGCTTGACCAGAAGTGTGGACAAATGGCGTGACGGATGGGGGCGTTCCGGTGGGCGGCAACGGTGAGGGCGGTTCGAACGCTGAGAAGCGCCCGAACGAGATGCTGGGCTCGTGGTTCACCCGGAGCGGGTGGTCCAAGGGCGAGTTGGCGCGTCAGGTGAACCGCAGAGCCCGGCAGTTGGGCGCCAACCACATCTCCACCGACACCTCCCGGGTCCGCCGCTGGTTGGACGGGGAGAATCCGCGCGAACCGATTCCGCGCATCCTGTCCGAGCTGTTCTCCGAACGTTTCGGCTGCGTGGTCGCCGTCGAGGACCTCGGGCTGCGCGCCCCCCACCGGGCGCCCTCGGTCGCCGGGGTGGACCTGCCCTGGACCGGGCCCCAAACGGTCGCCCTGATCGGCGAGTTCTCCCGGAGCGACCTGATGCTGGCCCGCCGCGGCTTCCTCGGCACCTCCCTCGGACTGGCCGCCGGCCCCGCGCTCATCGAACCCATGCAACGCTGGCTGGTCCCCACCCCCGGCGCGCCGCGTCCCGAACCCGACGACGCCGCCCTGCGCCGCGGGAACCGCCTCTCCCAGCCCGAGTTGGACCTGCTGGAGTCCACCACCCAGATGTTCCGGCAGTGGGACGCCCAGTGCGGCGGCGGACTGCGGCGCAAGGCCGTCGTCGGACAGCTCCACGAGGTCACCGACCTGCTCCAGGAACCCCAGCCGGCCGCCACCAGTCAGCGACTGTTCAAGGTCGCGGCCGAACTCGCCGAACTGGCCGGCTGGATGAGCTACGACGTGGGGCTCCAGCCCACCGCGCAGAAGTACTTCGTGCTCGCGCTGCACGCCGCGAAGGAAGCGGGGGACAAACCGCTGGGTTCGTACGTCCTGTCCAGCATGAGCCGCCAGATGATCCACCTGGGGCGCCCCGACGACGCCCTGGAACTCATCCACCTCGCCCAGTACGGCAGTCGGGACTGCGCCAGCGCCCGCACCCAGGCGATGCTGTATGCGATGGAGGCCCGCGCGTACGCCAACATGGGCCAGCCCAGCAAGGTGAAGCGGGCCGTGCGGATGGCCGAGGACACCTTCGGGGACGCCCTGGAGTGCGACGAGCCCGAGCCGGACTGGATCGGCTTCTTCACCGAGGCCGAGCTGAACGGCGAGAACGCGCACTCCTTCCGCGACCTGGCCTACGTCGCCGGACGCAGCCCCACCTACGCGGCGCTCGCCGAGCCCGTGATGAACAAAGCCGTCGAGCTCTTCGCGAAGGACGAGGACCACCAGAGGTCGTACGCGCTGAACCTCATCGGCATGGCGACCGTCCACCTCCTCCAGAAGGAGCCGGAGGAGAGCGCACGGCTCGCCCACGAAGCCCTGGCGGTGGCCAAGCGGGTCCGTTCCGAGCGGGTGAACACCCGCATCCGCAAGACGGTGGACAACGCCGCCCGGGAGTACGGCCACCTCAACGACGTCGTCGAGCTGACCGAGCGGCTGGCCGCACAGCTGCCGGAGAGCGCCGAGGCGGTCTGACGGCGACCCCTCCGCCCGGCCCCCAGGAACGGCTCCCGCTCCCGCGCGGGCCCGCCCCGGGCGGCCCCCCGAGTTCCCGGGGTGTTCACCCGTGCGTAACACCCCCGGTCTCTTCGTCACTGGCGTGAAACAACCGGCGGCATCCGTGGAAACGGCGCCGCGCGAGTCTCTGGCCCACAAGGAGGGCGACCGAGCCACCCGGCGCCCCCGGCCACCCCTCACGCCACCCTCAGCCCCGGCCCCACCCGCTCGGGCCCGTTCCACGACGAGGAGACGCCGATGCCCCCAGGCATCACGTTCGCCGCAGACGCCCCGGCGCTGTCTGCCGCCAACACCGGATTCATGCTCATCTGCTCCGCACTGGTCATGCTGATGACCCCGGCCCTCGCCTTCTTCTACGGAGGCATGGTCCGCGTCAAGTCCACCCTCAACATGCTGATGATGAGCTTCATCAGTCTGGGCATCGTCACCGTCCTGTGGGTGCTGTACGGCTTCTCCCTCGCCTTCGGCACCGACAGCGCCGGCCTGATCGGCTGGTCCTCCGACTACGTCGGCCTCAGCGGGATCGGACTCACCGAGCTCTGGGACGGCTACACCGTCCCCGTCTACGTCTTCGCGGTCTTCCAGCTGATGTTCGCGGTCCTCACCCCCGCCCTGATCAGCGGTGCCCTCGCCGACCGGGTCAAGTTCAGCGCCTGGGCCCTGTTCGTGGCCCTGTGGGCGACCGTCGTCTACTTCCCCGTCGCCCACTGGGTGTGGGGCACCGGCGGCTGGGCCTTCGAACTGGGCGTCATCGACTTCGCGGGCGGCACCGCCGTCCACATCAACGCGGGCGCCGCCGCGCTCGGCGTGATCCTGGTGCTCGGCAAGCGCGTCGGCTTCAAGAAGGACCCGATGCGCCCGCACTCCCTGCCGCTGGTCATGCTCGGCGCCGGACTGCTCTGGTTCGGCTGGTTCGGCTTCAACGCGGGCTCCTGGCTCGGCAACGACGACGGCGTCGGCGCGCTGATGTTCCTCAACACCCAGGTCGCCACCGCCGCCGCCATGCTCGCCTGGCTCGGCTACGAGAAGCTCCGGCACGGCGCGTGCACCACCCTCGGTGCCGCCTCCGGTGCCGTCGCCGGACTCGTCGCCATCACCCCGGCCGGCGGCTCCAGCTCCCCGCTCGGTTCGCTCGCCATCGGTGCGATCGCCGGCGTGCTGTGCGCCATGGCCGTCGGCCTCAAGTACCGCTTCGGGTACGACGACTCGCTCGACGTCGTCGGCGTCCACCTCGTCGGCGGGATCGCCGGCTCCGTCCTCGTCGGCTTCTTCGCCACCGGCGGCGGCCAGTCCGAGGCCAAGGGCCTCTTCTACGGCGGCGGACCCGACCAGCTCGTCAAGCAGCTCGCCGGGGTCGGCGGGGTCCTGCTGTACTCCTTCGTCGCCTCCGCGCTCCTCGCCCTGGTCATCGACAAGACCCTCGGCATGCGGGTCAGCGAAGAGGTCGAGGTGTCCGGCATCGACCGCACCGAACACGCCGAGACCGCCTACGACTTCAGCGGCGCCGGCGGCGGCACCACCACCCGCACCTCCGCCCTGGTCCGCGAGTCCGCACCCGCCGAGTCCCACGAGAAGGTGGACGCATGAAGCTCATCACCGCCGTCGTCAAGCCGCACCGGCTCGACGAGGTCAAGGAAGCCCTCCACGCCTTCGGCGTCCACGGGCTGACCGTCACCGAAGCCAGCGGATACGGCCGCCAGCGCGGCCACACCGAGGTCTACCGGGGCGCCGAGTACACCGTCGACCTCGTCCCCAAGATCCGCATCGAGGTGCTGGCCGAGGACGACGACGCCGAACAGCTCATCGACGTCATCGTCGAGGCCGCCCGCACCGGCAAGATCGGCGACGGCAAGGTCTGGTCCGTCCCGGTCGACACCACGGTCCGGGTCAGAACCGGCGAACGCGGCCCGGACGCCCTCTGAGCCGGCGCCGACCGCACCGATGACCCACGGGGGAACGAGAGAACGGAGTCGCCGGGTGACCACCGTCGACCAGCACCGCAGCACCCCGGAACCCGAGGGACCCGACGGGCCCGACGGGCCCGACGGGCCCGTGCAGGGTCCTTCGCCCAGCGGCTACGCGGCGGCCAGGGTGCGCCTCCTGCACGGGCGCTCCCGCACCGGCCCCGAACGCCGCGCCGCCCTCTCCGCCCTCACCGACGACTGGCTCGCCGCCCTGTTCCAAGCCGCCGACGCACCGCGGGGCGTCAGCCTCGTCGCCGTCGGCGGCTACGGGCGGGGCGAACTCTCCCCGCGCAGCGACCTCGACCTGCTGCTCCTGCACGACGGCGGGGACCGGGCCCGGACCGCCGCCCTGGCCGACCGGCTCTGGTACCCCGTCTGGGACCTCGGCCTCGCCCTCGACCACTCCGTGCGCACCCCCGCCGAAACGCGCCGCGCCGCCACCGACGACCTCAAGGTCCAACTCGGCCTCCTCGACGCCCGACACCTCGCCGGCGACCCGGCCCTCACCGCCGCGCTGCGCGCCACCGCCCTCGCCGACTGGCGCAACCACGCCCCCAAGCGGCTGCCCGCACTGCGCGACCTGTGCGCCGAACGCGCCGCGCGCCACGGCGAACTCGCCCACCTCCTCGAACCCGACCTCAAGGAGGCCCGCGGCGGACTGCGCGACGCCACCGCCCTGGCCGCCGTCGCCGCCTCCTGGCTCGCCGACGCCCCCCGGCACGGCCTCGCCGACGCCCGCCGGCGCCTCCTCGACACCCGCGACGCCCTCCACCTCACCACCGGCCGCGCCACCGACCGCCTCGCCCTCCAGGAACAGGACCAGGTCGCCGCCGCCCTCGGCCTCCTCGACGCCGACGCCCTGCTCCGCCAGGTCTACGAAGCCGGCCGCGTCCTCGCCTACGCCACCGAGGTCACCTGGCGCGAGGTCGGCCGGGTGCTGCGCGCCCGCGCCGCCCGACCCCGGCTGCGGGCCGTCCTCGGCGGCCGGGGCCGCGGCACCGACCCCACCCCCCGCACCCCGCTCGCCGAAGGCGTCGTCGAACACGACGGCGAGGTGTCCCTGGCCCGCAGCGCCCGCCCCGAACGCGACCCGGTGCTCCCGCTGCGCGCCGCCGCCGCTGCCGCCCAGGCCGGACTGCCGCTCTCCCCGCACGCGGTGCGCCACCTCGCCCGCTCCACCGGGCCGCTGCCCGTGCCCTGGCCCGCCGAGGCCCGCGAACAGTTCGTCACCCTCCTCGGCGCCGGTCACCCCACCGTCCAGGTGTGGGAGGCGCTGGAGGCCGGGGGACTGATCAGCCGGCTGCTGCCCGACTGGGAACGGGTGCGCTGCCGCCCCCAGCGCAACGCGGTCCACACCTGGACCGTCGACCGGCACCTGGTGGAGACCGCCGTCCGGGCCGCCGCCCTCACCCGCCGGGTCGCCCGCCCCGACCTGCTGTTGGTCGCCGCCCTGCTGCACGACATCGGCAAGGGCTGGCCCGGCGACCACGCGGTCACCGGCGCCACCATCGCCCGGGACACCGCCGCCCGCATCGGCTTCGACCCGGCCGACACGGCGGTCCTCGCCACCCTGGTCCGCCACCACCTGCTGCTCGTGGACACCGCCACCCGACGCGACCTGGACGACCCCGCCACCGTGGCGACCGTCGCCGGGGCCGTCCGCACCACCGGCACCCTGGAACTGCTGCACGCCCTCACCGAGGCCGACGCCCTGGCCACCGGCCCGGCCGCCTGGTCCACCTGGCGCGGCACCCTCGTCGCCGAACTGGTCCGCAGGGTCGCCGACCGCCTCACCGGCACGCCCCCCGCCGCACCGACCGTCCCGTCGGCATCGGCATCGGCATCGGCGTCGGGGTCGGGGTCGGGGTCTTCGGGGGAGTGCGTCGATCACGAACGGCTCGCCGTCGAGGCCCACCGCACCGGTGGCCCGGTCCTCGCCCTGCGGGCCCACCGACCGACGCCCACGCCCGGTCCCGGCGACGGCGACCACCCCGAACCCCTCGGCGTCGAACTGCTCGTCGCCGTCCCCGACCGGCCCGGGGTGCTGCCCGCCGTCGCCGGGGTCCTCGCCACCCACCGGCTCACCGTGCGCGCCGCCGAACTCCGCGAGCAGACCCTCCCCGCCGGGCTCGGCGCCGCGTCCGCCGACGGCCAGGGCGGCGCGGTGCTCCTCCTCGACTGGCGGGTGGCCGCCCAGTACGGCTCCCTGCCGCAGGCCGCCCGGCTCCGCGCCGACCTGGTCCGGGCCCTCGACGGCTCCCTCGACATCGCCGCGCGCCTCGCCGAGCGGGACGCCGCGCACCCCCGGCGCCGGGGCATCGAACCGCCCCCGCCGCAGGTCACCGTGGCCGGCTCCGCCTCCCGGCAGGCCACCGTCATCGAGGTCCGCGCCCAGGACGCCCCCGGACTGCTGCACCGCATCGGACAGGCCCTGGAACGTGCAGGGGTACGGGTCCGCAGCGCGCACGTGAGCACCCTGGGTGCCAATGCCGTGGACGCCTTCTACGTCACCGACCCGGCCGGTGCGCCCCTGGCCGCCGACCGGGCCGCCGCACTCGCCCGGGACCTGGAGTCCGCCTTGCGGGGGTGAGCACCCCCGCGCCGGGACCACGGGCCCGTCACCACACCGGTACGGGACCCGTCGCGGAGGGTCCTACGGCTGGCGGGACCGATTACCCTGGGGGACGACCCGTCCGCCCCCTTCGACCCGAGGATTCGCGACCGCCGTGTTCGACACTCTCCAGGATCGCCTCGCAGCGACATTCAAGAACCTCCGCGGCAAGGGTCGCCTGAGCGAGGCGGACATCGACGCCACCGCGCGGGAGATCCGTATCGCCCTCCTTGAGGCGGACGTCGCGCTCCCCGTCGTCCGGGCCTTCATCAAGCAGGTCAAGGAGCGGGCGACCGGCGCCGAGGTGTCGCAGGCGCTCAACCCCGCGCAGCAGGTCATCAAGATCGTCAACGAGGAACTGGTCGGCATCCTCGGCGGTGAGACCCGCCGACTGCGGTTCGCGAAGACCGCGCCGACCGTGATCATGCTCGCCGGTCTCCAGGGCGCGGGCAAGACCACCCTCGCCGGCAAGCTCGGCCGCTGGCTCAAGGGCCAGGGCCACTCGCCGCTGCTCGTCGCGTGCGACCTCCAGCGCCCCAACGCCGTCAACCAGCTCAGCGTGGTCGCCGAGCGGGCCGGGGTCGGCGTGTACGCCCCCCAGCCGGGCAACGGGGTGGGCGACCCGGTCCAGGTCGCCAAGGACTCCATCGAGTACGCGCGCTCCAAGCAGTACGACATCGTCATCGTCGACACCGCCGGACGCCTCGGCATCGACCAGGAACTGATGCAGCAGGCGGCCGACATCCGGGACGCGGTCTCCCCGGACGAGGTGCTGTTCGTCGTCGACGCGATGATCGGTCAGGACGCCGTCAACACCGCGGAGGCGTTCCGCGACGGCGTCGGCTTCGACGGCGTGGTGCTGTCCAAGCTCGACGGCGACGCCCGCGGTGGCGCCGCGCTGTCGATCGCGCACGTGACCGGCCGTCAGATCATGTTCGCGTCCAACGGCGAGAAGCTGGACGACTTCGACGCGTTCCACCCGGACCGGATGGCCTCGCGCATCCTGGGCATGGGTGACGTCCTCACCCTGATCGAGAAGGCCGAGCAGACCTTCTCGAAGCAGGAGGCCGAGGAGATGGCCTCCAAGCTCGCCTCCAGCAAGGGCAAGGACTTCACGCTCGACGACTTCCTCGCCCAGATGGAACAGGTCCGCAAGATGGGCTCCATCAGCAAGCTGCTCGGCATGCTGCCGGGCATGGGGCAGATCAAGGACCAGATCAACAACCTGGACGAGCGGGACGTGGACCGCACCGCGGCGATCATCAAGTCGATGACGCCCGCGGAGCGGCAGGACCCGACGATCATCAACGGATCGCGTCGGGCCCGGGTCGCCCGGGGCTCCGGCGTCGAGGTCAGCGCGGTCAAGAACCTGGTGGAGCGGTTCTTCGAGGCCCGCAAGATGATGTCCCGGATGGCCCAGGGCGGCGGGATGCCCGGCATGCCCGGCATCCCGGGCATGGGCGGCGGCCCCGGTCGCCAGAAGAAGAAGCAGAAGATCGCCAAGGGCAAGCAGCGGTCGGGCAACCCGATGAAGCGCAAGCAGCAGGAGGAGGAGGCCGCCACCCGCCGTGAGCAGGGCGCGGCCTTCGGACTGCCCGACCAGCCGGCGCAGAACTTCGAACTGCCCGACGAGTTCAAGAAGTTCATGGGCTGATCCACCCACGGCAGGGGGCGGCCCGGAGCCGCCCCCGCCACCCGCACCGCGACGCATTTCCCGACGCACCGTCAACTCCGTTGCTACGGGCGCCCGATCGAGTTCCCGGCACCCGGGCACCCCGTCGTACCATGCCCGGCATGGCACGGGCGCGCTGGCACCAAGACCTCATGGCCGAGGCGGAGTTGGACGACAGCGAGCCGGTGCGCCCCGCCGTGGCCGGCCGGCCGACCGTACGGGTACGACACCGCCCGCATCCGCCGGCAGGGGCGCGCCGACTCCACGGAGCACGTCCTCGCGGTCGAACGGGGCGTCCCGCTGCGTAGGGCGAGCGGACCCCGGCACGTCGACAGCCGCACCCGGGTCCGCGTGCCTCGCGGCCCCGGCGGCAAGAAACCCGTGACGGGGAACGCGCCCGCGGCGGTGGTGCCGGATATCCTGGCCCGTGACCAGGCGCTCCTGCTCACCCAGGCCCGCGAGCGCCGCCTCTCCCGCACCGCGGACGCCACCAGCGTCGCGGACGCCGTGGAAGCCGTGGAGGCCGCCGTCGTGGGCGGCCGGGCCCGCATCCCCGCGGCCGAGGGCCTGTCGGGGGAACCCCGCCGTCGTGGCCCGCCTCTACTACATCGTGGCGATCCCGACGTACGCGACGCCGAGCACCGCCCCGTGGCACGTGCCGGTGCCATACGCCGATCGGCCGAAACGCGTCGGTCGTACCGGACCGTCCCAGGTACGGCGCCCAGCGGGGCGACGCTCCGCCCGTGCACCTCTTCTCCCTACATATCCGCAGATCAGCGCACCCGGACCCATCCCTGGGGGTGCGCCACGGATGAGGTGCAGAACAACGCAAACTGACGGGTACGTGCAAAATATTTGGGATGCCCCGGAATAGGAACACAGAGGCACTCCGGCTCGTTGTCACGACGTGAGCACGACACCACCAGTTCTCGCCGCAGAGCTGGCAGCCGCGTGGGCCGACATTCAAAGGCACCACCCCGAGCTGCCGGACCTGGCCGCGCCCGAATCACTGATCGGAGAGTCGTCGTCCGCGTGTGGGCACGAACTCTCCTTCGAGCGACTCCTCCATGAGGCAGTCCACGGCATCGCCGCCGCGGGGGGGGGGGGGGCCCCCCCCCCCCCCCGGCCCCCCCCCCAACCCCCCCCAAACAACGCCGGGCGCCCGGGGGGTTGGGCCCGGCCCAACCGCGGGACCACACCCCCCCCCGGGGTTTTGACAGGGGA
>NZ_JBIAIF010000021.1:0-69908 GCF_042871255.1 Streptomyces sp. NPDC005955 | reverse complement strand
GCTGAGGTGTTGGGGTTGTCGGGGGTTGGGGTGGATGATGATTTCTTTGCTTTGGGTGGGCATTCGTTGTTGGCGACGCGGTTGGTGAATCGGGTGCGGTCGGTGTTGGGTGTGGATTTGGCTTTGCGTGTGTTGTTTGATGAGCCGACGGTGGCTGGTGTGGTGCGGCATTTGTCGGGGGTGGGTTCGCGTCCGGTGTTGGAGCGGCGGGAGCGGCCGGTGGTGTTGCCGTTGTCGTTCGCGCAGCGTCGTATGTGGTTCTTGTACAAGTTCGAGGGTGCTTCGGCGACGTACAACATTCCGTTGGTGTTGCGTTTGGTGGGTGAGTTGGATGTGTCGGCGATGGAGGCGGCGCTCAATGATGTGATCGCCCGGCACGAGCCGTTGCGGACGGTGTTCCCCGACCGTGATGGTGAGCCGTATCAGCGCATCCTCACCCCCGCCGAAGCCCACCTCACCCTCCCGGTCGAACCGGTGACGGAGAACGAGATGGCTTCCCGGCTGGCAGCATGTGTTCAGCACGGTTTCGAGCTGGACAGCGAAATCCCGCTGACAGCGAAGCTATTGGCATCGGGACCGAGGGAAGCCGTCCTGGTGCTCGTGATGCACCACATAGCCGCCGACGGCTGGTCGATGACTCCTCTCGCGGCCGATCTAGCTGCCGCTTACGCGGCCCGGCGCGGCGGCGAGGGGCCGGAGTGGGCCCCGCTCCCGGTTCAGTACGCCGACTACAGCGTCTGGCAGCATGAACTGCTCGGCGAGGACACCGACCCCGACAGCTTGCTGCGCCGTCAAGCCGCCTACTGGACCGACAACTTGAGCGGTCTGCCCGACGTCGTCTCCCTGCCCACCGACCGGCCGCGAACGGCGACCCCTTCCTACCGCAGCGACACCGTGAGCTTCGCGGTCGACGCCTCGACGCATGCCGCGTTGCGGGAGCTCGCCCGTGCGTCGGACGCGACGCTGTTCATGGTCCTGCACGCGGGCCTGGCGGCGCTGCTCTCGCGGGTGGGCGCGGGGCGCGACATCGCGGTGGGCTCGCCCATCGCCGGCCGCACCGACGAAGGCCTGGACGACCTGGTGGGCTTCTTCGTCAACACCCTGGTCATACGGGCCGACGTGACGTCGGACCCCACGTTCGGTGAACTCCTGACACAGGTCCGCGAGACGAGTCTCGCCGCGTACAGCCACCAGGACATCCCCTTCGAGTACCTGGTGGAACGGCTCAACCCGCAGCGTTCGCCCGGCCATCACCCGCTCGTCCAGATCATGTTGGCACTCCAGAACAGCACTGACCTGGCCTTCGCACTCCCGGGCCTCCGATCCGAGTTCGTCGACCCGGGCCTGTCCGGTTCACAGTTCGACCTCACCATCAACATGGGTGAGACGTTCGACGAGGACGGTCGCCCCGCTGGCATGTCTGGGCTGATCGAGTTTGCGACGGATCTGTATGACCGGGACTCTGTGGAGTTGTTCGGGGCTCGTTTGGTACGCGTGTTGTCCGGTGCGGTTGCGGAGACCGGCTCGCGGGTGGGTGAGCTGGAGGTCCTGGGTGTGGGTGAGCGGGAGCGGCTGTTGGGTTGGTCGGCGACTGGTGTCGCGCCTGCGTTGACTACATTGCCCGACCTGTTTGTGGGGCGGGTGCGGGAGTGCCCGGATGCGGTGGCGGTGGTGTGTGGTGAAGAGGAATGGTCGTATGGGGAGTTGGGTGGGCGTGCTGCTCGGTTGGCTCGTTGGTTGATTGGTCGGGGTGTGGGTCCTGGTGGTGTGGTGGCGGTTGCGGTGCCGGCGGGTGTGGAGCAGTTGGTTGCGGTGTTGGGTGTGGTGTTGGCGGGTGCTTCTTATGTGCCGGTGGATGTGGAGTATCCGGGGGCGCGGATCGGTTGGTTGTTGGAGGACGCACAACCGAGCCTGGTGCTGACTACACGTGCTGCTGTGGGGAGTTTGCCTGAGGGTCTGCCCGTGGACGTTGTCCTGCTGGACGAGGTCGACACGGATCGACTGTCTGGTGCGGAGGTTACTGATGCTGATCGGGTGGTGCCGTTGTTGCCTTCGCATGTGGCGTATGTGATTTATACGTCGGGTTCGACGGGTCGTCCGAAGGGTGTGGCGGTCACTCATGCTGGTGTGGCGGGGTTTGTTGCGGGTTTGGTGGAGCGGATGGGTGTTGGTGTGGGTGGTCGTGTGTTGCGTACGGCGTCGTTGAGTTTTGATGCGTCGGTGTTGGAGTTGGTGTTGGCGTGGGGTTCGGGTGCGGCGTTGGTGGTGCCGGGGGGTTCTGGTTTGGCGGGGGTGGAGTTGGAGGAGGCTCTTGCACGGGGTGGGGTGTCGCATGCGTTTTTGCCGCCGTCGGTGGTGGGGACGTTGCCGGAGGGTGCGTGGGATCGGTTGGGTGGTTTGGTGGGTTTGGGGGTGGGTGCGGAGGCGTGCCCGCCGGAGTTGGTTGCCCGTTGGTCGGGTGGCGGTCGTCGGTTGGTGAATGCGTATGGTCCGACGGAGATCACGGTGGCTGCGGCGATTAGTGATCCGTTGGTGGTGGGTGGGGGTGCCCCGATTGGGCGGGCGGTTCCGGGGGCGGGGCTGTTCGTGCTGGACGAACGTCTCGGGTTCGTCCCCACGGGCGTGTCAGGAGAGCTGTACGTATCCGGTCCCGGTTTGGCGCGTGGGTATGTGGGGCGGCCGGGTCTGACCGCTGACCGTTTCGTGGCCAATCCCTTCGGTGGTCCGGGTGAGCGGATGTATCGGACGGGTGACCTGGTGCGTTGGGGTGTGGATGGTCAGCTTCGGTATGTGGGTCGTGCTGATGATCAGGTGAAGATTCGTGGTTTCCGTATCGAGCCGGGTGAGGTGCAAGCGGCGCTGGAAGCGGAGCCGGGTGTGTCCCAAGCTTTGGTGGTGGCTCGCCCGCACCACGACGACACCCGACTCGTCGCCTACGTCGTCCCCGCGGATCGTCTCGGCCGCTCCGTCGGCGCCCTGCGCGAATCGTTGAGCCGTGACCTGCCCAGGTACATGGTGCCGTCGGCCGTCGTCGCGCTGGACGAGTTCCCGCTGACCCTGAGCGGGAAGATCGACCGGAGCGCGCTGCCTGCGCCGGAGTACGAGGCCGGTACCTCCCGCGCGCCGCGCACCCAGACCGAAGAGGTCCTGTGCGAGCTGTTCGCCGGGGTGCTGGGTGTTCCGGTGGTGGGGGTGGATGACGATTTCTTCGATTTGGGTGGGCATTCGTTGTTGGCGACTCGGTTGGTGAGTCGGGTGCGTGCGGTGTTGGGGGTGGAGTTGTCGTTGCGGGCGTTGTTCGATGCGCCGACGGTGGCGGGGCTTGCGGGTGGGTTGTCGGGTGTGGGTGTGCGTCCGGTGTTGGAGCGGCGGGTGCGGCCGGAGGTGTTGCCGTTGTCGTTCGCGCAGCGCCGGTTGTGGTTCCTGTACAAGTTCGAGGGCGCGTCGGCGACGTACAACATGCCGCTCGTGCTCAGGCTCACCGGGAAGCTGGACATCGGGGCGCTGGAGGCCGCGCTCAATGACGTCATCGCGCGGCACGAGCCGCTGCGGACCGTGTTCCCCGACGTCGACGGACGGCCCCACCAACGGGTGCTCGGCCCGGAGCAGGCCCGGATCGACGTCGAGGTGGCGGAGATCGGCGAGGAGCAGGTGCCCGAGCGGGTGTCCCGGATCGTGCGGCACGGGTTCGAACTGGACCGGGAGATCCCGGTCCGGGCCGGGCTGCTGGTCACCGGGCCCGATGCGTCCGTGCTGGTCGTGGTCATCCACCACATCGCGGCCGACGGCTGGTCGATGGGGCCGCTGACGCGCGACCTGGTCGCCGCGTACACCGCGCGCCGGGACGGGGCACGACCCGAGTGGACCCCGCTCCCGTTGCAGTACGCGGACTTCACCCTCTGGCAGCACGAGCTGCTCGGGGACGACTCCGATCCGGACAGCCTCTTCGTGCGGCAGGCCGCGTACTGGGCGGACCAGCTGGCCGGGCTGCCGGAACAGGCCACGCTGCCGCCCGACCGGCCCCGCCCCGCGCTTCCGTCCTACCGCGGCGACGTCACGCAGTTCCGGATGGACGCCGCGACCCACGCCGGACTGAGGGCGCTGGCCCGTTCCGCGGACTCGACGCTGTTCATGGTCCTCCAAGCGGGCCTGGCCGCGCTGCTGTCGAGGCTCGGTGCCGGGGACGACGTGCCCGTGGGCTCGCCCATAGCCGGCCGCGGCGACGAGAACCTGGACGACCTGGTCGGGTTCTTCGTCAGCACCCTGGTGTTGCGCACGGACACCTCCGGGGACCCGACCTTCGCCGAGCTGCTGGCCCGGGTGCGCGAGACCTGCCTGGCCGCGTACACGCATCAGGACCTGCCGTTCGAGTACCTGGTGGAGAAGGTCAACCCGCAGCGCTCCACCGCCCACCACCCGCTGTTCCAGGTCGTGCTGGTCCTCCAGAACGACGACGGGGCGCGCTTCGACCTGCCGGGGCTCCAGGTGGGGGCCGAGAAGGCGGGCGCGGGGTCGGCCAAGTTCGACGTCTTCGTCAGCGTCACCGAGACCTTCGACGCAGCGGGCGAGCCGGCCGGCCTCACCGGCCTCGTCGAGTACGCCACCGACCTGTACGACGCGGCGACCATCGACGCCTTCACCGCGCGCTGGACGCGGCTGCTCGACTCGGCGATCGGCGACCCCCGCCGGCCGGTCAGGTCGCTGGACGTCCTGGCAGCGCACGAGCGCGGGACCCTGCTCGAATGGTCCGGAGCCGACCGCGCCGACCTGCCCCCGGTGACCCTGCCGGAACTCTTCCGGGCGGCGGCGGAACGCTCGCCGGACGCCGTGGCGACGATCGCGGGCCACGACGAGACGTCGTACGGCGAGCTGTCGTACGCCGAACTGGACCGTCGCTCGAACCGCGTCGCGCACCACCTGCTGGGTCTCGGGGTCGGCCCCGGCCAACGGGTGGCGCTGCGGATGCGGCGCGGCCCGGAGCTCGTCGTCAGCATCCTCGGTGTGGTGAAGACCGGCGCCGCGTACGTCCCGGTCGACCCGGATTATCCGACCGAGCGGATCGCGTACATGCTCGCCGACGCGGAGCCCGCCGTCGTCCTCGACGACGCCTGGACGGCGGAGGCGAACCGGGAGGCGCTGCCCGACACCGACCCGGGCGTGCCGGTCCACCCCGCGCACACCGCGTACGTCATCTACACGTCCGGGTCCACCGGCCGCCCCAAGGGCGTCGAGGTCACCCACGCCGGGTTCGCCAACCTCGCGCGTGCGCAACTGGACGCGTTCGCGCTCACCCCGGACAGTCGGGTGTTGCAGTTCGCCTCGCCCAGCTTCGACGTGTCGGTGTGGGAGCTGGTGATGGCCTTCGCTTCGGGCGCGGCCCTGGTGGCGGCCTCCGCCGACGCGCTGGCCGGCGAGGCGCTGGCGCAGACGCTCAGCGGGCGGCGGGTGACCCATGTGACGCTGCCCCCGTCGGCGCTGGCGACCCTCGACGCGCGGGGGCCGGACGTGCCCTTCCCCGACCTGGCGGTCCTCCTGGTGGCCGGCGAGGCGTGCTCGCCCGATCTCACGGAACGGTGGGCCCCGGGCCGTCGCATGATCAATGCGTACGGGCCCACCGAGTCCACCGTCGGCGCGGCGATGAGCACCCCGCTGACCGGTCGTGAAAGCGGGGTCGTACCCATGGGGCGGCCCCTGTTCGGACTGTCCGGATACGTCCTGGACGGGGGGTTGCAACTGGTGCCGCAGGGGGTCGTCGGCGAGTTGTACGTCGCCGGGGCGGGCCTGGCCCGTGGCTACCTGGGCCGACCGGGGCTCACCGCCGAACGGTTCGTGGCCAACCCGCTGGGCGGACCGGGGGAGCGGATGTACCGCACCGGTGACGTCGTGCGGTGGAACGCCGACGGTCAGCTGGAGTACCTCGGTCGGGCCGACGACCAGGTGAAGATCCGCGGCTTCCGGGTCGAACCCGGCGAGGTACAGGCCGAGTTGCTGCGTGAGCCCGGCCTCGTCCAGGCGTTCGTGACCGTCCACCGGCACGGCGGGACGGACCCGCGGCTGGTGGCGTACGTGGTGCCCGCGGACCCGGCCGGCTTCTCCGCGGCCGCCGTGCGCGAGGCCCTGCGCGAGCGGCTCCCCGGCTACATGGTGCCCTCGGCGGTGACGACCCTGCCGGAACTGCCGCTCAGCCCCAACGGCAAGGTGGACCGCAAGGCGCTGCCCGCACCCGAGTACGGCGGCGGGGCCGGGCGTCCGCCGCGCACTCCGCGGGAAGAGGTGCTGTGCACCCTCTACGCCGAGGTGCTGGGCCTGCCCGGGGTGAGCGTGGACGACGGCTTCTTCGACCTCGGCGGGCACTCCCTGCTGGCGACCGAGCTGATCAGCCGGATCCAGGCGGTCCTGGGCGTGGAACTTCCCCTGCGCGTCCTCTTCGAGGCGCCGACCGTCGCCGCGCTCGCCCCGCGTCTCGACGAGGACGCCGACTCAGGGTCCGGCGGGGGCGGGGGCGGCACCGGGCCTTCCAGCGCGTTCGAGGTGCTCCTGCCGCTGCGCACCAAGGGCGACCAGGCCCCGCTGTTCTGTCTGCACTCGGGCGGCGGGATGTGCTGGAACTACGCGAGCCTGCTGCCGCACATCGACGCGGACATCCCCCTCTTCGGGCTCCAGGCGCGCGGCCTGTCCGAGCCCGGGAACCTGCCGGGGTCGGTGGAGGAGGTGGCCGACGACTGCATCGAGGCGATGCTCCGGGTGCAGCCGCAAGGGCCGTACCGGCTCATGGGGCACTCCTTCGGCGGCATCGTCGCCCACGCCGTCGCGGCCCGGCTCGCCGAACGGGGGCAACGGGTCGAGCTGGTGGTCTGCCTCGACGCGAAGCCCGCCGCGCAGGAGGACATCCCCGAGCACGCGCACGAGGAGTACTACCGGGGCATCCTCGAACTGCTGGGGGTGAGCACCGCCGAAGTCCCCACGGAGGAGATGACGTTCGAGGAGTTCGCGGCGGTGGCGCGGACGACGAACACCGTGCTGGGCAGCATCGAGGAGAGCGAGTTCCTCACCATCATGCGGGTGATGGAGAACAACATCGACATCACCGGACGCTACCGGCACCGGAGGGTCGCGACCGAGATGATGTTGTTCGCCGCCACCCAGGAGACCGACCACGTGTTGGAGCCGGACGTCTGGCACGAGTACCTCGACGGGCCGTTGGAGTACCGGCGGATGGACTGCTCCCACGCCGGCATGCTCAAACCGGAGACGCTCCACCGCATCGGCGCGATGATCCAGGACCGCCTGCGGCGCGGAACGGACGGTTCCTAGGCGAGGACGGGGAGCTCCGGCCGGTGGGTTGTATCTTGGCGCCGTGGACTACCTGGGTGAACTTCGGCGTGAACTCGATGCGTTCGGCGCTGCGCTGGACGGTGATCTGTCGGCTCCGGTCGAGCACTGCGGCGGTTGGAAGCTGGTGGATCTGGCCGTGCACATGGGGGCGGGGAACCTGTGGGTCGTTGACGCGGTGCGGGAGGGGCACGGCGACGGCTACGACGAGGGTGCCGCTCCCCGCGACCGGGCAGGTCTGAAGGCCTGGTACGCCGAGTCGGCGGACGCGCTGGTGCAGGCCCTGTCGGTGGATCCCTCGGCCGGGGCGTGGACCTTCCACCCGCCGCACACGGTCGGGTTCTGGCGTCGGCGCCGCAGCCAGGAGACGCTGATGCACCGATGGGACGCCGAGCACGCGCTCGGTGCGCCGAAGCCGATGGACGCGGCGCTCGCCTCCGACGGAATCGCCGAGGTCTTCGACACCATGGCGCCCCGCTTGGTCGCCGGGGGCGCCGCCACCCGTCCCGAGCGGGCCGTGCGGATCACCGCCACCGACACGGGCCGCCGCGTGACCTACGGGCCCGGTGAGCCGATCGCGGAGCTCTCGGGCACGGCCGAGGACCTGCTGCTGGTGTTGTGGGGGCGCAAGCCGCGGGACACTGCATCGGTGACCTGGGCCGGGGACCGTGAAGCGGGGTTGGGCGTGCTGGCCGGCCCGCTGGTCCCCTGACGCGGCATCAGGCGACCTTCGCCCGGGCAGCAACAGCAACAGCACCGCCCGCGTTCCGACAGGTGCAGCCCGTGCGAGCGTTCCGGCCCCCTGGTGCCGCAGGGTGCGGTGCAGCAACCGGGAGGCACGTCACGACGGGTCACCACAGGGCGGACGTTGCCTGATGCGGCCCTAGCCGGCGCGCAGCCGGACGCGGTCCGGGGTGAGGTCCTTGACCGAGGTGGCGCCCAGCAACTGCATGGTCTGCTTGACCTCGGTCGAGAGGATGTCCAGCACCCGGCGCACGCCGGCCTCGCCACCCGCCATCAGCCCGTAGAGATAGGCCCGGCCGACGAGGACCGCGGTGGCCCCCATGCAGACCGCCGCCACGGCGTCCGCGCCGGAGCGCACCCCGCCGTCGAGATAGACCTCCGCGGCGCCGTCCACCGCGCTGACCACCGCGGGCAGTTCCTCCAACGGCACCGGCGAACGGTCCAGTTGGCGCCCGCCGTGATTGCTGACGACCACGGCGTCGACGCCGAGGCCGACGATCAGCCGCGCGTCCTCGGCCGTCTGGACGCCCTTGACGATGAGCTTGCCCGGCCAGACCTCCCGCAGCCACGCCACGTCGTCGGCGGTCGCCGCCGGGTCGAACATCAGATTGCCGAGGTCCGCAGCGGTGCCCTGCCACTGGGTGAGGGAGGCGAACTCCAGGGGTGGGGTGGTCAGCAGGTTCAGCCACCACCACGGCCGCAACGCCCCGTCCAGCAGGGTGCGCGCGGTCAGCGCCGGCGGGATCGTCATGCCGTTGCGCACGTCCCGCAGCCGGGACCCCGCGACCGGCGTGTCCACGGTCAGCATCAACGCCTCGTACCCGGCCTCCGCGGCGCCGCACACCAGGTCCAGGCTGCGGGCCCGGTCCCGCCACAGGTACAGCTGGAACCAGCGGCGCACGCCGGGCACGGCGGCGGCCAGCGTCCCGGCGGCCGTGGTGCCCATCGTGGACAGCGTGTACGGCACCCCGTGGGCGGCGGACGCCCGGGCCACGGCCACTTCGCCCTCGTGGTGCATCATCCGGGTGAAGCCGGTCGGGGCGAGCGCGAGGGGGAGGGCGGACACCTCGCCGAGCAGGGTCGCCGAGGTGTCGACCGCCGAGACGTCCCGCAGCACGGTGGGCCGGAACTCGATCCGGTGGAAGGCGGACCGGTTGCGGGCCAGCGAGAGTTCCTCGCCCGCGCCCCCGTCCGTGTAGTCGAAGACGGCTCTGGGGGCGCGCCGGCGGGCGGCGGCCCGCAGGTCCGCCACGTCGGCGGCGGCGGCGAGCCGTCGCCGGGCCCCGCCGGGCCGGGGCCGCCGCGGTCGCAGCAGAGGCGCAAGTTCGGCCGGGCGCGGGAACCGGCGTCGGAGGCGGTTGCCCACCGGTGGTGACGGGAAGCCGTCCAAGGCCCCTCCTCGTGCTCAGGGCCCTCGCGATCGGCCACGGGCTGCGCCCGGGAGGACCCGGGGGCCGTCCTGCCAGGTCACGGGCACTGTACGGCCGGGGTGCGGCGCGCGACGACAACTGTTCGGCTGCGCAAGCCCGTCGGAGCCGTCCTGCCCCGCCGTGCTGGCCTGCGGTGCGTGGGCGGCACCCCGTTCAACTGCGCACGACTCCCGGGTGCGCGGCGGCCGGCCCGGAGCGGATCGGCCGCCCGGGGCGCGCCGTCAGGGCCGGGCGCCGGGCCCGAAGCCCGTCCAGCGCAGGTCCGCGGGGAGATGGCTCATGTCGTTGTAGACGACCAGCGACGGGGCCGCGCCGGTGTAGTACTCGATGGCCGTCACTGCGGTGTTCCCGCAGCTCATCCCCAACCACCGCTCGGGTGGGGCGCCGAGGGCGTGCCGCAGCAGCCAAGCCACCTGGTAGGCGTGGGTGACCAGGACCTCGTGGGTCTCGGTGTCGGCGGGGCGGGCGAAGCGGTCGGTCAGCGCGTCCGCGAGGCGTTCCCCCCTGGCCGCTTCGACGGGGTCGTAGCCGTCGAAGACCCCGGCCCATGCCGCCGGGGGTTCCTTCGGCACGTGCGGGATGTGGTCGGTGAGTTCGGCCGCCTCCCGCACGGGGACCCCGTCCAGACGTTCGCCGATGAGCTGGGCGGAGTGCACCGCCCGGGGCAGCGGCGAGTGCCACACCGTGTCGATCGGCAGGCGGGCCAGACGCTCCGCGAGCAACTCGGTCTGGCGCCGCCCGACTTCGGTGAGCCTCCCGAAGGTGTCCGCCGCGCCGTGCCTGACCATGAACAGACGCCGAGTCGCCATGTCAGCCCTTCCCGAGGGAGGTGAGTGCAGAGATGCTCGGAACATTCGGATGGTACCAACATTTCGACGCCTGGCGAGCCGTGCGGAACGCGGGCCGGCACACGGGCGGCCGCGGCGACCGTGCGCGGGCACGGGCCGGCGGCCCGCGGGGCGCCCACGGGTTGCAGGGGCGGGGCCGCCCGGGCCGGGTCTACCGGGCGGACGCGTCCTTGATGAGGTCGATCTGGTGCGTGGCCACGTGGTTCACGTTCCCCGTCGTGGTCCCCACGGCCCGCACATGAGCGACGACGCTGCCGAGGCGCATGACGACATGGGTCGTGCTGGTGCCCCGGAACGCTTCGGTCTCGTCCGCGCCGGACGCGATCTCGACCCGCTGCGGCGCCGTGACGGAGGCGCGCGCCGTGGCCGCCAGGCTCTTGCGCACGGCGCTCGCCGCCTTCGGGGAATCGAAGGCGTAGAGGGTGAACTCGATGTGGCCCTCGTCCGTGGATCCCTCGGCTCCGAGTTCCTTCTTGCCGCCGGCCACCAGTCCGTCGCAGGACGCGCCGCTGCTCCCGGTGCAGTTCTGACGTGCCTCCGGCCCCGTGACCACGGTCGGGTCGTCCCCGACGAGGGCGTCGCCCAGGGTGTAGTCGGTGGGCAGCGCCGAGCGCACCTGCGCGGCCGACAGCGAGATGAACGCCTTTGCCTTCGTGGCCCTCCCGCTCGCCGCGGGCGCGTCGCTGACCTTCCCGGTCGTGGCCTCTTCGCCGTCCCCACAGCCGGTCAGCGTGGCTACCAGTGCTGCGCTGAGCAGCATTCCCCGTATCGCGGCCTGCACCCGAACTCCCCCCACACGCACCCTGCTTGACGGCGCCTACTAAACCACCGTCGGTTGGGGTCTTCACAATTCGCGTCCTCGACGGCGGGCGTCGGAGCCGGCGCGCCTACGCGGTTTCGCCGTCCGGGCCGGTTCCGGCTCCTTCGGGGGCGCTCCCGCGGAGGGTGATGACATCCGTGGGGTCCCAGATGTCGGTGTCGCCGTGGGTGACCACGATCAGGGTGCCGGGCCACTGTCGTAGCGTCTGGACGACGTGGCGTTCCGTGGTCGTGTCGAGCGCGGCCGTCGCTTCGTCGAGGATGAGGACCGGTGCGTTCTTCAGGAGGGCGCGCGCCAGGGCGATGCGTTGGCGTTCTCCGCCGGAGAGCGCGTTTCCGTGGTGGCCCACCTGCTGGTGGATGCCGTGGGGGGAGCGGGTGACGACGGTGTCCAGATGGGCCTTCCGAGCGGCTTCGAGCACGTCGTCGTCGGTGGCCGCGGGATCGCCGAGTCGGATGTTCTCGGCGAGGGTGCCGTCGAACACGAGGGGCTCTTGGGGGACGTAGGCGAAGTGCGGGGCGAGGTCTTCGTAGCGCAGGTCCGTCAGGGCGGCTCCGCCCAGACGCACGCTCCCCTCCTCGGGGTCGTCGAAGCGCATGAGCAGATGGAGCAGGGTGCTCTTGCCGCTCCCCGTGGGGCCGGTGACGAGCACCCGCGCCCCTTCCGGGACGACGGCGCGGACGTCGCGGAGCACGGGCGGGTGGGTGAGGCCCACGAGTTCCAGTGCGTGGCCGTTGCGCGGGGCGCTCCGTGAGGGTTCCGGCAGGGTCGGTGCGGTGACTGCGGTGCGGTACTGCTGGACCGTGGTGCGCAGGTCGTTCACCGTCAGTCCGGCGAGGGCGAGCGCGTCCAGGGGCGCCGCGGCCCGCCCGGTCAGGACCAGGAGCGCGAGCGCTGCTGCGGGATCGTCGATGCCCGTGACCGCGAGGAGCACGACGACGCCGGCGAGCGGAAGGACGCCGGCGAGGTGGGAGACGAGGGCCGCCGGTGCGGAGGCGTCGTTGGTGCGCGCCAGTGCGGCTTGCTGGGCCCGCCAGGTGGCCGCGAGGCGTGCGACGGCCCGATCGGGGCCGGCGGCCGTCCGCAGCAGTTCGAGATGGTCGACGAACTCCAGCGAAGCCGCGGCGGCGGCCTGCTCGGCGTCGCCCCGGCCGGCGTCCGCGCGGGCCAGGGCCCGCTGGGCGAGGCTCTGCGCGAGGAAGGCGAGGGCCAGCAGCACGCCGACGAACAGCATCGCGGACGGCCCGCTGACGATCCCGATGCCGACGAGCAACAGGAGGGGGATCAGCGGCGACAGGACGAAGGTCTGCAACTGGTGGGCGGGCACGCTCATCAGCGTCGGGACGGCGCGGCCGGCGACGGTCCCGACCAGTGCGCGGTTGGTCTCCGTGAACCAGGACAGCTTGGCCCGCGCGAACGCGGTACCGAGCCCGTCGTAGAGGTCGCCGGCGAGCCGGGCGCCGGTGAGGTAGCCGCTGCGCGAGACCAGCACGGTCGTCGCGACGGCCACTCCCGCCGCGCCGAGCACCGGTGCGGGCGGCTCCCCGTTCGCGAGGGCCCGGGCGAGCACCGTGTACGCGGACGCCTCCGCAACGGCGACGAGCACCCAGCCGCACGCGATCAGGGTCAGCCGCCGCTTCGCTGCGGCGGGAAGCGCCTGCGGCGCGGGCGTGGTCATCGTCGTCCTCCGGTCCTCGTGAGGTGCCCCTCGGCGAGCGTGAGCCGTGCGTCGGCGGTCGCGGCGAGCTGAAGGTCGTGCGTGACGACGATCAGCGTCTTCCCCGAGTCGGCGAGGAGGCGCAGCTCCGCCATGACTTGGGCGGCCGTCCGTTCGTCGAGTGCGCTGGTCGGTTCGTCCAGGAGGATCACGGGCGCTCCGGTGAGGAAGGCCCGTGCCAGTGCGACGCGTTGTCGTTCGCCCCCGGAGAGGTTCGTCGTGCCGGTCCCCGGCGGGACGTCGAGCTGCGCCCGCCGGAGCCCCTCGGCGAGGTCCTCGTCCGTGGCGTCCGGGGCGGAGAGGCGAAGGGTGTCGCGGACCGTCCCGGGCAGCACGTCACCCCCCTGCGGAACGAGGAGCACCGGCCCACCGGAGGGCTGTGCGGTCGGGTCGGGCGGGAGGACGACGTGCCCTGCCGTCGCCGGTTCGAGTCCGGCGACGACACGCAGCAGCGTCGTCTTGCCGCATCCGCTGAGCCCGGTGACGGCGGTGATCGTCCCCGGCTCGAAGGTGTGCGTCACCTCGTCGAGGAGGACGCGTTCCGCGTTCCCGACCGTGAGACGGACCAGGGCCGTACGTGGCGTGGCCCCCGCCGCGCCGGCTCGCCGTACGGCGGGCGTGACGACGGGTTCCCGGAACACCTCGGCGATCCGGTCCGCGGCGGCGCGGCCCGCGCGGACGTAGTCGAGACCGTGGCCCAGGCGCAGCGCCGGGGTGACGGTGGCCAGGCCGAACAGCAGCATCGCGGCGAGCGTTCCGGCGTCCTGTCCGTGGCCGACGGCGTAGGCGACGGCATAGGTCGCGGCTGCTTGGAGCAGCGCTCCCGCGACGGCGGCGAGCGTCGCCACCCGTCCCACCCAGCGGACCATGCCGGTGGTGAAACCACGGGCCGCCGCCGCGTAGCGGGCCGCGGCGCCGCCTTGGGCTCCGTAGACGCGGCTGATGCGGATTCCGCGGGCGTAGTCGTCCACCGCGGCGACGATGTCGCCCATCACCCGGGCGCTCTCGGCTCCGTGGCGTGCGGAGGTCCGCGGCACGACGAGCAGGTAGTAGCAGGCGGCGAGCAGCCCGGGCACGAGGGCGAACAACGCGGCCGGCCCCGCGACGCACAGGAGGGCGACCGTGCTCGCCAGGGGCACGACGGCGAGTATCGCGAGTTCGGCCGGCAGGTGGGCGACGGCGTGGTGCAGCGCCGCGATGTCGTCGGAGACCAGTCGGCGCAGTGCGTCACCGCCGCGCCGGGCGAGTGCGCTCGTCGGCATCCGGGCCAGGTGCCCCGCCACGTCGTGTCGCAGACGTTGGGCGAAGCGGGCCTCGCCGTGGTGCGCCGTCCACGAGGACACGGCGGACAGCAGGCCGCTGACGGCCCATGCGGTGCAGGCCCGCACCGCGTGCGTGGGCGTCGGGTCGGTGAGGAGCCGGGTCGCGAACCAGAGCGCGCCGAGACCGCAGAGCCCGGCCACGGCTGCGGTGAGCGAGGCGATGCCGAGCATCGGGAGGCTGGGCAGCAGCGCCCGCGCGAGGGGCGGACGCCGGACCGGTGGCGAGGGCGATCCGTGTTCAGAGGTCATCGACGCCCTCCCGTCGGGTCGTGCGGTCGCGTCCGATCGGTACGACCTGGGGGGTGCCGGCGACGGGATCGGGGACGACGAGGCAGCGCAGCCCGAAGACGTCCTCGACCAGGTCCGCGGTGACGACGTCGGACGGTGGGCCCTCGGCGACGACGGCGCCGTCCTTCATGGCGATCATGTGTGTCGCGTACCGCGCGGCCTGGTTGAGGTCGTGGAGCACCGCGACCAGGGTGCGGCCGGCCAGGTGCAGGTCGGTGAAGAGTTCGAGCAGTTCGATCTGATGGGTGAGGTCGAGGAAGGTCGTCGGTTCGTCGAGGAGGAGGATGTCCGTCTGCTGGGCGAGTGCCATCGCCACCCAGACGCGCTGGCGTTGCCCGCCGGAGAGCTCGTCGACCAGGCGCGGCGACAGGTCCTCGACGCCGGTCGCGGCCATGGCTTCGGCGACGGTTCGTTGGTCGGTGTCGGTCCACTGGCGGATGAGCTTCTGGTACGGGTAGCGGCCGCGGGCGACGAGGTCGGCGACCCGGATGCCGTCGGGGGCGAGCGAGGACTGCGGGAGCAGTCCGAGCCGCCGGGCGACGTCCTTGGCCCGGTAGGCGTGGATGTCCTGCCCGTCGAGGACGATCTGTCCGTTCGAGGGCCGCAGGAGTCGGGAGAGTCCGCGCAGCAGCGTGGACTTGCCGCAGGCGTTGGGGCCCACGATGACGGTGAACGACCGGTCCGGGATCGCCACGGACAGCCGGGTGTTGACCGGGCGCCCGTCGTATCCGATCGTCACGTTCTCGGCGCGGAGCCGGGAGCCGTTCGACGGGTGCACGCGCGTCTCGGTGTCGGAGCGGGTCATGTGTTTCGTCTCGTTTCGCGGATCAGCAGCCAGATCAGGTACAGCCCGCCGAGGCAGACGGTGATCAGGCCGACGGGCACGGGCCGGTACGCCTGCGCGATCGCCAGCGACGTCGCTTGGGCGAGGGCGAGGAGAGCGGCCCCCACGAACGCGGCGGAGGCGACCGTGACCCCCGGGGTGCGGGTCAGTCGCCGAGCGAGCTGCGGCGCGCAGAGGGCGACGAACCCGATCGGTCCGGCCGCGGCGGTCACCAGGGCGCTCGTGGCGACGCCCGTGATCAGGAGCACCGGTCGGGCGCGGGCGGCGCTGACCCCTTGGGCGAGGGCCGCGTCGTCGCCCAACTCCAACTGCCGCAGCGCCGGGGCGAGGACGGTGACGCATCCGAGGACGAGCGCACCGCCGATCAGCGTGGGGACGAGGGAGCCCCATCCCACCCGGCTCAGTGAGCCCGCTCCCCAGAAGCCGACGCTCATGGCGTCGTTGATGTCGGCCCGGGTGATGAGGTAGGAGTTGATCGAGCCGAGCATGGCCGAGACGGCGATGCCCACGATGATCAGCCGGAACCCCTGCACGCCCTTGCGGTACGCGAGCAGGTAGACCGCGCCCGCGGTGAGCAGACCTCCCGCGATCGCGGCGGTGGCCACCGACCCGTAGTGGTGGCCGCCGAGGAGCAGCATGGTCAGGACGACGCCGGTGTAGGAGCCGGCGTCGAAGCCGATCACGTCCGGTGAGCCGAGGGGGTTGCGGGTGAGGGACTGGAAGACGGCCCCGCCGATGCCCAGCAGCGCGCCGAACAGGAGCGCGCCGATCGCCATCGGCAGCCGCCATTCCGTCACGATCAGCCGGTGGAAGTCGTCGCCCTGCCCGGTGAGCGCCCGTACGACCTCCACGGGACCGAGCGGATAGTCGCCGAAGCCGAGGGAGAGCACCGCGACGCTCACCGCGAGGGCTGCGAGGGCCGTGTTGACGGCCAGGGTCCGGATGCCGAAGCGGGTGGCGACGACGCTGCCGATGCGGAGGCGGGAGTGCCGGTAGCCGAAGTCGATCGGTCTCGGCCCGGGGGTGGAGCGGTTCACAGTCCGGCTGCCTTCCTGCGACGTACGAGGGCGATGAGCACGGGGGCGCCGATCAGGGCCGTCAGCACGCCTGCTTCGATCTCTCCGGGGCGGGCGACGACCCGCCCGATCACATCGGCGGCCAGGACGACGGTCGGCGAGGCCAGGACGGTGTAGGCGATGATCCACCGCTGGTCGGGTCCGGTGAACCAGCGCACGACGTGCGGGACCATCAGCCCGATGAACGCCATTCCTCCGGTCAGCGCCGTGGCGCCGCCCGCGAGCAGCGTGACCGCGGCGATCCCGGCGATGCGGGTGCGGGTGACGCGGGCGCCCAGTGCCGCGGCCTGGTCGTCGCCCAGGGCGACGGCGTTCAACGCTCCGCCCAGGCAGAACGCGATCACCAGCCCGACGACGAGGAACGGCAGCACGGCCAGCGTGTCGGGGATCGAGGTGCGGTCGAGCGATCCGAGGCCCCAGTTCCTGAGGGACCGGAAGGTCTCCTCGTCCATGAGCATCATGAACGTCGAGAACGCCGTCAGCACCGCGGCCAGGGCCACCCCGGCGAGCACCAGCGTGACGGGGGAGGCGGACCCCCTGCCCGAGGAGCCGATCGCGTACACGACCACGGTGGCGACGACCGCGCCCAGGAAGGCGAACCACACGTACCCGGTGACGCCCGACACTCCGAACAGGCCCACCCCGATGGTGATCGCGAATCCCGCCCCCGCGTTCACGCCCAGGATCCCCGGGTCGGCGAGCGGGTTCCGGGTGAGTGCCTGGATCAGCGCTCCGGCGACCCCGAACGCGATGCCCGAGACGATGCCGACGACGGTGCGGGGCACCCGCAGCGTCCACACGATCGACGCCGCCTCGGACCCGTCGGGGTGGAACACGTTCCGCCACACGTCCCGCAGCGGGAGCGGATTCGCGCCGAAGCTCACGCTCAGCGCCAGCACGCAGGCGAGGACGACCGTCAGCGCCAGCAGCCCGCACATCCGCCGGGCCTGCGGGAGTCGGTCCGGGCGTTTCTTCTCCAGCAGGACGGGCGACGCGTCCGTGGTCATGGTCCTCCTCCATCAGGAGCGTGCGGGGCGCGCCAACGCTCGCGCCCCGCACCGGTGGGCGGTCAGAGGGCGTCGGCGAGGCGCGGGACGAGGTGCCCGGTCGCCCACTTGTTCCCGATCGGCCCGCCGCTGCTGATCGCCCACAGCAGGTCCCCGCCGTCGTCGGTCTTCGGCGGGAGCTGCACGAAGTTCCCCGAGGACACGGCGCCGAGGTTCCGGAACAGGTCGCGGCCGGTCAGCTCCCGCATCTCCTTGTCCCCCACGGCCGCGCTCTGACCGAGCAGCAGCACGTCGGCGTCGATCTTCGCCAGCAGTTCGTCGCTGACCGTGGCGTCCCGGGCGAACTCCCGTGCGCTCGGGTTCTTGGCGAAGCCGAGTTCCCCGAGGAACGCCTCCGGAGCGGAATCGGGCCGCGACAGGTACTGGAGCCCGTTGGCCTCGCCGTAGAAGATCGCCCAGGTCGCGGTGAGCCCTTCGAACTCCGGGTGCTTCTTGCGCAGCGTCGCGAAGTGCTTCTCGTGGTCGTCGACGACGCGCTGCGCGGCGCCGACGAGGTCGAGCGTCTCCCCGAGCACACGGATCGAGTCCTGCCAGGGGATGAGCAGTTGGGACGAGGTGTCCGGGCTGGTCACGACCGGGGCGATGCTCTTCAGCCGGTCGTAGTGGTCGGCGAGCTTCACCCCGCCGAGGCCGTCCGTCCACCCGACGGCGACGATGAGGTCCGGCTTGCTCGCGGCGATCGCCTCGACCGGCACCTCCTCGCCCATCACGAACTCGTACGTCTTGACGTCGTCCGCACCGTGCCCGCCGAGGTACCCGCCCTCCTTGACGAAGCTGGAGCTGAGCACGGGCGTCACCCCGAGCGAGAGGAGCAGTTCCGTGTCGATCGCGTTCGGCACGACCGCCGCGATCCGTTCGGGACGCTTCTCCAACACGGTCTTGCCGAAGGGCGATTCCAGGGTCAGGGGATACGAGGTCTTCCCCTCGGCGGCCGGCAGTCGGCTCGACGGGTCGCCGGTCGCCGCCTTCCGGGACGCGGGGGTGGACTCCGTGGACGAGCATCCGGTCAGGGTGAGGGCAGCGGCCAGCGCCGTGCCGATCAGGCCGGCGATGCTGCGGCGTCGTGTGAGGTTCATGAGTGCCGTTCTTGTGTTTCTCGGGGTGGGGACGAGCAGGGTGGGGTGACCCCGACGGCCGGTGGGACGGCGCCGGAGCGCGCAACCGGACGGCCCTTGCCGGGGCCGGGGGATCAGGGCCGGGGGAGCCGGGGCCGGGGGGAGCGGACTCCGTCCGCGGCGGCCGCACGTTTCCAGTAGCCCGTGAAGTCGATCGCGGACCGGGGCAGCTGACGGTCGTGGACGAGGTGCCGGCGGATCTGCTGGACCGCCGACTGTTCGCCGGCCAGCCACGCGAACCACGCGCCGTCCGCCCAGGCCATCGCGCGAACGGCTGTCAGCAGCGCGCCGGGGCGCGCCGCAGCGGACGGGCCCCGGGGGAGCCAGGTGACGTCGACTCCTGCGGGACCGTGCAACTCCTGTACATGGGTGACGTGTTCGACGTCGATGAACACGTGCCCGCGGGCGTCGTCGGGAAGTTCCTCCAGTAGCCGTGCGATCGCGGGAACCGCCGTGTCGTCGCCGGCGACCAGCAGCCGGTCCGCGCCGACGGGGACCCCTCGGGTCGTGCCGGGACCGGCGATGTGCATCCGGTCTCCCGGTACCACCGCACGAGCCCAGTTCGAGGCGACCCCGTCACCGTGGAGCACGACGTCGACGTCCAGTTCACGCCCGCGCGGGTCGTAGCGGCGCACCGTGTAGGCCCGGGCGATCGGCCGGCGTCCTTCGGCGAACGTCACCCGTCCGTCCTCGATGAGCGGCAGCACGGGCTCGCGCTCACCCGGATACGGGAACAGCAGCCGGATGTCGTCGTCGAAACCCGGCGACGCGAACGCCGGCCACCCGGTCCCGTCCGCGGAGGTGAACGCCCCCAGCTGGTCACCGGTCAAGGTCACGCGTCGCGTTCCTGCCGTGACGTCGACCGTCCGGGCGACGACCAGTTCCCGCAGGGCCACGGGGAACACGACCAGCGGGCGCACGGGGACGGACACGGAAGGACTCCTTGAGGAGAGGGGGACATGGCCTTGGGATCAGGGCGTCAGATCGCCACCGGAGCCACACAGGTAAGGCTAACCTTGCTTTTCGGCCAGCAGTTATCCTGAGGTGCACGATCTATGGACTGACGGAACGGCGGAACGACGGACGGTGGGGACCATGGGTGACACGGCCACGCGCGCTCGGCTCCCGGTCGCCCTGACTCCGCAGGTGCCGGCCGCCCGGGCGAGCTCACCGGGGAACGCGCGCGAGCCGTCCCTGCTGTGGATGCACACGGGGACCGCCCGCGTGCGGACGGCGACGGAACGGCATCGCCTCACGACCGGCGAGGGCGTCTGGTTGCCCGCCGGCGTCCCCTACGAGGTGGAGGTCGACGCCGGCTCCGTCGCGGTTCCGATCTTCCCCGCCGCCCGGTCCCGGCCGCACATGATCGCTCGTCCGCTCCGCGTCGACTTCCCGGACGACTGGTCCGACTGGCTCACCTACCAGTTCGCCCGCAGCCTCGGCTATCTGCGCGGTACCGCGGACGACAGCGGGGTGCTCGACCTCGTGGCCAACGCCCGCCCGGCCGACCCGGCGCACGACGGCCGCAGCCCGTTGCCCGCCCCACCCCTGCCCGCCTCGCCCGAAGCCCTCGCCGTCGCGCGGACGCTGCTCCGGAACCCGAGCCACGGCGCCGGCATCGACGCACTGGCGGATGCGGTCAGCATCGGCGTCCGAACGCTCCAGCAGCAGTTCCTCAACGAGACGGGACGCTCGTTCGCCCGGTGGCGCACCGCCGCCCGGGTCGCCGCCGCGGCGGGCTACCTCGACCTCGGCCACGACATCGGCTGGACCGGCAGACAGGTCGGGTTCGCCACCCCCGCGGGATTCACCAAGGCCTTCCGCGCGCACTGCGGTGTCACGCCCCGCGCCTACACGGAACAGCACCGCAGAGGACCGACCGGAATCCGGCGCCTCCCCCACCCCCTCGACGTGCAGATGGACGCCCGCACGCACCCGGCAGCGGACGGCACGGCGATCGGGAAGCCCCCCTCGATCCCGGCGTCACGGACCTGGAACCGGATCAGCGACTTCCATGTGCTCGTCTGGGCCCACCGCGGAACCGCACGGCTCGTCGTCGGGGGCCGCAAGCACCGGCTGCGGCAGGGCGAGGCCGCCTGGCTCCCGGCCGGAGTGCCCAACAGCGTCACGCTCCCGCGCGGTGCGCTCCTGCTCCCGCTCGGCTCCCGTCCGGGGGGTTCGGCGGCCCTCCCTTCGGACTTCCTCATCAGGAGCTTCCCCCCGCAGGCCGAGCACCGACTCCTGCACACCGTCGTCGCCAACTACAGCTTCGTCCGCCCCGAGGGACACGACCCGAACGACATCACGCGCCGCTTCCTCGAACCCTTCGCCGCGCCGCCCCCGCCCACCGGGGTCGGCGGACCGGTCACCCCGGCCGTCGCCCGGATCATCGAGGAGGTCCGACGCGAACCCGCGGGTCGACGCACGCTCGCCCGGTGGGGCACCGAACTCGGGGTGGACGCCAAGACCCTCGGTCACGACTTCGTCGCCGCCACCGGTCAGACCTACGTGCAGTGGCGGGCCCAACTCCGCATGACCCTGGCCCGCCAGTACCTCGAAGAGGGCATGACGGTCGGCCGGGCCGCCCGGGCACTCGGCTACGCGGACTCCTCCGCCTTCACCCGGGTCTTCACCCGCGCCCACGGGATGTCACCCCGCGCGTACCAACGCAACGGCTGGCAGCACACCGACGAAGGACTCATCCTCCGTTAGGCCCACCGAGACCACGGGCGCCGCCGCCCTGCGTTCTTCCCCGCACGGCGCACGAGGCCCATACTGCGCAGGGTGGCGACCTACGACAGCATCGGTGTGACCTACGCAGACACTCGACGACCGGACCCGCGCATCGCCGCCAGAATCCATCGAGCCCTCGGCGATGCCGCCACGGTGATCAATGTGGGAGCCGGCGCCGGCTCCTACGAACCGTCCCGCACGGTGCTGGCCGTGGAACCCAGCTCGGTGATGATCGCCCAGCGTCCGGCCGGGTCCGCGCGGGCCCTGGAAGCCTCCGCGGAGTCGATCCCCGTTCCTGACGACTCGGCCGATGCGGCGATGGCCGTGCTGACCGTGCACCACTGGAGCGACCTGGAAGCCGGTATCGCGGAACTCCGCCGGATCGCCCGGCAACGGATCGTCGTCTTCACCTTCGACCACGACGTCAGCCGCAGCTTCTGGCTGTCGCAGGAGTACCTGCCCGAGGCGGCCGCGGTGGACGAGGTGCGAGCGGTCGCGGTCGACCGTCTGGTGACGCTGCTGGGGGGCGCCCGTGTCGAGACCGTGCCCGTTCCGCACGACTGCACCGACGGATTCCTGGCCGCCTTCTGGCGCCGACCCGAGGCCTACCTCGACCCGCAGGTCCGGGCGGGCATGTCGATGCTCGCCCAGACCCGGGAGGACGTCCTCCAGCCGGGGTTGACCCGGCTCGCCGAGGACCTGTCCTCCGGCCGGTGGCACCGACGCCATGCCGATCTGCTCGACCGCGAAGAACTCGACGTCGGCTACCGCCTCCTCGTGGCCGACCTCTAGGACCGCGTGCCCCACGCCCCACGGCCCGCGCCCCTCGGCCTGAGGGGTCGTCATCCGCACCTCCCGGCGTCCGCAGGTCCGTCCGTGTCGAGGAACCAGTGGGCGCGGAGGGCCACCGGCAGGCCGATGGGGTGCTGCGGGTCGGTGAGGCTGCGGAACAGGAACTCCGTGGCCGTACAGGCGAACCGCTGTCCCGCCACGGGTCCGGCCTCGGTGGCGTAGACGGGCCACCGGTCGGGGTCGGGGCCCTCGGTGATCCAGAAGAACGACTGCTCGTGCTCGTTGCCCATCCACGGCACCAGTCCGCCCGGGGCGGGGAAGGGCGGATACGGTTCCCAGGACGCCTGGCCGTACCCCGCTCCCCACTGGGTCCTCCTGATCAGGTCGTCCGGCATGAACACCTGGTGGAAGTCGGAGAACAGGCCCTCGCCGAACGTCTCCACGAGCTTCTTGTAGTCGCTCGGCAGCGACGTTCCCAGTGACGATTCGACTGCGGGCCAGTCAACCGTCCCCGCCGTCCTCGGTTCCCAGCCGGTCACGGCGACGAGCCGTTCCAACCAGGAGAGCCCTGCGGGCAGTTGCTCCGCGTCCGGTGTGCTGCGCGGGGCGATCACCAGAACGGGTGCACCGCCCGTGCCGTGGCCGGTCCGGCCGAAGGCGACCCATCGGTTGCTGAACGGCCAGGCGAACGTCCAGTCGACCCGCCCCGAGCCGGGGAGGGGCGGCAGCCGGTCGGTGCCGGCCAAGGGCGCGCCGTACCGCGCGGAGAGCTCCGCGACGAGCTCGCCCGAGTCAACGTCCCCGGAGACGGAGAGACAGGTATGGCCCGGTGAGTGCCCGGGCTCCCGACAGGTGAGGTCGCGCACGTCAGGCCACAGGGCCGTGAACACGTCGGCCAGAAGCTGGTGATCGCTCATGTCGTCGAGTCAAGCAGCCGCCACTGACGGTGGAGCCCGCCGAAGTCGCGCCGTCCTCCCGGTCGGACGACCAGCTGTAGGTGCCACCCGTCGCCCCCTATGCATTGCGTATGAGATACGCAATAGTTGGTGATGTCTGAGACGAAGGAGAAACATGCGACTACGCGCGTTATTCGTTGCCCTGCTGACCGCGGTGATGGTGGGCGGCGTACTGGCACCCACCTCGTCCGCCGACACCGTGTCGCCGACATCGGCCCCGGTGCTGCGCTTCCTCAGCTACAACATCTGCGGCAACCACGACACCACGGCCGACTGCTCCCTCACGGACGAGGTGAAGCAGCGGTCCGCGGAGGTCGTCCGGCAGACCACCGAATGGGACTCCGACATCGTCTTCCTCCAGGAGGTCTGTAGGTCCCAGTTCAACGAGCTGACGACACGGCTCACGAGCCACGGCTACCAGGGCGTCTTCGAGCCCATGATCACCCCCGCTCAGGACGGCAGCGGGGACCTGTGCAAGTACGACCCGCCCGGGGGCCCCGCCGTCGCCGAGAACGACTACGGCATCGCGATCTTCGCCAAGGGGTCGGCCACCGCCCTGCCCGCCCTCCACCTGTACTCGCCCGGCAAGGACAGCCGGTGGAAGGCGCCCTGCATCGAGACCTCGCTCCAGGGCCGGAAGGCCCGGGCCTGTTCCGTCCACCTGACCCACAACGACCGGACCGAGCGGATCGAGCAGGCCAGGAGGCTCGCCGAGGGGGTCCAGCCCTGGATCGACCAGGACATCCCGGTGGTGCTCGGCGGGGACTTCAACGCCCAGCACATGATCCCGGACCCGAACCCCACGAAGCCGCCGGGGTCGATGATCGTCGAGCCGCGCCTCGCCCCCCTGGCGGCTCCCCTCAGCCACCTCTACAGCCACTCCGGCGGGGCCGGGAAGTTCATCGAGGTGGACGAGACCGACGCCTCGCGCAACACCCCGGAATGCCTGGCCCTCGCGCCGCCCCCCGGTCGCTGCCGCTCCGGTGAACCCACCCTGCGCGCGGACCCCGTCATCGGGCGCGTGGAGGCCAAGTACGACTACATCTTCCTGAGCGAGGCGCACTTCAAGAACGTGGCGGCCGACGCCATGCCCCGGCACGCCGGGGTCTCCGACCACTACGCCCTGCGCGGCGCCGCCACCTGGAACCACTGCAACAACCCCGACGACGGCCGGGCCGACCTGCTGCGCCGCGGTCTCGACGGCGATCTGTACCGGCACTTCGGCCGGACCGACAACAAGATCCAGTCCCTGTACTGCAAGGTAGGCGCTCACTGGAACGCCAACTGGGGCGCGCTGCGACACATCGCGCGGGCCGGCGACGCGGACCGGGACGGCGACGAGGACCTGTACGGGATCGACGCCAGCGGCAACCTCCTCCTCCACCCCGGGCACGCGACCGAGCTGTTCTTCATCGCGCCGCAGGTCGTCAAGCAGGGCCTCGGCAGTGCGAGCCTGCTGGACGTGAGTCCGGACCTGGACGGGGACGGCCGCGCCGAACTGCTGGTCAGGACCGGAAACGTGCTGCAACGGATGCCCATCGAACCCGACGGCGGCATCGGTACGCCGGTGACCGTCGTGGCGGACTCCGACGGCCCCTGGGGGGACTACACCACGATCCTGGCCCCGGGCAACGTCGCGGGCGGCGCCAGCCCCGACCTGGTGGTCCGCAAGCCGTCGGGCACGACCTCGGGCGATGAACTCTTCCTCCTGGAGGGCAACGGGGACGGCACCTTCCAGCCCCGGGTCAGGATCGGCTGGGGCTGGCAGATCTACAACGCCGTCGTTTCCCCAGGCGACATGAACGGCGACGGCAAGCCCGACCTCCTGGCTCGCAAGCCCAACGGAGATCTCTTCCTGTACCCCGGAACCGGCGACCGCACGACCCCGTTCGCCAACCCGCCGACGACCGGTGACCCCCGGGCCGGCTGGGGCTTCCCGGAGAACGACCTGCTCCTCTGACACCCCGGCCCACGGACGAGCCGCGGCACGCGCAACCGCGTGCGGGGCCCGTCCGTGGTGCCGCCCCGGACGGCCGGGGGCGATCCGCTGCACCGGACGGGCGCCGAGCCGGTGCGTTCACGGCCGGCTGCCGTTGCGCGCCCCCACGTCGAGGACGGCCTTGCCCAGGACACGACGGGCGAGGAGTGCTTCGGCCGCCTCCCCCGCGTGTTCCCAGGAGCCGCGCCAACCGATCTGCGGATCGAGCGCCCCGTCTTCGAGGCGGCCCACGAGGTGGGCGAGGTCCGGGCCGAAACCCGGGTCGAAGCCGGGATCGCCGACCATGAAGGATTCGATCCGCTTGCGCAGACCGCTCAGTCGCTCCTGCTCGAAGTCGATGGTGGTCGGCTCGCGCGAGGCCATTCCGATGCTCTGGACGCAGCCCCCGTCCTCCAGGAGGGCGAACGCTTCGGCCAGTTGGGTACCGCCCACGTTGTCCAGCACTCCGAAGACGGGTGCGGTGACGTTCTGCGGGCCGATGACGATCTCGTCGGCGCCGAGCTCGCTCAGTCCCTCACCCCGGGCCGGGCTGCCCACCGAGGCGATGACGTGTGCGCCGGCGTGGGCGGCGAGTTGCACCGCGAAGCGCCCGACACCGCCCGAGGCGCCCGTGATGAGGACCCGCCGGCCCAGCACCGGACCGAGTCGCCGCAGCGCCCGCAACGCGGTGACGCCCGCGGCCGGAAGCGCGCTCGCGGCGGCGAGGTCGACGGAGTCGGGCACGACGGCGAGGTCCGCGACGTTGGCGGCGCGTCGCTCGGCCCAGGCCCCCGCCGCCCACCCGAAGGTCACGACACGTGCGCCGGTGGGCGGACCGGAGCCGTCATCGGCGGCCTTGATGACGACGCCCGCCGCGTCCGTCCCCAGGACGCTGCCCGGTCGTGCGCGAGCGGACTTGAAGGCGAGTTCCCCGAAGTTGAGCGAGACCGCGTGCACCTCGATCAGGGCTTGCGCGGCCTGCGGCACCGGCTCGGGAACGGTGCGGAGACGGAGACCTGCGGGTGCCTCCGGGGCATAGGTCAAAGCGTGCATGCTGCTCCTCATGAGGGGGCCGAGTGCGGTGCGGGCGCGCCGGGCGGGGTGCACGGGCCGGAGCGGCAGGTCAGCGTGGCGGCGTCCGGGGAACGGAACGCAGGTGGCGGGAACGCCGGTGCCCTGCTCGGTCCTTCGTGATCCATCCTGGAAGCACCCGCGCCCTCTGTCCAAGAGGTGTTCTCATAACCATCGGTCATGGACGGCCACGGCCACGGCCGCAGTCCGTGCGACTGCGTCGCGTTCGTCCAGGAGCCCGGCCCCCGCCGAGCCGCGGGCGACCACTGCCCGGAGGGTGCCGGAACCTCTGACGCCCCCCGGGGGTGCCCGCGTTCAGAGCAGGCCGTGGTCGCGGGCGTACAGGGCGGCTTGGGTGCGGTCGCGCAGTTGGAGGCGGCTGAGGATGCGGGAGACGTGGTTCTTGACGGTTCCCTCGCTGAGGAAGAGCCGGGAGGCGATCTCCCGGTTGGTCGAGCCGCTGGCGATGAGGCGCAGCACGTGCACCTCGCGTTCGGTCAGGGTCCCGGCGGGCACCACAGGAGCGCGCGTCACCGGGGCCACGGTGAGCCCGGCCAGCACCGAGGCGTCCAACGGGGCCACCCCGGCACGGGCGAGACGGACGGAGCGGGCGAGTTCGGCGGAGGGCAGGTTCTTGAGCAGGTACCCGACGGCTCCCGCCCCGAGCGCGCGGGCGACGTAGTCCCGGTCGTCGAAGGTGGTCAGCATGACGACCCGGCAGGAGGGCACCCGCGCGGTGAGCGCGACGGTGGTCTCGATGCCGTCCATGCCCGGCATCCGCACATCGACCAGAGCGACGTCCGGCCGGTGCGTGACGGCGGCCTCGACGGCCCGGGGCCCGTCGCCGGCGGTGGCCACGACGGTGACGCCCGGCTGGACGCCCAGCAAGGAGGCGATCCCCTCCCGGACGAGTTCCTGGTCGTCGACGACCAGGACCCGCACCACATCGACCGCGTCCCCGTCCCCGACGGGCGGCTCCCCGGGGAGCCCGGAGCCGCTCACCCGGTGCTCCCCGGAGCGGAAGGGCGACGCGGGACCGTGACGGTGACCACCGCGCCCCGGTCCGGACGACCGTCGATGTCCACGCGCCCGCCCAGGAGTTCGACCCGTTCGCGCATGCCGCGGATGCCGGAACCCGTACGGTCCGGCTGCGCGTCCTCGGCGGTGGGGAAGCCCCGGCCGTTGTCGGTGACGGTCAGCCGGGCCGTGGACTCACCGTAGGCGGCCGTGACGTCGATACGGGTCGCCCGCCCGTGCCGCCAGGCGTTGGTGAACGCCTCCTGGGCGGACCGGTACAGGGCGGTCAGCGATCCGGCGTCGAACCCGGCCTCGTCACCGGTGGTGCGCAGGGTCACGGTGAGGCGGTCGTCACCGAGGTGGCGGACCAGGTCGGCGAGCGCACGGTTCAAGGAGAAGGGCCGGGCCTCCCGCAGTGCTCCGACGGACTGACGGACCTCCGTGAGCGCCCGTCCCGCCGACCAACGGGCGTCCGCCACCGCCTTGGCCGATGCCTGCGGGTCCCGTGTCCGGAAGACCTCCGCCTTCTCCAACTGCACGGCGATCGCGGTGAGATGGTGACCGAGACTGTCGTGGATCTCCCGGGCGACCCGGTTGCGCTCGTCGGCCGTGGACAACTCCGCCACCCGCAGCGCGTACCGGGACAGCCGCTCGTGCGAGCCCGCCAGTTCGGCCAGGACGCCTTCCAGCCGTTCCCGCCCCTGCTGCTCCCGTACCGCTACGGAGGCCATCGACAGGGCCAGCGCCAGCCCCAGGCCGAGCATCAACAGATCGGAGACGTACTCGGCCCGCATCCACCACCGGGGCACCCCCACCGCGTAGCCGACGATCAGCAGGGCGACGCACCCCGCACCGGAGACCAGCCCGGCCCGCCGGCCGAGGGCGAGGCGGGCGGTGAAGGGCACCAGGACGAACAGGGCCCGGGAGACGCCCGAGCCGTCCAGCACGGCGACCACCGCGAACAGCACGAGACGGAAGGCCAGGAGGGTCCCCGCGGTCCGGGCGGGGGCGCCGCTCGGCCAGCGCCGCCGTTCCACGGCTTCGAGGGCGAGCAGCAGGACCAGTCCCGCCACGAAGCCCGCGGTGCGTCCCGCGTCCACGGGCCCGGGGGAAACGGCGGTGTGGTAGGTCCCGCCGGCGAGGACCACCCCGTACAGCACGGGCGCGATCCACGGCACGGCGGTCGGTGGCGCGGCCATGCGTTCCCCCTCCGGTCGCTGCTGCTGCGGACGTTACGGGACCGCTGCCGTCGGGCGCGCGGTTCCGTTCCCCCTGTGGCCACGGGTCATGTGCCGATCGGCAGGGGGTGGCCACCGCGGGGGTGCCGGAAGCCGGGGGAGGGGTGGCCGCACGACACTCCTCGGCGACCCGCCCCGCGGCCTACGTTCTGCCGGGAACCGGGTCCCCGCGCATCGGCGCACGGCCCGACCGACCGAAGGAGCCCCGCACCCATGTCCCGTAGGAAGCACCGGCGCCGTCTCCTCGCCCTCGCCCCCGCGCTGCTCGTGGCCGGCCTCCTGCCCGCGGCCGGAGCGAACGCCACGGGCGCCGGCTGCCCGGCGCACCGACTGCGCGTCCCCGGCGCCGAGCGCGTGCTCGGCCACTGCCCCGACGACCTGACCACCGCCGGCCTCCTCCCGCTCGGCCTCACCAACCCGGCCGACTACCAAGGGCTCCAGGCGTCCCGCACCGTCAACCCCGCGCACGTGCCCGGCGTCCAGCTCGACGGCTACTTCCCCGACACCTCCACCACCAACACCAACCACGGCTGGAACCACGACGGCCAGTTCGTGATCCGGCTCCCGCAACGCTGGAACGGCGGCCTGGTCGTCGCGGGCCCGCCCGGAACCCGCCGCCAGTACGCGAACGACCGGATCATCAGCGACCAGGTGCTGGCGCGGGGCTTCGCGTACGCCGCCACCGACAAGGGCAACACCGGTCCCGAACTGCACCGGGACGGCACCGAGCCGGGCGACGCGATCATGGAGTGGCACCACCGGCTCACCCAACTGACGCGCGCCGCCCGGAAGGTGGCCGCCGAGCACTACGGCCGCCCGCCCGGACGCACGTACGCCGCCGGTCTCTCCGCCGGCGGGTACCTGGTCCGCTGGCAGATCGAGCACTTCCCGCGCCTCTACACCGGCGGCATCGACTGGAACGGTCTGGTCTTCACCCGGGACGCGCCCAACCTGCTGACCCATCTGCCCCCCGCCCTGCGGGCCTACCCCCGCTGGGAGCGCAACGAGCCCGGCGCGGCCGAGGCCATGTACGCCGCCGGGTACCCCGAGGGCTCCGAAGCCCTCTGGAAGGCCCACTACCTGACCCAGTGGGACACGCTGCAACGCGCCGTCCGGGAGGAGGTCGACCCCGAGTACGACGGCCCCGTCCAGGGGGGCACGCCGTTCTGCCCGGAGGGGACCGGCGCGGGCTGCGACACCGACTACGACTACGGCGCCCGGCCCGACGGCGTCCACGACACGGTGGAGCGGATCTCGCTGTCCGGCCGCATCACCCGGCCGCTGATCACCGTCCAGGGCACCCTCGACGCCCTGGTGCCGATCACCCGGACCGGCGACCTGTACGGCCGGATGGTCAGCGAATCCGGTCGCGGCGCCCTGCACCGGTACTACCGGATCCAGGACGGCACCCACGCCGACGGTTACCACGACCTCGCGCCCGGGACCGTCCGGCCGATGCAGCCCTGCTTCACCGCGGCCTTCGACGCGCTGGTCGCATGGACCACCCGCGGCGTCACCCCGCCGCCCAGCCGTACCGTCCCCCGGCCCGCCGACGGCACGACCACCGACTGCACCCCCTGACACCGTCACCGCCCCCGCGGTACCGATCCGCCGCGCAGGTGACGAGGGTCGTTCCGGTCGGCGGGTCCGCGATAACTTTCCTCCGAACTCGTCGCGGACCGCCGGGAACTAAGCACGGGGGCGTCGCGACTCCTTAGACATGGCACTTGATGAGAGGGCCGAGGGTTGGCAGCGGGACGACACGATGGTGTTCATCTGCCAGCAGTGCCGTCCCGAAGCCGGGCAGCAGTGGGTGCGCGAAACCCGCCGACGCCTGTACGGGTCGGTGGCGAAGGACACCCTGACGGTCACCGTGTCGGGCTGCGTGCGCACCTGCCCCGAAGACGGGGTGGCCGTCGTCCTCGCCGGCCCGCACGGCAGGTGCCGCCAGTGGTCCGTGCCACCGAACGCGTCGGACGCCGTCCGCATCCTGCGCGGTCACCTCTCACCTCGGCCCACGGCGACCGCCCGTGCCCACCAGGGCGGTGAACGATGAGCGCCCGCCGTACGTCCGCACCGCAGCCACCGGCAGAACCACGGTTACGTCCGATCCCCCGGGAGGAGCGTGTCCATGACTGAGTCCTACACGATGCTCCTGCGCACCCCCCAAGTCCCCGCCGTGCTCGGGGCCGGCGCCCTGGCACGACTGCCGGTGGGCATGTACGGGCTCGGACTGCTCTTCCTGGCGCACGAAACGACGGGATCGCTCGGCGCGGCCGGCGCGGTCGGGGCCGCCGCAGGAGCCGGGTACGCCGTCGTCGGCCCCGCCTTCGGGAGGGCGGCCGACCGCCACGGCCCGGTGCGCCCCCTGCTGGTCGCCACGGCGGTCAACGCCTGCGCCTTCGGGGTCTGCCTCACGGTGGCCGCCCTGACCCCGTCGGTGTGGATGCTCGGCGCAGCCGCCTTCCTCGTGGGAGCGTCGATCCCCCCGGTCGCCTCCTGTCAACGCGCGCTGTGGCCCAAGCTGCTCGACGAACGGCGGCGGGAGACCGCGCTCGCCCTGGACTCCCTCCAACTGGACGCCTTCCTCATCCTCGGCCCGCTGCTGGTGACCGCGCTGTCCGCGGTGGCCGGCCCGGCCGTCGCGGTGGGCGTCACCGCCGTCCTCATCGCCGTCGGCACGGTCGTCTTCGCCGCCCTGCCCGCCTGCCGCACCGCCCGTCCCGCGGGCACCAAACGCGGCCTGGGCCCCCTGCGTTCGCCGGGGTTCCTGCTCCTGCTGGCCACGATCGCCGCCACCGGAGCGGCACTGGGCGTCGTACGCGTCTCCCTCATCGGCTTCGCCGACGCCTTCGGCGACGCCTCGTGGGGCGGGGTGCTGTACACGGCCATCGGCATCGGCAGCGCCCTGGGCGGACTCTGGTACGGCAGCCGCAGCTGGTCGGCACCGGTGGAACGCCGGTACGTGGTGCTGCTGGCCCTCTACGGGGCCTGCGTGCTGCCGCTGCTGGCCGGAACCGGCACCGCGCTCATGTTCGGGCTGGCGATCCTCACCGGGATCGCCCTGACCCCCGCGACCATCGGCGAGTTCGCCCTGATCGGCCGCTGCGCGCCCGCGGCCACCGTCACCGAGGCGTTCGCCTGGGCGACCACCGCGACCTTCGCCGGGAACGCCGCCGGCACCGGCGCGGGCGGCTGGCTCGTCCAACACGTCCACTGGAGGGCGGGCATCGCCGTCGCGGCGACGCTCCTCCTCATCGCAGCGGTCGCCGCCCTGTGGCGCATCGACCTGCTGCGCCCCCGAACTCCCTTGCCGTCGTGAGACGCGCGAGGGTGACACGACCGTCCGAGCAGGAGAGGAGGTGACCGACCATGGCGAAGATCAAGATCCAGGTCCGCTCCAAGAAGACCCGCGGCAACCTGCTGTCGAACCACCCGGCCTAATCGGCTGAGCGGCGGGGTGCGGGGCGATGCTGCCCATCGACCCGCACCCCGTCACCGGTGCCCCACACAGCCGCTCCAAGGAGAAACGGTATGAAGCTTCGCCGAACTCGCAGCCTCATCGGATATTGGCACGAAGGCGAATTCGTCCTTGAAGACTACCTGACCACCAAGTCCTCCGACGTGGAGGAGGACAACGCGGTCGTCATCGACGAGACGGCGTTGCTCCTGCTGCACCGCTTCGACGACTGGACGGACCCGGAATCCGTTCTGGACGCCCTGCCCGACTACGACCCGGAGTCCGTCCGGGAGGCCATCGGCGCGCTGGCGGAAGCCGGACTCCTGCACACACCGGAACAGGCCCAGCGGGAGGACCACCTCGCCGAGGAGTGGGCCAACTGGAACGAAGAGGCCCGCTTCTTCCACTTCGGCACCAAGGACGCCGTCTACATCGGCGACGACGACGAGCACCGCACCGCGGCCGCCGCCGTCGCACTGGAGAGCGGCCCGCCGCCCGCCGTCTTCAAGAGCTACCCCGACGCCCCCCGGGTGCGGTTGCCCCGGGCCTTCCTACCGCTGCGCCGGGACTTCGACGACGTACTGCTGGCCCGGCGCACCCACCGGGAGTTCACCGGTGACCCCGTCACGCTGCGGGAACTCGCGACGGTGCTGCACTACACCTTCGGCCCGATGTACTTCGTGGACGCCCGTGAGTACGGCACGCTCATGATGCGCACCAGCCCCGGCGGCGGAGCACGCCACGAGATAGAGGCGTACGTGGGCGTGCTCAACGTCGAGGGCGTGGCACCGGGCCTCTACCACTACAACGTGGAACAGCACGCGCTGGAACTGGTCGACCCCGACTTCACGGCCCAGGACGTGGACCGCCTCGGCTTCGGCCAGCAGATGGCGGTCACGGCGGGCTTCGTGACGTTCCTGACCGCGCTGGTGTCCCGGGCCGCCTACAAGTACCGTCACCCGCGCACCCTGCGGATGATCCTCCTGGACGCCGGGCACCTCGCGCAGACGTTCGCCCTCGTCAGCACGGCGACGGGCCTCGGTCCCTTCCAGACCGCCGCGTTCCGCGACAGCGAGGTCGAAGCCGCCCTCGGCATCGACGGCATCTCCGAGACCGCCCTCTACCTGATCGGTGCGGGACACCCGTCCGGTCCGGTCGACGGGCATCCGATCGACATGAGCGTCGCCGCCGCACCCCGCTGACTCACCGGCCGGCGCCGATCGCTGCGTCAGCGACCGGCCGGAGTACCACTCTTCACCAGAACGGACGGGTCGCAATGCCCAGGACGACCAGACCACTCACGACGGCCCTGGTGCTGACGGCACTGTGCCTGTCCGGGTGCGGAGAACCCGCGGGACGGGACCCCTCCGCGGCGTCCACCACGGACGCCAAGCCCTACGGGAAGCGCACGGTGGTGGACTGCACCGGGCACGAGTCGACCTTCCGGGCACCGCCGGCCCGGGTCGCCACCGTGACCTCCAGCGTCCTGGAGATGCTGCTCTCCCTCGGCCAGAAGAAGAGGATCGCGGGCGTCCAAGCCGTGGCCCCGGGGGCGTTCCCGCCCGAACTGGAGGACGACGCGAACGGGCTGCGCACCCTGTCGGGCGCGTACAAGCCGAAGTCCTACGCGCCCGTGCAGAAGGAGCAGTTGCTGAGCGTGGACCCCGACCTGGTCGTGGGCGGCTGGTCCTCGAACTTCGACGCGGGCCTCGGCGCGCTGAGCCAGGGACAGCTCGCCCAGCGGGGCATCAACGCGTACTACGCCTTCAGCACGGCCTGCGAGAAGGCGTCCAAGGACCCGGTCACCGACTTCGCCTCGGTCTACCGGGACCTGGACAACTACGGCCGGATCTTCGACGCGGAGCCCCGGGCCGACGCCCTCGCCTCCGGCATGCGCGAGCAGCTCGCCACGGTCCGGGACGCGGTGGGCCCGGCGGAACCGGTCAGCGTCTTCGGCTTCGAGTACGAGGAGGGCACCCAGACCCCCTACGCCGAGGGCAACCGGAACCTCGCCAACGCCGTGATCACCCAGGCGGGCGGCAAGAACATCTTCTCCGACGTGAACGACACCTACGAGAAGGTCAGTTGGGAGCAGGTCGCCGCCCGCAACCCCGAGGCGATCGCCATCGTCGTCTACGGCAAGGACACGAAGGCCCAGTTCGACGAGGTCGTGCGCAAGGCCGAACGGTTCCTCACCGGATTCGCTCCGCTGGACGACGTGACCGCGGTCAAGGAGCGCAACTTCATCCCGGTGACCTACGAGGAGTACGCCATCGGCAGCGTCCGCAACGCCGACGCGGTCGTCGACCTCGCACGGGGACTCCACCCCGGCCGCCTCGACTGATGTCCCGCACGAAGACCGAGCCGCCCACCGCCCCCGCCGGCCGGACCGCCCGTCGCCGGACGGGCTGGGCGATGACCGTACTCGTCCTGTGCGTGCCCCTGCTGTCCCTGCTCGCGCTCGTGGTCGGCTCCGTCTCCATCCCTGCGCCACAGGTCCTGGAGATCCTCGTCCACCGGGTCACCGGAGCGGGCGACCCGCACGGCTGGACGCTGGTGCAGGACGGCATCGTGTGGGACCTGCGACTGCCGCGCGTCCTGCTCGCCCTGCTGATCGGCGCCGCGCTGTCCGTCGTCGGAGTCGTCGCCCAGGCCCTGGTGCGCAATCCGCTCGCGGACCCCTACCTGCTGGGCACCTCCTCGGGGGCCGCGCTTGGCGCGGTCGCCTCGATCGTCCTGGGCGTCGCCCTCTTCGGCGGTGCCTCGACGGGCGTCGCGGGCTTCGTCGGCGCCCTGGCCGCCCTGCTCGCCATCTACGCCTTCGTGCGGCTGACCGGGGAGTTCTCGCCCACCAGGTTGCTGCTCGCCGGGGTGGTGGTGGGCGCGGGACTCTCCGGGATCACCAACTACCTCATCTTCCAGGCCCAGGACCCCGGCAAGACCAACTCGGCGCTCTTCTGGCTCCTCGGCAGCCTCGCCGGCGCCACCTGGACCCAACTCACCTTCCCCGCAGTGGCGTTGGTCATCGGCTTCGTCTACCTCATGTCGGGGGCCCGCCAACTCAATGCGATGCTCCTGGGCGACGAGACCTCCGCCAGCGTCGGCGTGGACCCGCAGCGCCTGCGCGTGACGCTCTTCGTCGTCGCCGCGCTGCTCACCGGGCTGACGGTGTCCCTGTGCGGGTCCATCGGGTTCGTGGGGCTGATCGTCCCCCACATCGCCCGGCTGCTGGTGGGCAACGACCACCACCGGCTCCTCCCGATGTCGGCCCTGCTGGGCGGACTGTTCCTGCTCGCGGTCGACATCGTGTGCCGTACCGTCATGGCCCCCCAGGAACTCCCGGTCGGCGTCATCACCAGTGTGATCGGCGCCCCGCTGTTCCTCTTCCTGATGGGGCGCCGCGGGGTCCGACTGGAAGGCTCGTGAGGATGGGCGACGGTGCGCTGGTCGTCGACGGGGTGTCGGTCTCCATCGGCTCCGTCCGGGTGGTGACGCGTGCCGCCCTGGAGGCCCCCGCGGGCACCCTGATCGGACTGATCGGGCCGAACGGCGCCGGGAAGTCCACCCTGATCCGGACGGTCTACCGGCACCTACGGCCGCAGAGCGGCGCGGTGCACGTCGACGACCAGGACGTCTGGTCGATGAAGCCGCGCTCCGCCGCACGACTGATCGCCGGCGTGCCGCAGGAGACCCGGGTGACCTTCGACGTCACCGTCGAGGAACTGGTGGCGGTGGGCCGGACCCCCCATCTGCGGCCGCTCCAGGCACTGGGCCGGGACGACCTCGAACGGGTCCGTGCCGCGATGCGGCGCACCGGCGTCGACCAACTGGCGGACCGCTCCGTGACCACGCTCTCCGGCGGCGAGCGCCAACGCGTCCTCCTCGCACGTGCGCTCGCCCAGGCGGCGACCGTCCTCGTCCTGGACGAGCCGACCAACCACCTGGACCTCGCGCACCAGGAGGAGCTGATGCGCATCGTCCGCCAGCAGGGACTCACCACGGTCATGGCCATGCACGACCTGAACCTCGCCGCCGAGTACTGCGACCGGCTCGTCGTCATGCGCGGGGGCAGGACCGTGCGGCACGGTGAACCGGCGCGGATCGTCACGCCCGAGATGCTGCGCACCGTGTTCGGAGTCGAGGCCGACGTCATCGACCACCCGCGCAGCGGCCGGCCGCACATCGTCCTCGCCGGCCGCAGTCCCGCACACGGTGAGACCTGAGCGGTCCTGGCCGTGTGGTGCCGGTGGTCCTTCAGTGTTGGATCAGGCCGCCGGTGGGGACGGCGGCGACGTGCCCGGTGGCCGGGAGCGTGTGGGCCAGGGCGAGGCCGATGTCGACCAGCGAGGACCGGCGCAGGTCGGCGACCCGGGGGAGGGGGGTCCAGACCGACTCGGCGGTTTCGCCGTTCGGCTCGGGCCGGAGCCGGCCGCCGGTGATGCGGACCTGGTAGAAGACGCCGACGTTCTGGTGCTCGGGCAGCCCGGGGGAGGGGCGCTCGGCCGGGGGGATCACCCGGGAGTCCACGCCCAGCAGCCGTTCGACCACCGCGTCGCAGCCGGTTTCCTCGGCGACCTCCCGGATCACCGCGTCGAACGGGTCCTCCGCGTGTTCGACCCTGCCGCCCGGCAGGGTCCAGTTGCTCTCGCCCCGCGACGGTACGTGGCGGGCGAGCAGCACCCGCCCGCCCTCGATGCACACGGCGTACGCCGCCAGCCGGAAACTCATGTCCACACCTCCCACGGGACCCTATCCCGGGGTCCGAGGCCGGCGGCTCCCCAGGGCCCGCGCTAGGCGTACGTCCTCCCCAGGGGGTGTCGGGTGAGCGCCGGGGACGACTCCGCGGCCACGGACCGGCGTTCCCACTCCTCCCTGCTCCGGACGTACCGCGGGGCCTCGGCCCGAATCGCGCGGGTGTCGGCGCCGTGGCCGGTCAGCTGCCACGTGACGGTGCCGGTCACCCCCTCGGCGCAGCTCTCCATGAAGTTCTGGCTGGCCCGGCGCAGTTCGCCGAACCAGCGCCCCTCCAGCGCCTCCCGGACCCAGATCTGTTCCAGGTGCATCTTCTCCCGGATCGTCTCGGCTTCGAGGACGGCCGTCTCCAGGTGCCGTGCGGTACGCAGGAGGAGCAGCGCGGCGGGCATCTCCCGGACCTCCAACACCTTCTCGCCGCCGGCGAGGTGCTCCAGACCGCTGAAGCGGCCGATGCCGTGGCGGCCCACCCGTCGGTTCAGCGTGGTGATCAGCTCCACGAGCGGGAGTTCAGCCCCGTCCACACTGACCGGGGTGCCGGACTTGAAGCCGATGGTCAGCTCTTCGGCGGTCCCGGCGGCCCCGGGCCGCGCCCAGCGGTACAGCCCCTCGGGGACCGGATGCTCCTCCGGGTCGTCGAGGTCCCCGGATTCGTAGGGGTTTCCGAAGCGTCCCGAGAACCCCAGGAGACCGAAGGCGCCGGTGAGGCTGCCGGGCTCTCCCGCGGGTGTCCTGGCAGCCATGGTGTTGAGTATCTGCGGGGCCCTTCGGACTCCGCGCAGACTGCGGCAGGTGCCCCACCAGCGAGATGACGGCCGGCACCAGGCGGCGGGCAGGGCGGCACCCATCTCCGCGCGCAGGTGCCGGACGAACTCCACCGGGACCAGCGGGGCGCGCCGCCGGGGAACCACGACCGGATCGGCGGAGCTGACCCGGACCTATCTGGGGGTCCTCGCCGGAACACGGTCCGCCGAGGAACTGGTGGGCGTCGAACCGGGCGTTCCGGTCCCGGGGGACACCCCGACCGTCGGCCGCGCGGCGACCCGGTGAGCGCCCCGCCGGCCTTCCGCACCCCTCGTACGCACCGGCGTTCCCCGTACGCGTCCGCGTCCTGCTGAGGCCGTTCTCCAATGCCAACCACTCCACTAGCGTGGGCACATGACGCGGCATCACCATCGGGACAGACCATGGCGGGTGAGGGTCGACGACGACCAGGGCGTGCCCCGGGGCGCGGGCGTGCTGCTCGACGGGCGGGCCGTCCTGACGGCCGCACACGTGGTCCGGGACGCGGGCGCCCACCCCGGAGGGCCCGCGGCGTACGTCCGCGTGCGGAGCACGGTGTGCCGCCCCGAGTGGACCCGTACCGCCCGGGTGGCACCCGGCACCTGGGTCTACCACAACGGGACGCGGCGCGGGGACGTGGCCCTACTCGAACTGGACGAGCCGGCCGACTGCGACATCCGGACCGAGCTGTGGAAGGTGCCCATCTCCGGTGGCAGGGTGCGCGTCTACGGCTTCCCGGACGTGGATTCGTACGGCGTCCCGGTGGACGCCGAACTGGCCGGGTCCGGTGGCCGCGAAGGGGAGCGGGGGCTGCTCAAGCGGGTGAGCGAGGGCGACCCGTGGATCGAGCCGGGCTACTCGGGCGCCGGAGTGATGGCCCTCGACGGGGATTTCGCCGGACGGGTGATAGGCATCGTGATCGCCAGCTACGTCAACGAGGACGCCAAGGCGGCCTGGATGCTGCCGACCGAGACGATCCTGTCGTACCTGCCGGGGCTCGGCGCGATCTCCGGTGGCAACGGCATCACCGACTTCGGCCCCCCAGACCTGCCCGGCCCCGATCTCGACGATCCGCTGCAACTCGCCCTGACCCGGGAGCTGACCCGTCTGTGCGAAGGCGACCGGTCGGGCACCTTCCTCGTGGGCACCGGCAGTGCGACCGGCGCGGGCTCCTCGTGGCTGGTGCGCCTGGCCCGCACCTCGGGCCCCGCCGGCCGGACCGCTGCCGAACCCGATGCGCGCACGAGGGCGCCCAGCGGCACCGTCCTCGGCTTCGGCACCGTCGACGCCGCCTTCGACGCCCGGGGTCGTTCCACCGAGGACGCCTGCGCCTACCTCGCGGGGCGGTTCGGCTTCGGTACCCGGGGAGGCGTCGCCGAACTGGTGCGCGACCTGCTGCACCGACGGCCGCCCCCCTGTCTGATGGTGGACGGCGTCGACCGGGCCGCCGACCCCGCCCGGCTCGTCACGGAACTCCTCGCCCCGCTGGCCCTGCGCGCACGCTCCCGCGGTCTGCGGCTCGTCCTCGGCTTCGAAGGGGCGCCGCCCGAAAACCTCGCGTACGACGTGCACCTCGATCCGACGCCCCTGCCCGCGGGCGACCCGGCGCGGCCGGCCACCGAGGAGCAGGCCCGGGCGGCGGTCGAGCGGCTGGCCGGAGCCGAGGAGCAGGCCCGGGCGCTCCAACGAACCCTGGGGACGACGTTCCTGGCGCCGCCCCGCCTGCCGCCGGGCCGGGCGCCCCGGTTGGCCGTCCGTCTCGCCGTCGCCCGGGCCACGCACCCGAACGCCGAGATCTCCGCCGTCGAGCAGGACGCGGAGACCGCACGCGCCGCCGTCACCCGCTACGTCGACGCACTGCGGGAGATGGAGCGGGAGCGCGAGGACCTCACCGTCTCCCTGGACCTGCACCGGGTGCGCGCCGCACGGTTGGTCGGGGCCGAGGACCTGCGCCTCGGCGAACTGTACGTGGCCGCGGCCCGCGCGCTGCAACGGGTGCCGGTCGACCTCGCGGCGGCCCGGCGGCGGGTCCCCCGCTACATCGGGGCGGTCGACCAGCGGATCGGCGAAGGTCACCGGAGTCAGGGAGGTTGAGGCGATGGCGGTGTGCAAGCGCCCCGCATGCGGGCTCGGCACCATCGACGCACAGGGGTTCTGCACCGCCTGCGGCAGGGAGCCGCTGCCGCCGGACGCGGAGCCCGTGGCGGCGCCGCCGAAACCGGCGGCCGCCGGCGTGGAGCAGGTGCGGCCGGACCCCTGGTACGGCCTCACCCTGGTCGACGACCTCCCGATGCCGGACACGGCCCGTACCGAGGAGCCGTCGCCGCAGACGGGCAGCGGACCGCTGTCCGAGGCACACCGTTTCTGTGCCAACCCCGGGTGCGGGCGGCCCGTCGGGCGCGGCCAGGACGGCCGCGCGGGCCGGATCGCCGGGTACTGCTCCCACTGCGGCACCTCCTTCGACTTCAACCGGGTCGTCGGCCTCGTCATCGCCGGCCGCTACGAGGTCCGGCGCCTGGTCGGCCAGGGATCGTACGGCGCGGCGTACCTCGCGCACGACCGCAACCTCGCGACCGAGGTGGTGGTGAAGCAGTTGCGCACCTCGCTCACCCGGTCCGACCGGGAACGCGACGCACTGGTCGGGCTCCGGCACGACGCGATCGTCCGCATCCTCGGCTACGAGGAGGAGCACGGGCGCAGCTATCTGGTGCTGGAGTACGTCCCCGGCACCGCGCTGTCGAAACGGCGGGGCGACCGGCTCCAGACGCTGCTGGCCCACGGCCTGCGCCTGCTCCAAGCACTCGACTACCTGCACGGCCGCGAGCTGCTGCACTGTGACGTCAAGCCGTTGAACATCATCCGCTTCCACGAGGCGGGCCCCGCCGGTCCGCTCGACCGGGTCCGACTCATCGACTTCGGCGCGGTGCGCTCCGTCACGGACCGCTCGCCGATGGCCGAGTACACCGAAAGGTACGCGCCGTTGCGGGGGGACGCGGAGTACACGGACGGACCCACGCCCGGTTTCGACCTCTACGGCCTCGGCATGACGCTGAAGGAGGCGTCCCGCGAACACCTGGAGGATCCGTCCGCCCCGGGGGTGCGCTCGCTCGCCCTGCTCCTGGAGCGCGCCACCCACGTCAACGGGCCCACCTGGCGGTTCACCTCCGCTCGGCAGTTCGGTGAGCAGCTCAGCGGTGTCATCCGGCAGGTCGTGGCGATGCCGCCGACCGGCCGTCGGGTGGCCCGCTCCTCGGCGCTCTTCGGCCCGCTCAACGAGTCGCTGCACGGCGGCATCGGCGCGGCCCGGCCGCTCGGCCACTGGATCGGCGCCACGGTGGAACCGGCGGGCGGCACGACCGGCGGCGTGCGCCTGGCCCTGCCGCCGGTGTTCTCCGCCCCCAGCCCGCGCGCGATCGCGACGGCGCTGCCGATGCCGCTCGGCGACGCCGACGACCGTGCGTTGACCGCCGACGTGGTCGGCCACCTGGCCGAATGCCGGCGCTTGCTGCGCGCCGCGGACACCGAAACGGCGGGGCAGGTCCTGCGGGGCGTACCGCTGCCCGACGGGCACTGGCTCCGCGACTGGTACGAGGCCCTGCTCGCGCTCACCCGACCGGAAGCGGACGTGCCGGCCGCCGAGTCCCACTTCACCCGGGTGCGCGGGGCGCTGCCCGGCGAGCTGATCCCGCAACTCGCCCTCGGGCTGTGCGCGGAATGGGCCGGTGACCACCCGGTCGCCGAGGCGCACTACGCCACCGCCTTCGGCACCACCCCGGCGCTCGGAGCTGCCGGCTTCGGCCTGGCCCGCATCGTGTGGCACGGCGGCGGGGCCGAACAGGCGGTGCGGATCGTCGGCGAACTGTCGCAGGAGGTCCGCTTCGAACGGGTGGCGCGCGTCGCCGCCTTCCGGCTCTCCGTGGCGCGGCTGGGACCGGGCGCCGACCCGGACGAAACGACCTCGGTGCGCGCACTGCTCGACCGACTCGACGGGGATGACGCGGAACGGGCCGCACTGACGGCTGAGTTGGCGACCGCGGAGTTCCGGGTCACCGGTGATCGGCTGGCCTTGTCGGAGGCGGTCCGGGCCCTTGCGCGACATTCCGTCACCGAGCGGGAGTTCGTCGCCCTGGTCGATCTCGCCAACCGACTGAGACCCGAACCGCGTTGGCCCTGGTCCGTACGGCGGACCCGCGGGGCGGCGCACCCGAATCGGCGTAGCCGTTCCCGTTCCTGAGCGCAGGCGCTACGCTCCCGCTAGCCTGAACGGGCACCCACGGCACACAGGGCGGTTCAGCAGCGACGAGGGGGTCGTGAGGACCGATGGGGGACTCATCGCGTGCGGCGCTGGCCTTCACGTTGGAGAAGGACTTCTCACCGGACCTGGCGTTCGACGCCACGCGGGCCGACGTGCTCGTCACGGTGCGCGCCCGTGCGGACGACGCAAGCGCCGCGGGGAGCCCCACCCCCGGTGCCGAGGTCTTCATCATGGACCGGTCGCTGTCGATGGCCGGGCTCGGCAAGCTCGACGAGGCCAAACGCGCGATCTGTGCCGCGATCGACGCCCTGCGCGACGGCACCCTGCTCGGGATCGTGGCCGGCCACCACGAGGCCACCGTGGTCTACCCGCCCGACGGGCGCCTCGTGCGCGTCGACGCCGCCCGCAAACAGGAGGCGAAGGCCCACGTCGCCGCCCAACTCAGCGCCGGCGGTACGGCGATCGGCACGTGGCTGGAGCGCGCCCGCCAGCTCTTCGAGACCTCGACCCCGGCCGGCACCGTGCGCCACGCCGTGCTCTACACCGACGGCAAGGACGAACACGAGAGCCCCGCGGAGCTCGACGCCGTCCTCGCGGCCTGCGCCGACCGGTTCACCTGCGACGCCCGCGGACTCGGTGAGGACTGGAACTACCGCGAACTCCACCGCATCACCGAGGCGTTGCACGGAACCGCCGCGGCCGTCATCGACATCGCCGACCTCACCCAGGACTTCGTGCACCTGGTGGAGCAGGCGCAGAGCATCGTCGTGCCCCGCGTCTACCTGGGGGTACGCATCCACGAGAAGCTCGCCCTGGGGTTCGTCCGGCAGACCCGCCCCGTCCAAGCCGACCTGACGCCCCGACCGGCCGACCGCGGGGAGGAGATCCACATCCCGCTCGGCGCCTGGTCCCCGGGGGTCCGCCAGTACCAGATCTCGCTGCGTTTCCCCTTCGGGGCGCTGCCCGTCGACGAGCAGCTGCACGCCGCTCACCTCACGCTCCACAGCGAACCGCCCGACGGCCAGGGGCGGGTGCCCTGCGCAGCGGTGGAGCCCCTCGTCCTGCGACGTCGTTCCCACCCGGCCTTCCAGATCCCCGTGTCCAGCGACTTCACCCGGGTCGAGACGGAACGGGAACTCGGCATGGCGATGCGGGCCTGCGCGGACGCACACCAGCAGGAGGACCGCGCCCGGGCCGACCAGGAACTGCGCCTCGCGCTGCGGCTCGCCGAGGAACTCGGCGACGAACAGCGCCTGCGCCTGCTGCGGGCCGTGGCGGACACCGCCTCCGACGGCCGGGTGGTCGTCCGGCCGGACGTGTCGCGCGGGGCGATGCAGCGGCTCGGGCTCGACTCGACGCGCACCGGCCCCCCACCCGCGGACGCGGTCGAACAGGCCGTCCCCGCGGCTACGGGGGAGGGGCCCGACGCTTGCCCGAACTGTAGTGCGCCGCTCGTCTCGCGCGCCGCGCACTACTGCGAACAGTGCGGTCACCGCCTCGACGGCGGCCGTGCCGGGACCGTCGGATGAACCTCCCGTCCGCAGGGGCGTCCGCGGCCGAACCGCGGCGTCGGTCGCCCGGGGCGTGGCGGAGGCTGCGCGGTGTGCATCCGGTCCGGGTGCTGCGCTGGTTGCGCGGGAGCGCCCTGGCCATGGTGTGCGCGACCGCCGTCGTCTATCTCGCGGTGTCCACCAACGGAGGGGCGGAGATCACCTCCGTCCGGGCCACCTATGCGGCGATCGACGACATCCGCGACGCCCAGGACGCCGTGCAACAGGCGGACGGGGCGCTGGAGCGCGCCAGCCGGACCGGCCAGTTCGCCCTGATCGGCACCGGCACGGAGTTCGCGAACGCGACCGCACGCATCAGTACCCTCGTCACGGCGGCCGCTCAGGGCAATGCGGCCGGAGCCACCGGCCGCAAGCAGATCCAGTTCGTCCAGGGGCAGTTGACCACCTGTCTGGCCCTCGCCGCCACGGCGGTCCGTGACCATCCGCGCAGCGGCCGGGCGGGCGTGGACGCCGCGCGCGGCGCGCTCACCGCCCGACGACTCGTCGACCCCGACACCCGCCGGCCCATACCCGGCACGGGGGGACTGCTGGCCTCCCTCCAGGACCTGGAGGCGATACAGGACGGCGCGCTGAACCGGCGGCAGAACGACGGTTGGCTCGACCCCGTCCAACTCTGGGGCCTCGCCTCCGCCCCGCCGCTGGTCATGCTGGCGCTGGTCCTCGCCACCGCGCGCGTCCTGGCGCGCCACTTCCACCGCCACGTCGGTCTGCGGCTGGTGGGGGCGTTCGTCATCACCGCGGCCGTCGCCGGCACCTCCGCGGCGCTGATCGCCTGGGACGAGGACCGACTGGCCGCCCATCCGACCGCCGGGCACCCCGTGGCCATGGTCCTGGCGCTCCTGACCCTGGTGGTGGCCGGTGTGCTGAACCACGTCGCGTACCGTCCCCGGCTCGCCGAGTACACGTTCCCGCGGCCATGACGACACCGGGGAGGACCGCCATGAGGACACCGGTGCCCGGGCCGGCGCACCGCCGTGGTCCCGGACTGCTGCACGTGCTCGTGGTCCTCGCCCTGTTGCTGGTCACGGCGGGGTGCGCGGCGACGGACACGGAGGCGCGCGAGCGGGTGTCCATCATGGTTCCGTGGACGCAGCAGGGCGAGTTCCAGGCGTTCTACTCCCTCGTCAAGGACTTCGAACGCGACACGGGCGTCCGGGTCGACGTCCAGGTCACCCGCGCGCTCACCCAGCAGTTGGACGCCTCGGTGACGGCGGGCGCCGCGCCCGACCTCGCCGTGCTGCCGAGCGTGGGCGCCATCACCCGGTACGCGGGCAAGGAGGACGGACTCCGACCGCTCGATGCGGACACCGTCGACATCGGTGCCTTCCTCCAGCCCTTCCGCAACCTCGCCCGGGTGGCGGGCACCACCTACGCGGTACCGGTCAAGGTCGACGTCAAGAGCCTCGTCTGGTACGACTCCGCGGTGCGGGGCGAGCGGCGCACCGATACGGCCGACGTCTTCGACTTCGTCCCCGGCTCCGGGCTCCGGTGGTGCCTCGGCCTGGCTTCGGGCCCGACCTCCGGCTGGCCGGGGGCCGACTGGATCGCCGACGTCCTGCTCGCCGACGCGGGCCCCGACGCCTATGTGCGATGGGTGTCGGGCACCTTGCCGTGGACGTCCCCGGAGGTCGAGCGGGCCTGGTCGCGCTGGCACGACCTGATGGGGCGGTCGGCGCTCCGGGGCGCTTCCCACCGGGGCTTCGCGGAGGCGACCGAGCCGATGGCCACGGAGGCGGCGACCTGCCGACTGGTCCACGGCGCCCGGTCGGCGCTGGCCGCCGACCTCCAGCGGGCCGACCGGTTCGACTTCGTCGCGCCCGCCGCCGGCCGCCCGGTGGAGGTGTCCGGCGACTTCATCGGCATGTTCACGGACGACAATCCGAGCGCCCGCCGCTTCGTCGCGTACCTGGCGGGGGCCGAGGGACAACGGGCCTGGGTCGAGGCGTCCGGGTCCTCCGCCTTCTCGGCCCGCACCGAGGTGAGCCGGTACGCCGACGCGGTGCAGCAGCGCATCGCGGCGATGCTGCACCCGCGTTCGGGCTACCGGCTGTGCTTCGGTGCCGCCGACGTGATGAGCCCCGACGTGGCCGCCGCGTTCTACCGGGCCGTCCTCGACTACGCCGACGGCGCGGACCTGGGCACGCTGCTGGACCGCCTCCAGCGGGTGCAGGACGGGCTGCGGCACGCGCCCGTTCCCGGGAACAGCATCTGCTCCGAACCGACCTGACGGCCCGACCGCTGTCTACTCCGCGATCTTCGTGCTGTAGTCGAAGCGGAACACCGGCACCGTGCGGCCCTCCACCAGCTCCGTCTCGGCGGTGCGCACGAAGCGTTGGTGCCGTCCGTAGAAGGCCAGGATCAGCCGTGCCGCATCCGCGACCGTCCCCTCCGGTAACCGTTGCACCCGCGGGAGCTCCGGCGGCCCACCGCTCAGTACCACCCACTGGCTTCCCCGCACGGCATCCCCACCGGTCATGCCCACCCCGATTCCCGTGACTGCACCGGCCCCGACCCCAGCGTGCGGGGACCGAGCGATGGATTCGTTCCTCTGCTGCCCATTGGGCATGATCAGGGGGATGATCCGCTAGGCGTACGGAAGGGCGCTCGTCGTGCTTCCGTACGCCGCGCCGGCCGTCGCACGCCCCCTTCTCCCGCTCGCCACAGATCCACGGGGTGGCCCGGGACGGCCGCGATCGCGTCAGCGGCGCGGAGAACCATCCGCGGGTAGAAGTCGTCCGACCAGGTATGAAGCAACGACGACTGATCCTTGCGGCCGCGTTCCGGCGGCTGGAACCGTCCGGCCTGCGCAAGCTGCCGCGGCCGGGTCTGCCGAGGTCCCGCCGGGCCCAGCGGCGGCTGGTGCAGGCGACCATGGTCGCGTCGGTCCTCGCCCTCACCCCGACCACCTGGATGCACCTGGCCGCCGACAGCAGGGTCACCACGGTCGCCGACGTGCCGCGACAGGAGGTGGCGGTGGTGTTCGGGGCCGGCCTGTTGGAGGGCAAGCCGACCAAGTACCTGGCGCACCGGTTGGACGCTGCGGCCGACCTCTACCGTGCGGGCAAGGTCAGGGTGGTCCTGGTGACGGGGGACAACGGTCGGGTGGAGTACGACGAGCCCGACGCGATGCGGACGTATCTGAAGGAGCACGGGGTACCCGACGGGCGCATCGTCAGCGACCACGCGGGCTTCGACACCTGGGACTCCTGCGTCAGGGCGAAGAAGATCTTCGGTGTCGACCGCGCGGTCCTGGTGACGCAGGACTTCCACATCCGTCGTGCGCTGACGCTGTGCCGTTCGGCGGGCGTCGACGCGTACGGCATCGGAGTGACCGAGCGGCTCGACTCCAGCTGGTACCACGGGAAGGCCCGGGAGGTCTTCGCGGCGGGCAAGGGCGCGCTGAACGTGCTGTTCGAACCGGACCCGCGTTTCCTGGGGGCCGAGGAGAAGGGCGTCCAGAAGGCGCTGGCGGTGCGCTGAGGCGGCTAGGTGCCGCCCGGGTCGGGGCTCCGCGCCGGCCGACCCCGTGGGCCGGTGGCGGCCGGGCGGAGGACCGGCCGGGGCGCCGCGGCGCTCAGGAGGCGGCGGTCCGCCGGTCGTGGTGCACCAACAGTTTCGACAGCAGCTCGGTCAACCGCTGACGCTCCTCGGGTGACAGCGGCACCAGCAGTTCCTCCTGGGTCTCGGCCAGGCGTTCCTCCAACTGCCGCAGCCGCCGCTCGCCCGCAGCGGTGAGCGAGATGATGTTGCGCCGCCGGTCGGAGGGGTCCGGCGCGCGCTCGACCAGTCCGCGGTCGGCCAGTTCGTTGACGGTCGCGACCATGTCGCTGACGTGGATGCCGCTGCCGCGGCCCAGCGCGGTCTGGCTGGCCGGGCCGAACGCCTCCAGCGTCGCCAGGAGACGGTAGTGGTAACCGCGGGCGCCGACCGACGAGAAGCCCTCGGCCACCAGACGGTGCGTGTGGTGGGCGGTCTGGGTGAGCAGCCAGCTCGGCAGCGTCTCCCAGTTGTTCGGTGTGTCCTCGGACGGGTTCTCCATGGGGCGAGTCTAACGAATCGTTGGTGCCACTAATGATTGCGGTATCGTTCGCGGGGTAAACGTTAGTCGTCCAAACGTTTGGGCTGCCAATGAATCCTTCCGGAGTGGAGACCATGATCGAGCCGTTCCGTATCGACGTCCCGCAGACCGACCTCGACGACCTCGCCGAACGGCTCGCGCGCACCCGCTGGCCCAACGAGGTCGCCGACGCCGGGTGGGACTACGGCTTCCCGTTGGCACGGCTCAAGGAACTGGCCGAGCACTGGCGAACCCGCTACGACTGGCGCGCACACGAAGCCGCGCTCAACGGGCTTCCGCACTTCACCACCGAGATCGACGGCCAGCGGATCCACTTCGTCCACGTCCGCTCGTCGAAGCCGGACGCACTGGCCCTGGTCCTCACCCACGGCTGGCCCGGTTCCTTCCTGGAGTTCCTCGACGTGATCGAACCGCTGTCGCGCGACTTCCACCTGGTGATCCCGTCCATACCGGGGTACGGCTTCTCCGGACCGACCCATGAACGCGGATGGGACGTCGTCCGCATCGCCCGGGCCTGGGCCCAGCTCATGCAGCGACTCGGGTACCGGCGCTACGGGGCGCAGGGCGGCGACTTCGGCTCGGCCATCTCGACGGCGCTCGGCGCGGTGGCACCCGAACAGGTCGTCGGGGTGCACGTCAACTACCTCCCCACCAGGCCGGACCCCGATGCCGACGTCGAACTGTCGGCCTCCGACGAGGCCCGACTGGACCGGATCAGGCAACTGATGGCCGACCGCCCGCCCTACCAGGCGCTCCAGGCCGCCACCCCCCAGACCATCGGCTACGCGCTGACCGACTCGCCCGTCGGCCAACTGGCCTGGATCGCCGAGCGCTTCGCCCAGTGGACGGACCCCCGCACGCCGGTCGGTGACGAACGGATGCTGACCGACGTCTCGCTGTACTGGCTGACCGCCACTGCCGCCTCCTCGGCACGGCTGCACCACGACGCTCCGCGGCGGACGACGCCGTGCCCGGTACCGGTCGGCGTGGCGGTGTTCGCGCACGACATCACGTTGTCGGTGCGCCCGCTGGCCGAGCGGCTGTACGACATCCGGCACTGGTCGGAGTTCGAGCGCGGGGGGCACTTCGCCGCGATGGAGGTGCCCGAGCCGTTCGCCGAGGACGTACGGGCGTTCTTCCTCGCCCTCGCCGAGGGCTGACGCCGTCCGCCCGTCGGAACCCGCCGCCGCACCGTGTCCCGCGCGCGGAGCGGACACCGACGGCCGTGAACTCCGGGCCCCGCCCCTCAGGGGTGCCGGTGGTAGACCTTGTTGGCGATGCGCCAACCACCGTCGACGCGGACCAGCAGGAAGACGTCCGTGAAGGTGTCCCCGCCGTGCCGCAGCGTCATCGTCGCGGTCCCGACGGTGCCGTGCACCTCGGCGGAGTCGATGCGGCGCGAACGCGTCGGTTCGTCCACGGCCGGCCGCCCCGGGAAGAGCGCGCCGTACTCGTCCAGGGTCCACGAGACGAAGGCGCCGTCCCGGACCCCCTCGATGCGGGCGCCGGCCAGGAACGCCGCGCGGAAGTGGACGGGATCACCGGTGGCGTGCCCGCGGACGTAGGCGCGGAGCGGTTCGAGCACCGCGTCCGCCACCGCGGGGACCGTGGCGGCGCCGACGAAGTCCCATCCGGGCTCGGTACGGGCGTCCGTCAGACCGGCGGCACTGCGCAGGGGGACGCGTGACGCATCGGCCAGCAGGGCCATGTCCTTGACGAGCGCGCTGATCGTGAACTCGGCCGGGGCCGTGGCCGGAGGGTCGGTGAGGAAGGGGCGTTTGCGCGCCACGAGCCCCCCGAGCTGACCCAGTTCGAGGACGTCCAGCACCCGGGACCGCGGCAGACCGAGGGCGTCGGCCTGCCGCAGCGCCTCGCGCAGGGCGAGGACGGCACCGGCGAGGCTGTGGTTGGCGACCAGTTTGAGCGCGGCGGCGCCCGCGGCGTCGTCCACGTGGCACACCGTGCCCAGCGCCTCCAGGACCGGTCGGACCCGGTCGAGTGCCTGCGGATCGCCCGCGGCGAGGAACCGCAGGGCGCCGGCGGCGACGGCCGTGACCGAGCCGAGCACCGGGGCGTGGACGTAGGACGGGCCGGTGCGCCGGGCCAGTTCCGAAGCCTGCTCGGGGCCGACGGTGCTGGTGTTCAGGACCGTCGCCCCCGCGCGCAGCGAGCCACGGACGTCGTCCAGGACCTGCTGACAGGCGGGGCCGTCGAACAGCGCCAGGAGCACGACGTCCGCCCGCGCCACCGCCTCGTGCGGATCGCCGGTCGTCCTGACCGCTCCCGAGGTGCGCCCGGAACGCGTCCAGCCGATGACGTCCCAGTGCAGGGCGGCGAGTCGGGTCGCGATCGCGTCGCCCATGCGCCCCAGGCCGAGGACGGCGATCGTGTGGGGTGTGTTCATGAGCGCCAGCGTGGTGCAGGGCTTCGAGTGCGACAAGCGCACAGTTCGCAGGACGGCCCTGCGGGACGCGCATACCGGCCGGTCATACTGGGGTGATGGAACTGACGGTGTGGCGGACCTTCGTCACGGTGTGTCGACTCGGGTCGCTGTCGGCGGCGGCCGTCGAGCTCCACCACACCCAGTCGGCCGTGTCCCGACAGATCGCCGGGCTGGAGCGGCAACTCGGGGTGCCCCTGGTCGAGCGCCATGCGCGCGGGGTGCGTCCGACGCCCGCCGGCGAGGTGTTCCGGCACCACGCCCTGGCCACGCTCAACGAGGCCGACCGCGCCGTACGCGCCGTACGGGACCTCCGTGACGGCGCGTTCCACCGGCCGTTGGCCGTCGGCGCCACCCCCGCGCTGGCCGCGGGAATCGTTCCCGAGGCCATCCGGGGCCTCCTGACGGACCTCGGCCCCACCCCCTGGAGCCTGACCCCCGCACTGAGCGCAGCCCTGCACCACCGGGTGCTCGCCGGCGACCTCGACCTCGCCGTCGTCACCGACGCACCGCCCGGGCTGCCCCAGGACCCAACGGTCGCCCGACGGTTCCTCGGACTTGACGCGATGGTCGTCGTCCTGCCCGTCGACCATCCGCTGGCCGGCCGCGGCCCGCTGCACATCGCGGCGTTGGCCGAGCAGACCTGGGTCGAGGACAACGACGGATCGGCGGCGCTGCTGCGCCAGCACGCCGCCCGCGCCGGAGTCAGTGCCCGCATCGACCTGGCGGCGGCCGATCTGCTCGGCAAGCTCGCCCTGGTCGCGAGCGGTCACGCCATCGCGCTGATACCGGGAACGCTGACGCGTGCGCTACGGAGCGACGTCAGCACGGTGGACCTCGTCGATCCGCCGACCCGCGGCATCTACACCATCACCCCGGATCGTGACCCCCACCCCGCAGCGGCCCCCCTGGTCGAACGACTCGTCGGTGTCTTCGCCGGAGTCGGCCCTTCCCGGCACCGGGCGTGATCGCGGGGGCCGCAGCGTCAGCGGCCGTTCAGGGAGTGGTCGAGCAGGGGGAGCAGCCGGTCCCGGTGGCGCTGGAGCCCGCAGGGGCCGAGCGCGGACCCGGACCCCCGCCGGGGGGATTGCGGTGAATCCCCGTCCGTGCTGTACGTCCTGCTGTACGGTCGGTGCAGGGTGTCGAACACCGGTGACGCCGGGCGCGGGGCGCAGGGCGCGGGTGCGCCGTCGACCGCATGCGCCGCCGGTGGAACCGACCGTCTGACCCGTACCGTTGGAGGGGGAGAGTCCACCATGGCCGACGCAGAGGAGCCCGTGGACCCGGGCGCGATCGTCCGGGCCCGGTACGCGCTCTACGTGGAAGCGCTCCGGGCCCGCATGCCGCACGATCAGTACACCCTCCTCATGGAGATCGTCCGCGAGTACGTGAAGGCCGGCGGCGGTCGGTTCCGGCTCGATCTGGAACCCGAGGAGAGGGAACTGTTCACCGAAGAGGTGCAGCACGAACTGCTGAACCTCCTCGGGCTGCTCGGCGCCATGGAGCCGGGCCACGAGGACCGGGCCGACCGCGTCGTCGCCCGCCTCGGTGACGGCGAGCACGTCAAGGCCGCGATGTCGCTGGTGCCCCCGGACGTCGCCGAGGACCCGGACCGGCTGCGCGCCATGCGGGACCGGCTCGACGCCCAGCAGCACCAGCGCAAGCAGGACGAACGGACGGTGGAGGGCATCGCCCGGGCGAGCGGCATGGCCGACGACGCCTGAGGTCACCCCGCGAAGCGCGCCATCCACGCCTCGACCTCGTCCGCCGAGCGCGGCAGCCCTCCCGACAGGTTCTGGTGTCCGTCCTCGGTGACGAGCAGGTCGTCCTCGATCCGGACGCCGATGCCGCGCCACTCCTCGGGCACGGTGAGGTCGTCCGGCTGGAAGTACAGGCCGGGCTCCACGGTGAGCACCATGCCCGGCTCCAGCACGCCGTCGACGTACTCCTCGGTGCGGGCCCGTGCGCAGTCGTGGACGTCCAGACCGAGCATGTGACCGGTGCCGGCCATGGTGAACCGGCGCTGGAGCCCCAGGGCGTACGCACGCTCGGCCGGGCCCTCGATGAAGCCCCACTCGACCAGCCGGCCCGCCAGGTGGCGCTGGGCCGCCTCGTGGAAGTCGCGGTACGCGGCGCCCGGCCGCACGGCGGCCATGCCCGCCTCCTGGGCCTCGTACACGGCGTCGTAGACCCTGCGTTGCAGGGGGGTGAAGGTCCCGCTGATCGGCAGGGTGCGGGTGACGTCGGCGGTGTAGAGGGTGTGCGTCTCCACGCCGGCGTCGAGCAGGAGCAGGTCCCCGGGCCGCACCGGGCCGTCGTTGTCGGTCCAGTGCATGATCGTGGCGTGCTCGCCGGCGGCGCAGATCGAGCCGTAGCCGACGGAGTTGCCTTCGAGGCGTGCACGGCGGAAGAACGTGCCCTCGATCCACCGCTCGGACGTGGCGACCGCCCGGGAGAGTTCGCCGATCACATCGGTGAATCCGCGCACGGTGGAGTCCACGGCCTTGCGGAGCTCGGCGACCTCCCAGTCGTCCTTGACGAGGCGGAGGTCGCTGAGCGCCCCTTCCAGTTCCGCGTCGCGCTCCCCGTCGGTGCTGACCGCGGCCTCCAGGTCCGGGGCGATCCCGCGGACGATCCGGGTCGGCGCACCGGAGGAGGCGGCCGAGGCCAGGTCACGGACGGCCGTGCGGACGTCGCGACAGGGCAGTCCGAGCACGCGTTGCGCTTCGGCGAGGGAGCGGCGCCGGCCCATCCACAGTTCCGCCGTGGGACCGCTCCAGAACTCGTCGTCGTCCCTGCCGTCCCGCGGCAGCTGGTAGCAGTAGGCGTCGTGGCCGCCGTCCGCCCGGGGTTCGAGGACGAGCGCGCCGTCCCGGGCCTGGTCTCCGGTCATGTGCACGTAGCCCGAGTACGGCCGGAAGGGGTAGCTGTCGTCGTTCGAGCGGACCTTCAGACCGCCCGAGGGGATCACCAGGCGCTCGCCGGGGAACCGCGCGGAGAGCGCGGCGCGGCGGCGGGCCGCGTACGGAGCCTGCTCGGCGAGCCGCAGGTCGTGCCGCTCGGTGTCCGCCCACCCCGTCCGCATCAGCGCGGACAGTTCCTCGGAGATCCCCGAGTAGAGACCGTTCTTCCGGCCCTTGGTCATGTCGTACCCCTTCACCCGGGTTGATGTGCCACCGCCGACCCGCGGCGGGCTTCGGACGGTATCCGGCACCGCATCCGTGTGGTGCCGGAGCGTGCCACTGGCACGGATCGGCCAGAGCCCGCCCCGGGGCGTCGACAATGAGGGCATGACGAACGCGAGACTCGGCGAGGCCCTGCGGGTGCTGGGGCTCGACGACGTGGCGGCCCGGGTCTATCTGACGCTCCTCGAACGGGCCCCCGCCCCGCTGGACGCCGTCGCGGCCGCGGCCGGGGTGAGCGGTGCCGAGCTGGCCACGGCGTACGGGGTGCTGGTCGAGGCCGGTCTGGCCAGTGCCGCCGAGGAGAGCGGGGAGACGGTCGCCCCGGTGCCGCCCGCCGCCGGTCTGGAGGTGCTCGCCCGGCACCGGGCGGCCGAGGTGGAGGAGTCGCGCATCGCCGTCGCCGGCGCGTTCGAGTCCTTCCGGCGGCAGCGGCTCGCCGCGTACAACGACCACCTCGTCGAGGTCGTCACCGGCGAGGCCATCGGTCCCCGGATCCGGCAGGCGTGGGCGAGCGCCCGCGAGCAGATCCGGCAGTTCGAGTCGCCGCCGTACTTCCCCCTGGCGGCCGCCACGCATGACGCCCTGGCCACGCTCGCCCGCGGGGTGACGCAGCGCGTCGTGTACTCGCGGGAGTCGCTGGAGCACCCGGGGCGTCTGGAGGAAGTGATCGAACCGTGCGTCAAGGCCGGCGAGCAGGCCCGGGTGCTGCCGTCGGTGCCGGTCAAGCTGGTGATCATCGATGAGGCGTACGCACTGGTCTCCTTGTCGATCAAGGAGGCCGATGTGCACAACACCATGTTGGTGGTGCAGCCGTGCGGCCTGCTCTCCGCGCTGATGGCCCTGTTCGAGCTGTCCTGGCAGAACGCCCTGCCGTTCCAGGGCCGCGCCACCCTGCCGGGCGGCCTGCCCCCCGCCGACCGCCGCTTGTTGTGGCTCCTGGCGGCCGGCGCGGGCGACGACGTGATCGCCCGCGAGCTGGGGATCAGCCGCCGCACCCTGTTCCGCCGGCTCCAGGTCCTGATGGCCCGCCTGGGCGCCGCGAACCGCTTCCAGATGGCCTTGCAGGCGCAGCGCAACGGATGGCTGTGAGCGGCCCGCCCCGACCCCTGGCCCCGTCCCTCGTCCCGTCCTTCGCCCCCGTCAGTAGAGGCCCTCGGGTGCGGTGGACGTGATCTGGAGGGGGCGGACGTTGGCGACCCCGTCGGAGGGCCATCCGTCGCCGGTGTCGAAGCGCAGGGCCTGGTCGCGTTCGAGGATGTTGGGCAGCAGCAGGTCCTCGTGCAGGACGGTCAGCCGGACCTGACCGGTGGCCCCGTACGCCACCGGGGTCGTCCAGTCGGCCTTGTCCACGACGGCCATCGTGACCTGGGGGTAGTTGGGGGCGTACGGAAGGATCTCGCCCTCCTGCACGGGAGGGAGGCCGGCGGCGTTGCCGAAGGTGTTGCCGTAGCTGCGGCCGCAGATCCCGCCGTCCAGCGCGGCGGTGAAGTCGCGGTACATGTCCGGGCTGATCTGGGTGCCGCTCAGGCGCACCCCGTCGAGGGCGGCGACCAGATCGGGGTGTCGGCGCATCAGGACCTGGAGGACGGCGGGCGTGGTGTTGACGTAGTGGACCCGCTGCTGGCGCAGGACGTCGGCGATCTGCTCGACGAGGTGGGCGCTGTACTCGGAGGCTTCGGCGAGCCGCCGCTCCCGGATGAGCCGTTTGACCCAGCGCGGGTCCATGTCGACGGCGTAGACGAGGCCGTCGTGCAGTTCCCCGGCCTCCTGGGTGCCGTTGCCGATCAGATGGGGGCCGGTCGGGGTGGCTTGCAGCCAGGTGCGCCCGGCCTCGAAGCCCTCCGTGACGAACGACCAACGCCGCCAGGCGCCCCGGTGCAGCAGCATCCCGGGCGTGTAGAACACGCGGCAGGGCGTGCCGGTGGTGCCGCCGCTGTCCCAGATCCGGCCGGTGAGCGGACGGGGCACGGCCAGCGGCACCAGGTCCGCGGGGTCCTGTGAGCGCAGCACGTCGAGCGGGAAGGTACCCAGCTCGGTGAGCTGGTCGTAGCGGGTGATGTCACGCGGGTCGAAGGGTAGTTCGGCCGCGCGGCGCAGCCAGTAGGGCGAGCCGGTCGCCGGGTCGAAGTGGCGGCCCACCACCCGACGGGTCCAGGCGTCGAGGTCGGTGGCGAGGCCCTGCGCGACGAGGTCGTCGCAGACGGCCGCGTTGCTGGTGGCGCTCGGGGCGGCGCCGGGGGCGGTGCTCGCCGTGACGAGGTCGGCGGTCATCGCGCGGCCCGGGAGGGAGCGATGTCGATGCCGAGCTCGAAGGCGGTGGTGAGCGCCAGGTCGATGTGCTCGGCGCGGTCGACGTGCACGACCGGGAACGGGAAGCGCAGGATCCCGTCCGGTATGGAGCCGCCCATGATCAGGCCCAGACGGACCCCCTCGTCCTTCATCGCCTCGTGCACGTGGACGAGGTTGATGGGGTCGGTGGGGTTGCGGTGGAAGGTGTTGCGCACATCGGCCGCGGTGACCAGGACCTTGCGATCGAGGCAGGAGATCAGTGGCAGACCGGGGTCGCGGAACGACATGCCGTCGAGATAGGGGGCCATGAAGTCGCGGAAGTGGGCGCGCAACGGGGAGTGGATCGCCATGGCCCGGCCCGGCAGCGGTACGAGCGTGCCGTCCGGCAGCTCCGCGCCGAGCGCGTCGAGGGCGGCCCGTTCACCGGAGAGCATCAGGATGAGGGTCGCACCGTCGGCGGTCGGCCCGAACCGTCCCGCGAGGTACACCCCCGGGCTCCCCTCGCCCCGGAACCGGCTGATGTCGCCGCTGACCGGCGCGAAGACCAACGCCATGCCCTGCTCCGGGGTGCCGGCGGGCTGCTCGGGCGTGCCGCGGCTGTACGCCAGCATCTCGAACAGGGCCCGCCGCTCCACCGCCCCGGCGAGGGCGGCGGCGGACATGCCGCCGAGGCTCAGTCCGCCGAGGACCGCGGGGCGCAGCCCGTGTTGGGCGAGGACGTCGTGCACGGCCACGGCATGGACGGCCTCGCGGACCGTGCCGACGCTCTGGCGCACCTCGGGGGCGGTGGGCAGTTCCTCGTCCAGGACCTGCCCGACGGTCAAGCCCGTCCACCCGGCCACCTGGGCGTAGAGGTCCTGCACGACCGGATATTCACGGTAGAGGTCAACACCCCGCGGTTCGTTACCGACACCGCCGCCGAACAAAAAGCCTAACGTCATCAGCCTTACTCCTGAAACTAGTTGTCACCTGATGATTCCGGGAACGGTGCGACTTTCGCCAGGGGTGAGACCGGTCGCGCGAAACACCGTACCCAGCGGCAGTTCGGGCGGGCAAGGCCGGAACGGCGCGTTCCCGTCCCGACCGGACGTCGGTCGGTGCGACCGGAGTCGTGCTTCCGAACAGCGGGTTCCGAAATGTGGCGGCGTACTCCTGCCCTTCGGACGAGTGCGGGAGCGGCCTTGCGTATGAGGTGCACGCGTTCGGCCTCCGGGGAATCGATATCGCCCGTGCCCGGGCGCGTTACACGCTGTCGCGCTTGACGTCATCGAGACGATATCGGCGGCTGGAAGGGTGGGCCTTCCCGTCGAACGGTGAACTGTACGACGGGAAAAGGCCAATCGTGTACCGCCGTCGAACTGAGAGATATGGACCCCACTGTTCCCATCGCTGTCGTCGGGTATTCCTGCCGGCTCCCCGGAGCGGGGGACCCCACGGCCTTGTGGCGGTTGCTGTCGACCGGTGGGAACGCGGTCACGGAGGTTCCGGTCGGCCGGTGGGACGCGGTGGAACTGCCGGACGAGCCCTGGGCCCGGGCGGCGCGCTGGGGCGGCTTCCTCGACGATCCGGGCCTGTTCGACGCCGACTTCTTCCAGGTGTCGCCGCGTGAGGCGGCGGCCATGGACCCGCAACAGCGGCTCGTGCTGGAACTCGGCTGGGAGGCGCTGGAGCACGCCGGCGTGGTTCCCGCCGCGCTCGACGGCACCGACACCGGCGTCTTCGTCGGCGCCGCCCTGGACGACTACGCGATCCTGCGGGCCCGCCTCGGCGCCGCCGGCATCTCCCCGCACACGACCGCCGGCACCCTGCGCAGCATGATCCCCAACCGGCTGTCCTACCTGCTGGGGCTCCGCGGGCCGAGCGAGGTCGTCGACACCGGGCAGTCGTCCTCGCTGGTCGCCGTGCACCTGGCCGCCGAGAGCCTGCGGGCGGGGGAGTGCTCCGCGGCCCTGGCCGGTGGCGTCAGCCTCAACCTCGCCCCGGAGACCGCACTGGCCGCGGCAGCCAGCGGCGCGCTCTCGCCGACCGGGCGCGCCCACACCTTCGACGCCCGCGCCGACGGCTACGTGCGCGGCGAGGGCGGCGCCCTGGTACTGCTCAAGACCCTCGACCGGGCGCTCGCCGACGGCGACCGGGTGCGTTGCGTGATCCGGGGCAGCGCCGTCAACGCCGGGGCCGCCGCGGCCGGGCTCACCGTGCCCGATCCGCAGGTGCAGCGCGAGGTCATCGACCTCGCGCACCGGCGGGCGGGCCTCACCCCCGCCGACGTCCAGTACGTCGAACTGCACGGCACCGGCACCGTGGTGGGCGACCCCGTCGAGGCCGCCGCGCTGGGCGCCACCCGTCCCCCGGGTTCACCCCTGACGGTGGGCTCGATCAAGACCAACATCGGGCACCTGGAGGCCGCCGCGGGCATCGCCGGGCTGCTCAAGGTGATCCTCTCGCTGGAACACGCGGCCCTACCGGCGAGCCTCCACTTCGAGAGGGCTCACCCCGCGATCGACCTCGACCGGCTCCAGCTGCGGGTGCAGCGTGACTTCACCCCCTGGCCCGCGCCCGACGACGTACGGCGACGCGCCGGGGTCAGCGCCTTCGGCCTGGGCGGTACGTGCGCCCATCTGGTGGTCGAGCAGGCACCGGCCCGACCCGCCCCCGCCGCCCAGGGCGAGCCGGAACGGGCGGTGCTGTGGACGCTGTCGGGCCGCAGCGCCGAGGCCCTGCGGGAACAGGCCGCCCGACTGCACGCCCAGGTGTCGCAGCGGCCGACCGCGGACCCGGCCGCCATCGGCCGCGCCCTGCTCACCGCGCGCACCGCGTTCGCGCACCGGGCGGCCGTCGCCGGAGCCGACCGGGAGACCCTGCTGCGGGGCCTCGCGGCGCTGGCCGACGACCGGACGGACCCCCTGCTCGCCGAGGGCACCACCGGCGCCGCGGACACCACCGGCGGCCCGGTCTTCGTCTTCCCGGGACAGGGCTCCCAGTGGGTGGGGATGGCCGAACGCCTGCTGGCGGAGGCACCGGTGTTCGCCGCCCGCATCGCCGACTGCGAGCGGGCCCTGGACGCCCACGTCGACTGGTCGCTCACCGCCGTCCTGCGCGGTGAGGAGGGCAGCCCTCCGCTGGAACGCGTCGACGTGGTGCAGCCGGTGCTCTTCGCGGTCATGGTGTCGCTGGCCGAACTCTGGCGCTCCTACGGTGTGGTGCCGGCCGCGGTGGTCGGCCACAGCCAGGGCGAGATAGCCGCCGCCTGTGTCGCCGGCGTCCTCCCGCTCGCGGACGCCGCCCGACTGGTCGCCCTGCGCAGCCGTGCGCTGCTGGACCTGGTGGACCACGGCGCGATGCTGTTCGTTCCGGTTTCCGCGGAGCAGGTGGAACGCCCGCTCCAGCGGTGGTCGGACCGGCTGTCGCTCGCCGCGGTGAACGGCCCTGACTCGGTGACCCTGTCGGGGGACCCGGACGCACTGGATGAATTCGGTGCGCTGATGGCCGACCGCGGAGTCATGTCGTGGCGCATACCGGGCGTCACTTTCGCCGGTCATTCCCCGCAGGTGGAGAAACTCCGGGAACCGTTGCGGGAAGCCTGCGCACACCTTTCGCCCGGGCGGGCGAACAGCATCTTCTACTCGACCGTCACGGGTTCCCCGGCGGCACCGGACGATTTGGGTGCCGACTACTGGTACCGGAATCTTCGGGAGCCCGTGCAATTCGGCGCCGCCGTTTCCGCCCTGCTCCGTGACGGGTACCGGAATTTCATCGAGGTCAGCCCGGATCCGCTGCTCACCGTCTGGGTGCAGCAAGCCGCGGAGAACGCCCAGGTCGACGGTTGCGTCACCGGGACCCTACGGCGGGACGACGGCGGTCCGGACCGTTTTCTCCACGCACTGGGATGCCTCTACGTCCACGGCGGGGAATTCACCGCGGAAACCCTGTTCGCCGGGGCGGCGCCGCACGCCGAATTGCCCACGTACGCCTTCCAACGGCGCCGCCACTGGCTCGGCGACACCCCGACCGTGCCGGCGGCGGCCCCGGCCCGACCCGAACGGGCGCCGCGCACCGCCGAGGGCGCCGCCACGACGGCGGCCACGGTCGACGTCGCCGCCGTGGTCCGCACCCAGATCGCCCAGGTCCTCGGCCACGAGGACGCCGCCGGCATCGCCACCGGCCGCACCTTCAAGGAACTCGGCCTCAGTTCGCAACTGGGCATGGAACTGCGCGAGCGGCTGCACCGCAGCACCGGCGTCCGGCTGCCCAACACCTTGGTCTTCGACTGGCCCACCCCCGACGCACTGATCGACCACCTGCGCGGCAACGAGGCGCCCCGGACGGCGCCCCTGTCGGCGGACGGTACCCCCGCCGACCTCGACGATCCGGTCGTGATCGTCGGCATGGCGTGCCGCTTCCCCGGGGGCGTCGCCGGTCCGGAGGACCTGTGGCGGGTGGTGGCGGACGGCACCGACGTCATCGGCGACCTGCCCACCGACCGCGGTTGGGACCTCACCGGGCTGGAGGGCCGGGACCCGGCGGAGACGGCGGCGGTGCGCCACGGGGGCTTCCTCCCCGACGCCGCCGACTTCGACGCGGAGTTCTTCGGCATCAGCCCCCGCGAGGCCACCGCGATGGACCCGCAACAGCGGCTGCTGCTGGAGACCTCCTGGGAGGCGCTGGAACGGTCCGGCATCCGCCCGGACGAGCTGCGCGGCACGCGCACGGGCGTCTACGTCGGGGCCACCGCGATGGAGTACGGGCCCCGGCTGCATGAGCCGGTCGAGGGCACCGAAGGGCTGCGGTTGACCGGCACCACGGCCAGTGTCATGTCGGGGCGGGTGGCGTACGCGTTGGGGTTGGAGGGCCCGGCGGTGACGGTGGACACGGCGTGTTCGTCCTCGCTGGTCGCCCTGCACCTGGCGGCCCAGGCCCTGCGCACCGGCGAATGCGAACTCGCCCTGGCCGGCGGGGTCGCCGTGATGTCCACCTCGGGCATCCACATCGAGTTCTCCCGCCAACAGGGCCTCGCCCCGGACGGACGCTGCAAGTCCTTCGCCGAAGCGGCCGACGGCACCAGTTGGGCCGAGGGCGTGGGGTTGTTGGTGGTGCAGCGGCGGTCGGCCGCGGTGCGTGCGGGGCGTCGGGTGTGGGCGGTGGTGGCGGGTTCGGCGGTGAATCAGGACGGTGCGTCGAACGGTTTGACGGCGCCGAACGGTCCGTCGCAGCAGCGGGTGATCCGGCAGGCGTTGGCGCAGGCGGGCGTGGCGGCGGCTGACGTCGATCTGGTGGAGGCGCACGGGACGGGCACCGTACTCGGCGACCCCATCGAAGCGCAGGCGCTCCAGGCCGTCTACGGCGACGCCCACGACACCGACCGGCCGCTGTGGCTGGGCTCCGTGAAGTCCAACCTGGGCCATGCCCAGGCGGCCGCGGGGGTCGCCGGGGTCATCAAGTCCGTACTGGCCATGCACCACGGGGTGTTGCCGCGGACCCTGCACGTCGACGCGCCCACCCCGCACGTCGACTGGGCAGCCAGCGGCGTCCGGCTGCTCACCGAGGCGCGGCCGTGGCCCGAGACCGGGCGTCCGCGGCGCTCGGCGGTGTCCTCGTTCGGCATCAGCGGCACCAATGCCCACGTCGTCCTGGAACACCCCGGCGCACCGGCGACCAGTCCGGCCGATCCGGTCACCCCGGCTGACCCTGCGGGTGTGTTGCCGTGGGTGGTGTCCGCGAAGTCCGCCACCGCACTCACCGCGCAGGCCGCCCGGCTGGTGGCAGCCGTGTCGGCCGTGTCGGCCCTGCCGGCCGGCGACGTGGCCCGCGCCCTGGCCGACCGGGCACCGCTCACCGAACGCGCCGTGCTGCTGGGCCTCGGCACCGACCTCCTCGACGGCTGCACCGCGCTGGCCCACGGCGAGTCCCCGGGCCACGTCGTCCGCGGCCGGGCCCTCGCCGACGGGCCGGTCTTCGTCTTCCCCGGCCAGGGCGCCCAGTGGACCGGCATGGCCCGCGGCCTGCTCGCCGACGCCCCCGTGTTCGCCGCCCGGATGGCCGACTGCGCCGCCGCGCTCGCCCCGCACACGGACTGGGACCTCCTGGAGACCGTCCGCACCGCGGACGACACGGTGCTGCAACGCGTGGACGTCGTCCAACCCGTGCTGTTCTCCGTCATGGTGTCGCTGGCGGCCCTGTGGGAGTCGCACGGCGTCCGGCCCGCCGCGGTCATCGGCCACTCCCAGGGCGAGATAGCCGCCGCCTGCGTCGCGGGGGCACTGTCCCTCGCCGACGCCGCCGCGGTCGTCGCCCTGCGCAGCCGCTCCCTGACCCGGCTCGCCGGACTCGGCGGCATGGTCTCCGTCGCCGAGCCCCTGGAGCGCGTCGAGGCCCGGATCGCGGGCGAAGCGCTCGAAGTGGCCGCCGTCAACGGCCCCGAGCTGATCGTCGTCGCCGGTGACCCCACCGCCTGCGACCGCCTCCTGACCGGATGCACCGCCGACGGGGTCCGGGCCCGACGCATCGCCGTCGACTACGCCTCGCACTCCTCCCACGTCGAGGAACTGCGGGAGGAACTGGGCGAGGCGCTGTCGACGCTCACCCCGCTCGCCGCCCCCGTCCCGTTCCTCTCCACCGTGGCGGACGGCTCCCGCGCCGAACTCGACGGGCCCTTGGACACCACCGGGCTGGACGCCGGCTACTGGTACCGCAACCTGCGCGGGACCGTCCGGTTCGACGCCGCGGTCCGCGCCGCCGTCCGTGCCGGGCACCAACTCTTCCTCGAGATGAGCCCGCACCCGGTGCTCACCACGGCCGTCCAACAGAGCGCCGAACCGCTCGGCCGCCCCGTCGCCGCCGTCGGCACGCTGCGCCGGGACGAGCACGAGCCGTCCCGGATGCTGCGCAGCCTGGCCGAGGCGTACGTGCACGGTGCGGCGGTGGACTGGCACACCGTCCTCCCCGACGGTGGCCGCGCCGACCTCCCCACGTACGCGTTCCAGCGCCAGCGCTACTGGCTGACCGAGGAGCCCGGCCGCGCCGGTGTCGCCGCCCTGGGCCTCGACGCGCCGCGCCACCCGCTGCTCGGCGCCGCCGTGCGTCTCGCCGACACCGACGACGTCGTCCTCACGGGGCGGCTCTCCCGACACTCCCACCCCTGGCTCGCCGAGCAGAGCGCCGGCGACGGTGGCGTGCCGACGGCCGTGTTCGTGGAACTCGCCCTGCGCGCGGGTGACGAGATCGGCTGCACCACCGTCGAGGAACTGCACCTGAGGACGCCGCTCACCCTGCCCGCCACCGGGAACGTCGACCTCCAGATCCGTACCGGCACCGCCACCGACGGGACGCGGACGGTCCGTCTCAGCGGACGCACCCGCGCCGGGGCCGGTTGGACCCTGCACGCCGAAGGCACCCTCGGAACGGGACAGGGCCCCGCCTTCGCCCTGCGACCGTGGCCGCCCGCCGACGCCGAGCCGCTGACGGTGACCGACCTGTACCCCTCGCTGGCCGCGCGCGGACACGACATCGGCCCGTCCTACCGGGGCGTTCAGGCCGCGTGGCGCGTCGGCGCCGACCTCTACGCGGAGGTGGCGCTGCCGGCCGGTGTCGCCACCCGGGCCGGCCGGTTCGGCCTCCATCCGGCGCTGCTCGACGCCGCCCTGCACCTGCGCCTCGCGGAGACCGGCGACGGCCGCGCGGTGGCCGCCGACTGGACCGGCGTCCACCTGGCCGCCACGGGCGCCGAACGGGTACGGGTGCGTCTCGCCCACGACGGCGCGGTGGAACTCGCCGACGGCGACGGAGCACCCGTGGCGGCAGCCCGTGCCGTGACGATCCGCCGACCGCAGGGCACCCCCGCGTCGGCGGACACCGCCGACGCCCTGTTCACCGTGGACTGGCAGCGCCCGGGACACCCGGTCGGCGCCGCGCCCGAACGAACGGTGGTGCTCGGCGAGAGCGGCACGGGCCACGCAGACCTCGACGCACTCCTCGCCGCCGTCGCCGCGGGCACCCCCGCACCCGACCTGGTGGTGTGGCCCGCCGCCGCGGACCTGCCCGCGGCGCTCGCCGTCCTCCAGGGCTTCCTCGCCGCTGAGGACCTGCGCGGTTCCCGACTGGCCGTGGTGACCCGGGACGCCGTGGGTGCGGCACCGGACGCCGGGGCCGCCGCCGTGTGGGGTCTCGTCCGCTCCGCACAGCTCGAATTCCCGGGCCGGCTCCTCCTCGTCGACCTCGAAGCGGACGCCGTCCTGCCGGCCGCGCTCCCCGAGGACGAGGACCAGCTGACGGTGCGCTCCGGCGAGGTCCTGGTGCCCCGCCTCGGTCGGCTCCGGGAGACCGGCGGTCCGGTCGGATTCGGCGCCGGTACGGTCCTGATCACCGGCGGCACCGGGGCGCTCGGCTCCGCCGTCGCCCGGCACCTGGTGGCCCGGCACGGCGTGCGGAAGCTGGTCCTGCTGTCGCGGCGCGGCCCCACGGCCCCGCTGGCCGCCGCACTGGTGGCGGAGCTCGGCGACGCCGGCGCGCGGGTCGACGCGGTGGCGTGCGACGCGTCCGACCGCACAGCCCTGGAGCAGGTCGTCGCCGGCATCGAGGACCTGTCCGCGGTGGTGCACTGCGCGGGCCTCCTGCGCGACGTGACCGTGGCCCGGATGACCGCGGCCGACGTGGCGGAGACCTTCCGCGCCAAGGCGTTGCCCGCCCAGCACCTGCACGAGCTGACCGCCGACCGGGAACTGTCGGCGTTCGTCCTGTTCTCCTCGGTCACCGGGGTCCTGGGCTCGGCCGGTCAGGCCAACTACGCGGCGGCCAACGCCTACCTGGACGCCCTGGCGGCCCGGCGCCGGGCGCACGGCCTGCCCGGGACCTCGCTCGCCTGGGGCTGGTGGGCGGCGGAGAACGGCATGACCGGCGCGCTGTCGGACGCGGACCGCCGCCGACTGGCCCGCTCGGGCCTGGTGCCGATGTCGGAGGCACAAGGGCTCGCCCTGCTCGACGCGGCGCTCGGAACCGGTCAGCCGCAGCTCGTGGCGGCCCCGCTCGACCTGGCCGCGGTCCGCGACACGGCCGCGCCGGTACCGTCCGTACTGCGGGCGTTGGTCGGTCCGGTGCGCAGGACGGCGGCCACGGGCGCCGGGACGTCCGACCTCGGTGCCCGCCTCGCCGCCATGACCGGCGCCGAACGGATGCGTCACCTCACCGACCTCGTCCGGGCGGAAGCCGCCACGGTCCTCGGGCACACCGGCACCGCGACCATCGACGCCGACCGGGCCTACCACGAGATGGGCTTCGACTCGCTCACCGCGGTCGACCTGCGCAACCGGTTGACCGCCCGCACCGGGCTGGCCCTGTCCACCACGGTCGTCTTCGACCGTCCGACGCCCGCCGCCACCGCCCGCCACCTGCTCGCCGAACTGGTCGGCGAGAGCGGCGCCGTCGCCACCGCGGCAGCGGCCGTCCGTGCAGCGGACACCGACGACCCGATCGTGATCGTCGGCATGGCCTGCCGCTTCCCCGGCGGCGTCACCGGACCGGACGACCTGTGGCGGGTGGTCGCCGACGGCACCGACGTCACCGGCGGGTTCCCCACGGACCGGGGCTGGGACGTGGCGGGCCTCTACGCCCCCGAGCGGGACCGGGTCGGCACCTCGTACACGCGTCGCGGCGGGTTCCTCGACGGGATCGCCGACTTCGACGCCGACTTCTTCGGCATCAGTCCGCGCGAGGCCGCCGCGACCGATCCGCAGCAGCGCGTCGTCCTGGAAACGGCGTGGGAGGCCCTGGAACACGCCGGGATCGACCCCACCGCGCTGCACTCCAGCGCCACCGGCGTCTATCTGGGCAGCAACCTCCAGGACTACTCCACGTACGCCGCCGGAGCGCCGGAGGACAGCACCGGCTACCAGGTGACCGGTAGCGCCGCCAGTGTCATGTCGGGGCGGGTGGCGTACGCGTTGGGGTTGGAGGGCCCGGCGGTGACGGTGGACACGGCGTGTTCGTCCTCGCTGGTCGCCCTGCACCTGGCGGCCCAGGCCCTGCGCACCGGCGAATGCGAACTCGCCCTCGTGGGCGGCGTCACGATCATGACCACGCCCTCCCTGTTCGTGGAGTTCTCGCGGCAACGCGCGCTCGCCCCGGACGGACGCTGCAAGCCGTTCTCCGCGGACGCCGACGGCACCGGATGGGCCGAGGGCGTGGGGTTGTTGGTGGTGCAGCGGCGGTCGGCCGCGGTGCGTGCGGGGCGTCGGGTGTGGGCGGTGGTGGCGGGTTCGGCGGTGAATCAGGACGGTGCGTCGAACGGTTTGACGGCGCCGAACGGTCCGTCGCAGCAGCGGGTGATCCGGCAGGCGTTGGCGCAGGCGGGCGTGGCGGCGGGTGATGTGGACCTGGTGGAGGCGCACGGGACGGGCACCGTACTCGGCGACCCCATCGAAGCGCAGGCGCTGTTGGCGACGTACGGGCAGCAGCGGCCCGCGGACCTGCCCGCCTGGCTGGGCTCCGTGAAGTCCAACCTCGGCCACACCCAGGCCGCCGCGGGGGTCGCCGGGGTCATCAAGTCCGTACTGGCCATGCACCACGGGGTGTTGCCGCGGACCCTGCACGTCGACGCGCCCACCCCGCACGTCGACTGGGCAGCCAGCGGCGTCCGGCTGCTCACCGAGGCGCGGCCGTGGCCCGAGACCGGGCGTCCGCGGCGCTCGGCGGTGTCCTCGTTCGGCATCAGCGGCACCAATGCCCACGTCGTCCTGGAACACCCCGGCGCACCGGCGACCAGTCCGGCCGATCCGTCGCCGGCAGCGGGCCCGGTGCCGTGGGTGGTGTCCGCGAAGTCCGCCACCGCACTCACCGCGCAGGCGGCCCGGCTCGCCGCCGCGGCCACCGACCGGACGGCCGAGGACATCGCTCGCTCCCTCGCCGGCACCCGGGCCGCCCTCACCCACCGGGCCGTCGTCCTCGGCCACGACCGCGCCGCACTCCTCGACGGACTGCACGCCCTGGCCGAGGGACGCCCCGGCGCGGCGCTCGTCCGCGGACAACGCCTCGCTACGGAACCGGTGTTCGTCTTCTCCGGCGAAGGCGCGCAGTGGGACGGCATGGCACGCCACCTGCTCGACGTCTCGCCCGCCTTCGCGGCCCGCATGGACGCGTGCGCCGCCGCCCTGGCACCGCACACCGACTGGTCCCTGCTCGCTGTGATCCGCGGCGAGCAGGACGCGCCCGCGCTGGACCGGGCCGACGTCGGACAGCCCGTGCTCTTCGCCGTCGCCGTGTCGCTCGCGGCGATGTGGGAGTCGTACGGAGTGCGCCCGTCCGCCGTCGTCGGACACTCCCGCGGAGAGGTCGCCGCGGCCTGCGTGGCAGGCGTCCTGAGCCTGACCGACGCGGCGGCGCTGATCGCAGCCCGCGGCCGGCTGCTGCACGCATCGGGGCTCGCCGGGCGCGGTGCCATGGCCTGGGCGGCGCTCAGCCCCGAGCAGGCCGGCCCCCGGCTCACCCCCGGGCTCGCCGTCGCCGCCGTCAACGGCCCGGGCTCGGTGGTCGTGGCGGGCGATCCGGAAGAACTCGCCGCCTTCGTGGCGGGCTGCACCGCGGACGGCGTCCGGACCCGGCCCGCCGGCGCGGACTACGCCTTCCACACCGACCGGATGGACGCGCCCGCCGCGCAACTCGCCGAGTACGCCGCGCAGATCACGCCGCGCCGCGCCGAGGTGCCGTTCTGGTCCACGGTCACCGGGGGCCCGCTCCCCGACGGCGCGGCGGACGCCGACTACTGGGCCCGGAACCTGCGCGACACCGTACGGTTCCACGACGCCGTCAGCGGACTGCTCGACGCCGGACACCGGTTCTTCGTCGAGGTCAGCCCGCACCCCGTGCTCACCCTGCCGATCCAACAGAGCGCCGACGCGGCCGAGGTGACCGCCGCCGCCATCGGTACGCTGCGCCGCGGCGAGGACGACCGGGACCGCCTGATCACCAGCCTGGCCGCGGCGTACGTCCACGGCGCCCCCGTCGACTGGAGCGCGGTGCTGCCCGCGGGGCCCGTCGTCGGACTGCCCACGTACGCGTTCCAACGCCACCGCCACTGGCTCGACGCGGTCGCGCCGACCCCCGACCTGCCGGCCGCCGGCGTGACGGGGACCGGGCACCCGTTGCTGGGCGCCGCGATCGACGTCGCGCAGCCGGGCGCCGCCCTCGTCCTGACCGGCCGGCTCGCCCTGCGCGACCACCCGTGGCTCGCCGACCACGCGATCGGCGGCACCGTCCTGGTGCCCGGCACCGCACTGGTCGAACTGGCCCTGCGCGCGGGCGCCGGTACCGGCTGCGACGTCGTCGAGGAGGTGAGCCTGCACACCCCGCTGACCCTGCCCGACGACGGTGCCGTGCGGCTGCAACTCGCCGTCGGCGCGGCCGAGGACGGCCGGCGCACGTTCGGGATCTTCTCGCACCGGATCGGCGCCGGCGAGGACGGCACCGAGGTGCAGTGGACCCGGCACGCCGCCGGAGTGCTCGCCACGGACGAGGTGCCGCCGTCGGCCACGGACGCGTGCACGGCGCCCGCCGACGCGGAACCCGTACCGGTCGTGGACTTCTACGCCGCGCTGGCCGACCGGGGCTACGCCTACGGCCCCGCCTTCCAGGGGCTGCACGCCGCCCGCCGCTCCGGTGCCGACTTGTACGCCGAGGTCATCCTGCCCGACGCGGTCGCGGCGGACCGACGCTTCGCCCTGCACCCCGCCCTGCTCGACGCGGCCCTGCAAGCCGTGGCGCTGCTCGGCCTCGCCGACGACGCCGTGGTCCTGCCGTTCGCCTGGGCCGGCGTCCGACTGCACGGGGCACATCCGGCGGGCACCACCGCGCTGCGGGTACGTCTGCGGCGGCTGGCGGACGGTGCCGTGACGGTCGTCGCCGCCACGGAGGACGGCACGCCGGTACTGACCATCGACTCCCTGACCATGCGCCCCGTGAACCCCGGGCAGTTGGCGTCCGGGGCGGGCGACGAGCTCTACGCGATCCGCTGGACCCCGGTTGACACCGGTGCGGTGAAGACGGCCGAGCCGCTGCCCGCGCGGGACGGACTCAGGGATGGACTCCGGACCGGATTGTGGGACGGGAAGAGCACGCCGGAGCCCGTCGGCGGGACCGCCCTGCTCGACTGCCGGGCGCTGGACACCCGCGAGGTCACGGGCGCCGCGGCCGCCGTCACCCGCGTCCTGGCCTCGATCCGGGAGTGGGCGCACCACGCCGGTGCGCGCCGGCTCCTCGTGGTCACCCGGGGCGCGGTGGACCAGGTGTCCGATCCGGTGGGCGCGGGCGTATGGGGCCTGGTCCGCTCGGCGGGGCGGGAGTTCCCCGGACGGTTCGCCCTGGTCGACGCGGAGTCGGACGGCGAACTGCCCGTCGCGCTGACCGACCTGGCCGCCGTCGAGGACCAGTTGGCGATACGGTCCGGCCGGGTGCTGGCCGCCCGCCTGGACCGGGTCACCGCCCCCTCGGACGCCGCTGACGACACCGCGGCCCTGGGAACGGGCACGGTGCTGATCACCGGCGGCACGGGCGTCCTCGGGGCCCTGGTCGCACGACACCTGGTGACCCGGCACCGGGTGCGACACCTGGTGCTGCTGTCCCGCCGGGGCCCGGCCGCGCCGGGTGCCGACGCACTGGCCCGCGAACTGACCGCCGCCGGCGCCCGGGTGGACGTGCTGGCTCGCGACTCGTCCGATCGATCCGCGCTCGCCGCGGTGCTGTCGGGCATCGAGGACCTGTCCGCGGTGGTGCACTGCGCGGGCGTGCTGCGCGACGGCACGCTGCCCCAGCTGTCCACGTCCGACGTCGACGAGGTGTTCCGGGCGAAGGTCCTGTCGGCCTGGCACCTGCACGAGCTGACGGCGGACCGGAAGCTCTCCGCCTTCCTGCTCTTCTCGTCCGCCGCGGCCCTGCTCGGCTCGGCGGGTCAGGCCAACTACGCGGCGGCGAACGGTGTCCTGGACGGTCTCGCCGCCCTGCGCCGCGCCCAGGGACTCCCCGCGACCTCGCTGGCCTGGGGCCTGTGGGCCTCGGCGAGCGGAATGACCGGTGACCTGTCGGCCGCTGACCGCCGACGGCTGGCCCGGGCCGGGCTCGCGCCGATGACGGACGCCCAGGCCCTGGCCCTGCTGGACCGGGCCCTGGCGGACGACAGCGCCCACCTCGCCCCCATGTCCCTCGACCTGGACGGTCTGCGGCGCGAGGCGGACACGCTCGCACCGCTGTGGCACGGCCTGATCCGCCCGCTACGCCGGGCGGGGACCGCCACCCGGGTTCCCGAGCTGCGCGAGCGCCTGACGGCGCTGGCGGACCCGGAGGACCGCGACCGGCTGCTCGTCGAGCTGGTCCGGGCCGAGGTCGCGGCCGTCCTCGGGTACGCCCGGGCCGAAACGGTCGACGCGCATCGGGCGTTCAACGAGCTCGGGTTCGATTCGCTGACAGCGCTCGACCTGCGCAACCGGCTCACCGCCGCGACGGGACTGCGGCTGCCGGCGACGCTCGTGTTCGACCACCCCCGGCCCGTCGGCGTGGCGCGCTTCCTGCTCGCCGCACTGGCCGGGGAACCGGAGTCCGGTTCGCCGGCGTCCGGCCCGCCCACCCGTCCGGTTGCCGAGCCTGTCGAGGAGTCGGTCGACGATTCGAGTGACGATGAATTGATTGATGGTTTGGGTGTGGCGGATCTGATTCGTTTGGCGCGTGAGGG
>NZ_JBIAIF010000020.1:0-70999 GCF_042871255.1 Streptomyces sp. NPDC005955 | reverse complement strand
GGCACGCTGTTGAGTTCTCAAGGAACGGACGCTTCCTTTGTACTCACTCCAGCCATTCGGCTGAGGCTTTCCTCCGGGCGCTTCCCTTCGGTGTTCCCGACTCTATCAGATCTTTCCGATCCGATTTCCTCGGTGCTTTCCGGGAGAACGCTTTTCGGCGTTTTCCTTTCCGGCGATTCCGACTCTATCAGACTCTTTCAGGGCCTGACCCCCAGTCAGCGGGGTTTGTCTTTGCGGCTGTTGGGCCGTTCCGACGAGTGAGACTTTAGCGGACTCCTTGCCGTCCCGCTAATCGGGACGGCGCTCTTATCGAACGCGGATTCCTCATTCCGAAAAGCACATGCCAAGAGACCGATGACGGATCATCGCTACTCGATGGGTGGAGACGGAATGGCTGTCCGGGGACCGACCGGAGTCGGCGCTCACGTCGGACAGCTCGGAGAACACTACGTACGGGGTCGAGGAGTGTCAAATCCGGGGCGGGGGCTGCTGCCGTCGGTCCGGCCGTCGACCAGGGCGTCGGCCAGGGGGGTGCGGTAGTAGAGGACCGAGCGACCCGCCCGGCGGCGTTCCAGGAGACGGGCGTCGAGGAGCACCTTGAGATGGCGGCCCACGGTGCCGAGGGCCTGGCCGGTGAGGGCGACCAGGTGGGTGGTGCTCTTGGGGGTGTCGAGCAGGGTGAGGACGTGGGCGCGCACCGGGCCCAGGAGGCGGACCAGGGCGGCGGGTGCGGGAGCGGTCCCGTCGCCGCCGGGGTGGGACGGGGTGAGGAGGGGGCCGGTGCAGGGATAGGTGACGGCGTGGGTGCGGTCGTTCCAGGAGACCCAGCCGTGGTCGGTGGTGACGGGGACGAAGAGGAGCTGGGTGCCGGTGAGGTCGCGGGGCGGGTACTCGTACACGTTGATCTGGAGGCGGCCGGCGCCGAGCCAGCGCATTCCGGGGCGCAGACCGTTCAGTGCGGTGGCCCAGCCGCCCCGGGTGAGGTGTTGGAGGCGGGCGATGACGTCGGCTTCGAGGACGCTGCGGCGGTGCGGCCAGGTGGGGAGGACAGTGCGGGTCCAGACCCAGTGGAGCAGGTCGGCGGTGCGTTCAGGCAGGTCGGGGCGGTCGAGGGTGGGGGGCAGGGGGCCGGGGATGGAGCGGGTGAGGTGGGCGCGGGCCGCTGCGGGGTCGGCGCTGCGGACGTCGTCCAGTTCGGTCTCGAAGGTGCTCGTCGCTTCGTCGGTGGGGGTGTGCTCGCCGGTCGGGGCGGGGGTGAGGAAGTCGGCGAGCCAGTAGCGGCCGAGGGCGGCCCGGACCAGCTGGGCGGTGACGGGGTCGGCGGCGAGACGGCGCCGGTAGGCGGGGCGGTGGGCGGCGAGCCAGGCGCGGTCGCCGGGGTGGGTGGCGGTGCCGCGTTCCAGGCTCATCAGCGCGGCGGTGGTCTCGCTGAGCGGGGAGACCACGAAGCGGCTCGCGGCCAGGGTGTCCGTGGTGACGTGCCACCAGCCCATGGGTGCTTGCTCCTCGGTCGCGCGGTGCTCCCGGTTCGAGGGTGTCGTTTCGCCTGGGGGCGAAAGAGTAAGGGTTGGGGGGAGGGGCTGCCCAGACTCCGGGGATGCGGACCTATCGGGAGTTGTTCGGGGCGCCGGAGTTCGCGCCGTTGTTCTGGAGCACCACCTTGCACACGGCGGCGGCGACGGTGAGCGGACTGGCGTTGGGGGTGCTGGTCTACGGGGCGACGGGCTCGCCGTTGCTGGCGGCGCTGAGCATGTTCGGGGCGTCGTTGGCGCAGGTGCTGGGGGCCGCGCTGCTGATGTCGGCGGCGGACCGGGTGCCGCCGCGGGGCGCGCTGACGGGACTGGCGACGCTGTTCGGGGTGGGGACGGCGGTGCAGGCCGTGCCGGGGATGCCGGTGTGGGCGCTGTTCGTGGTCCTGTCGGGGTTGGGGACGGCGGCGGCGCTCGGCGGCGGGGTGCGGTACGGGTTGCTGAACGAGGTCCTCGCGCGGGACGGGTTCCTGCTGGGGCGGTCGGTGCTGAACATGGTCACCGGGCTGGCGCAGGTCGTCGGTTTCGCGGCGGGCGGGGTGTTGGTGACGGTGTTGTCGCCGCGCGGGACGTTGCTGTTGGGGGCGGTGCTGTACCTGGGGTCGGCGGTGGTGGCGCGGTGCGGGTTGCGGGCGCGGGCGCCGCGGGTGGCGGGGCGGGCTTCAGTGGCCGAGACGTGGCGGACGAACCGGTTCCTGTGGTCGTCGCGGGCCCGTAGGTGCACGTACCTCGCGCTGTGGTTGCCGAACGGGTTGGTCGTGGGGTGCGAGGCGTTGTTCGTCCCGTACGACCCGGGCCGTGCGGGGTGGCTGTTCGCGTGCGCGGCGCTGGGGATGTTCGTCGGGGACGCGGTGGCCGGGCGGTGGGTGCCGCCCCGGTGGCGGGCGCGGATCGACCTGCCGTTGCGGTTGTTGCTGGCGGTGCCGTACGCGGTGTTCCTGTTCGGGCCGCCGTTCGTGGTGGCGTTGGTGGCGGTGACGCTGGCGTCCGTGGGCTTCGCGGCGACGCTGTTGTTGCAGGAGCGGCTGATGGCGCTGACCCCGGAGGCGATGGGAGGGCAGGCGCTAGGGCTGCACGGGGCGGGGATGATGACGGCGCAGGGGGTGTGCGCGGGGCTCGCGGGGGCCCTGGCCGAGTGGACTTCGCCGGCCGTCGCGATGGGGGTGCTGGCCTCGGCGTCGGTGGTGGTGACGGTGGCCCTGGTGCCGGGTCTGCGCGGGAGCCCGGGCGGGGTCGGGACTCCGGGCGGGGCGGTGAGCTCGGGCGGCACCGGGAATCCGGGCGGCACGGGGACTGCGAACGGAGCCGGGGATGTGGCCGGGGCGCGGGTGGCCGGTGACGGGGTCGGCTGACGGGGCGGTGGTCGGCCGCCGTCGCGGCGCCGTCTCGTGGGGGCGCCGGGGTGGTGGGCCGTCTCGTGGGGGCCCGGGGGCGACGGTCGGCCGGTCGGGGGGTGACCCGGGGCGGGACCTGCTGTTCAGGGGTGCTCGGTGGTCAGGTGCTGGTGCCGGAGGCGAGTTCGCGGCTGCGGTCGCGGGCCGCTTCGAGGGCGGCGATCAGGGCGGCGCGCACCCCGTGGTTCTCCAGCTCGCGGATGGCGTTGATCGTCGTACCGGCGGGTGAGGTGACGTTCTCGCGGAGCTTGACGGGGTGTTCGCCGCTGTCGCGGAGCATCACGGCGGCGCCGATCGCGGCCTGCACGATCAGGTCGTGGGCCTTGTCCCGGGGCAGGCCGAGGAGGATGCCCGCATCGGTCATCGCCTCGACCAGGTAGTAGAAGTACGCGGGTCCGGAGCCGGAGAGGGCCGTGGCCGCGTCCTGCTGGCCCTCGGGGACGCGGAGGGTCTTGCCGACCGCGCCGAAGATCTCCTCGGCGTGCGCGAGGTGCTGGGCGGTGGCGTGGGTGCCGGCGGAGATCACGGACATCGCCTCGTCCACCAGGGCGGGGGTGTTCGTCATGACGCGGACCACGGGGGTGCCCTCGGGGAGGCGCTCCTCGAAGAAGGTGGTCGGGATGCCCGCGGCGCCGCTGATCACCAGCCGGTCCGCGGGCAGGTGGGGGGCGAGTTCTTCGAGGAGGGCGCCCATGTCCTGGGGCTTCACCGTCAGGATCAGGGTGTCGGCGCTCTTGGCGGCCTCCTGGTTGCTGACGGGGGTGACTCCGTAACGGGTCCGGAGTTCTTCGGCGCGTTCCGGGCGGCGGGCCGTGACGAGGAGGTCGGCGGGCGGCCAGCCGGACCGGATGACGCCGCTGAGCAGGGCCTCGCCGATCTTTCCGGTGCCGAGGACTGCGACTTTCTGGGGCATGACGGGGCCTTCCGCAGGGTCGTTCGTTGCCGGTCATCCTCGCAGAGGGGGTGCGGCGGGCCGTGTCGAGGAGGTCGGCGGGTGGTCCGTCAGGCGGTGCGGCGGCGGAGGGTCGCCGCGCCGAGGGCGAGGACGAGGAGGGCGCAGCCGGCGACGACGCCGACGTCCCGGAGGAAGGCGTCGGTGACCTCGGGGTGCCTCAGGACCTCGTTCATGCCGTCGACCGCGTAGGACATGGGGAGCACCTGGGAGACGGCCTCCAGGACGGGTTGCATCTCCGTGCGGGGGGCGAACAGTCCGCACAGCAGGAGCTGGGGGAAGATCACGGCCGGCATGAACTGGACGGCCTGGAACTCGGAGGCCGCGAACGCCGAGACGAACAGGCCGAGCGCGGTGCCGAGGAGGGCGTCGAGGAGCGCGACGAGCAGCAGCAGCCAGGCGGAGCCGACCACGTCGAGCCCCAGGGCCCACAGGGCGAGGCCGGTGGCGAGGGCGGACTGCACGACGGCGACGGCGCCGAAGGCGAGGGCGTAACCCGCGATGAGGTCGGCCTTGGCCATGGGCATCGCGAGGAGCCGTTCGAGGGTGCCGGAGGTGCGCTCGCGCAGGGTCGCGATGGAGGTCACCAGGAACATGGTGATCAGCGGGAAGATGCCGAGGAGTGCGGCTCCGATGGAGTCGAAGGTGCGGGGGCTGCCGTCGAAGACGTAGCGGAGCAGGAACAGCATCAGGCAGGGCACCAGCAGCATCAGGGCGATCGACCGGCGGTCGTGGCGGAGTTGGCGCAGGACGCGGGCGGCGGTGGCGCGGGTGCGGTGGACGTTCACGGGGCTCACTCTCCGTGGGTGGCGGGGCGGATCAGGGGGCGGGCTGCGGGACGGCGGGGTCGACCAGGGCGAGGAAGGCGGCTTCGGCGGAGTCGGTGCCGGTCTGCTGGCGCAGGGCGGCGGGGGTGTCGTCGGCGAGGAGGTGGCCGTCGCGCAGGAGGAGGAGGCGGTGGCAGCGTTCGGCCTCGTCCATCACGTGGGAGGAGACCAGGATCGTGGCGCGGCGTTCGGTGGCGAGTCGGTGGAAGAGGTCCCACAGGTCGCGGCGGAGCACGGGGTCGAGGCCGACGGTCGGTTCGTCGAGGACGAGGAGTTCCGGGGTGCCGAGGAGGGCCACGGCGAGCGAGACCCGGCTGCGTTGGCCGCCGGAGAGCCGCCCGGCGAGGTCGTCGGCGTGCGAGGTGAGGGCGACGTCGGCGAGGGCGCGGGCGACGTGCTGGCGGCGGCGTTCGGCCGCGGAGGGGGCGGGGTCGAGGACGGCTGCGAAGTAGTCGAGGTTCTGACGGACGCTCAGGTCGTCGTAGACGGACGGGGCCTGGGTGACGTAGCCGACGCGGGGGCGCAGCGGTGGGGCGCCGGCGGGGTGGCCGAGGACGTCGAGGGTGCCGGTGACCTTGGCCTGGGTGCCGACGACGGCCCGCATCAGGGTGGATTTGCCGCAGCCCGAGGGGCCGAGGAGGCCGGTGATCTGGCCGCGGGGGACGGTGAAGGTGAGGTCGTGCAGAACGGTGCGGGCGCCCCGGACGACCCGGAGGGATTCCGCGCGGACGGCGGGGGGCTCCTCCGCGCTTTTATTCATCATGTGATGAATACTGCTCCTGGCGGTGGTGCCCGTCAAGCGCTGCGGCGGAATCCGGGGGCGCTCAGGCGCGCCGGCGCTTGGCCGGATGGCCCGCCCGGCGTGCGGTGCGGCGTTCGTACCGGGCGCGTTGCGTCTCGTACTCCGCGCGCAGTCGTTTTTCGCCGGGGGCCTCGGTGAGGGAGCGCAGGAAGTACGCCAGTAGGCCGCCGAGGAATCCGATGGTCCGTACGCCGCGTCCCGCGGCGGGGTCGGCGGCCTCGGTCGCGGCCTGGCCCTGGGCTGGGGGCGGGGCCTGGGTGAAGCCGTCCCAGGTGCGGCGGAAGGCGAGTGCCGAGCAGACCGTGAACATCAGGATGACCGCCACGTTCACGAAGGGGCCCACGCGGGCGGCGGCCATGCCCTCGTAGGCGAAGCGCAGGACGAGGGCGCCGGCGGCCGTGGCGGCGAGGGAGGCGGTGGTCGCGGTGATGCGGCGGGCCGCGTAGTGCTGGTCGTGGTGCAGCCAGGCGGTGCCGAAGAAGCGGAGGGGGGCGGGCTGGGGGCCCGCGGGTGCGGTCGGGGGCTCGCTCACGGGGTGAGTATCCCGTGCGGGGGGCGGGTGGGCCGGGGGCTTGGTTCGTGCGTGTCGCGTGCGGTGTCCCGTGCGGGTGCGCTGCGGTTTTGCGCAGTTCCCCGCGCCCCCTATCGGGTGCGATCCGCTGCGCGTGCACTGTTCTGCGCGGTGCGCTGCGGGGTTTGCGCAGTTCCCCGCGCCCCTATCGGGGGCCTTCCGGTCCGCGGGCCGCAGGGGCGCCCCGATCAGGGGCGCGGGGAACTGCGCAACACCAAGGCGGACGCCGACCGAACAGCGCACCCCGGGCTGGACGTACCAAGGGGCGCGGGGAACCTACCGGTGGGTACGGGTGGGGAAATGCTGCGTGGCCACCGTGCCGTCACCCGTACGGACCCGGTGACCCGCTAGTTTGTTCACTGGTGGTGGGATCTGTTGGCCGTGGACGGATGAGGTGGGAGTCGTGCAGCTCCGGGGCGGGGACCCTGAGGAGATCGGCGGCTACCCGGTGGAGGCGCGCCTCGGTTCCGGGGGCATGGGCACCGTCTTCCTGGCGCGTACCGCATCGGGCCGTCCGGTCGCGATCAAACTCATTCACCAACACTTCGCAGGTGACGAGGAGTTCCGCATCCGCTTCCGTCAGGAGGTGTCCGCGGCCCGTCGGGTGAGCGGGGTGTTCACGGCGGCCGTCGTGGACGCCGACCCGGAGGCGCTGCGGCCCTGGATGGCGACCGCGTACATCTCCGGTCCCACGCTGGCCCAGCGGATCGCCGACGAGGGGACGCTGTTCGGTCCCGAACTGCGCACGCTCGCCATCGGGCTGGCCGAGGCGCTGCGCGAGATCCACCGGGCGGGGGTGATCCACCGGGACCTGAAGCCGTCGAACGTGGTCCTCTCCCCCGACGGGCCGCGGGTCATCGACTTCGGCATCTCCCGCGCCACGGGCAACCAGACCCTCACGATGACCGGGCGGGTGATAGGGACCCCGCCCTTCATGTCGCCGGAACAGTTGCAGACGCCGCGGGCGGTCGGGCCGGAGTCCGACGTGTTCTCGCTGGCGACGCTCCTGGTGTTCGCCGCGACCGGGCAGGGCCCCTTCGACGCGGACAGCCCGTACATGACCGCGTACCAGGTGGTGCACGAGCCGCCCGATCTGGGTGCGGTGCCCGCGGTGCTGCGGGAGGTGGTGGAGCCGTGTCTGACCAAGGTGGCGAAGGGGCGGCCGTCCGCCCACGAGTTGTTGGTGGCGTTGCGCGGGCTCCCCGAGGACCTGGGGTCGTCGTCCGCGCCGATGGCGGAGTTGAAGACCTTGCCGGGGACCCGGCGGACGGACGTTCCCGGTCCGCCGGACGGGTGGGACCTCGGGCCCGTCGCCGACGACGCCCCGGAGGCGGCACCGGGTTCGGACCCGGGCGATGAGGTCTCCGGTCCCGGTGCCGTCTCCGGTTCCGCCTCCGGTTCCGGTTCCGGTTCCGGTCGGCGCCGGGCGTCCCGCAAGCGCCGCCGGTTCCTGGGCGCGGGCGTCGTCACCGCGCTGGTCACCGCGCTGGTCGTCGCCGGGGTGGTGGTGCTCGGATCGGGCGGCTCGGAGCGGCCGGAGGCGGGCGGGGGGCGCGAGACGCCGGCCCGGGGCCAGGGGTTCAGCGGGAGTGCGGCGCCGCTGCCCGCCGGGTTCGCACCGTGGCGCAAGACCGTGCGCGGAGGGCAGCAGCTCGGTGACGAACTGCGCTGTGTGACGGCCGACGGTGACGCCCTGTTCTGCGGGGGCGGCGGCGTGGTGGCCGCCCGGCTGCGCGCCTCCGACGGCAGGGTGCTGTGGCGCAAGACGTATCCGGGCGTCCCCATGCAGGGACTGCACCTGATCGGGGTGACCGGGGGCTCCGGCAAGGGCCTCGCGGGCCGTACCGTCCTCGGTTACCACCTGCCCAAGGCGGGCTCCGAGCGCACCGAGGTGGTTGCGCTCGACGCGGCGAGCGGCGAGGAGCTGTGGCGGACCCGGGTCGGCACCAAGGCCACGTACCTGCTGCGGGAGCCGCAGCACGCGGTGCTGACCGGGTCCACCGTGCTGACCGTGGACCCGGGGTCCACCCGGTTCGAGGCGCGTTCGGCGCGCGACGGACGGCTGTCCTGGACGACGCCGCTGCCCAGCGGTTCGTGGTGCGCGCCCTTCCCGGCGGGCGGGAAGGCGTACGCGATGTGCGCCCCGTCGACGCAGGTCACGCTGGGCCGCCCGGCCGAGGTGGGGTTCCACACGCTGGACCCGAAGGGCGGTGCGCTGGGACGGGCGGTCACCGCGGACGGCGCGTTGCGGCCGGTGGGCGCGCTCGACGGCGGCAGGCTGCTGCTGGTGCGGGAGGCGGCGGGCGCTGCGGAGACGGGCTTCTCGCAGGTGGTCCGGCTGGACATGGCCACCGGTCGCCGGGAGGCCGATCGGCTCCGCGGGTACGGGGGCGCGGTGCCGGGCTTCGCGGACGGCACGCTCTACTTCACCTCGCCCACCGGGGAGGTCAGCGCGGTCGACCCGGGCACGGGACGGCGCAAGTGGCACACCCGGACCGCCGCGGAGTGGGCCTCGACCCCGCTCGCCGCGAACGGGGTGCTGTACGTGGGGTCGGCGACCGGCCGGGTCACCGCGCTGGACGCGCGGAAGGGTTCCGAACTGTGGTCGACGGCCCCGCACGCACAGAGCCCGGGCGGGTTCACCGGTTCGAGCCCCCGGCTCACCCTGGTGGGTCGGGTGCTGGTGGCGGCGGCCGCCGACAACACCCTGTCGGCCTTCGACCTGGCGCGGCCGCCCCGGATTCCGTGAGGCGGTGCGCAACGGGCGGTGCCCCTGCCGCGGAGCGTGGCTCCGCGGCAGGGGCACCGTCAGTGGTCGGGCCGGGTCAGGGGCATTCCGGACGGACGAAGCCGTCGTTGCCCGTCTGGACGTAGGCGTCGGACACGTAGCGTCCGTTGCCGATCTTGTCCCAGATGTTGGTGGTGCCGAGGGGCCCGGTGATCGTGGTGCCGCGCTTCTGGCAGGTGATCGAGACCCGGGTGCCGCCCGCGATCTGGACCACCACCGGGTACGAGAGGCCGGGGCCGCTGCGCGCGTTCACCGTGGCCACCACGAGGTAGGTGGTGGCCCTCGCGGCCTGGGCGGCGACGGTGTCGCCGTCCACCTGATCGGGACCGGCGCCGAGTGTCGTGATCTTTTCGCTCATGTGTTCCTCCCCCGAGGAGCGTGACGGGTGGTTCCGGCCACGCACGGCAGCGCCGCACGCACCGGTGATACCTCCCCCTGACAGGTGCCCACCCATGTGGGACACATAAGAAGACGCCCCTCACGGGTGTGTAGTTGCACCGTGAGGGGCGTAAGTCTCCCGGGATTTTCGGGGGATTCCCGTGACGACCGGGAGGCGCAGCGTGCGCCCCGCCGGACGGCCGGGCAGGTCAGCCCAGCTTGCTCACATCGCGCACGGCGCCCTTGTCGGCGCTGGTCGCCATCGCTGCGTAGGCGCGCAGCGCGGCCGAGACCTTGCGCTCGCGCTGCTTCGGTTCGTACACGCCACCGAGTGCTTCGCGCCGTTCGGCGAGGGTGTCCTCGTCCACCAGGAGGTCGATCCCGCGGTTCGGGATGTCGATGCGGATGAGGTCGCCGTCCTGGACCAGGGCGATCGTGCCGCCGGAGGCCGCCTCGGGGGAGGCGTGGCCGATGGACAGGCCGGAGGTGCCGCCGGAGAAGCGGCCGTCGGTGACCAGGGCGCACACCTTGCCCAGGCCGCGGCCCTTCAGGAACGAGGTCGGGTAGAGCATTTCCTGCATGCCGGGGCCGCCGCGGGGGCCCTCGTAGCGGATGACGACGACGTCGCCGGCCTTGATCTCCTTGCGGAGGATCTTGTCGACGGCCTCGTCCTGGGACTCGCAGACCACGGCCGGGCCCTCGAACGTCCAGATGGACTCGTCCACGCCCGCGGTCTTCACGACGCAGCCGTCGACGGCGAGGTTGCCCTTCAGCACGGCGAGGCCGCCGTCCTGGGAGTAGGCGTGCTCGACGTCGCGGATGCAGCCGTGGGCGGCGTCGGTGTCGAGGGTGTCCCAGCGTTCGGACTGGGAGAACGCCTCGGCGGAGCGCCGGCAGCCGGGGGCCGCGTGCCAGAGTTCGACGGCCTCGTCGGAGGCGCTGCCGCCCCGGACGTCCCAGTCGTCGAGCCACTGCTTGATGGACGGGGAGTGCACGGTGTGGACGTCCTCGTTGAGGAGTCCGCCCCGGTAGAGCTCGCCGAGGATCGCGGGGATGCCGCCGGCGCGGTGCACGTCCTCCATGTAGTACGTGGTGGTGGGCGCGACGTTCGGGGCGATCTTGGCCAGGCAGGGGACCCGGCGGGAGACGGCGTCCATGTCGGCGAGGCCGTACTCCAGCTCGGCCTCCTGGGCGGCGGCCAGCAGGTGGAGGATCGTGTTGGTGGAGCCGCCCATCGCGATGTCGAGCGCCATGGCGTTCTCGAACGCGGCGCGGGTGGCGATGTTGCGGGGCAGGACCGAGTCGTCGTCCTGCTCGTAGTAGCGGCGGGCCAGCTCGACCACCGTGGCGCCGGCGCGCTCGTAGAGGGCGCGGCGTGCGGTGTGGGTGGCGAGGACGGAGCCGTTGCCGGGCAGGGAGAGCCCGATCGCCTCGGTGAGGCAGTTCATCGAGTTGGCGGTGAACATGCCGGAACACGAGCCGCAGGTGGGGCAGGCGTTCTCCTCGATGCGGAGGATGTCCTCGTCGGAGATGCTCTCGTCGACGGCGTCGGCGATGGCGTTGACCAGGTCGAGCTTGCGGACCGTGCCGTCGACCAGGGTGGCCTGGCCGGCCTCCATGGGACCGCCGGAGACGAAGATCGTGGGGATGTTGAGGCGGAGCGCCGCCATCAGCATGCCGGGGGTGATCTTGTCGCAGTTGGAGATGCAGATGAGGGCGTCGGCGCAGTGGGCCTCCACCATGTACTCGACGCTGTCGGCGATCAGGTCGCGGGAGGGCAGCGAGTAGAGCATGCCGCCGTGGCCCATGGCGATGCCGTCGTCCACGGCGATGGTGTTGAACTCGCGCGGGACGGCCCCGGCGGCCTTGATCGCCTCGCTGACGATCCGGCCCACGGGCTGGAGGTGGGTGTGGCCGGGGACGAACTCGGTGAAGGAGTTGGCGACCGCGATGATCGGCTTGCCGATGTCCTCGCTGGCTACCCCGGAGGCGCGCATCAGGGCTCGGGCACCTGCCATGTTGCGGCCGTGGGTGACAGTGCGGGACCTCAGCTCGGGCATCGTCGCTCGCTCCTTCTGGGTGGCTCCGCGCGCGGCTGCGCGGGGCCGGTCAAGGCAGGTATGGCTGTGCCGAGCCTACGCCGGCCCTCCAAGATCCGGACAGGAGTTTCCGGAATGTGAGACGGATATCTCGGAGGTCGAACGGTTCGGCCGGCACCGCACCGCTCGTCGGTACGGCCTCTCACCTGCGTGTACGGGAGGTACGGAGAGGTGCGGGGCTACGGGGTACGCAGCCGGTCGCGGGCGCGACCCCGCACGCGGGTGGGTGCGTGTACGGGCGCCGCAGCGGGTGTGCGGCGGTGGGTCCGCGCCGGATCGTGCGCCGGGTGCGTACGGGGCGGGGTGTGCTCCCGGGCGCACGGTCCGTGCCGCCGGGCGGGCGTCCGGTGCGGAAGGGTGGTTCCGTACGGAAGGGTCCGGTACGGAAAGTGTGTCACGTGCGGGACGCGGGTCCCGTACCGGTCGCGTCCGTCCCCGGGTCGGGGCCGGGGTCCGTCCCCGGGTCGGCGCCCGGGTCCGTCCCCGGGTCCGTCCCGGCGGTCGCGGGCGGCGTCGGCGGCGGTACCGCCTCGGTCAGGTAGCGCTGGAGGGTGGGCGCGACCATCGTCACGATCTCCTCCGGGTCGGCGCTCGCCATCGGCTCCACCTGGATCACGTACCGCAGGATCGCGATGCCGATCATGTGCGAGGCGGCGAGCTCCGCGCGGAACCGTGGATCGGGCACGTCGAGTTCCCGGGCGATGCGCTCCAGCAGTTGCCGCAGCACGAAACTCCGCAGGACCTTGGCGGCGGCCTCGTGGGTGAGGGCGGAGCGGACCACCGCGAGCATCGGGGCCCGGGTCGTCGGGTCCTCCCAGATGCCGAGGAAGTGCCGGGCCAGCCGCTCGCCGATGCCCTCGGTGCCCCCGCCGAGCACCGAGGCGACCGTCACCGCCGGCTCCAGGGAGACCTCGATGGCCGCGGCGAAGACCTCGTCCTTCGTACCGAAGTAGTGGTGCACCAGCGCCGGGTCGACGCCGGCGGCCTTGGCGATCTGGCGCACGGACGTCTTGTCGTAGCCGCGGGCCGAGAACTCCTCGCGGGCCGTGCGCAGGATCAGCTCCCGGGTGTCCGGGCCGTGCGCGGCCTCACCGCGGGAGGGGCGGCCCCGGCGGCGCGGGGTGGCGGAGGTCACGGGCGGTGCACCCCCCGGTGCGGGGCCGGGGCGCCGGGGTCCACGGTGCCGGGCTCCGGGACGCCTGGCCCCGGGACGCGGGCGAGGTGGCGGCGGGCGAAGGCCAGCGCCTCGGCGAGGTCGGCCTCGCGTTCGGCGCTGGACATCGCACGCCGCGTGTTGACCTCGACGACCACGTGGCCGTCGAAGCCGCTGCTCGTCAGGCGCTCCAGGAACGCGGCGCACGGCTGGTCACCGCGGCCGGGCACCAGGTGTTCGTCCTTGGCGGAGCCGAAGCTGTCGGCGAGGTGCACGTGTCCCAGCCGGCCGCCCATCCGGTCGGCCATGGCCAGGGCGTCGGAACGGGAGGTCGCCGCGTGGCTGAGGTCCAGCGTGAAGTGCGGGTAGTCCTCCTTGGTGACGTCCCAGTCGGGGGCGTAGGCGAGCGCCTCGCGGTCGCGGTAGCGCCAGGGGTACATGTTCTCCACGGCGAACCGGACGTCCGTCTCGTCGGCCATCCGCTGCACGCCGCGGACGAAGTCCCGGGCGTACTGGCGCTGCCAGCGGAAGGGCGGGTGCACCACCACGGTCGCGGCGCCGAGGCGCTCGGCGGCGGCCCTGGCCCGCTGGAGCTTGGTCCACGGGTCGGTGGACCACACCCGCTGGGTGATCAGCAGACAGGGCGCGTGCACCGCGAGGACGGGCACCCCGTAGTGGTCCGACAGCCGGCGCAGCGCCTCCACGTCCTGGCTGACCGGGTCGTTCCACACCATGACCTCGACGCCGTCGTAGCCGAGGCGCGCGGCGACCTCGAAGGCCGTCGCCGTCGACTCCGGATAGACCGAGGCCGTCGACAGGGCGACCTTCGCGTCCGGAACGCGCGCCTTCTGTTCTGCCACGAGCACAGCGTACGGGGGTCCGGAACCGTCCGGGGCGCCCCCGGGGTTCCGGGCCCGCCGCCGGGTGCGCGGCACCGTCAGGGCAGCTCGGCGGTCGGGTGGCTCGGCGTCCGGGAGCTCGTCAGGTGGTCGAGGTGACGCAGGATGACGCCCTCGCGCAGGGCCCAGGGGCAGATCTCGACCGTCTCCAGACCGAACAGGTCCAGTGCCGCCTCGGCGACCAGCGCGCCCGCGAGCAGCTGCCCCGCCCGGTTCTCGGAGACGCCCGGCAGCCCGGCCCGCTCCGCGGAGGTCATCGCGGCCAGCTTCGGCACCCAGCCCTCCAGCGAGCTGCGCCGCAGCTCCCGCTGCACGTACTCCCCCTCGGCGCCGCGCGCGGCGCCCGCGATCCGGGCGAGCTGCTTGAACGTCTTCGAGGTGGCGACCGCGTGGTCGGCGCCCCCGAGGCGGGTGAACTCCCCGACCGTCCGGGCGATCTGCGCCCGCACGTGCCGCCGCAGGGCCCGCACGTCCGCCGGGTCGACGGGGTCGTCGGGCAGCCACCCGGCGGTGAGCCGCCCGGCGCCCAGCGGCAGCGAGGCGGCGGCGTCGGGTTCCTCGTCTATGCCGTACCCGATCTCCAGGGAGCCGCCCCCGATGTCGAGGACCAGCAGCTTCCCGGCCGACCAGCCGAACCAGCGGCGGGCGGCCAGGAACGTCAGCCGGGCCTCCTCCTCGCCGGTGAGGACCTTGAGCTCCACCCCGGTCTCCTCGCGCACCCGACGCAGCACCTCGTCGGCGTTGCTCGCCTCCCGGACCGCGGAGGTGGCGAACGGCAGCAGCTCCTCGACGCCCTTGTCCTCGGCCGCCTGGAGCGCCTCGTGGATCGTGGAGACCAGCCGGGCGACGCCGTCCTCGCCGATCGCGCCCTGGGCGTCCAGGAGCTGGGCGAGCCGCAGCTCCGCCTTGTGGGAGTGCGCGGGCAGCGGGCGCGCACCGGGGTGCGCGTCCATCACCAGCAGATGAACCGTGTTCGAGCCCACATCCAGGACACCAAGTCTCATGAGCGCCAACGCTACTGTGCGCTCGGGCACCGGCCCGCCACACGTGACGCTCGGCACGCATACCCTTGATGTGTGCCAAAGACGAAAAAGGCGAAGCGCGAGGAATCGACCGGTCCGTCCGCCCAGGACCCGACCGCCGCCCAGGACCCGACCGCCGGCAAGGCGGCGAAGGCCGGGCGCGGCGGCAAGGGCGGGCGCGGCAAGGGCGCGCTGCCGGTGGCCGGCCGGTCCGGTGGCGCCGCGGTGCCCGACGAGAAGGGCATCGACTTCGCGCGGGCCTGGGTCGAGTTCCCCGACCCGGCCGACGACGAACAGGTGTTCCGCTGCGACCTGACCTGGTTGACCTCCCGCTGGACCTGCATCTTCGGCAGCGGCTGCCAGGGCATCGAGGCCGGGCGCGCGGACGACGGCTGCTGCACCCTGGGCGCGCACTTCTCCGACGAGGAGGACGAGGTCCGGGTCGCCGGTCACGTGGCGCGGCTCACCCCCGAGATGTGGCAGCACCACGAGGTCGGCAACCGGGCGGTCGAGGACGGGGGCGGCTGGGTCCAGGAGGACGAGGACGGGGACCGGCAGACGCGGCGCTGGAAGGGGTCCTGCATCTTCCAGAACCGTCCCGGCTTCGCGGGGGGCGCGGGCTGCTCGCTGCACATCCTCGCCCTCAAGGAGGGGCGCGAGCCGCTGGAGACCAAGCCGGACGTGTGCTGGCAGCTGCCGGTGCGGCGGACGTACGAGTGGATCGACCGCCCCGACGACACCCGGATCCTCCAGGTGTCGATCGGCGAGTACGACCGCCGGGGCTGGGGTCCGGGCGGCCACGACCTGCACTGGTGGTGCACCTCGGCGACCTCCGCGCACGGTGCGGGCGACCCGGTGTACGTGACGTACCGGGCGGAGCTCACGGAGCTGATGGGCAAGGACGGCTACGACCGGCTGGTCGAGCTGTGCGAGCAGCGGCTCGCCTCGCGGCTGCCGCTGCTCGCGCCGCACCCCGCCGACCCGGCCCGGCCCGCCGGGCGCTGAGTCCGCGCCGGGCGGGGCCGCTCAGCCTTCGGGACCGCCGTCGCCCGCTGGGGGTCGCCCGGTGCCGCCGGACGGGTCGCCGCCGGTCCCGTCCGTCCCGCCGGGAGTGCCCGGCGCGCCCGTCCCGGTCCCGGGTTCCGAGGGTGCGGACGTTCCCGGGTCGGGCGGCGGCGAGGAGTGCGTGGCGGTGGGCGAGGGGCTCGGCCCCGGGGTCGGTCCGCCGCCCGAGGTGTCGGAGCCGTCGGTCGGACCGGACGGGCCCGGTGTCCCGGACGCGGGTGGACGCGGGACCGCGCCGTGCCCCCGGACGAGCACGAACGCACCGGCGGGGTGCAGGGAGATCCGGGCCGTCCAGGAGCCGGGCGGCTCGGCCCGCGGGTCGAGGTGGACCCGCAGGACGACGGTGTCACCGGGAGCGAGGGTTCCCGAGGTGCGGGAGAGCCGCAGCCAGTGGGCGTGCACGGTGGCGGACCAGTGCACCGGGGCGTCCCCGAGGGCGGTGAGGACGAGGGTGGTGGCGCCGCCCCGGGAGCGGACGGCGACCCCGAGCCGGTCGGCGCCCGGGACGACCCCCTCCGGGGTGACGACCTCGGCGGAGACCCGGGCCGGGCTGCCGGGCGGGTCCGCCGTGGTGGGGGTGTTGCCGGCGCCCGCCGTCTTCCCGGCCGGGCCCGGGTCGCCCCGGTCGGACGGGGTGTCGGGTGCCTGCTCGGCGCCGGTCCCGCCGATCCGCTCCACCTCGCTGGCGGTGGTGGGGGCGCCGTCGGCGCTCCGCGGCTGGTCGCGGGTGGTCCACAGGGCCAGCACCGGGGCGGCGACCACCGTCGCGACGACGGTCGTGGTCACGGCGCGGGCCCGTAGCCGTTCCCGACGGTCGGTGTGCTCCTGTGGGGCGAGCGGGAACCCCCGGCGGTCGAAGCGGGGCGCACCGCGCCGGGCGCGCGGGGCGTGCGCCATGGCCGCCCGGACCTCGGGGCGGGGCGCCGTCAGTATCGGCAGCGCCGCGGGGGTCACGCTGGTCCCGGGCCAGGCGTCCGGCCGGGCGCGTTCGGCCGCGCGGCGACAGCGCGGACAGTCGTCCACGTGGCGGACCAACCGTCCGCGCCGGTCGGGATCGAGGAGGACCCGGTCGTCCTCGGCGAGGCCGGACGCGCCGGGGCACGAGCCGGATCGCGCGACGGCGAGGGCGGTCCGGGTGCGCTCCACCTCGCAGGCGGCGGAGGCGAGCAGGTCCCGGGTGCGTCCGGTGTCGAGACCGAGGACGGCGGCGACCTCGTGGGCCGTGAGTTGGTGGCGCACGGCGAGTTCCAGCGCTTCGCGCTGCTCGGGGGTGGCGCCGGCGGCCTCCGGCCAGGCGAGCAGGGCGAGTTCGCGGTGCCGCGCGCGGACCGTGCCCCCGGCCCGCGCGACGGCCCGCGCCCCGGCGCTCGGTGCGGCCCCCGACCCGGCGCCTGATCCGGGAGCTGATCCGGGAGCTGACCCAGGGCCTGGTGCCGGACCTGGTGCCGGGCCTGCCCCGGTCGGGTCGGACGGGGGCGGATCGGGCGCGGTCGTGGCGCGTGCGGTCCCAGCGTCCGCGGACATGGCGTCCACGGACGTGGCACCTGTGGCCGTGGCACCTGTGGCCGTGGCGTCCGCGGTCACGGCGTCCGCGGTGGGGGGCGCGGCCCGGTGTCGGCCCGGTATCCGGCTGCCTTGACGTTTCTTCTTCTCGGCCGGCGGACCGTTGCGCACCTCCGCGAGGCGCCGCAGACACGTCCAGCGCGCGAGGGCGTAGAGCCAGGCCCTGCGCTCCGCCTCCGCGGCGGGCCCGCGGGCGCGCCGCCGTTCGGCGAGTACGAGGACCTCGGCGAGGGCGACCGCCGCGGCGTCGTGGTCGCACAGCACGGAGAGGCAGTACGTGAACAGCCCGTCGAGGTGCGGCTCGTGGCGCGGGGACGGGCGGGGGGCCGGGCCCCCCTTCCGGGAGCCGACCCGCTGGTGCGCGGACCTCGGTGCCCGGTGTGCTCCGGTGGTGCGGGCGGGGTGGCCCGCCCTGCTGCTCGTCACGCGTGCGACCGTAGGCGGCGGTCCACGGCCTCTCCCGCACCTTGAGCGCATTTAACCCGTACGGGTGATGGGGTCCCTCGAAAGGGGACCTGTCAGTGGGTGCGGCTACCGTTCGCTCCATGGCTGCCCGTACGAAGACCGCGAAGGACCGTCCGTCCTACCGTTGCACCGAGTGCGGCTGGCAGACGGCCAAGTGGCTCGGCCGCTGCGCCGAGTGCCAGGCGTGGGGCACCGTCGAGGAGTACGGCGCGCCCGCCGTCCGCACCACCGCGCCCGGCCGGGTCACCACCTCCGCCGTGCCGATCGGGCAGGTCGACGGCCGGCAGGCCACCGCGCGCTCCTCGGGCGTACCGGAGTTGGACCGGGTGCTGGGCGGCGGTCTGGTGCCCGGCGCGGTGGTGCTGCTGGCGGGTGAGCCGGGCGTCGGCAAGTCCACGCTGCTGTTGGACGTCGCGGCGAAGTCGGCCAGCGAGGAGCACCGCACGCTGTACGTGACCGGCGAGGAGTCCGCGAGCCAGGTGCGGCTGCGGGCGGACCGCATCCACGCGATCGATGACCACCTGTACCTCGCGGCCGAGACGGACCTGGCGGCGGTCCTCGGCCATCTGGACGCGGTGAAGCCGTCCCTGCTGATCCTGGACTCGGTGCAGACGGTGGCCTCCCCGGAGATCGACGGCGCGCCCGGGGGGATGGCGCAGGTCAGGGAGGTCGCCGGGGCGCTGATCCGGGCGTCCAAGGAGCGCGGGATGTCGACGCTGCTGGTGGGGCACGTCACCAAGGACGGCGCCATCGCGGGTCCGCGGCTGCTGGAGCACCTGGTGGACGTGGTCCTCCAGTTCGAGGGCGACCGGCACGCCCGGCTGCGGCTGGTGCGCGGGGTGAAGAACCGGTACGGGACCACCGACGAGGTGGGCTGCTTCGAACTGCACGACGAGGGCATCACCGGTCTGGCGGACCCGTCGGGCCTGTTCCTGACCCGGCGCGACGAGCCGGTTCCGGGCACCTGTCTGACGGTCACCCTGGAGGGCCGCCGTCCGCTGGTCGCCGAGGTGCAGGCGCTCACCGTGGACTCGCAGATCCCCTCCCCGCGGCGCACCACCTCGGGGCTGGAGACCTCGCGGGTGTCCATGATGCTGGCGGTGCTGGAGCAGCGGGGCCGGATCAGCGCGCTGGGCAAGCGGGACATCTACTCGGCGACGGTCGGCGGGGTGCGGCTGTCGGAGCCGGCCGCCGACCTCGCGATCGCGCTCGCGCTCGCCAGCGCGGCCAGCGACACCCCCCTGCCGAAGAACCTGGTGGCGATCGGGGAGGTGGGGCTCGCCGGGGAGGTCCGACGGGTGACGGGGGTGCAGCGCAGGCTCTCGGAGGCCCATCGGCTCGGCTTCACCCACGCCCTCGTACCAGCCGATCCGGGGAAGGTCCCGCCGGGCATGAAAGTGACCGAGGTGGCGAACATGGGGGACGCCCTGCGGGTGCTGCCGAGGAGTCGTAGGGGAGAGGCCCCGCGGGAGTCCGAGCACCGCCGGTAGACTTTGCCCCGGTCTCGCCCGTCCGTACGAACCCGGGCGCCCCCAGAACCGCGACCGGAGGAGAGCAGTGGCAGCCAACGACCGGGCAGCGGCTCCCGGAAAGTCCGGCGGGAGCGGCGACGGCCTGATGCGGGCCGCCCTGAGCGCGGTGGCGCCGGGCACGGCCCTGCGGGACGGACTGGAGCGCATCCTCCGCGGCAACACGGGCGGACTGATCGTCCTCGGGTTCGACCGGAACGTCGAGGCGATGTGCAGCGGCGGTTTCGTGCTGGACGTCGAGTTCACGGCGACGCGCTTGCGCGAGCTGTGCAAGCTGGACGGCGGCATCGTCATCGACAAGGACATCACCAAGATCCTCCGGGCGGGCGTGCAGCTCGTCCCGGACCCGACGATCCCGACCGAGGAGACCGGTACCCGGCACCGCACGGCGGACCGGGTCAGCAAGCAGGTCGGCTACCCGGTGGTGTCGGTGTCGCAGTCGATGCGGCTGATCGCCCTGTACGTGGGCGGGCAGCGGCGGGTGCTGGAGGACTCGGCGGCGATCCTGTCCCGGGCGAACCAGGCGCTGGCCACGCTGGAGCGCTACAAGCTGCGGCTGGACGAGGTCGCGGGCACCCTGTCGGCGCTGGAGATCGAGGACCTGGTGACGGTCCGCGACGTGAGCGCGGTCGCCCAGCGGCTGGAGATGGTGCGCCGGATCGCCACCGAGATCGCCGAGTACGTGGTGGAGCTGGGCACGGACGGCCGGCTGCTCGCCCTCCAGTTGGACGAGTTGATCGCGGGCGTCGAGCCGGAACGGGAGCTGGTGGTGCGGGACTACGTTCCCGAGCCCACGGCGAAGCGGTCCCGCACGGTGGACGAGGCGCTGTTCGAGCTGGACGCGTTGACCCATGCGGAGCTGCTGGAACTGCCCACGGTGGCGCGCGCGTTGGGCTACACCGGTTCGCCGGAGGCGCTGGACACGGTGGTGTCGCCGCGCGGGTTCCGGCTGTTGGCGAAGGTGCCGCGGCTGCCCGGCGCGATCATCGACCGGCTGGTGGAGCACTTCGGTGGGCTCCAGAAGCTGTTGGCCGCGAGCGTGGACGACCTCCAGGCCGTCGACGGGGTCGGTGAGGCACGGGCCCGCAGTGTCCGCGAGGGGCTGTCGCGGCTCGCGGAGTCGTCGATCCTGGAACGCTACGTCTGACCGTCCGCCCGATGGTCCGCCCGTGGGGGCGGAGGCGCCGGACGGGGGGGTGCGCGGGGCCGCCGTGCTGCGCGGCTCAGCGCTGGTCTTCGGGCGACGTGCGGGCGATGTGGGCGTTTCACCCCCCGTCCGACCGGCGTCCGGATGGCGGGAAGCCGCCAATCCGCGGTGCTCTGCGCGGCCCGCGCCGCACCCGCCGAACGGCGGGCCGGCGGCGGGCTCAGTCCTTGCGCAGGACGAACGAGGTGCGCGCGGTCGCGAGGCCGGGGGCCTCGGCCTCGACCAGATACGTTCCGGGGGCCGCCGAGCCGGCGGGGGCCGTGGCGCACTCGGGGGCGCTCTGCTTGCGGTTCCACTCCAGGGTGCGGGTGGCGGAGTCGTTGGCGGGGACCCGCAGCAGCAGGCTCTTCGAGTCCTTCGCGCAGTGGTCGGAGGCCCAGACGTCCTTGTCGCCTTCGGACTGGGTGATCGTCACCACGGCCCGCTCGGCGCCGAGGTCGAGCTTGCAGTCGACGTCGGAGGAGTTCTCCGCGATCAGCCGGAGCTTCGGGGTCTGCCCGGGGGCGTAGGTGTTCTCGACGCTGCGCAGCGTCAACTTCACCGCGGCGGAGGTGCAGTTGGGCAGGCTGGACCCGGCCGGCAACCGCTGGCCCGAGCCCGCGCCACCCGTACCGCCGGTGCCCTCGCCGTCCCCGGAGCCGTCCGCACCGTCGCCGCCGCCCGTACCGCCGGAGGAGTCGCCTCCGGAGCCGGAAGAGCCGCCGGAACCCTCACCGCCGTCCGTGCCGTCCGTCGCGCCCGGGGACTGCGTGCCGCCGGAGCCGCCGGACCCGGACTCGTCCCGTCCGCCCGGCTTCTCACTGATCGCCGGGCCGGAGCCGGAGGGCCCGGGGGTGATGGACGCCACGGGGTTCTTGTCGCCGGAGTCGTTGGTCTTGTCCCCGTTGCCGCCCCCACCGCTGGTACTGACCATCCAGATGATCAGCAACGCCAGCACGGCGGCCAGGCTCAGCAGAATCGCCCTCCGCCGCCAGTAGATGTTGGAGGGAAGCGGCCCGACCGGATTGCGCAGAGATCCCACGGCGGCAACTGTACGAGAGATCGGCGGCTTCTCCCGCCCCACCCGCCGCCCTCGGGGCAACTTTTCCGGATCATCATCCCGGAGACGGACCGTCACCGTCCCCCGGCACCCTGTCTTTCGTCAGGTGGGGGCCCTGACGATCGCTGGGTGTGACGGGCGGGGCCGGTTCCGTACGTTCCGTGACCATGAAGGATTTCAGTGAAGAGCTGTACCTGGACATCACCTCGCTGGCCCGGGATTCCCCCTCCTGGCTCCAACACACCGCAGAAATAGGCACGGAGGCGGGGATCGTCGTCTTCGTCGCCCTGTTCGTGGCGGGTGCGGCGGTCGACGGGACGTCCGCTCGCCGCGGCCCTGCTGGCGCCCGTCGCCACCGGTGTCGCCTACCTGCTGAGCGAGTTGGCGAAGACCGTGTTCGACCAGGACCGGCCGTGCCGGTCGGTGGCGGGCGCGGCGGCGTCCCTGGTGGCCTGCCCGGAGCGCGGGGACTGGTCGTTCCCCAGCAACCACGCCACGATCGCGGGGGCTTCGGCGGTGACGCTGGCGCTGGTCTGGCGGGGCCTGGTGTGGGTCACCGTGCCGCTGGCGCTGTTGTCGGCGTTCTCCCGGGTCTTCGTGGGCGTGCACTTCCCGCACGACGTGGTGGTCGGCCTCGCGCTGGGGGCGGTCGTGGCGCCGCTCGTCCTGCGGCTGGCGACCGCGCCCGCCGCCCGGGTGCTCGACTCCGTACGGCACCGGGGGCGGGAGCGGGGGCGGCACACGTCGGGTCACTGAGCCCCGTGGTCGGTGAGCCCCGCCTCGTACGCCACGATCGCCGCCTGGACGCGGTTCCTGACGGAGAGTCGGTCCAGGACGGCGCTCACGTACGCCTTGACGGTGCCCTCCACCAGGTGCAGCCGGGCGGCGATCTCGGGATTGGAGAGCCCGGCGCCGAGCAGGGCGAGCACCTCCCGTTCGCGGGGCGTGAGGAGGTCCGTGCGGGCCCGGGCGGCGGTGGCGCGGGTGAGCCGGGCGCCACCGAGGTGGTCGATGACGTGGCGGGCGACCTTCGGCGAGAGGAACGCCGCCCCGGCCGCCACCGCCCTCACCCCCGCGAGGAGTTCGTGCGGGTCCCCGGACTTCAGCAGGAAGCCGGTGGCGCCGCCGCCGAGGGCCCGGGCGACGTACGCGTCCTCGGAGAAGGTGGTCAGCATCGCGACGGCGGTGCCGGGGACGGTCCGCACCAGTTCCTCGGCGGCGGCGAGCCCGTCAAGGCGGGGCATGCGGATGTCCAGCAGTGCCACGTGCGGCCGGTGCGCCTGGGCGAGCCGGACCGCCTCGTGGCCGTCCCCCGCCTCGGCGACCACGTCGATGCCGTCGTCGGCGGCGAGGATCGCGCGGACGCCCGCGCGGATCATCGCCTCGTCGTCGGCGAGCAGCACCCTGATCGGTTCGTTCGGCTCGTTCATCCCGTCGGTCCCTCCCCCGCGAGCCGCGCCCGCGGAACCACGTCCTTGGCGACCAGGACGCCGTCCCGGTCGAAACAGAGCCTGAAGTGTTCGACCATCGTGAAGAGCTCCCCGTCCGCCCGGTAGTAGCGGCACTCGCCGGCCGCCGCCGGCCGCGGGGGCGCACGGTCCACCGGTGGGTCGGCGGCCGCCCGGTCGGGGAGTACGGGGCGCAGTTGGTCCAGGGTCGCGCCGGGGCGCAGCGCGGCGTACGCCGCGGGCTCCAGGGTGGAGTGCGCCTGGGCGTAGGCGTACCAGGCGAGCGCCCCGCCGAAGAAGAGCGCGCCGAGGGCCGGCACGGCGACGACGGCCGGCACCCGGCGGAGCCGGTCGAGGCGGCTCCGGTACGGGGTCCGTGCGCCGTGGCCGGCGGGTGAGCGTCCGGGCAGCCGGGCGTGGACGCGGAAGCCGGTGCCGTGGCGGCCCGCGGTGAAGGTCCCGCCGAGCGCGGTGACCCGGGCGCGCAGCCCGGGCAGCCCGAAGCCACCGGAACCGCCGGGGCCACCGGAGCCGTGGGCGGGTGCGGCGGTGGGCGAGTTCGGTGGCGGCGGGGGAACCGCTCCGCTGGTGACGGTGACGGTGGTGCCGTCCGCCCCGCGTTCGGTGCGCACCGTCACGGGGGCGCCCGGAGCGTGTTTGGCGGCATTGGTGAGCGCCTCCCGCACCACCGACCGGGCCAGCTGCTCGGCGAGCGGAGACCGCGACGCCCCGTCCGCGCCGGACCCGTCGGCCCCGTCGGGCTCACCAGTCCCATCAGGCTCACTGGTCCCACCGAGCGCACCCAGCGCACCCGTGCCGCCCGGGTGCTCCGTCCGCACCGTCATCCCCGAGGCCGCCGCGCGCCGCACCAGGGACTCGATGGAGTCGGTCGGCGCGGGCTCCAGCGGCACGGGCTCGTCCGGTTCGCGCAGCAGCCCGATCACCGCGTGCAGCCGGTCCGTGGCGTCCGCCGCCGCCGACCGCAGCTCCGCGGCGGCCCGCCGGTGCCGCTCGGGCAGGTCCCGGGCCAGTTGCAGCGCGCCCGCCCGCAGCGCGATCAGGCTGAGTTCGTGGCCCAGGCAGTCGTGGACCTCCTGGGCGATGCGGGCCCGCTCCCGCAGCCGCGCCCGGTCGGCCACGATGCGCTGTTCGCGCTCCAGCTGCGCGGCCCGGGCCCAGCCCGCCTCGGCGAGGGCCCGGCGCTGGCGCCAGTGCCGTCCGCACAGCCAGGGGAACACCACCACGAGCAGCAGGGCCGAGACCAGGACCAGCGCCTCGCTCACCGGGTCGACCCCGCGCACCGCGCTGCGGCCGAGTCCGAGGAGCAGCACCGCGCCGAAGGCGTACGGCGCGGGCCCGGCGCGCTCCGCGCGCACGCCCAGCAGCAGGGCGAACACGGTCAGCGCGGCACCGGTCTCCAGGGTCAGCAGCGCGGAGCCGGTGGCCAGTGCCAGGGCCGCCACCAGCAGGAAGGCGAGCACCGGGCGGGCACGGCCCAGCACGGTGGCGGCGGCCAGCACGGCGAGCGCGGCGATCCGGTGCCCCGGGGGCAGGGGTTCGCTGAACCCGAGCGGGCCGGCCGCCAGGACGGGCACGCAGAGGGCCGCCCACAGCGCCGCGTCCACCCGTCGTCGGCGGTGGGTCTCCCGGACGTCACCCTGTGCGTCCACGCTCACTCCTCTGCCGTCCCGGTCCGCTCCGGGCGTCGTACGGCGCCCCTGACGGGGACGCACCGGGACGCATCGCACCTGACCGGACCCCTGTTCCGGCGGGTCTGCGGGCCCGGTCGCCGGTGCGGGAGCGGGGCTCGACCCGCCCCCGCTCGGCCGCATATCCCGGACCCTGCCCCGGTGCCCGTGGCAGGATCGGCGGTGCCATGACTGTGCCGACGAAGCCCACGCCCCGTACCGCTCCCGACCCCCGTACCTCCCCGGAGGGCCCGCTCCGTGCGCTGCCCGCCCTGCACGACCCGGCGATCGCCTGGTTCGACGACCACGCGCGCGACCTGCCGTGGCGCCGTCCCGAGGCGGGCCCCTGGGGCGTGATGGTCAGCGAGTTCATGCTCCAGCAGACACCGGTCAGCCGGGTGCTGCCGGTGTACGAGCAGTGGCTGGCCCGCTGGCCGCGCCCCGCCGACCTCGCGAAGGAGCCCTCCGGGGAGGCGGTCCGGGCGTGGGGGCGGCTCGGCTATCCGCGCCGCGCGCTCCGGTTGCACGGTGCGGCCGTCGCCATAGCGGAGCGGCACGGCGGTGACGTCCCCGCCGAGCACGCCCAGTTGTTGGCGCTGCCGGGGATCGGTGAGTACACGGCCGCCGCGGTGGCGTCGTTCGCCTACGGGCAGCGGCACGCCGTGCTGGACACCAATGTGCGTCGGGTGCTGGCGCGTGCGGTGGCCGGCACCCAGTACCCGCCGAACGCGACGACCGCCGCCGAGCGCAAGCTCGCCCGCGCCCTGTTGCCGGAGGACGAGGCGGTCGCCGCGCGGTGGGCCGCCGCGTCGATGGAGCTGGGTGCGCTGGTGTGCACGGCCCGCAACGAACGCTGCGAACGCTGCCCGATCGCGTCGCTGTGTGCCTGGCGGCTGGCGGGCAAGCCGGCGCACGAGGGCCCGCCCCGGCGCGGCCAGACGTACGCGGGGACGGACCGCCAGGTGCGCGGCAAGCTGCTCGCGGTGTTGCGGGAGGCGACGGTCCCGGTGCCGCAGGCGGTGCTGAACCGGGTGTGGGACGAGCCGGTGCAGCGGGCCCGGGCCTTGGACGGTCTGGTGTCGGACGGGCTGGTGGAGCCGCTGCCCGGCGGCCTGTACCGGCTGCCGCACGTCTGACGGGTCCCGCGCCCGGCGGGGCCGCCCCGAGGGTGCCGGAACGGTTGCCGGTGCCCCGTCCCGATGCCGTACCGGTCGTGTCACGGGGGCTCCCCGTCGCGGGGCGGTGGACGGGCGCGACGGGGCCGCCGGGTGCGGTGATGTCACGGTCACGCCCCGGCCGGACTCACCCCGTGTCACCGTCACGCTCGGCAAACCGCCTCGAAAACGCATCAAACGCCGACCCCCTTACCGCTTGCCTACATCTGTTACACAACCGACGGACAGCCGTGCGTCCGTCGCGTGCTGGCCCGCACAGTGCCGTGACAACTCCTCCGTAACTTCTGTGCTGTGCCGTCGAGGCACACCAACGGGAGACATCGGCCAGGGGCCGGATCGGAGGCGACGGGGCATGGCGCACGGCGAGGTGCTCGAATTCGAGGAGTACGTCCGCACGCGGCAGGACGCACTGCTGCGCAGCGCCCGCCGACTGGTCCCCGATCCGGTGGAGGCGCAGGACCTCCTCCAGACCGCCCTGGTCCGCACCTACGGGCGCTGGGACGGGATCGCGGACAAGCGACTGGCCGACGCGTACCTGCGCCGCGTGATGATCAATACCCGGACGGAGTGGTGGCGCGCCCGGAAGCTGGAGGAGGTGCCCACCGAGACGCTGCCCGAGCGCAGTGTCGAGGACAGCACCGAACAGCACGCGGACCGCGCGCTGTTGATGGACATCATGAAGGTCCTCGCACCCAAGCAACGCAGCGTCGTGGTGCTGCGACACTGGGAGCAGATGTCCACGGAGGAGACGGCCGCCGCCCTCGGCATGTCGGCCGGTACGGTCAAGAGCACGCTGCACCGAGCCCTCGCACGGCTCCGCCAGGAGTTGGAGAGCCGGCGTCTCGACGCGAGCGCGCTCGAACGTGAGGAGCAGGAGCGTTGCGCGGCCTAGGAATCCGGTCCGGGAAGGAGCGGGACACCGCTCCACCCGGGCCGACCGTCGTCCGGACGCGACGCGTCCGGACGACGCGCACGCCGAGGGCGGGGAGCACGGCCGTGGCCGCGCTCACCGCCATCGGCGTTTTCGGCGTGCTCGGTGTCTCCCTCGTGGCGTGCACCGACGGCGGCACCGGCACCCGCGACGAGGGGCCGGCCCGCAAGGAACCGGGCGGGCAGTCGGTCGCCCCGCCCACGGCCTCGCCCTCGCCCGCCCCCAAGCGGGTCAACGCCGTGCGACTGCTGCTGGACGACCCCGAGGTCAGCGACGGCGTGAAGAAGGACCTGCGGCCCTGCACCGGGCCCGAGGACGCTCCCCCGGTGGACGTCAGCTACGGCAACCTCACCGGCGCCGCCCACCCCGACGTCGTCGTCAACGTCCTGTCCTGCGGGGACAACGTGGGGCTCGGCGCGTACGTGTACCGTCCCCAGGGCGGTGACTACACGAACGTCTTCCGGTCCGAAGAACCCCCGGTGTACGCCGAGATCGACCGCGGCGACCTCGTCGTCACCCAGCAGGTCTACGCCGAGCAGGACCCGGTCGCGTTCCCCTCGGGCGAGGACGTGATCACGTACCGGTGGGCCGAGGGTTCCTTCACGGAGCAGGCCCGCACCCACAACGACTACAGCAACGCGGTGGGCACCCCCAGCGCCGAGCCGCCCGGGAACTGAGAGCGACGGATACGGATTCCGATGGCAGAGCAGACCCACGTCCTCTTCGTCGAGGACGACGACGTCATCCGCGAGGCGACCCAGCTCGCACTGGAGCGGGACGGCTTCGTGGTCACCGCGATGCCCGACGGGCTGTCGGGCCTCGACTCGTTCCGGGCGGACCGCCCCGACATCGCGCTGCTCGACGTGATGGTGCCCGGCTTGGACGGGGTGAGCCTGTGCCGCCGCATCCGGGACGAGTCGACCGTCCCGGTGATCATGCTGTCGGCGCGCGCCGACTCCATCGACGTCGTCCTCGGGCTGGAGGCGGGCGCCGACGACTACGTCACCAAGCCCTTCGACGGTGCCGTGCTGGTGGCCCGCATCCGGGCGGTGCTGCGCCGCTTCGGGCACGCCAGCGGCACGGGCGCCACCGGTGCGGGCCACCAGGACGGCGCCGTCGGGGCGCAGGCCGGGGTCGGCGGGGTGCTGACCTTCGGCGACCTGGAGATCGACACCGTCGGCATGGAGGTGCTGCGCCTGGGCCGCCCCGTCGCGCTGACCCCGACCGAGATGCGGCTGCTGCTGGAGTTCTCGGCGGCGCCCGGCACCGTGCTCTCCCGCGACAAGCTGCTGGATCGGGTGTGGGACTACGGCTGGGGCGGGGACACCCGGGTGGTCGACGTCCATGTGCAGCGGCTGCGCGCGAAGATCGGCCAGGACCGCATCGAGACCGTGCGCGGCTTCGGATACAAGCTGAGGGCCTGAGATAGACGTGTGGGGGAAGGTGCGCGGACTGAGCCTGCGAACGGGTCTGCGCTGGAAACTGAGTGCCGCGATCGCGCTGGTCGGCGCCCTGGTCGCGCTGGTGCTGAGCCTGGTCGTCCACAACGCCGCCCGCGGCTCCATGCTGGACAACGCGCGTGACCTCCAGGACGAGCGGGCGCAGGTCGCCCAGCGGATCTACGAGGCCACCGGGCGGCTCCAGTTCGGCGCCCGGGTGGACGACCCGGACACCCCGGGCGAGCTGCGCGCGAAGGCCGTCGAGGGCCGGCGCGCCACCTACGTCGCGGCCGGTGACGCGAGCAGCAGTCCCGACATCTGGGCGGCGGTGCCCCTCAAGGACGGCCGGGTGCTGTCCCTGCACAGCCCGTTCCGGGACCGCAGTGCGACGATCATGCGGGATCTGGACCAGGCGCTGATCATCGGCTCGACCGCGGTGGTGCTCGGCGGCTGCGCCCTGGGGGTCCTCATCGGGGGCCAGCTGTCCCGACGGCTGCGCAAGGCGGCGGTGGCCGCGGGCCAGGTCGCCCAGGGGAACACCGAGGTCCGGGTCGTCGAGGCGATCGGCGGGATGGTCCGGGACGAGACGGACGACCTCGCCTGGTCGGTGGACGCGATGGCCGACGCGCTGCGTCAGCGGCTGGAGGCCGAGCGCCGGGTCACCGCCGACATCGCGCACGAGCTGCGCACCCCGGTCACCGGGCTGCTCACCGCGGCCGAGCTGCTGCCCCCGGGCCGCCCCAGCGAACTGGTCAGGGACCGGGCGCAGGCGATGCGGACCCTGGTGGAGGACGTGCTGGAGGTGGCGCGGCTGGACAGCGCCACCGAGCGCGCCGAGCTGCACGACATCCTGCTCGGCGAGTTCGTGACGCGTCGGGTCGCGGTCCGGGACACGGGGGTCCGGGTCCACGTCCTGCACGAGTCGGAGGTCACCACGGACCCGCGCCGGCTGGAGCGGATACTCGGCAACCTGCTCGCGAACGCGGCCAAGCACGGTCGGACCCCCGTGGAGGTCACCGTCGAGGGCCGGGTGCTGCGGGTGCGCGACCACGGGCCCGGCTTCCCGGAGGAACTGCTCGACGAGGGGCCGAGCCGGTTCCGCACCGGCAGCAGTGACCGGGCGGGGCACGGGCACGGGCTCGGGCTGACCATCGCCGCGGGTCAGGCCCGGGTACTGGGGGCCCGGCTGACCTTCCGCAACATCCGTCCGCCCGGTGCGCCGGCGGACGCGCCCGCCGAGGGGGCGGTGGCGGTGCTGTGGCTGCCGGAGCACGCGCCCACGAACACGGGGAGCTTCCCGATGCTCAACCCGTCCGGCGAGTGACCCGGGTCACGGGGAACCCCGTACGGCGGGCACGGCGAGGCCCCCGGTCACCGCATGGGAGCGGTGACCGGGGGCCGGGGTGCCCTGGGGCGTGGGACGGTCGGGTCAGAACGAGACGCCGACGCCCTTGAGGAACGCGACCGGGTTGATCGCGGAACCGTAGTTCGGGGTGTTGCGGATCTCGAAGTGCAGGTGCGGACCGCTGGAGTTGCCGGTGTTGCCGGACAGGGCGATCAGCTGACCGGCGTTGACCTTCTGGCCGATCTGCACGTTGACCTTCGACAGGTGCGCGTACTGCGAGTACTTGCCGTTGTTGTGCTTGATCACGACGGCGTTGCCGTACGCGGGACCGTCGCCACCGCCGTTGGGGCCCGCCTTGACGACGGTGCCGCCGCTGATGGACTTCACGGGCGTGCCGGTCGGGACGGCGAAGTCCTGGCCGGAGTGCTTGCTGGCCCACATGCCGCCGGCCTGCGCGTAGCTCGCGGACAGCGCGTAGGAGCTGAGCGGCTTGACCCAGCCGGTGCTCTTCTGCGCGGCGACCGGCTTGGCGGTGACGGACTTCTTGGCCTTCGCGGCCTCGGCGGCCTTGGCCTGCGCCGCGGCGGTGGCCTTGGCGGCCTTCGCCTGGGCGGCGGCCTGGACCTTGACGGACTCGGCGACCGTGCTCGGGGCCGAGGTGACGGCGTGACCCGGGGTCGCAGCCGCCGCGACCCCGGCGCCCAGTGCGGCCGAGACTCCGACGCCGGCGACGACGGCGACCGTCCGGGTACGAATCAGGGACGAACCGGACTTGAGGGACGTGGCGAACTTAGACATACGGGAACCTCCGGATTGGGGGGACGTACGCGTCCTGAGGGAGCCGCGCGGGCCGCCGTGACGCTCTCGGGTGAGGCATCGGGACCGTGGGGTGCGCGATCTCGGACAGGTACGGGATGACCCGGCGTACGTCGCTGTACCGACCGGGGTGCGATTCATTGGTAACCCGCCACCCCACATCGGTTCAAACCCCTCCACTACTAGGCGAACTCGTACATAAACGTCACAGTGGTGGGGCCTTGACAGCGTTCACCCTGCGTCCCTTTTCGACCGAAATAGTCCAGAAAAAACCCTGCGACGGGTGGTTTGGCACAGCGGACCGCCTCAACGCCGGCCCTCCCGGGCCCCACCCCGCACACCCTCCGCCCACCCCCCGTGACCGCCCCGCCCCGACCGTCCACCAGCTCGGGCCACCCACCGCGAACCATCCACTAATCCCCGTAGTACCGGACAAAACGCCTGTGCCCCATGTCACCGGGAGGCAAGATCCAGCACCCCCCGAATGTGACCCGGGCTACTCTCGACCGGGCGTTCCGGGCACCGCCGCGGACGTCGAATCGGGCTCGGTCGGGGCCGGTTCGGGGCGGCGGAGGTGACCCACGGCACACGGGAACCACGAAGAGCACCGGAAAGAGCACGGGGGAGACCGGATGGACCCATCGGTACTGGGCGCACGCCTCGCTTCCAGCGCGATCGCCCCCCTGGTCAAGAAGCTGTTCGTGACGGAGGGCCCCGGCGCGGGACTGGTCGACCAGCCGGTACGGCTCTCGGCCTACGTGTCCTTCCGGGGCGAACGGCGCACCCTCTCCGAAGCGCAGCTGCACCGACTCGCCGGCCATCTGGTGCACGAAGCCCTCACCTCACCCGGCGAACGCGCCTTCCCCGCCGACGAGGCGACCGCCGTCACCGACGCCCTCGCCCGTACCCTGCTCGCCCTCGGCGACCTCGACATGGACGACGTCCAGGCCGTGCAACTCGGCCACCGCGAACTGGCGAAGGCCCTGCGCACCCGGGCCGCCGAGGCCGCCGGCCCGCCCCCGGACCACCACCTGTCCGCCGACGCCGCGCTGTTCTACACGTCCGCCGTCGAGTGGGCCTGTCTGCACGTGCTGCACTTCTTCACCCAGCGCTCCACCTTCATCGCCCGCACCCTGGTGGCCCAGAGCCGTGTCCAGGCCGAGACCATCGCCAAGCTGGACGAACTCATCACCCGCGCCCCCCGCCCCGACACGATCCGGGCCGCCTTCGAACGCCGCTACCGCACCCACGTCGCCACCAAGCACAGCAAGCTCACCATCTACGGCATCGACCTCACCGCGACACCGGGCGCCTGGCCGCTGGACCTGGCGTACCTGAGCCTCACCTCCACCGAGGAGCCCGTCGAACCGCCGCGCTCCGGCGCCCTCGCCGACCACCTCACCGCCCCGCGCCCCGCCACCACGCACCTCGCCGACCGGGTCCTCGCCACCCACCCCAAGGTCCTGCTGCGGGGCGTCGCCGGCTCCGGCAAGACCACGCTCGTCCAGTGGCTCGCCGTCTCCGCCACCCGCGCCACCCCGGACGGCCCGCTGGCCCACCTGCACGACCGCGTGCCGTTCGTGCTCCCGCTGCGCACCCTCACCCGGCACGGCGAACGGCTCCCCGGCCCGGAACGCTTCCTCGAAGCCATCGGCTCCCCGCTGGCCGGCGCCCAACCCCAGGGCTGGGCCGACCACGTCCTGACCGGCGGACGCGCACTCGTCCTCGTGGACGGCATCGACGAGGTCCCCGACGTCGAACGCGACCGCACCCGGACCTGGCTCGCCGACCTGGTCTCCGCGTACCCCGGCAACCGCTGGCTGGTGACCTCCCGCCCCTCCGCCGTCCGGGAGGACTGGCTGGCCGACGAGGGCTTCACGGAGCTCACCCTCTCCCCCATGAGCCGCGCCCACGTGGACTCCTTCATCCACCGCTGGCACTCCGCGGCCCGCCACGGCACCGACGCGCCCACCACCGCCCTGCTCGACTCCTACGAACGGCAGTTGCTCACCGCCGTCACCACCCAACCCGACCTCGGCCGGCTCGCCACCAACCCCCTGATGTGCGGCCTGATCTGCGCCCTGCACCGGGACCGCCGCGGCTACCTCCCGCACGGCCGCAAGGAGTTGTACGAGGCCGCCCTCGCGATGCTGCTCGCCCGACGCGACCGGGAGCGCGACGTCCTCGCCACGGTCGGCCGGGAGCTGCGCCAGGAGCCGCAGACCCAACTGCTGCAACGGCTCGCCTACTGGCTGATCCGCAACGGCCGCACCGAACTCGACCGGGACCGGGCCGAGGCCATCGTCGGCGAGGCGCTGCCCGCCGTGCCCGAAGCGGCGACCCTCGGCGACGCCCGCACCGTCTTCGCCCACCTCCTGCTGCGCAGCGGCCTGCTCCTCGAACCGTCCCCGGGCGCGGTGACCTTCGTGCACCGCACCTTCCAGGACTACCTGGGCGCCCGCCGGGCCGTCGAGGAGTGGGACATCGGGCTGCTGACCCAGCACGCCGCCGACGACCAGTGGGAGGACGTCATCCGCATGGCGGTGGGCCACGCCCGCCCCCGGGAACGCGCGGAGATCCTGGACGGCCTGGTGGCGGCGGGCGACCGGGCGACCGAACGCCGCGACCGCAGCCGCATCCACCTGCTCGCCGCCGCCTGCCTGGAACACGCTACGGAACTCGACCCCGCGGTGCGGACACGGGTGGGGGACCGCGTGAACGCGCTGATTCCCCCGCCGAATCCAGCAGCGGCCCGGAAGCTCGCCGCCGTGGGCCCGCTCGTCCTCGACCTGTTGCCCGGACCGGGGGAACTGGGAGCGGAGGAATCCCGCATGGTGGTCATCACGGCGTCACGCATCGAGTCCGAAGCCGCGATTCCCTTCCTCGCCCGTTACGCACACGACCCGTCCCTTTCCGTACGGTCGCAACTCGCGTGGTCCTGGTACCGCTTCGACACGGCCCGGTACGCCGAGGAGGTCATCGCCCGAGTCGATCCGGAAGGGCTCTACTTCTCGGTACGGAGCGAGAAGGAACTCCGCGTCCTGGGAGAACTCGGCGGTCGCCCCCGAGTACAGCTGACGGGCCACATCGGAACGGACGCGATCGCCTCCTACGTCTCCCGCTATCAGCCACAGGCACTGACGATCCTGAACCATCGTTCCCTGACCGGTCTCCAGTGCCTGCGCGATGCCGAAAAGCTCCACTCACTGGTCATTCAGAACTGCGACAAACTGCTTGACCTCTCCGCCCTGACAGCACTTCCGGCCCTTCGCAGCCTGGACTACACGGCGAATCTGCATCGTCCGCCCTGGGAATCGTTCGAGGCGCTGACCGAACTGGACGAGCTCACGGTGTGGGCCCTTCACCCCGGGATGTCACCCGACGACTGGGAGTCCGTGGGAGCGGTTCAGCACATGACGGAACTCGGACTCGACGTCGAGCTGCTCATGGCGATGCCGGACACGCTCGTCCTGCCGGAACTCAGGCGTCTGGCGCTGTTCTACGTGCAGCAGGAGAACCCGGTCGACGTTTCTTCGTTCGCCGCGCGATTCCCCCGGCTCGCCCGGCTGAGGATTCCTTCCATGGGCGGCCATGAAGTGCGGCTGCACGGGTTCGACCGGCTTCCCGAGACCGTCGAGGTCAGCTACGACTGAAGCACCGCACGCACGGAAAAGGGGTTGCCCCCGGACTCGTCGAGTCCGGGGGCAACCCCTCAGCGTGTGCGGTCCGCGCGGGGCCGGGTCACGCTTCCTTGCTCAGGTTGGGGCCCGCGCCCCCACCGGCGGCCTGCTCGATCGGCGGGACGTCCGGCAGCGCGGTCTTCTCCTCGCCGCGGAAGGTGAAGGCGATCTCCTCGCCCTCGCCCTCGGTGTCGACGACCACGATGTGACCGGGGCGCAGCTCACCGAAGAGGATCTTCTCGGAGAGGATGTCCTCGATCTCCCGCTGGATGGTCCGGCGCAGCGGCCGGGCGCCCAGGACGGGGTCGTAGCCGCGCTTGGCGAGCAGGGACTTGGCGGTGGGGCTCAGTTCGAGACCCATGTCGCGGTCCTTGAGGCGCTCGTCCACCTTGGCGATCATCAGATCCACGATCTGGATGATGTCTTCCTCGGTGAGCTGGTGGAAGACCACCGTGTCGTCGACACGGTTGAGGAACTCCGGGCGGAAGTGCTGCTTCAGCTCGTCGTTGACCTTGGCCTTCATGCGCTCGTACCCGGTCTTGACGTCGCCCTGGGCGGCGAAGCCCAGGTTGAAGCCCTTGGAGATGTCCCGGGTGCCGAGGTTGGTCGTCATGATGATGACGGTGTTCTTGAAGTCCACGACCCGGCCCTGGCTGTCGGTGAGACGGCCGTCCTCCAGGATCTGGAGCAGGGAGTTGAAGATGTCCGGGTGGGCCTTCTCGACCTCGTCGAACAGCACGACGGAGAACGGCTTGCGGCGCACCTTCTCGGTGAGCTGGCCGCCCTCTTCGTAGCCGACGTAGCCGGGGGGCGAGCCGAAGAGCCGCGAGACGGTGTGCTTCTCGCTGAACTCCGACATGTCGAGGGAGATCAGTGCGTCCTCGTCGCCGAACAGGAACTCCGCGAGGGTCTTCGACAGTTCGGTCTTGCCGACGCCGGAGGGGCCCGCGAAGATGAACGACCCACCGGGGCGCTTCGGGTCCTTCAGACCCGCCCGGGTGCGACGGATCGCCTGCGAGAGCGCCTTGATGGCGTCCTTCTGGCCGATGACCCGCTTGTGGAGCTCGTCCTCCATGCGCAGCAGACGCGAGGACTCCTCCTCGGTCAGCTTGAAGACCGGGATGCCGGTGGCGGTCGCGAGGACCTCGGCGATCAGCTCGCCGTCGACCTCGGCCACGACGTCCATGTCGCCGGCCTTCCACTCCTTCTCGCGCTTGGCCTTCGCGGCGAGGAGCTGCTTCTCCTTGTCGCGCAGGGACGCGGCCTTCTCGAAGTCCTGCGAGTCGATCGCGGACTCCTTGTCGCGGCGGACGCCGGCGATCTTCTCGTCGAACTCGCGCAGGTCCGGCGGCGCGGTCATCCGACGGATGCGCATCCGGGAGCCGGCCTCGTCGATCAGGTCGATGGCCTTGTCCGGCAGGAAGCGGTCCGAGATGTACCGGTCGGCCAGCGTGGCGGCCTGCACCAGGGCGTCGTCCGTGATGGAGACGCGGTGGTGCGCCTCGTAGCGGTCGCGCAGACCCTTGAGGATCTCGATGGTGTGCGGGAGCGACGGCTCGGCGACCTGGATGGGCTGGAAGCGGCGCTCCAGGGCGGCGTCCTTCTCCAGGTGCTTGCGGTACTCGTCCAGCGTGGTGGCACCGATGGTCTGGAGTTCACCGCGGGCCAGCATCGGCTTGAGGATGCTCGCCGCGTCGATGGCGCCCTCGGCGGCCCCCGCACCGACGAGGGTGTGCAGCTCGTCGATGAAGAGGATGATGTCGCCGCGGGTGCGGATCTCCTTGAGGACCTTCTTCAGGCGCTCCTCGAAGTCACCGCGGTAGCGGGAGCCGGCGACCAGCGCGCCCAGGTCGAGGGTGTAGAGGTGCTTGTCCTTGAGGGTCTCGGGCACCTCGCCCTTGACGATGGCCTGCGCCAGTCCCTCGACGACGGCGGTCTTGCCGACGCCGGGCTCGCCGATGAGGACCGGGTTGTTCTTGGTGCGGCGGGACAGCACCTGCATGACCCGCTCGATCTCCTTCTCGCGCCCGATGACCGGGTCGAGCTTGGATTCCCGGGCGGCCTGCGTCAGGTTGCGACCGAACTGGTCCAGGACCAGGGACGTCGACGGGGTGCCCTCGGCGGGACCCCCGGCGGTGGCCGTCTCCTTGTTCTGGTAGCCGGACAGCAGCTGGATGACCTGCTGCCGGACCCGGTTCAGGTCGGCACCCAGCTTGACCAGGACCTGGGCGGCGACGCCCTCGCCCTCACGGATCAGGCCGAGCAGGATGTGCTCCGTGCCGATGTAGTTGTGGCCCAGCTGGAGGGCCTCGCGGAGCGACAGCTCCAGGACCTTCTTGGCACGGGGGGTGAAGGGGATGTGCCCGGACGGGGCCTGCTGGCCCTGGCCGATGATCTCCTCCACCTGCTGGCGGACCGCCTCAAGAGAAATCCCGAGGCTCTCCAGGGCCTTAGCGGCGACACCCTCACCCTCGTGGATCAGGCCCAGGAGGATGTGCTCAGTGCCGATGTAGTTGTGGTTGAGCATCCGGGCCTCTTCCTGAGCCAGGACGACAACCCGCCGCGCGCGGTCGGTGAACCTCTCGAACATCGTTAATCGCTCCTCAGAGCGGTCAGGCAGTGAAAGGGGTCGGTCCCCTCCCTGTCCTTCCGCAGCTTAGTCCCGCAAGCGGGGACCGCTCATTCCAACTGCCGACACCCGTGCGTGGCCTCCTGACCCCGAACGCCGACATCTGCTCCAACCCGATGGTGCGAGACGATGTTCCCGCAGGCCAGGCAGTTACCCCTACCATCAGTACGCCGATGGCGAACGGGGACCGCCCGGGCCTTGCGTGTCGCCCCTCCCCACTAGGGATGTCTTACCCGCACGTACGGACAGTCCATGCGGGAAGCCCCCCTCCCCTCCGCTACGGGCGAACAACCGCGCGGCGTGACCCCGGGTCGTGCGCACCCGTTTCGGCCACCCTGGGCCGACCGGTGACCACGGTGCGTAACCGTGGCCCTGCTGCGGCTGTTGTTCCGACATGGCTCCCACCGTTCCCCGCCCCCGACGTCCGCTCCCCGACGGCGGCGGGGTGCGCCAGTGGTACGAGAACGAGCTCGGCTGGCCGACGGTTCCCGGGACCCCGCGGGGGGCCGGCGCCGGGCCGGGGGTGCTCCTGGTGACCGGAGTGCGCTTCGACGCCCTGGAGGTTCCGTCACGGGCGGCCCGCGCGGTGCTGGAGCGACCGGGCGGGGCGGCGGTGGGGCCGGTGGCCCGCTGCGGCCCGCGCACGCGGTTCCTGGTGGCCGCCGGCTCCGCCGAAGAGGTGCCGGGCCTGCTCGCCTGGCTGGAGTGGGGGGCGCTGGCCGGGGAACTGGGGCTGGTGGCCGTCGGCGCGGGCCGGACGATCGAGGCGCCCCGGCCGCCGGGCTGGCCGGCGCCGGGCGGCGGCCCCGCAGGGGCCCCCGCATGGGTGCGGCCCCCCGAGCCGGGGCGGCCGGTGGAACCCTCGCTCCCGGCGCTACGCCCCCTCGCGGCGCACCGGGTGCGAGGGAACGCGCGCGGGGGCGGTGGGGACGCCCCCGACCTCGTTCGGCTCGTGGACGCCGTGGCCAGCGAGTGCCTACGGGTCCGGTTGGGCCGAGCGCGTGATCAGCGGTGGGCGTCGTCGTACGCCTGACGGATGTTCGCCGGGACCCGGCCCCGGTCGTTGACCTCGTATCCGTTCTCCTTCGCCCAGGCACGGATCTGGGCCGTCTCCTGGCCGCTGCCACCGGCCGCCGCGGCACGGGCCTTGCCCCGACCGCCCGCGGACCGGCCGCCGGTGCGGCGCCCACCCTTCACGTACGCCTCCAGCAGGCCGCGCAACTTGTCCGCGTTGGCCGTCGTGAGGTCGATCTCGTAGGTCTTGCCGTCCAGCGCGAACGTCACGGTCTCGTCGGCCTCGCCACCGTCGAGGTCGTCGACAAGAAGGACCTGAACCTTCTGTGCCACCGGATTTTCCTTTCATCGATAACGTGCGGGTCGGTCCCCGCGGCACCCGCCGCCGATTCGCCGTCCCTTGTTATATGCAGTACAGCAGTACGTCGGAAAGCAAACCGCTTTTGCTGGAAAAACACAAACCCCTAGGCGAGACCGCCCGCGCCGATCGCTCCCGAGAAGCCTAGGAAACACACGCGTTTCGGACATAGGGCACCGCGGCGGGGACTGAGCGGAATACGATGTCCGGTCGCTCACAGATGCAGAAGCATCCGACTGTTGCCCAAGGTGTTCGGTTTCACTCGTTCGAGTCCGAGGAACTCGGCGACGCCCTCGTCATAGGAACGCAGCAGCTCGCCGTACACATCCGAGTCCACCGGCGCCTCGCCGATCTCGACGAAGCCGTGCTTCGCGAAGAAGTCCACTTCGAAGGTGAGGCAGAAAACGCGCCGAACACCGAGCCAGCGGGCGGTCTGGAGCAGCTTCTCCAGCAGTTGATGGCCGACGCCCTCGCCCTTGAGTGCGGGGTTCACGGCAAGTGTGCGCACTTCCGCGAGGTCTTCCCACATCACGTGCAACGCCCCGCACGCGACGAGCTGGGCGTTGTCGTCGCGTTCCGCCACCCAGAACTCCTGGATGTCCTCGTAAAGCGTGACCGTGGCTTTGTCGAGGAGGATGCGCTTGTTGACGTAGACGTCAAGGAGTCGGCGCACCTCGGTGACATCACTGGTACGGGCCCGTCGGACGGTGACCGCTTTCCTGACGGGTGCGGGTGCCCCGGTGACCTCGGAATCTGGGACATTCGTCGGGACCGCCGGAACTCCGGGTTGCTCTGCTGGCATGAACGGACGCTATCGCCCGTCCTCCGCGTTCGGCGCGGGGGGCTCGCCCTCGGGGCTCCGGGTCGGCTCCGCGGGCTTCCCCGCGTCGTTAGCCGCGTCGTGCGCGGGTTCGTTTCGCGGCGCGGGCGGGGGCGGGGTTTCGGGGCCCTGCACCATGCGTACGGCGTCACTGAGGGCTTCGCGCTGTTCGGGCGACATCATGCCGAAGAACGCGACGAGGGCGGCGGCCGGATTGTCGCTCTGCGACCACGCCTCGTTCATCAGTGCGGCGGAGTAGGCGGCCCGGGTGGACACGGCCTCGTACCGATAGGCGCGCCCTTCGGCCTCGCGGCGCACCCAACCCTTCTGGTGGAGGTTGTCGAGGACGGTCATCACGGTGGTGTACGCGATCGTGCGTTCCCGCTGGAGGTCTTCGAGGACTTCTCGAACGGTCACCGGACGGTTCCACTGCCAGACCCGCGTCATGACCGCGTCTTCGAGTTCTCCCAGGGGGCGAGGCACAGCTCGCACCATATCCGGATAATTCACCTGCGGCGCGACAAATCGCAGCCGTCCGGTGGGGTATCGGAAAAGGAGTGCGCCGCCGCGCGGGGTACGCACGGCGGCGGGTTCGGCGGGCCCGCGGTACGGGGCTCCGCCGGGGCTGGGCCGCTCGGGTGGGCCTCAGGCGCTCTCGTCGCGGACCGCGGCCGACTGGCGGGCCCGCTCCGCCTGGCGCAGGGCGTAGTCGACGGCCGCGTCCTCCTTGGCCTTCTTGTCGCCCCCCTGGGTCTTCACGATCGTCACGATGAGCGCGGTGAAGAACACGGCCATCACCGTGGGGGGCAGCAGCGCGGAGACGTAGTCCATGGGGTCAGGGTAGCGAGCGCTATCCGGCCGCCCGTTGCTGGGGCGGTTCGGCGGGCGGCGCCGGCTCGGGCGCGGGGGTCCCGCCGGGCTTCGTCGGGGCGGGGCGCCGGCGCGGCGGGAACACCTCGGCGGGGGTGGGCACCGGGCGGTGCGGCGCCGCGGGGTCGGCCGGGCCGGCCGGTTTGGGGCGCTCGGCGGGGGTGTCCCCGCTCGCGGCGCGCGGGGCGACCAGTCCGCCGGGCAGGGCGGTCAGCCGGGCCCGGGAGGCCGGCAGGACGGCCACCGCGGTGCCGCCGGGGCGGCCGGCGGGCACGTGCACCGGCGCGGCCGGCATGGGCACCGTCCGGGCGGCGAGGCGGACCCGCACCGCGCGCTCGGCGAGGACCCGACAGCGTTCCAGGAGCGCCGCGGCGACCGGAGCGCCCCGGAGCGCGCGCAGTGCGGCGAGGTCGTCCGGGACGGGCTGGTACCCGACCGCGAGCGCCTCTTCCAGGAGCGTGAGGTAGCCGCTGGTGGTGCCGGGCAGGGCGGCCCGGTAGCGGGTCAGGTCGGCGATCAGGAAGGCGCGCAGCCGGGCGCCCTCGTACAGTGCCTCGTCCACCGATTCGGCGAGGCGGAGGCAGTCCTGGACGTCCTCGGCGGATACGGGCCGGGGGTGGACGGCGAGCGCGAGGGCACGGCGGAGCACACGTAGCTCCTCGGCGCTGAACGCGAGGCCGCCGCAAGATCCGTAGGGCGTGGGCATGGGGTGACGATACGCGCTAATCAGACAAAACTCGCCTTTTGTCAGCGTGTCTCGTCCCTCCGGTGCGATCCGCTGCGCGTGCGGTGTCCAGTTGGGTGCGCTGCGGGTTCGCGCAGTTCCCCGCGCCCCCTATCGGGTGCGACCCGCTGCGCGTGCGCTGTCCTGCGCGGTGCGCTGCGGGTTCGCGCAGTTCCCCGCGCCCCCTATCGGGTGCGACCCGCTGCGCGTGCGCTGCTCTGCGCGGTGCGCTGCGGGTTCGCGCAGTTCCCCGCGCCCCCTATCGGGTGCGACCTGCTCGGCGTGCGTTGTTCTCCGCGCCCCTGTCGGGGCGCTCCTGGTGGGGGCGGCTGCGGGCGGACGTGCTCGGCCCGATGGACAGGGGCGCGGGGAACTGCGCGAAACAACAGCGCACCCCGCTGAACAACGCACGCGCAGCGGAACGCACCGGAAGGGGCGCGGGGAACTGCGCGGGTGACCGCAGCGCACCGAGCGGAACGTACCTGCGGCCAGCGCAGCGTTACATGCGGGCGACGTTGCGTTCGTAGACGAGACGGAGCCCGATCAGCGTCAACCAGGGCTCGTGCTCGTCGATGACGGACGCCTCCCCGAGCACCATCGGCGCGAGCCCCCCCGTCGCGATGACGGTGACGTCGGAGGGATCGGGCGCCAACTCCCGCGCCATCCGCGTGACGACCCCGTCGACCTGCCCGGCGAAGCCGTACAGGATGCCCGACTGCATGGCCTCCACCGTGTTCTTGCCGATCACGCTCCGCGGCCTGGCCAGCTCGATCTTGCGCAGTTGCGCACCGCGCACCCCGAGCGCCTCCACGGAGATCTCGATGCCGGGGGCGATCACCCCGCCGGTGTACTCCCCGCGCGCGGACACCGCGTCGAAGGTCGTCGCCGTACCGAAGTCCACGACGATCGCGGGCCCGCCGTACAGGTCGACCGCGGCGACCGCGTTGATGATGCGGTCGGCGCCGACCTCCTTGGGGTTGTCCATGAGGATCGGCACCCCGGTCTTGATGCCCGGCTCCACCAGGACGGCCGGGACGTCCCCGTAGTAGCGCCGGGTGACCTCGCGCAGTTCGTGCAGCACCGACGGCACCGTGGAACAGATGGCGATGCCGTCGATGCCCTCGCCCAGTTCCATCCCGAGCAGCGGGTGCATGCCCATGAGTCCCTGGAGCAGGACGGCGAGTTCGTCGGCGGTGCGGCGGGCGTCGGTGGAGATGCGCCAGTGCTCGACGATCTCCTCACCGTCGAACAGCCCGAGCACGGTGTGGGTGTTGCCCACGTCGATCGTCAGCAGCATGGGGTCTACTCCGCTCCGCCGTCGGGCGTCCGGGGCGCGGGCGCCGCCTCGCGCAGGTCCAGGCCGATGTCCAGGATCGGCGCGGAGTGGGTGAGCGCGCCCACCGCGAGGAAGTCGACTCCGGTGTCCGCGTACGCACGGGCGTTGGCGAGGGTGAGGCGGCCGGAGGACTCCAGCAGCGCGCGGCCCTTCACCAGGGCGACGGCCTCCGCGGTCTCGGTGGGCGTGAAGTTGTCCAGCAGGATCAGGTCCGCGCCCGCGTCGACGACCTCCCGCAGCTGGTGCAGGGTGTCCACCTCGACCTCGACGGGCACCTCGGGGAACGCCTCGCGGACCCGGGCGAACGCCTGGGCGACCCCGCCCGCGGCGACCACGTGGTTGTCCTTGACCAGGGCCGCGTCCGACAGCGACATCCGGTGGTTGACGCCGCCGCCGCAGCGGACCGCGAACTTCTCCAGGGACCGCAGCCCGGGCGTGGTCTTGCGGGTGTCGCGGACCTGCGCGCCGCTGCCCTCCAGGACGTCGGCCCACGCACGCGTCGCGGTCGCGATGCCGGACAGCCGGCACAGCAGGTTCAGGGCGCTGCGCTCGGCGGTGAGCAGGTCGCGGGTGCGGGAGGTGACGCTGAGCAGCGGCTGCCCGGCGGTCACCCGGTCGCCGTCCTCGACGTGCCGTTCGACCTCGAACTCGTCGGTGCAGACGATGGACAGCACCGCCTCGGCGATCCGCAGCCCGGCCACCGTGCCCGCCTCGCGGGCGGTGAAGTCGGCGGTCGCGACGGCGTCCTCCGGGATGGTCGCCACGGTCGTGACGTCGACCCCGCCGTCCAGGTCCTCCTCGACGGCCAGGTGGGCGATGTCCTCGACCTCGACGGGGTCGAGTCCGGCGGCGGCCAGCAGGGCGGCGAGCGCCGGGTCGAGACCGCACTCGGCGGCCTCCTCGTACGCACCGTCGGCGGGCGCACCGCAGCCGCAGCCGTCGCCGCAGCCGGCTTCGGGGACGAGGGGAAGGTGGGTGTCGCTCACGGCTCAGTGCTCCTGGGGACGGCGGTCGGGCGGTCGGCGGTACGGGTGCCGCGGGGCGCCCCTGGGGAGCCGTCAGCCGGTGCGGGCGCGGCGCCAGCGTACGCGCCCGGGCGGGTCCGGTCGTCGGCGGGCCCGGGGACGGCGGCGGTCGACGCGGTGACCTCGACGGTCGGGGGGAAGTCCGCCGCGGGCGTCGTGTCGAGCACCAGCGCGCGGTCGGGGGCGAGCGTGACGACGAGGTGGCGGCGCCACTGCGCGTCGTCCGGCCCGGCGTGGTCCTCGCGCCAGTGGCAGCCGCGGGTCTCCTCGCGGCGCAGGGCGGCGGCGACGAGGACCCGCGCCACGCACAGCAGGTTGGTGGTCTCCCAGGTGTCCACGCCGGGTTCGGCGGTCTTGCCGTGTTCCGCCAACGCGTCCCGCGCGGCGGTGTGCAGGTCCTGGAGCCCGCGGGCCGCCCGGGCGAGGGACTCCCCGGAGCGCAGCACCCCGGCGCCGTCGGTCATGATCCGCTGGATGCGGAACCGGTCCTCCGCGGCCAGCAGGGGGTGCGTGGGCGCCGCCGGGTGCGCGACCGGCTCCGGTGCGTGCTCCGGCCCCCGGGGGTGGCGATCGGCACGGACGATGGCGGCGGCGATGCGTTCCGCGTAGACGAGCCCTTCTAGCAGCGAGTTGGAGGCCAGCCGGTTGGCGCCGTGCACGCCGGTGCAGGCGACCTCCCCGCAGGCGTAGAGGCCGGGGACGGTGGTGCGGCCTTCGGCGTCGGTGCGCACGCCCCCGGAGGCGTAGTGCGCGGCGGGTGCGACCGGCACCGGTTCGGTGACCGGGTCGAGTCCGTGCGCCCGGCAGGCGGCGAGGATGGTCGGGAAGCGGTGCTCCCACATCTCGGCGCCGAAGTGCCGGGCGTCCAGGTACATGTGTGCGGCGCCCTGTTCGCGCATGCGGCGCATGATGCCCTTGGCGACGACGTCCCGGGGCGCCAGTTCGGCGAGTTCGTGCTGCCCCACCATGAAGCGCACCCCGTCGGCGTCGACCAGGTGGGCGCCCTCGCCGCGGACCGCCTCGGAGACCAGCGGCTGCTGGCCCTCCGCGTCCGCGCCGAGGAAGAGGACGGTGGGGTGGAACTGGACGAACTCCAGGTCGCTGACCTCGGCGCCGGCCCGCAGCGCCAGGGCGACGCCGTCGCCGGTGGACACGGCCGGGTTGGTGGTCGCGGCGAACACCTGGCCCATGCCGCCGGTGGCGAGCACCACGTGCGGGGCGTGGACGGCGCCCACCCCGTCGTGCTGGCCCTCGCCCATCACGTGCAGGGTGACGCCCGCGGCGCGGCCCGCGGCATCGGTCAGCAGATCCAGGACCAGGGCGTTCTCGACGGTGGGTATCCCTCGGGCACGGACCGCGTCCACCAGGGCGCGGGAGATCTCGACGCCGGTGGCGTCACCGCCGGCGTGCGCGATCCGGCGGCGGTGGTGGCCGCCCTCCCGGGTGAGCGCCAGGCCGCCGTCCGCGGACTCGTCGAAGCGGGCGCCGGTGTCGATGAGCCGGCGCACGGCGTCCGGGCCCTCGGTGACCAGCAGCCGTACGGCGTCCTCGTCGCAGAGTCCGGCGCCGGCGACGAGGGTGTCGTCGAGGTGCTGGCCCGGGGTGTCGCCCTCGCCGAGGGCCGCCGCTATGCCGCCCTGCGCCCAGCGGGTGGAACCGTCGTCCAACCGGGCCTTGGTGACGACGACGGTCTCCAGGCCGGCGGCGGCGCAGCGCAGTGCGGCGGTCAGCCCGGCCACCCCCGAGCCCACGACGACGACGTCGGCGGTGAGCGACCAGCCGGGGGCGGGCGCGTGCAGGCGGATGCCGGTGCTCCGGGCGGGGCGGGAAGGTGCTGCGCGGGTCACGAGACGGCTCCCGGGAGGTCGGACTCGCCGGCGGACGCGGGCGTGCCGAAGGTGAGGGGCAGATTGTCGATGAGGCGGGTCGAGCCGACCCGGGCGGCGACCACGAGCACGGCGTCGCCGGTGTGGTCGTCGGGGACCTCCGTGAAGTCGGAGGGGTCCACCAGCGCCAGGTGGTCGAGGACGAGCGGCGGGTCCAACCGGCTCGCGGCGTCCAGGCACTGGCGGGCGGCGGCCCGCACCGCGGCGGGCCCGCCCGGGGCGGCCCCGGCGACGGCGTGCGCATCGGCCGCCGCCCGGGCCTCGCCCAGGGCGTCCAGCGCTTCGGCCCGGGCACGGCTGCTCGGCGCGTGCACGGCCCGGGCCCGCAGCGCCTCCTCGGCCGCGTGCCGGTCCCGGCCCGCGAACAGGGCCTTCGACAGGGACAGCGCGGTGCGGCGTTCGGCGGCGGAGAGGTAACGGTTGCGGCTGGAGCGCGCGAGACCGTCCTCCTCCCGGACGGTGGGCACGGCGACGACGTCCACCCCGAAGTTCAGGTCCTGCACCATGCGCCGGATCACGGCGAGCTGCTGGGCGTCCTTCTGCCCGAACAGGGCCAGGTCGGGGCGGGTGAGGTGGAGGAGCTTGGCGACGACGGTGAGCACGCCGTCGAAGTGGCCGGGGCGGGAGGCGCCCTCCAGCCGCTCGCCCATCGGGCCGGCGGTGATCCGCACCTGGGGCTCGCCGCCCGGGTAGACCTCGTCGGTGCCGGGGGCGAACACCAGGTCGGCGCCCGCCCGCCCGGCCAGCTCCACATCGGCGTCCAGGGTGCGCGGATAGCGGTCGAGGTCCTCGCCGGCGCCGAACTGCAGGGGGTTCACGAAGACGGTGACGACGACCTCGCCGGTCACGCCGACCAGTCGGCGGGCGGTGCGGATCAGCTCCGCGTGGCCCGGGTGGAGGGCGCCCATCGTCATGACGACGGCCCGGCGGGCGGCGGGCGCCGCACCCGGACCGGTGACCGGCCCGCGCAGTTCGGCGGCGGAGTGCAGCAGCCTGGCGGTCATGGGGCGGTGCCTTCCGTGGGGCCCGGCTCGCCCGCGAGGACGTCGAGGAGGTCTTCGGCGAGTTCGGGCTTCAGCAGTCCGTGGGCGAGTGCCCGGTCGGCCGTGGCGCGGGCCATCGCCAGGTACCCGGCGACGGTGCCGGGCGCGTGCGCGCGCAACTGGGCGACGTGCGCGGCGACCGTACCGGCGTCCCCGCGGGCGACGGGCCCGGTCAGCGCCGCGTCGCCGGAGCGCAGGGCGTTGTCCAGGGCGGCGCCCAGCAGGGGGCCGAGCATCCGGTCGGGGGCCGCGACGCCCGCCGTCCGCAGCAGGTCCATGGCCTGGGCGACCAGGGTGACCAGGTGGTTCGCGCCGAGGGCGAGGGCCGCGTGGTACAGCGGCCGGGACTCCTCGGCGATCCACTCCGGTTCGCCGCCCATCTCGATCACCAGCGCCTCGGCGGCGAGCCTCAGCTCCTCGGGCGCGGTGACCCCGAACGAACAGCCGGCCAGGCGCTGCACGTCCACGGGGGTGCCCGTGAAGGTCATCGCCGGGTGCAGGGCCAGCGGCAGCGCGCCGGCGCGCAGCGCGGGGTCGAGGACCCGCACGCCGTACCGGCCGGAGGTGTGCGCGATCAATTGGCCGGGCCGGACCGCGCCGGTGTCCGCGAGTCCTTCGACGAGGCCGGGCAGGGCGTCGTCGGGGACCGTCAGCAGGACGAGTTCCGCGCGGGCCAGCACCTCCTCGGGGGTGACCAGGGGCACGTCGGGCAGCATGTGCGCCGCGCGGCGCACCGAGCTCTCGGAGACGCCCGAGACGGCCACCGGGCGGTGGCCGGCGAGTTGCAGCGAGGCGGCCAGGGCGGGGCCCACGCGGCCCGCTCCCACGACGCCGATGGTGAGGCGGGCGGGGCGGTCCCTGGGGTCGGGGGGGTGGAGTGCGTTCACTCGGTGACGACCTTCCGTTCCAGTCCGCTCGGGGTACCGGACGAGTTCTCGTCATGCTAACGCGGTGGTTCTTGGGCGTCCGCTGTGCAGTGGTCCGCTGCGCGTGCGCTGTCCTGTGCGGTGCGCTGCGGTTGCCCGCGTAGTTCCCCGCGTCGCTGGTCGGGTGCGTTCCGCTCGGCGTGCACTGTCCCGCTGAGCTGCGCGGTGGCTTCGCGCAGTTCCCCGCGCCCCCTATCGGGTGCGACCTGCTCGGCGTGCGCTGCTCCGCGCGGTGCGCTGTTGTTCTGCGCAGTTCCCCGCGCCTCTGATCCCCGGTGCGTCCGACTGCACGTGCACTGTCCCGCTGAGCTACGCGGTCACTTCGCGCAGCTCCCCGCGCCCCCTATCGGGTGCGACCTGCTCGGCGTGCACTGCTCCGCGCGGTGCGCTGTTGCTCTGCGCAGTTCCCCGCGCCCCTGATCCCCGGTGCGTCCGACTGCACGTGCACTGTCCCGCTGAGCTACGCGGTCACTTCGCGCAGCTCCCCGCGCCCCCTATCGGGTGCGACCTGCTCGGCGTGCACTGCTCCGCGCGGTGCGCTGTTGCTCTGCGCAGTTCCCCGCGCCCCTCATCGGGGTGCGGGGCTGATCTCAGGTGTGGCCTGCCGGACGGGCACGAGCCACGACGGATAGGGGCGCGGGGAACAGCGCACGTCGAGCGGGACGCGCCCGATAGGGGCGCGGGGAACTGCGCAACACGCGTCAGACGGTGCAGGACAGCGCACGAGGAGCCGGACGCACCCGATCAGGGGCGCGGGGAACTGCGCGAAGCCACCGCGCAGGCCAGCTGAACCATGCACGAGGAGCCGAACGCACCCGACCAGCGACGCGGGGAACAGCGCACGGGGAGCAGGACGTGCCGGAGGGGGGCGCGGGGAAGTCAGCGCGCCCTGCGGAACAACGCACGCGCAGCGGATCGCACCGTGCGGAACGGGGTACGCCACCAGCGCCCCCGAGCCGGCCGCCCCCGCCGCAACCGGGAGAATTCGCGGAACTCCCCGAGAGTCCGCCAATCGTGGCGCCCCGGCGCCGGAGGCAACGGCTCCCCCCGCCGCCGAGCCCGGTACAGGTCCAACGCGTACTGCTGGGTGAGGCTCATGCGCACCCCTCGTCTCGTAGATGGATCGGCCGGGGCCGAACTCCCACGAGCGTGCGGCGGGCCCCGTCACCCGGTCACGCCGATTGACGCCGGTCGTCAATCGGCGTGAGCACCGGCCCGAACCAGGTGCACCATGGCCCCATGAGCGTGCGCATCGACATCGCGGGCCTGCCGCCCGAGCGGATCGTCTTCGAGCCGTCCCCCCTCGCGGAGCTGGGCCTCGCGCTGCACGCCCTCGCGGAGCCGGGTCACCACCCGGGCCTGCACGGCTGGGCCACCGCGACCTCCGCGTCCCTGAAGCCGGACCTGGCCGACCGGCTGTGCGAGGCGGACTTCCTGTGGCGGACGACGTTCTCGGACGTCTTCATGCCCTTCGCGGGGCTGCGCGGTCACCACGGCCGCCCGGCGGCGACCCTCGCCGAGGAGCTGGACGTGCTCGACCGGCTGGACGACGAGCGGTTCGTGAACGCCGCGCTGGAGTTCACCTGCAACCAGACCTACGACCAGGGCCGGCCGTCCCCGCTGACCGACCCGGCGGTCGCCGCCGAGTCCCTGGAGCTGGCCGCCACCCGGGGCCCGCGCCAGACCGACTTCACCCGGCGCCTGCTGGCGGACCCGGCGGCCGTGCGCGCCTGGGTGCGCCGCCTCATCGAGGACTGCGAGGAGGCGTTCTTCGCCGACACCTGGCGCCGCGTCCAGGGTCAACTGGCCGCCGACGCCCGGCACAAGACGGAACTGCTGCGCCGCAAGGGGCTCACGGAGGCGCTCACCGCGGTCTCCCCCGCCCTGTCGGTCGACGAGGACCGCCGGTACGTCTTCCTCGACAAGCTGGCGCAGGGCTCCACCACCGCCGTGGACCCCGCGGTCGGCACCGGGCTGGTGCTCGTCCCCTCGCACTTCGGCTGGCCGCACCTGCTGGCGCTGCACGCCCCGGGCTGGCGGCCGGTCATCCAGTACCCGGTGGCGAGCGGGGAGCTGCCCGCGCCCGCCTCCGTGGAGCTGCTGGAACGCCGGCTGGAGGCACTGGCGCACCCGGTGCGGCTCCGGCTGTGCCGCAACATCGCCCGTTCCCCGTACACCACGGGTGAGCTGGCGCACGCCCTGGGCATCAGTGCCCCCGAGGTGTCGCGGCACCTCTCGGTGTTGAAGAAGGCGGGGCTGGTCAGCCCCCGTCGGCGCGGTCGCTACGTGCTGCACCAGCTCGACGTGACGGTGGTGGCCCGGTTGGGGGCGGACATCCTGGAAGGCATCCTGCGCTGACCGGCAGCCGCCGGCGCACGCCCCGCTGACGGGTTCAGCGGGCCCCGCCGCCCGCGCGCACCAGCCCCGTCTCGTAGGCGAGCACCACGACCTGGACCCGGTCCCGCAGTCCCAGCTTGGTGAGGATGCGCCCCACATGGGTCTTCACGGTCGCCTCGGACAGCACCAGACGGGCCGCGATCTCCCCGTTGGACAGGCCCTGGGCGACCAGCACCATCACCTCGCGCTCCCGGTCCGTGAGCCGTTCCAGCTGCTTGTTCCGCGGCTGGGTGCCGGTCTCCGGCAGCATCGGCGCGAACCGGTCGAGCAGCCGCCGGGTGGTGGAGGGCGCGACCACGGCGTCGCCGCTGTGCACGGACCTGATGGCGGTCAGCAGCTCGGCCGGGGGCACGTCCTTGAGCATGAACCCGGAGGCGCCGGCCTTCAGCCCGGAGAAGGCGTACTCGTCGAGGTCGAAGGTGGTGAGGATCAGGACCTTCGGGGGGTTGGCGCCCGAGCAGATCCGGCGGGTGGTCTCGACCCCGTCCAGCTTCGGCATGCGCACGTCCATGAGGACGACGTCGACGGAGGACGCGCGCAGCACCTCCAGGGCCTCGACCCCGTCGCCCGCCTCCGCGACGACGTCCATGTCCGGCTGGGCGGCGAGCACCATCCGGAAACCGGTGCGCAGCAGCACCTGGTCGTCGACGAGCATCACCCGGATCGGGGTCATGAGGGACTTCCCTTCCTGTACGGGACATCGGCCGGGTCGCCCGTGACGACCCGGCGGCCCCCGGGGAACCGTGGGCGCGGCGCGGCCCCGGAGCGGACCTTCAGTGTGCTCTGTGTGTTCAGTGTGCGGGCTTGAGGGGCAGCAGGACGCTGATGCGGAACCCTCCGCCCGGGCGGGGACCCGCGTCCAGGGTGCCGCCGACCATGCCGACCCGCTCCCGCATCCCGATCATGCCGTGCCCACGGCCGTCGGCGCCGCCGTCCTCGTACAACTCGTGCGGGGCGCCCTTGCCGTCGTCCTCCACGAGCAGGCCGAGGCCGTCGTCGAAGTAGACCAGCCGGACGCTCGCGCCCGCGTTGGGGCCACCGTGCTTGCGGGTGTTGGTGAGGGCCTCCTGCACGATGCGGTACGCCGTCAGCTCCACCCCGCTGGGCAGCGGGCGGGGCGTGCCCTCGACCTTGAAGTCGACGGGGAGCCCGGCCGTGCGGCACTGCTCCACCAGCTCGCCCAGCTGTTCCACGTCGGGCTGCGGAACGTACTCGCCGGACTCCTCCGGCTCCCCGGTGCGCAGCACGCCGAGCAGCCGGCGCATCTCCGCGAGCGCCTGGCGGCCGGTGCCGGAGATGGTCTCCAGCGCCTTGCGCGCCTGGTCGGGGGCGGCGTCCAGGACGTAGGCGGCGCCGTCGGCCTGGACGACCATGACGGAGACGTTGTGCGCGACCACGTCGTGCAGCTCGCGCGCGATGCGGGCGCGTTCGGCGGCGACCGCGACCTTGGCCTGGGCCTCCCGTTCCCGTTCCAGCCGGGCCGCGCGCTCCTCCAGCTGGGCCAGATAGGCGCGGCGGGTGCGGATGGAGTCGCCCAGCACCCAGGCGAGGGCGAACGGCACCATGAGGAAGACGATGAACAGTGCTTGGCGGAACGCCGTCTGGTCGGGTTCCGGCCAGCGGAGCGTCGACACGGGTGCCGCGGCGAGGCCCACGACCAGCGCGAACCGGGAGGCCCAGCCGGCCCCGTCGGCGGCGACGGTGTAGACGATCACCAGCATGGCGAAGTTGACCAGCATCACCGGCACGTCCAGTGCGACCTGGGCCAGGCCGACGACGACGGCCAGGACCAGCATCCGCTCGGGCACCCGGCGCCGTAGCGCGACCACCAGCCCCAGCAGCAGCGACGCCACCACGGACGGGACGCCCAGCACGGCGCCGGCCGCCTCGTCCGGCGGGGTCGGGCTGTCCGCCGTGCTGATCAGTCCCGCCAGGTTGATCCCGAACAGGGCGACGGCCCAGAAGACGTCGACCCCGGTCGGGTGTCTGCGGAGGAAGTCATAAACGCGCTGCACGTAACCCAGGGTAGGTACGCGTGCCCTGTGCAGGGGTCAACCGGAGGTCTCATCCCCATCGGCCACGCGTACTCCCCTAGGTGGAGGCGGCACCGTCCGCACCGCCCGGCGGGGACGGCTCCGAGCCGGTGTCCGGGCCCGTGCTGCGGACCTGAGGGGTCCGGTTCCGTGCCCCGTCGGACCGGGGGCGCCGGCTGCTCGGCCGGATCCACGGCCAGTAGGCGACGCACACCACGAAGGGGGCGACGAACGCGGTCAGCAGCCACAGTCCGACGCTCGCCGGCGAGTAGACGTAGGAGTGCCAGCGCTGCGGCAGCAGCGCCGAGGGCGCGACCAACAGCACGATCAGCACCACCCAGGTGATCAGTACGGTCGTCACCAGGCGCAGTGCCGTCATCGCCGTCGCTCCCCTCGCCCTGCGTGCTCGTGATCCGCCCCGGACGAAGGGTAGTGCCCGAGGCCGCGGGGATGACGGCGCCCCGGGGCACGTCACCGCTGGTCAGGAGGGGGCGACGGGCCCGCGCCGTACAGCGCCTAGCCTGGCTCCGTGACGGACGAGACGACCCCAGGACCGGGGCAGCCCACCGACCCGACCGAACCCCCGGCGACGGGTGGGGGCCGGGCGGCGCGCGGCTGGCGGGCGGCGGCCGAGGAGGCCCTGTACGGGCCGCACGGCTTCTATCTGCGCCCCGAGGGCCCCGCCGGCCACTTCCGGACCTCCGTGCACGCCTCACCCCTGTTCGCCGGGGCCGTGGCGCGTCTGCTGTGCCGGGTCGACGCGGCGCTCGGGCACCCCGGGGAGCTGGCCTTCGTCGACCTGGGCGCCGGGCGCGGCGAACTGGTCACCGGGGTCCTGGCCGCGCTACCGCCCGAGGTGGCCCCGCGCATCCGGGCGGTGGCCGTGGAGCGCGCCCGGCGGCCGGTGGACCTGGACCACCGGATCGAGTGGTGCGCCGAGCCGCCCACCGGGGTACGGGGTCTGCTGTTCGCCAACGAGTGGCTGGACAACGTCCCCCTGGACGTCGCCGAGACCGACGCCGACGGGGTGCTGCGGCGGGTGCTGGTCGCCGCGGACGGCACGGAGTCCCCCGGCGGACCGCTCGACGGCGCGGACGCGGAGTGGGCGGCCCGCTGGTGGCCGCTCGAACCGGTGCCGGGCGGGACCGGTTCCCGCCCGGCACCCGGTCTGCGGGTCGAGATCGGCCGCCCCCGCGACGCCGCCTGGGCCGGTGCCGTGGCGACCCTGACCGCCGGACTCGCCGTCGCGGTCGACTACGCGCACCACCGCGCCGCGCGCCCCCCGTACGGCACGCTCACCGGTTTCCGCGCCGGCCGCGAGGTGCTCCCCGTACCGGACGGGTCCTGCGACCTCACGGCGCACGTGGCGCTCGACGCGTGTGCGCTGCCGGGCGCCGAGCTCACCGGGCAGCGGGCCGCGCTGCACGCCCTCGGGGTGAGCGGCGGGCGTCCGGCGCTGGCGCTGGCGTCGAGCGACCCGGCCGGCTACGTGCGGGCGCTCGCCCGGGCCGGCGAAGCGGCCGAGCTGACCGCACCGGGCGGCCTCGGCGACTTCGGCTGGCTCCTCCAACCGGTGGGCGTCCCGGCCGGACTGCTGGACCGGACCGCCGCCCGGTAGCCGCCCGTCGCTACTTGTCGATGTCGCCGACGACGAAGAACAGCGAACCCAGGATGGCGACCATGTCGGCCACCAGCGTCCCGGGCAGCAACTCGGTCAGGGCCTGGATGTTGTTGAACGAGGCCGAGCGCAGCTTGAGCCGGTACGGGGTCTTCTCGCCCTTGGACACCAGGTAGTAGCCGTTGACGCCGAGCGGGTTCTCCGTCCAGGCGTAGGTGTGGCCCTCGGGTGCCTTGAGCACCTTCGGCAGCCGCTGGTTGACCGGGCCGGGCGGCAGGTCGACGATCCGGTCGAGACAGGCGTCGGCGAGGTCCAGCGCGTTGTGCGTCTGCTCCAGCAGGCACTCGAAGCGGGCCAGGCAGTCGCCCTCCTCACGGGTGACGACCTTGAGCACGTCGCCGAGCTCCCCGTACGCGAGGTACGGCTCGTCGCGCCGGAGGTCGAAGTCGAGACCCGACGCCCGCCCGATGGGGCCGCTCACCCCGTACGCGTGCACCGCTTCGAGCGACAGGACGCCCACGTCCCGGGTGCGCCCCCGGAAGATCTCGTTGCCGAGCACCAGCCGGTCGTACACGTCCATCCGCGAGCGCACCGAGGCGACGGCCTCCCGGGCGCGGGTGGTCCAGCCGACGGGCAGGTCCTCCTTCAGACCACCGACCCGGTTGAACATGTAGTGCATGCGTCCGCCGGAGATCTCCTCCATGACGGTCTGGAGTTCCTCGCGCTCGTGGAAGGCGTGGAACACCGGGGTGATGCCGCCGAGCTCCAGCGGGTACGACCCGAGGAACATCAGGTGGTTCAGCACGCGGTTCAGCTCGGCCAGCAGGGTGCGCATCCACACCGCGCGCTGGGGCACCTCCATGCCGAGCATCCGCTCCACCGCGAGGACGACCCCGAGCTCGTTGGAGAACGCGGACAGCCAGTCGTGCCGGTTCGCCAGCATGACGATCTGCCGGTAGTCCCGGGCCTCGAAGAGTTTCTCCGCGCCGCGGTGCATGTAACCGATCACGGGTTCCGCATGGCGCACGCGTTCACCGTCCAGGACCAACCGCAGCCGCAGCACTCCGTGGGTGGACGGGTGCTGGGGGCCGATGTTGAGCACCATGTCGGTGTTCTCCGCGGCGCCGCCGATGCCGACCACGGTTTCCGTCGTCGGCCCCCCGAGAGCGGCCTGCGCGGCCCCGGACGTCATGGATGTCATGGCCCCAGTCTCCCTTACGTACGCTGGCGGTATGGAAACGGGGAGCGCGGGCGGGTCCGCGGCGGGGAACGTGACGGAGGGTACGGGGAGCGGGCCGGACTGGATCGCGCTCCCGCCGGGACTCCTGCGCATGCGCCGGCTGCTGTTGGTGGTGTGGCTGGTGCCGTTGACGGTGGCCACCGGGGTGCTGCTCGGGGTCTTCGTCGGACCCCCGTGGGCGGCCTTCGCGGTCCTGCCGTTGGCGCTGCTGCTGTGGGGCTGGCCGATGTTGGGCCGCAACTGGCGTTCCTGGCGGTACGCGGAACGCGCCGACGACCTGCTGATCAGCCGGGGGGTGCTGTGGTGGGAGCAGACCATCGTGCCGTACGGGCGGATGCAACTCGTCGAGGTCACCTCCGGTCCGGTGGAGCGGCACTTCGGGTTGGCCAGCGTGCAGCTCCACACCGCCGCCGCGGCGAGCGACGCGCGCATCCCGGGCCTGCTGCCCGAGGAGGCGGAACGGCTGCGTGACCGGCTCACCGAGCTGGGCGAAGCACGATCGGCGGGCCTGTGAGCGGGTCCGGGGCCGGCGAGCCGGCCGACGAACCCCGCCCGAACGTACCGACCGCGCCGGACGTGTCGACCGCACCGGACGGGACGGTCGCGCCGGACGGGACGGTGGAAGCCGCCGTGGTCGAACGGCGGCTGCACCCCGTCACCCCGCTGCGCCGCGCCTGGGCGCCCATAGCGATCCTCGCGGGCTGGGCGGTGCACGACCCGGGCGGCACCCAGGAGCGGGTCACCTCCCTCGACACCACCACGCTGGTCGCCTCGGGCGCCGCCGTCCTGGTCCTCGCCGCCCTGTACGGCGTGCTGACCTGGTGGTTCACCCACTTCGCGGTCACCGGGACCGAGCTGCGCATCCGCACCGGGCTGCTGTTCCGGCGCACCGCGCACATCCGGCTCGACCGCATCCAGGCGGTGGACGTCACCCAACCCCTGTTGGCCCGGGTGGTCGGCGTCTCCAAACTGAAGCTGGACGTCGTCGGCGCCGACACCAAGGACGAGCTGGCGTTCCTCGGCGCCGACGAGGCCCGGTCGCTGCGGGCCGAACTGCTGGCGCGGGCGGCCGGGTTCGCCCCCGAGGACGCGCAGGGGGTCGGCGAGGCCCCGGTCCGGGAGCTGATCCGGGTGGGGCCGCGGCAACTGGCCGTCTCGCTGCTGTTGAGCGGCGGCCCCTGGTGCGCGCTGGCGGGCGCGCTGGCCGTGCCGACGTTCCTGTGGGTGCTCACCCACAACGTGTGGACGGTGCTCGCGACCGCACTGCCGCTCGCGGGCGTCGCGGTCACCAGCACCGTCGGACGGTTCGTGAAGGAGTACGACTGGACGGTCGGGGAGTCGCCCGACGGACTGCGCATCGACTACGGGCTGCTCGACCGCATGCACGAAACGGTGCCGCCGGGGCGGGTGCAGACCGTCCGGATCGAGGAGCCGTTGCTGTGGCGGCGCCGCCAGTGGGTACGGGTCGAACTGGACGTGGCGGGCTCGTCGAACTCCGTCCTGGTGCCGGTGGCTCCGCGGGCGCTGGCCGCCGAGGTCATCTCGCGGGTGCTGCCCGGGGTGACGGTGCCCGAGGAGTTGTCCCGGCCGCCGCGGTCGGCCCGCTGGTGCGTGCCGCTGTGGTGGCGGGGGTACGGGTTCGCCGTGAGCGACACGGTGTTCGCGTCCCGGCACGGGTTGCTGCGGCGCAGCTTGTCGTTGGTGCCGCACGCGAAGGTGCAGAGCGTGCGGTTGCTCCAAGGGCCTTGGCAGCGGTGGCACGGGGTTGCGGACGTCCGGGTGGAGACGGGGGCGAACCGTTCCGTTCCGGCCCGGTTGCGCCCTGCGGGTGAGGCGGCGCTGTTGTTGGCTGCGCAGGCGGAGCGGTCGCGGACGGGGCGGCGGGCCGCGCGCCCCGACCGCTGGATGTCCTGACGACCCCGCCCCGTGCGGCGCGCCCCTGGGTGGGTGCCTCCTGGGGTACGTCGTCCCCTGCGGGTGCGCGGTGGTTGCCCGCGCAGTTCCCCGCGCCCCTTCAGGGGCGCCCTGCTGGACGTCCGGGTCACAGGGCGCCCCTATGGGGGCGCGGGGAACTGCGCGAACAGCCACGACGCACCCGCAGAGGACCGCGCGGAGCAACAGCGCAGCGGAACGCTCCCGCGAGGGACGGGCGTCAAGCGCGCAGGGCCGAGCGAAGGCCCTGCATATCGATCGGCTCGGTCTCATCGTGCGCGGTCAGGTCCACGACCTGACCGACCCGCTCCGCGTCATCGGACACCTTGAAGTCCGCCTCGGACTCCGCCTTGTGCAGCGCCAGCGCCTCCTCCCCGACGACATCGGCGAGGTCCTCGTTCTGCACGGCTTCCAGCGCGGCCCGCGCGGGCTCGCTCTTGTTGCCGAAGAAGTCGAAGCCGCCCTGGACGGTCCGCGGGCGGACGGGCGGCACGGGAACGACCGCCACCGCCGCCGCCCGCGGCACGGTGACGTGACCGGCCGCGGAACCGGGACCGGCCGTCGCGGGTACGGCGGCGCGCTCGTGGCCACCGGTGGCCGACTCCTGCGCCCGGGCCCGGACGGCCGCCGGCGCACCGGCCGGCGCATCCGCACCGCGGCGCTGCTTCGGGGGCGCGGAGGGCGACGGGGGCGACGGGGGCGACGGGGGAAGCTCCCGGGTCGGCCCGCCCACCGCACCGCGCTCCAACCGGTCGAGCACCGCATTGGCCCGCAGGTACAGCGCCACGGTCGCGACCGGCGCCACCTCGTCCGTCGCGAGCAGCGCCTTCGACGCCGTAGCCGGCGCCGGCACCGCGGAGGACGCCGCGTCCGCGGGGGCGGCGGACGTCTCCATCGCGAGCTGCCGGCGGCCCTCCAGCGCACTGGCCCGCTCGGTCTCGGCGGTGGCGTACCGGCGCAGCAGCCCCGCGTGCTCGCCGCGCAGGGCGGCCAGTTCGGCGCGCTTGGCGCGCAGCCGCTTCTCCAGCTTGCCGCGCACCGCGCGCGCCGACTCCAGTTCGCCCTCGATCTCGGCGACGCGTTCCTCGAAGCGCCACTCGTCACTCGTGCGCGCCCGCAGCAACTCCGCGACCCGTCGGCCCGCCGACCGGTCCCAGTTCCGCATCACGACCGAGCCCGCGACGGCCGCCACGGAGGCGCCCACCACGAGCCCGCGCAATATCGCGGCTTCCGAGACGAACCAGGCGCCGGTGGCGCAGAGGACGGAGGCTCCGGCGATCACCGTGGGAGGGAGCAGCCGGTGCAGGGGTGGTGAATGGCGGTGGCGTCCACGAGGCATAGCGAGAAACTTACCGCGCGTGGGGGATTGTTGCCGCCCCGCCCGCACAAAAACGCGGCGCCGCCCGGTCTTTACTTCTTGAGCAACCCCTTCGACTCCAGATACTCCTTCGCCACATCGGCCTCCTTCTGCCGCTCGGCGTCGACCTTGCGGTTGAGTTCTACAAGATCATCTGTTGAGAGCACATCGGTCAACTTGGCCAGGGCGTCGGCTATCTCCTTGTCCCCGGCGTCCGCGGCGTTCACTACCGGAAGGACGTTGTCGGCGTTCTGGAGCTTCTTGTCGTCCGCGAGCAGGACGAGCCCGAAGGAGTCGAGGGTGGCGTCGGTGGTGGTGGTGAGGACCAGTTGGGCCGTGCCGTTCTTGACGGCCTGCTTGGACTGGACGGTTCCCACGCCCTTGGGGTCCACCCCGGCGACGTCGATGCCGTACGTCTTCTTGAGGCCCGGTGCGCAGAAGGGCCGCACCTCGCATTCGTCGCCGGCCGCGATCGTGACCTTCTCGTTCGTCTTGCCGAGATCCGAAAGAGACGTGAGGTCGTGCTTCTTCGCGAATTCCTCACTCACGGCGAACGCGTTCTGGTCGACGGCCTTGCCCGCGGGCAGCACCTTCAGCCCGCGGGGTTCGGCCAGCTTCTTCAACTCGGCGACGGTCGCGTCGACATCGGACGATGCCACCGGCTCGGCATCCGGACCGTTTTTGTCCGCGTTGAGGAATTCGGCGAGCGTCGCCGCGTATTCGGGGACGACGTCGATCGTGCCCTTCTCCAGCGCCGGTTCGTAGATCTCGCGGTTCTCCACGGTCTTCACGGAGGTCGGGTAACCGGCGTCGGCGAGAACCTGCTTGTACAGCTGGGCGAGCACCTTCGCCTCGGTGAATCCCGCGGCGCCGACGACCAGCGAACCCTTCTTGCCGCCGCCCGATCCGCCGGAGCCCTCGTCCTCCAGGCTGTCGCCGGAGCAGCCCGCGGCGGCCGTCAGCGCGGCCACGGCCAGCGCGGCGAGCGCCGTCCGGCCCGCTCTGCGCGGTGTTCGGGGTCGACCGCGGTCCGTGTGCGGTGGGGTGCCGTCACCGGATGCGCCCGTGGGTGCCGGGTGGTCCGTGCCGTGCTGGTGCGTGCCGTTCATGTCGACCGTCCCTTTTCGTTTTCGTGGAAGGAGCCGTTCTCCTCCGCGGCGGGGCGCACCCCTCCAGCGGGGAGCAGGTGGGGAGTCAGCGGGCGGCGCGGGCCCGCCCGCGCATCGGGTCGAGGAGGCGGCCGGCGACCACCAGCACGCCTTCCACGAGCAGGGCCAGCGCCGCCACCAGGAAGGCGCCCGCGACGACCTGGGGGGTGTTCTGGAGGCTGAACCCGGCGGTGATGATCCGTCCGAGGCCGCCCTCCCCCGCCATCGCGGCCAGGGTCGCCGTCGCCACCACCTGCACCGCCGCGGACCGGATCCCGGCCATGACCATCGGGTACGCCAGCGGCAGTTCGACCCGGGCGAAGAGCTGCCGTCCGTCCATCCCCATGCCCCGGGCCGCCTCCACCACCGACCGGTCCACCTCGCGCATGCCCAGGTACGCGTTGGTGAGCAGCGGCGGCACCGCGAAGAGGACCAGGGCGACGAGGGTCGGCGCGTCCCCGTGGGTGCCGAGCGGGGTCAGGGTGAGGAGCACCAGCACGGCCAGGGTGGGCACCGCGCGGCCGATGTTGGAGAGGTTGACCGCGAGCGCCCCGCCCTTGCCCAGGTGGCCGAGCCAGAGGGCGAGCGGCAGCGCGATCAGGCAACTGATCAGCAGACAGACCCCGCTGAAGTAGAGGTGTTCGGCGAGCCGCTGCCACACGCCGCGCTCGCCCTGCCAGTTGGCGCCGGTGGTCAGCCAGTCGTACGCCCCCGATATCGCGTTCATATCGCTTCGGCCGCCTTCCCCGTGCCGGAGGTGCCGGAGGTACTGGAGGTGTCAGAGGTACTGGTGGTTCCGGAGGTGCCGCGCCGCCGGCCGGGTGCGCGCGGGGTGCGGCTCCAGGGGGTGAGCAGCCGTCCGACGCCCAGCAGCAGGAGGTCCGCGACCAGCGCCAGCAGCACGCACAGCACCGAAGCGGTGAGCACCTGCGCCTTGAAGCTGGTGTCCAGGCCGTCCAGGATCAAGGTGCCGAGCCCGCCGTAGTCGACGATCGCCCCGACGGTGGTCAGCGCGACCGTGGCCACCGTGGTGATCCGCACCCCGGCGAGCAGCGCGGGCAGCGCCAGCGGGAGTTCGACCTCCCACAGTCGGCGCACCGGCCCGTACCCCAGGCCCCGGGCGGCCTCCCGGACCTCCTCGGGGACGGACTCCAGACCCATCAGGACGTTGCGGACCAGGATCGTCAGCGAGTACAGCACCAGGCCCGTGACCACCAGGGCGGCCGACAGTCCGAAGACCGGCAGCAACAGGGAGAACATCGCCAGCGAGGGGATCGAGTACAGCAGGGTCGTGAGCCCGAGGACCGGGCCCGACAACACCGGCCAGCGACGGACCAGCAGGGCCAGCGGCACCGCCACGAGCACGCCGATCAGCACCGACACGGCGGTGATCGCGAGGTGTTCGAGCGTCGCGTCCACCAGTTCCTGGCTGCGGGAGCGTACGTACTCCCCGCAGATCCAGTCGTTCGCCACCAGACAGTCGCGCGTGCTCATCCGAACACCCCTCCCCCCGTTCCTCCCCGGCCGCGGCTACCCGGGCTCCCCGTGCAGCCGGTCCCGCCGGTCTTCCCGCAATCCCGGTTTCCCCGCTTTTCCGGCGGGCACTCCTCGAACGTACATCTGACAACCTTGGACATTCGGTCGTGCTGGCGACCCTAACCCCGGCCACTGACAACCACCGGCGCGGCCCGTACCGGTGCAACACGGCCTTCACACTTCCCGTACCCCTGGGGGACTGCATGATCCGGTTCGAGAACGTGAGCAAGCGCTACCCCGACGGCACCACGGCCGTGGACGACCTCTCGTTCGAGGTCGCGGCCGGCGAACTGGTCACGCTGGTCGGCCCGTCGGGCTGCGGGAAGACCACGACGATGAAGATGGTGAACCGGCTGGTCGACCCGTCGAGCGGCCGGATACTCCTGGACGGCGCCGACATCGCCGACGGCGACCCGGTCGAACTGCGGCGCCGCATCGGCTACGTCATCCAACAGGTCGGGCTGTTCCCGCACCGCACGGTCCTCGACAACACGGCGACCGTCCCGCACCTGCTGGGCGTGCGGCGGGCGAAGGCGCGCGAACGGGCCGCGGAACTCCTCGACCTGGTGGGCCTCGACCCCTCGGTCCACGGCGACCGCTACCCCGACCAGCTCTCCGGCGGCCAGCGCCAGCGGGTCGGCGTGGCCCGCGCCCTGGCCGCCGACCCGCCGGTGCTGCTGATGGACGAGCCCTTCGGCGCGGTCGACCCGGTGGTCCGCGAACGCCTCCAGTCGGAGTTCCTGCGCCTCCAGCAGTCGGTGCGCAAGACCGTGCTGTTCGTCACCCACGACCTGGAGGAGGCCGTCCGGCTCGGTGACCGGATCGCCGTGTACGGGCAGGGGCGCATCGAACAGTTCGACGTCCCGGTGACCGTGCTGGGCGCCCCGGCCAACGACTACGTGGCCGACTTCGTCGGCGCGGACCGGGGCCTGAAGCGGCTGTCGGTGACGCCGATCGAGGAGGGCGACCTGGAACAGCCCCCGGTGGTGCGGCTGGACGACGCGCTCCCCCGGGAACTCGACGCGCGCTGGGCCGTCGTCCTGGACTCCGCGGGCGCCCTGCACGGCTGGCTCTCCGCGGAGCGGGCCCGACGGAGCACCGGCACGGTCCGCGAGCACGCCCGCCGGATGGAGGCGTGGCTCCCGGTGGGCGCCTCGCTGAAGCAGGCGTTCGCGACGATGCTCCAGCACGACGCGGGCTGGATCGCCGTACTCGACGAAACCGGCGCAGGGGGCGCGGGACGGTTCCTGGGGGTGCTCACCCCGGGCGGGCTGCACGAGGCCCTGCGCCGGTCCACGGCGGCCCAGCTGCGGGACGTGCCCCGTACCGAGGTCGCGCTGGAGACGGTGTCCGGGAACTGACCCGCCCCCGCAGGCCCCGGGGCGGCCGGAGGGACCGGCACCGCCCGCGCGGGCCTACGCTGGGAACATGAACCAGTTCCCAGGCCGCGGACGAGTCGCCGGACTGCCCGAGTGGGACCGCTGCGCGGTCATGGGCGTGGTCAACGTGACCCCGGACTCCTTCTCCGACGGGGGCCGGTGGTTCGACACCACCGCCGCCGTCAAACACGGCCTCGACCTGATCGGCCGGGGCGCCGACCTGGTCGACGTCGGGGGCGAGTCCACCCGGCCCGGGGCCCGCCGGGTCGACGAGGACGAGGAACTGCGCCGGGTCGTCCCCGTGGTGCGCCAGCTGGCCGCCGAGGGGGCCGCGGTCTCCGTGGACACCATGCGCGCCAGTGTCGCCGAACGGTCGCTCGCGGCGGGCGCCCTCCTGGTCAACGACGTCAGCGGCGGCCTCGCCGACCCCGCCATGGTCCCGGTGGTCGCGGCGGCGGGCGCCCCCTTCGTGGTGATGCACTGGCGCGGCTTCCTGGAGGGCCCCCAGATCCGGGGCGTCTACGCCGACGTCGTCACCGAGGTGGTGGACGAGCTCCGCACCCGGGTGGACGCCGTGATAGCCGGCGGGGTGGCCGCCGATCGGATAGTCGTGGACCCCGGCCTCGGCTTCTCCAAGGACGTCGACCACGACCTGGCGCTCCTCGCCCGGCTGGACCGGCTGCGCGTCCTCGGCCACCCGGTGCTGGTCGCCGCCTCCCGCAAGCGTTTCCTGGGGCGGGTCCTCGCGGGCCCCGAGGGCGCCCCGCCACCGGCCCGCGAGCGCGACGCGGCCACCGCCGCCGTCTCCGCGATCGCCGCCCACGGCGGCGCCTGGGCCGTCCGCGTCCACGAGGTGCGGGCCACGGCCGACGCCGTCCGGGTCGCCCGCGCCGTCGAGGGAGCCCGATGAGCACTCCCGGCACGCCCGACGGCCCCGCGGGTCCCGACGGACCGGCCGGTCCGCAGGCCCCCCGCACCGAGCGGGACGAGGTCGAACTCGCCAACACCGCCTTCTACGAGGCGTTGGAACGGGGCGACTTCGACGCCCTGTCCGACATCTGGCTGGACGAACGGGACCTGTCCGACGTCTCGGGTCCGGCGCCGGAGATCTCCTGCGTGCACCCCGGCTGGTCCCCGCTCACCGGCCGCGGCGAAGTCCTCAGGTCCTATGCGCTGATCATGGCGAACACCGAGTACATCCAGTTCTTCCTGACCGACCTGTTGGTCTCCGTCTCCGGCGGGACGGCCCTGGTGACCTGCACCGAGAACATCCTCAGCGGTGGCCCCGCCCCCGAGGACGGCGGCGAGCTGGGCCCCCTGGTGGGGCAGCTCGTGGTCGCCACGAACGTGTTCCACCGCACGCCGCTGGGTTGGAAGCTCTGGTCGCACCACGCCTCCCCGGTGCTCTCCGAGGCGGTCGGCGACCCGGACGGCGAGCCGGGCGAGCCCACCGGTTGACCCCGTCGGACGCCTCCGCACGCCGGCGCACCCCCGCGGACGGGTGCTGTCGGCGGGCCCGGGTAGCCTCGTTCGACATCCCCTTTCGACGACGAGCAGGAGGACCGGCGTGGATCGTGTCGCGTTGCGCGGCCTGAAGGCCCGTGGGCACCACGGCGTGTTTCCCCGGGAACGCGAGGAGGGTCAGACGTTCCTCGTGGACGTGACCCTGAGCCTCGACACCCGTCCGGCGGCGGCCGGCGACGACCTGGAGAAGACCGTCCACTACGGCATCGTCGCCGAGGAGGTCGTCGCCATCGTCGAGGGCGAACCGGTCAATCTGGTCGAGACGCTCGCCGAACGCATCGCCACCGCCTGTCTGGGCCACGACGCCGTCCAGGAGGTCGAGGTGTGCGTCCACAAGCCCGACGCGCCCATCACCGTCCCCTTCGACGACGTGACCGTCACCATCACCCGGAGCCGCGTATGACAGCCCAGCCGGACCCCACCGTGCAGCCGGTGCCCTCCTCGGTGACCGAGCAGGTGGACGCCGCCGACACCACCCTCAGCAACCCCAGGCTCGCCGTGCTCTCCCTCGGCAGCAACCTGGGCAACCGTCTGGAAACCCTCCAGGGCGCCGTGGACGCCCTGGAGGACACCCCCGGACTACGGGTCACCGCGGTCTCCCCCGTGTACGAGACCGAGCCCTGGGGCGTCGAGCCCGGCTCCCAGCCCGCGTACTTCAACGCCGTCGTCATCGTCCGGACCACCCTGCCGCCCGGTTCGCTGTTGGAGCGCGCCCAGGCGATCGAAGAGGCCCACCAGCGGGTGCGGGACGAGCGGTGGGGACCGCGCACCCTGGACGTCGACATCGTCACCTACGCCGACGTGGTCTCCGACGACCCGCAGCTCACCCTCCCCCACCCGCGGGCCCACCAGCGCGCCTTCGTCCTGGCCCCCTGGCACGACGTCGACGCCGCCGCCGAGCTGCCCGGCCACGGCGCCGTCGCCGCACTGTTGGCGGGTCTCGCCCCCGGCGCCGTCACCCCGCGCGGCGACCTGGAACTCCAGTTGCCCGAGTAGTCGTTAAGGTCAACCGGGGGCACCACCACCGGTTGCCCCCGCCACCGGCCACCGGGTCGGCCACCGGGCCGACCGCAGGACGGCGGTGGGACGGCCGTAGGACTGAAGGGACGACGTGAATCAGCTGCGCATCAGGACCCTGCTCGGTCTCTTCGTCGGGACCGGGGTCGTGTCCTGGGCGGGAGCCCGCCTGTGGGACTCCGTCGGCACCCTGCCGGGCGTGCCGCTCGCCGCGCCGATCGTGCTCGCGGTGATCGCGGCGGTGCTCACCGCCACCGCCCTGTCGCTACGGGCGCGGCTGCGCGCCCAGCGGGACCGGGAGCCCGGGGCGAAGGGCGTCGACCCGTTGATGGCGGCGCGGGCCCTGGTCTTCGGCCAGTCCAGTGCACTGGTCGCGGCGCTGATCTCGGGGCTCTACGGCGGGGTCGGCATCTTCCTGCTCGGTTCCCTCGACGTCCCGGTCCGTCGTGACCAGGCCGTCTACGCCGGGTTCTCGGTGCTCGCCGGGATCGCCGTGGTGGCCGCCGCGCTCTTCCTCGAACGCGTCTGCAAGCTCCCCGAGGACGACGACACCCCGCATCCCCCGGGCACCGAGGCACGCGGGGTCTGAGGCACGCTGGGTCCGAGGCCCGCGGGGTCCGAGCGCACGGCCCCCGGGCGCCGCACACCGGCGCCGGCTCACCGCGCCAGGATCAGGCTCATCGCCTCCGCGCGGGTCGTCGCGTCCCGCAGCTGCCCGCGCACCGCGGACGTCGTGGTCTTGGCGCCCGGCTTGCGGATGCCCCGCACCGACATGCACATGTGCTCGGCCTCCACCACGACGATCGCGCCGCGGGCCTCCAGGATGCGCATCAGCGAGTCGGCGATCTGGGTGGTCAGCCGCTCCTGCACCTGGGGGCGGCGGGCGTAGACCTCCACCAGCCGGGCCAGCTTCGACAACCCGGTGATCTTGCCGGACTCGGCCGGGATGTACCCGACGTGGGCGACGCCGTGGAAGGGCAGCAGGTGGTGCTCGCAGAGGCTGACGATCTCGATGTCCTTCACCAGGACCATCTCGTCGTGTCCGAGGTCGAACGTCGTCGTCAGGACGTCCTCCGGCTGCTGCCACAGCCCGCCCAGGATCTCCCGGTACGCGCGGGCGACCCGGGCCGGGGTGTCCCGCAGGCCCTCCCGGTCGGGGTCCTCCCCCACGGCGATGAGCAGCTCCCGGACGGCGTCCTCCGCGCGCTTCGCGTCGAACTCGCCTATCGTGCCCTCGCCGTCCAGCGTCACGGGGTCGGTCATGGTCTGCCTCGTTCCTTAGCCGTACAGACGGGTACGTGCGGGACACACGAAAATGCCGCGCCCCCCAAGAGTAACTAGGGGGGCGCGGCACACATTCCGGGCCCGATGGGCACCGGCGCGGCCACGGAACGGGGCGGTGGGCCCCGGGGCGGTCGCGCCGGCGACGCGCGGTCAGCTGTCCGCGCGGCCTTCCTCCTGCGGGGAGGGGGCCTCGACCGGGGCGACCGGGGTCGCATCGGCCTTGGTCGTCAGCGACGGGGTGGCGCCGCCGGCGCCGTTCGTCAGCGACAGTTCCTTCGGGGAGAGGACCGGCGGACGCGTCGAGGGCGTACGCCGTGAGGAACCCGTCCACGCCGGGCGGGCCGGGCGCTTGATCAGGGAGGAGAAGATCTCGGCGATCTCCTCCTTGCCCAGGGTCTCCCGCTCCAGCAGCTGGAGCACCAGGTTGTCGAGGACGTCGCGGTTCTCGACGAGGATCTCCCACGCCTCGTTGTGCGCGTTCTCGATGAGCTTCTTGACCTCTTCGTCGACGAGCGCGGCGACCTCTTCCGAGTAGTCGCGCTGGTGCCCCATCTCCCGGCCGAGGAACGGCTCGGTGTTGTCGCCGCCGAACTTGATCGCGCCCAGCCGCTCGGTCATGCCGTACTGCGTGACCATCGCGCGAGCGGTGGTCGTGGCCTTCTCGATGTCGTTGGCCGCGCCGGTCGTCGGGTCGTGGAAGACGAGCTCCTCCGCCGCGCGCCCGCCCAGCATGTACGCGAGCTGGTCGAGCATTTCGTTGCGCGTGGTGGAGTACTTGTCCTCCTCGGGGAGGACCATCGTGTAGCCGAGGGCACGGCCGCGCGACAGGATCGTGATCTTGTGGACCGGGTCGGAGTTGGGCGAAGCCGCCGCGACCAGGGCGTGTCCGCCCTCGTGGTACGCGGTGATCTTCTTCTCCTTGTCCGACATGATCCGGGTCCGCTTCTGCGGGCCCGCCACGACGCGGTCGATGGCCTCGTCGAGCATGTGGTTGTCGATCAGCTTCAGGTCGCTGCGGGCGGTGAGCAGGGCGGCCTCGTTGAGGACGTTGCTCAGGTCCGCGCCGGTGAAGCCGGGGGTGCGACGGGCGACGGCCGCGAGGTCGACGTCCGGTGCGACCGGCTTGCCCTTCTGGTGGACCTTGAGGATCTCCAGCCGGCCCTGCATGTCGGGACGGTCGACCGCGATCTGCCGGTCGAAACGGCCCGGACGCAGCAGCGCCGGGTCGAGGATGTCGGGCCGGTTGGTGGCGGCGATCAGGATGACGCCGCCCTTCACGTCGAAGCCGTCCATCTCCACGAGCAGCTGGTTCAGCGTCTGCTCGCGCTCGTCGTGGCCACCGCCGAGACCGGCGCCGCGGTGACGACCGACCGCGTCGATCTCGTCGACGAAGACGATCGCCGGGGCGTTCGCCTTGGCCTGCTCGAAGAGGTCACGGACCCGGGAGGCACCGACACCGACGAACATCTCGACGAAGTCGGAACCCGAGATCGAGTAGAACGGCACCCCGGCCTCGCCGGCGACGGCGCGGGCCAGGAGCGTCTTGCCCGTTCCGGGGGGGCCGTACAGCAGCACGCCCTTGGGGATCTTGGCGCCGACGGCCTGGAACTTCGCCGGCTCCTGGAGGAACTCCTTGATCTCGTGGAGTTCCTCGACGGCCTCGTCGGAGCCCGCCACGTCGGCGAACGTCGTCTTCGGGGTGTCCTTGGTGATGAGCTTGGCCTTCGACTTCCCGAAGTTCATCACCCGGGAGCCGCCGCCCTGCATCTGGTTCATCAGGAACAGGAAGACGACCACGATGAGGACGAAGGGCAGCAGGGAGAGCAGGATGCCGAGGAAGGGGTTGTCCTTCGAGGGCTGGACGGTGTAACCGTCGGGGATCTGCTTGTCCTGGTACTTGGCCTGGAGGTCGGCGGCGAGGTCGGCGCCCTGGTCGCCGATGTAGCTGGCCTGGACCTTGGTCTGGCCCTCGACCTTCTGGCCGTCCTTCAGCGTGATCTTGATCGTCTGGGAGTTGCCCGTGGTGAGCTGGGCAGACTTCACCTGGTTGTTACTGATGGCCTGGATGACCTGGCCGGTGTCCACCGTCTTGTAGCCGCCGGACGAGCCGACGACCTGCATCAACACGACCACGGCGAGGACGGCCAGCACGATCCACATCACGGGCCCACGGAAGTATCGCTTCACGTCCATCCATACGGAGCGGTGCCGCCCCGTCCCTCCTGCCATAGTGAGTTTGATAAAGACTGTTCTTCGGACGGTACCCCAGCATTGTCACCCGAAGCCGCAGCGTGCTGGTGCCAATCCCGCGGCAATGCCGCGGTGATCCCGCCTCCGCTTGCTCCAACGGCGGGAAGGCCCCGAGGGTTCCCGGGCCCCCCGTCCGCCCGGCCCGGGGCCGTGCCGAACGGCTCAGCCGCCGTACACGTGGGGCGCGAGCGTACCCACGAACGGCAGGTTGCGGTACTTCTCCGCGTAGTCGAGGCCGTAGCCGACGACGAACTCGTTGGGGATGTCGAAGCCGACCCACTCGACGTCGATCGCGACCTTGGCGGCCTCCGGCTTGCGCAGCAGCGTGCACACCTTGAGGGTCGCCGGTTCGCGGGAGCCGAGGTTGGAGATCAACCAGGACAGGGTGAGCCCGGAGTCGATGATGTCCTCGACGATCAGGACGTGCTTGCCCTTGATGTCGGTGTCGAGGTCCTTGAGGATGCGCACCACCCCGGAGGACTGGGTGCCCGCGCCGTACGACGACACCGCCATCCAGTCCATCGTGACGGGGGTGGACAGCGCGCGTGCCAGGTCCGCCATCACCATCACGGCGCCCTTCAGGACACCGACGATCAGAAGGTCCTTGCCCGCGTACTCCGCGTCGATCTTCGCAGCCAGCTCAGCCAGCTTCGCGTCGATCTCTTCCTTGGTGATGAGCACCGACTGGAGGTCGGTGCCCATGTCTTTCGCGTCCACCCGCATCACTTTCGGTCGTCCGAGCCGCTGCCGGGCCCGCCCGGGCCCGGCTCAGCTTTGCCGGATCACCAGTCTGCCACCCTGCCGCTGGGCCACGACCCGACCGGGGAGATTGATGGCGCCCTGTCCCCGCCAACCGGTGATGAGCCGGTCGACCTCCTCGATGTGCCGGGCGAAGAGGGAGCCCGCGGGGGCGCCCGCGTCAATGGCCGCGCGGCGCAACACGCGCCGGCGCACGGCGGACGGCAGGGCGTACAACTTGGCGCACTCCAGGAGCCCGGACGGGTCACGGACCGCGCTGTCGGCCTGGGCGGCCCAGGAGTCCAGGGCGTCGGCGTCGTCCCGGGACAGCTGGGCCGTCCGGGCCAGTGCCTCCACGACCCCCTTGCCGAGGGCCTTCTCCAGCGCGGGCAGGCCCTCGTGGCGCAGCCGGGACCTGGTGTAGGCGGGGTCGGTGTTGTGCGGGTCGTCCCACACCGGCAGGTGTTGGACGAGGCACGCCTTGCGGGCGGTCTGTCGGTCGAGGTGCAGGAACGGGCGTCGGTAGCGGCCGGCGGCGCCCGAGACCGCGGCCATCCCGGACAGCGAGCGGATGCCGGAGCCCCGGGCGAGGCCCAACAGGACGGTCTCGGCCTGGTCGTCGCGGGTGTGGCCGAGCAGCACGGCGACCGCCCCGTGCCGCTCGGCGGCGGCGTCCAGGGCGGCGTAGCGGGCGTCCCGGGCGGCGGCCTCGGGTCCGCCGTCGCGGCCCACGGTCACACCGACGGCCTCGACCGGGGCGAGACCGAGGGCGGTGAGACGGGCGGCGACCTCGTCGGCGCGGGCCGCGGAGCCGGGTTGGAGTCCGTGGTCGACGGTGATGCCGCCGGCCCGGACGTCCAGCTTGGGGGCCTCGAAGGCGAGTGCGGAGGCCAGCGCCACCGAGTCGGCGCCGCCGGAGCAGGCGACGAGCACCAGGGGGGAGGAGGGTGCGGCGGTCCGCGGCGCGCGGGGCGTGCGCGAGGGCGTACGGGGTGGGGGTGCGCTGGCGGCCGGGGGGGCGGGGTCCGCGCGCAGGTCGTGTTCGGTGAGCAGGTCGTGGAGGACGCGGCGGACCGCCAGGCGTATCGCCGCGACCGCAGGATGGGGACCCATGTCCGGTTCCCTTCGTGAAGTTCGGGGGTGGGGGCTCGGATCTGTCGACCGATCTCCGGGCTGTCCGGGGTCACCGGAACCTCGCGGATCGGGGCGCCCTTCCGGATCGCCGGGATCACCGGGATCTCCGGGCCGACCGCCGGCGTGCTCCCGGGAGTCCCCGGGTGCGCCGCCCGTGATCGTGCTGCCGTTCGGTCTCCGGACGACCGGAACGGGCCGCTGTGCCGCCGCGCCCGGTCACTCAGAGTGTGTCGATGGTGACAGAGCCGAGCCGTTCCCCGAGCATTGCACGCCTGTCAGGGGCTCACGGTCCCTCGGACGGGTGATTGCGAAGGCGTTCCCCTGCCGTCGGCCGCCGGGGGTTCACGCCTCTGCCTTACCGTGCACCCGCGCGATCCAGTCCGCCGGTTTGCTGATCTCCGCCTTGGTGGGCAGCGTGTTCGGGGAGGTCCAGGCGCGGTTGAAACCGTCCATGCCGACCTGGTCGACCACGGCCCGCACGAAGCGTTCGCCGTCGCGGTACTGGCGGAGCTTGGCGTCGAGTCCGAGGAGCTTGCGCAGGGCCTGGTCGAGTCGGGAGGCGCCGCGGGCGCGGCGCTGCTGGAACTTCTCCCGGATCTCCGCGACGGACGGGACCACCGCCGGGCCCACTCCGTCCATGACGTAGTCGGCGTGCCCTTCGAGCAGGGACATCACGGCCGTCAGCCGGCCCAGGACCTCGCGCTGCGCCGGGGTCTGCACCAGTTCCACGAGCGACCGGCCGCCGTCGTCCTCCTCGCCCTCCGGGCGGCCCCCGGCCAGCGACTGCGCCGCTTCCCTGATGCGTTCGAGGAACGTCATCGGGTCCACATCGGTCTCGGCCAGGAACGTCTGGATCTCGCCCTCCAGATGGTCGCGCAGCCAGGGGACGGCGGTGAACTGGGTGCGGTGGGTCTCCTCGTGGAGGCACACCCAGAGGCGGAAGTCGCGCGGATCGACGTCCAGCTCGCGTTCCACGTGGACGATGTTCGGTGCCACCAGGAGCAGTCGGCCGCCGCCGTTGGCGCCCGCCGGGAGTTCCCGGGTGGCCGGGGCGAAGGTCTCGTACTGACCGAGGACCCGGGACGACAGGAACGAGAGCAGCATGCCCAGTTCCACGCCGGTGACCTTGCCGCCGACCGCGCCGAGGACCGCGCCGCCCGGGGTGCTGCCGCGGCGCTCCTGCATCTTCTCCAACAGGGGTTTCAGGATCTCGCGGAAGCCCGCGACGTTCGCCCGGACCCAGCCCGGGCGGTCCACCACCAGGACGGGGGTGTCGTGTTCGACCGGGTGTTCCGCTCCGACCATGCGGGTGTAGTTCCGCACGTGTTCCTCGGACGACTTGGCGTGCCGTCGCAGTTCGGCGACGATCGCTCGCGCCTCGTCCCGGCTCACTTCGGGGCCCGGTCGCACGAGTCGGGTCGCGGTCGCCACCGCGAGGTTCCAGTCGACCATCTCCGCACCACCGATGCTCGTCATGCGTCAACGGTACGGGACCCGTGCGGGTCCCTGCGGGGCTTGGGGGGTTCGGGGGGTGGTCGTGGCGGTTCCCCGCGGGTGCGTGGTGTGTTGCCCGCGCAGTTCCCCGCGCCCCCTCGGTACGTCCCGCTGCGCGTGCGCGGTCCGGCTCGGGTGCGCGGTCCCTGGGCGGGTGCGTTCCGCTGCGCGTACGCGGTCCGGCTCGGGTGCGCTGTGGGTTCGCGCAGTTCCCCGCGCCCCTGATCCGGTGCGATCCGCTGCGCGTGCGCGGTCCGGCTCGGGTGCGCGGTCCCTGGGCGGGTGCGTTCCGCTGCGCGTACGCGGTCCGGCTCAGGTGCGCTCCGGTTCCGCGCAGTTCCCCGCGCCCCTGATCCGGTGCGATCCGCTGCGCGTGCGCGGTCCGGCTCGGGTGCGCTGTGGGTTCGCGCAGTTCCCCGCGCCCCTATCGGGGCACGCCTGTGGCCCGACGGCATCGGAAGGCGCCCCGTCAGGGGCGCGGGG
>NZ_JBIAIF010000019.1:0-121727 GCF_042871255.1 Streptomyces sp. NPDC005955 | reverse complement strand
CACTAACACCTCTCGGCTCCGGGGGGCGCGTGGTCCCCCGCCCCCGCCCCCCCCCCCCCCCCCCACCCCCCCCCCCCCCCCGCCCCCCCGGGGGGGGGGGGCGCCCCCCCCCCCCCCCCCCCCGGCCGCTACCACAACCGCAGATTCCTCGCGATCGCCGAGGAGATGGGCCTCGACCATCCGGAGGAACCACACCCGAGCAGTGGTTTCTCTCTGGTCACCCTGAACGTCGAGGCCAAGAAGCGGTACCGCCCGACCATCGATCGCCTCCAGCGCGCGCTCCGGGCGCACACGGCGGCGACCGAGTCCGACAACGTGGCCCGTACCTTCCGCGGTCCCGCCGCGCGGCACGGCTCCTCCGGGGGTGGTGTCCGCGTCAAGGCGGTCTGCGACTGCGGGCGCAACGTGCGCGTGGTTCCTTCGGTCCTCGCGCAGGCGCCGATCGTCTGCGGGGGGTGCGGGAAGCCCTTCCGCATTCCCGAACCCGTCGCGGTGGCCAGCTGACGGCCGCCAGGACCGGATGAGGACGGACCGCGCAGCCGGCGAGCGCCGGGCGGGACCGTCCGGAACGTGCGGAGGCACAGGGCGTGGCGTGGGGGCGTCGCGTAAGGGCATCCGGAGCGTTCCGACCTGACGCTGGGGGCGTCGGGGCTCAGCGAGGGGCACCACTTCTCAAGGTTTCGGCGCGCGGCGAGCGGGCTCGCGGAGTCACGTTCCGCTTCCGTCACGCGTCACGGCGGCCGGTCAGGACGGCCGCGGGTCGGACCCGTCCGCGAGGGCCGCGGACGGCCAGCGGTTCCCGTACCGCCCGTGCGGCGGACCCTCGACCGTGCAGACCACCACCCGTCAGGTAGGTGGAGGTCCGCACCCTCGGGGGGTCGGCGCGCAGCGGCACCCGGCGGTACGGGGCGACACTCAGCAGTCACGCCGTACCCGTCAGTACGGGGGAGGGGGCGTCCGGACGCGATTCGGGCGCCCCCTCCCTCATGTGGCACAATGACTAGCTGTACTCGACGGCCGCACAGGACCCCTCTCTCCTCCGGCTGACGCGTCCATCGGGCAACTCGGGTACCGCAACCCCACGCGGCAATCCGTCGTGCCCACACCCGTCAACACCAGGAGACACCACTCCCGTGGCAGTCAAGATCAAGCTGAAGCGTCTGGGCAAGATCCGTTCGCCTCACTACCGCATCGTCGTCGCCGACTCCCGTACCCGCCGTGACGGCCGGGCCATCGAAGAGATCGGCCTGTACCACCCGGTGCAGAACCCGTCGCGCATCGAGGTCGACGCCGAGCGCGTCGCCTACTGGCTGGGTGTCGGCGCGCAGCCGACCGAGCCCGTGCTCGCGATTCTGAAGAAGACCGGCGACTGGCAGAAGTTCAAGGGCGAGCCCGCCCCGGCTCCGCTGCTCGTCGCGGCCGAGAAGGCCGCCCGCCCCTCCTTCGAGTCGCTCGGTGGCGAGTCGGACGGCAAGGGCGAGGCCATCACGCAGAAGAAGAAGGCTGACAAGGCTGAGAAGAAGGACGAGGCTGCCGCCGAGTCTGAGTCGACCGAGGGCTGACGAGATGCTTGAGGAGGCTCTTGAGCACCTCGTGAAGGGCATCGTCGACAATCCGGACGACGTGCAGGTCGCCTCGCGCAACCTGCGCCGCGGACGCGTCCTGGAGGTTCGGGTCCACCCCGATGACCTCGGGAAGGTGATCGGCCGCAACGGCCGCACCGCGCGCGCCCTGCGGACCGTCGTGGGCGCCATCGGCGGCCGTGGCATCCGCGTCGACCTCGTCGACGTCGACCAGGTCTGAATCCGCCCACCGGGCGCGCCCGACCCCCAGGGGTCGTGGCCCGCTCGCACGGCGGTTCTCACAGTGATGGCTGAAGTACTGGGGCCGGGGGTGAACCACCCCCGGCCCCCGTACGTTCTCCGGCCGCCTCCCCGCTCCACCCCTGCTTTCCGTCCGCCCCAGTCGTCCCCTCACCAGGAGCAAGACACGTGCAGCTCGTAGTCGCGCGGATCGGCCGCGCCCACGGGATCAAGGGCGAGGTCACCGTCGAGGTGCGCACCGACGAACCCGAATCGCGGCTCGCCCCCGGTGCCGTCCTCGCCACCGATCCGGCCGCCACGGGCCCCCTCACCATCGAGACCGGCCGCGTCCACAGCGGACGGCTGCTGCTGCGCTTCGCCGGAGTGCGCGACCGCGGCGCCGCCGAAGCCCTGCGCAACACCCTGCTCATCGCCGAGATCGACCCCGCCGAGAGCCCGGCCGAGCCCGACGAGTACTACGACCACCAGCTCATGGACCTCGACGTCGTCACCACCGACGGCACCCCGATCGGCCGGATCACCGAGATCTCCCACCTGCCCTCGCAGGACCTGTTCGTCGTGGAGCGCCCCGACGGCAGGGAGGAGCTGATCCCCTTCGTCGAGGAGATCGTCGTGGAGATCGACCTCGCCGAGCAGCGCGCCGTCATCGACCCGCCGCCCGGCCTCATCGACGACCGTGCGGAGGTCGCCTCCGCCCGGGACGCCGAGGCCGGGGACACCTCCGGAACGGGTGCCGCTTCCCGCGCGGGTGACGCCTCCGGTGCGGGCACGGGGACGGTCGGGGACGGCGTCTGATGCGGATCGACGTCGTCACGATCTTCCCCGAGTACCTCAATCCGCTCGACGTCTCCCTCGTCGGCAAGGCGCGCGCCCGCGGACAGCTCGGTGTGCACGTCCACGACCTGCGGAACTGGACCCACGACCGGCACCACACCGTCGACGACACCCCCTACGGGGGCGGTCCGGGCATGGTCATGAAGACCGAGCCCTGGGGCGAGGCGCTGGACGAGGTCGTCGCCGACGGCTTCGAGTCCGGTGCGCACGGCCCCGTGCTCGTCGTGCCCACCCCGAGCGGACGCCCCTTCACCCAGGAACTCGCCGTCGAACTCTCCGCCCGGCCCTGGCTGATCTTCGCGCCCGCGCGCTACGAGGGCATCGACCGGCGCGTCACGGACGAGTACGCGACGCGCACCCCGGTCTACGAGGTGTCCATCGGCGACTACGTGCTCGCGGGCGGCGAGGCGGCCGTCCTCGTCATCACCGAGGCGGTGGCCCGGCTGCTGCCCGGCGTCCTCGGCAACGCCGAGTCCCACCGGGACGACTCCTTCGCCCCCGGGGCGATGGCGGACCTGCTCGAAGGCCCCGTCTACACCAAGCCCCCCGAGTGGCGCGGTCGCGGCATCCCCGAGGTGCTGCTCAGCGGCCACCACGGCAAGATCGCCCGCTGGCGCCGCGACGAGGCCCTGCACCGCACCAGCCTCCACCGACCCGACCTGATCGAGCGGGCCGACCCGGCCGCGTTCGACAAGAAGGACCGCGAGACCCTGTCGATCCTGGGCTGGGCGCCCGGCGCCGACGGTCGATTTGGGCGGACCGCGTACACCGTGGAACAATGAGCCGTTGTCGTGCGTCGCTCGGCGTGCGCCCCTGCCACAGGGGGACACGACGCCCGCTCCAGTGGGCACGACACCCCACCACCTCCTCCCAAGAGATTCGCCGATGACCTGTGGCATGGGCGAGGAAGCAGACGATCATGTCCCACCTGCTCGACACCGTCGACAACGCGTCGCTGCGCAGCGACGTCCCGGCCTTCCGCCCGGGTGACACCGTCAACGTCCACGTGCGCGTCATCGAGGGCAACCGCTCCCGTGTGCAGCAGTTCAAGGGCGTCGTCATCCGCCGCCAGGGCTCGGGCGTCCGTGAGACCTTCACGGTCCGCAAGGTCTCCTTCTCCGTCGGCGTCGAGCGCACCTTCCCGGTGCACACCCCGATCGTCGAGAAGATCGAGCTCGTCACCCGCGGTGACGTGCGTCGCGCGAAGCTCTACTACCTGCGCGACCTGCGCGGCAAGGCCGCGAAGATCAAGGAGAAGCGCGACAACTGAGTCGTCGCACCGCTCCCCGGTCCCCGACCGTGGCACCCCTGGTGCCCCGATGGGACCGGGTGACGTGCGTCACGGCCACTCGCGCCCGCGGGTCCTCTTCGGTGCCGGATACCATCAGGCACCGATGGACACCGCAGCTCAGCGATCGGAACGCGACCGTTCCTCCCGTTCCTCCGCATCCGGGCCCGCCCCGGAGCCGGGGGACCCGGAGAGGCGGTCGCGTTCCGTTTCCGCCGCACCCGCCACCGAACCGGCCGTGGAACCCGCCCCGGACCCCGCCGACCCCGTCCCCGGTGCCCCCGGCTCTCCCGGTGTTCCCGACGGGCCCGACTCGGCAGAGCCGTCGGAGTCACCGGAGTCACCGGAGGTGTCGGAGGTGTCGGAGGCCCGAGGGGACCGCTCCCCGCTCGCCGAGTGGCTGCCCGGCGGCCGGTTGACGCTCGCGGTCCTGGCCGTGCTGGTGCTCCTGCTGCTGGTCACCACGTTCGTCCTGAAGCCCTTCGCGATCCCCAGCTCCTCCATGGAGCCGGGACTGCGCGCCGGAGACCGCGTCCTCGTCAACAAGTTGGCGTACCGTCTGGGGGCGGAGCCGCAGCGGGGGGACGTCGTGGTCTTCGACGGCACCGGCTACTTCGGCGACGCGCACTACATCAAGCGCGTCGTCGGCACCGGCGGTGACCGGGTGGTCTGCTGCGACCGGCGGGGGAGGATCGAGGTGAACGGCCGAGCCGTGGACGAGCCCTACCTGCACCGCGGCGACCGGCCCTCGGAGGTTCCCTTCGACGTGGTCGTGCCCGGCGCGAGCCTGTTCCTCCTGGGTGACCACCGTTCCGCCTCCAGCGACTCCCGGGACCACCTGGGCTCGCCCGGCGGCGGCATGATCCCGCTCGACCACGTCATCGGCCGGGCCGAGTGGATCACCTGGCCCTTCGACCGACTGACCGGAGTCGACGGCGGGGGCGGTTTCGCGCGCGTACCCGATCCGCCCGCCGGCGGCGGCCATGGGTAGTCGCCGGCGCCCCCGTTCCGGCCCCGGCGCCGACCCCCGGCTGCCGACCGGTACCCGGCCCACCGGCCCGCCCGGCCGCGCCGAACGCCGCAAGCTCGCGCGCAAGGTGAAGCGCCGCCGCCGGCGCTCCGCGCTGAAGGAGATACCGCTGCTGCTCGGGGCGGCGGCCCTGATAGCCCTGGTCCTCAAGACCTTCCTGGTCCAGGCGTTCGTCATCCCGTCCGGTTCCATGGAACAGACCATCCGGATCGGGGACCGGGTACTGGTCGACAAGCTGACGCCCTGGTTCGGCGGCAAGCCGCAGCGCGGGGACGTCGTCGTGTTCAAGGACCCGGGCGGCTGGCTCGGGGACGAACCGGTGCAGCCCCCCGACGACCCCGTGGTCATCAAGCAGGTCAAGCAGGCGCTCGGCTGGATCGGCCTGATGCCGTCCGCGGACGAGCAGGACCTGATCAAGCGCGTGGTGGCCGTCGGCGGTGACACGGTCAAGTGCTGTGACGCGGACGGCAAGGTCACCGTCAACGGCACGCCCCTCAACGAGCCGTACGTCAACCCCGGCAACCAACCCTCCGAATTGACGTTCGAGGTCAAGGTCCCCCCGGGCCGGCTGTGGGTCATGGGCGACCACCGCAAGAACTCCGCGGACTCCCGCTACCACCGCACCGGCGAGCACGACGGCACCGTCTCCGAGGAGAGCGTCGTCGGTCGGGCCCTGTTCATCGCCTGGCCGTTCGACCACTGGCGACGGCTCGACGAACCGGACACCTACGCCTCCGTCCCCGATCCGCCGGGGGCGCCGGACACCGCGGCCGCCGGGGACGCCGCGGTGCCCGTGACGACCGCGTCGCATAGGGTGTCCCCCGCGGATCACAACGGATTGATCCCCCTCCCGACCCCTGCGGAACTCCCGCTCGTTATGGGAGTGGTGGGCCTGCGTCGCATGTGGGGCAGGCAGCGGTACGGACTGAGGAGTGGATGTGGGGGATTTGGCGGTCGGCGCACGATCCGGTCACGATGGCCCCGAAGAGCGCCCCGAGCGCGCGGGCGGGCTGCCGTCGGACGCGGGCGGCCCGGGGCCCGACCCCGCGCCGCGCAGCGGGGACACCGCACCCACGGGCGGCGGTGGTGGTGACGGGGACCACCCGGACGAAGGGGACGAGCGGGGCGGTGGCCAGCCGAAGAAGCCGCGTTCCTTCTGGAAGGAACTGCCGCTGCTCGTCGGCATCGCCCTGGTGCTGGCCCTGGTGATCAAGACGTTCCTGGTGCAGGCGTTCTCCATCCCCTCGAACTCCATGCAGGACACCCTCCAGAAGGGTGACCGGGTGCTGGTCGACAAGCTGACCCCCTGGTTCGGGTCCGAACCGGAGCGCGGGGAAGTGATCGTCTTCCACGATCCGGACCAGTGGCTGGCGGGCGAGCCGATCCCCGAGGTCAACGCCATCCAGAAGGGCCTCAGCTGGATCGGCCTGATGCCGTCCGCCGAGGAGAAGGACCTGATCAAGCGGGTCATCGGGGTCGGCGGCGACACCGTGGAGTGCAAGGGCACCGGCCCGGTGCTCCTCAACGGCAAGCCCCTCGACGAGCCGTACGTCTTCCCCGGGGACACCCCGTGTTCGGTGGACGAGTACGGCGGCCAGTTCAAGAAGAAGGTGCCCGAGGGCATGGTGTGGGTCATGGGCGACCACCGCCAGGACTCCCAGGACTCCCGGTACCACCAGCGCGACAAGAACGAGGGCTTCGTCCCCGTCGACGAGGTCGTCGGTCGTGCCGTGGTGATCGCCTGGCCGCCCACCCGCTGGGCGACCCTGCCCGTCCCCGACACCTTCGACCAGCCCGGTCTGAACGCGGCGCTCGGTGCGGCGCCCGGATTCCTGGGCCTCGCCGGCGCGCTGCCGATCGTGCTGTGGCGGCGCAGGGCCGCACGCCGCTCGGCGTCCTAGCCCGGACCGTACGTCCCTCGGTGTCCGCCGTGCACGGTGCACGGCGGACACCGCTGTGCGTGGCGCCTACCGCCGGGTAGGGTGCCGCCCAGAGCACCGACCCGGGAGCGCCGTCCGCGCCGCCGGGGACCGCTGGCTCGACGAACGGGTACGGGGGGCTGCGATGAGCGGGACCGAAGATTCCGTGGGCACGGTCGACACCGGTGCGCCGGTCCCGGGGCGGACGGGCGCGGCCCTGTCCGGAGTGGCCGTCGCCCTCGGCTGCGTGCTGTTCCTCGGGGCCTTCGCCTGGGGCGCGCTGGTCTACCGGCCCTACACCGTCCCCACCGCTTCCATGGCACCGACCATCGGCACCGGGGACCGGGTCCTCGCCCAGCGCATCGACGGCGAGCAGGTGCGCCGCGGTGACGTGGTCGTCTTCCACCAGGCCGCCTGGGGCGACCTGCCCATGGTCAAACGGGTCGTCGCGGTCGGCGGGGACACCGTCGCCTGCTGCACGGACGGCAGGCTCACCGTCAACGGCACCGCACTGGACGAGCCGTACCTCGCGCCTGCCCGGGCCGCTTCCGTCACGGGCATCCCCACCACCACCGTGCCCGACGACGGGCTGTTCCTGCTCGGCGACGCCCGGGCCGGCTCCCTCGACTCCGCCGCCCACCTCCAGAGCGCCGGCGGCGCCGTGCCGCGGTCGTCGGTGGTGGCCCGGGTCGACGCCGTCGTCTGGCCGGTGGACGGGGTGCTCGCCCGCCCGGCCGTCTTCGCCGCACTGCCCGGCGGGGTGTCCGAGCCCGGTCCGTTGCGTCCCCTGCTGGCCGCGGCGGTGCTGGGCACGGTGCTGGTCCTGGGCGGGGCCGCGTACGGTCCGCTCGCCCGCCGGGTCGTCCGACGCCGCACGCGGGCGGTGGCGCCGGAGGGCACCGGGGAACCGGTCGGCACCGCCTGACTCCGGACGCCCCGGGGGCGCACGACATACAGTGATCCCAGAGGTCGGGAGGGGACTACGGGATGGGCGAGGCACCGCAGGACCGACGGGTTCCGCCCCTCACGCCGGGGCGTCCGCTGCGCAGGGTGGCCCGGGTGGTGCTGCTCGATCCGCGCGACCGCGTCCTGCTGCTCCACGGCCACGAGCCGGACGATCCGACCGACGACTGGTGGTTCACCCCGGGCGGGGGCGTGGAGGGCCGCGAGACCCGTGAGCAGACCGCCGTGCGGGAACTGGCCGAGGAGACCGGCATCACGGACGTGACGCTGGGGCCCGTGGTGTGGCGCCGGATCTGCTCGTTCCCGTTCGCCGGGCGCCGCTGGGACCAGGACGAGTGGTACTACCTGGCCCGCACCGCGCGCACCGCCCGGACCGCCGAGGTGGGGCCCGGGGGTGCCGGACTGACCGAGCTGGAACGCCGCAGCGTCGTCGGAGCACGCTGGTGGTCGTGCCGGGAACTGGCCGGGACGCATGAGACGGTGTACCCGACCAGACTCGCCGGACTGTTGCGCCGGCTGCTTGACGAAGGGCCCCCGGCCACGCCCGAGGTCCTGGACACCGAAATCGTCTAGGGCTCCGTGGTGCTGGCGCACAATGGGGGGACGCACGGCTGAAGGGGAACATGCCATGAGCGCCGAGGACCTCGAAAAGTACGAGACCGAGATGGAGCTGAAGCTCTACCGGGAGTACCGCGACGTCGTCGGGCTGTTCACGTACGTGATCGAGACCGAGCGGCGCTTCTACCTCACGAACGACTACGAGATGCAGGTGCAGTCCGTTCAGGGCGAGGTCTTCTTCGAGGTCACGATGGCCGACGCCTGGGTGTGGGACATGTACCGGCCGGCCCGCTTCGTGAAGCAGGTGCGGGTGCTCACCTTCAAGGACGTCAACATCGAGGAACTGAACAAGAGCGATCTGGAGCTCCCCGGCAGCTGAGCCTCCCGCGGGTGGGGCCCGCTGCGTCGCGGGCCCTTTCCGCGCACGTCACGAGCGCGTTCCCCGCAGGCCCCGGGCGCGTCCCGGACGCCTCGGGAGTGCCTCCCGGGCGCTTCACGACCCCGGCACGCGCCTGCTGAACCACCCTCGGGTTCACTCGATCGGGTGGCGCAGTTATCCACAGGCGCCGGGCTGTCCACCAAGATCCACACGCTGGGCGTCCTTGCCCCACCGTGGGTGTCGGAGGTGGTGCCGACATGAACGCACGAGGAGCGCTCGGCAAGTACGGCGAGGACCTGGCCGCCCGGCGGCTGACCGCGGGCGGATGGGCCGTCCTGGCACGCAACTGGCGCTGCGGAAGGGCGGGCGAGCTCGACATCGTGGCCCGCGAGGGCGACGTCCTGGTGGTCTGCGAGGTCAAGACCCGACGCGAGGGGTTGTTCCAGCAGCCGCTGGCCGGGGTCACGCCCGACAAGGCCCGGCGGCTGCGCGACCTCGCCCAGCGCTGGGTCCAGGAACACGGAGGGGCCCCACCGGGCGGGGTGCGCATCGACGTGGTGGGGGTGCTGGTGCCCCACCGCGGCGCGCCCCGGATCGAGCACGTGCGGGGAGCGCTCTGATGGGGTTCGCGCGCACGTGTTCGGTGACGCTGGTGGGCGTCGAAGGAGTGGTGGTCGAGGTCCAGGCCGATCTGGAGCCGGGCGTGGCCTCCTTCGCCCTGGTCGGCCTCCCGGACAAGAGCCTGGTGGAGAGCCGGGACCGGGTCAGGGCGGCCGTGGTGAACTCCGGGGGCCAGTGGCCGCAGAAGAAGCTGACGGTCGGGCTCAGCCCCGCCTCGGTGCCCAAGGGCGGCAGTGGATTCGATCTCGCCGTGGCGAGCGCCGTGTTGGGGGCCGCCGAACGCATCGACCCCCGGGTCCTCGCGGACCTGGTGATGGTCGGGGAACTGGGCCTCGACGGTCGGGTACGGCCCGTCCGCGGCGTGCTCCCCGCGGTCCTCGCGGCGGCCGACGCCGGGTACCGGCAGGTCGTCGTCCCGGAGTGCTCGGCCGCGGAGGCGTCCCTCGTCCCCGGGGTCGCCGTCCTCGGGGTGCGCAGCCTGCGCCAGCTCATCGCCGTCCTCACCGACGAACCGGTGCCCGAGGAGGAGCCGGACGACCCCGGTCGCCCCGATCCGGTGTACCCGGGGCTCCATCTGCCCGCCGAGGGCTTCGGCGGCCTCACCACCCGGGCGGGCGGCCGGGAGCACGTGCCCGACCTGTCCGACGTCGTCGGACAGCGTTCGGCGCGCGCGGCGATGGAGATCGCCGCCGCCGGAGGACACCACGTGTACCTCCAGGGCCCGCCGGGCGCGGGCAAGACCATGCTGGCGGAACGGCTCCCGGCGATCCTGCCGCCGCTCAGCCGTGCGGAGTCCCTCGAAGTGACCGCCATCCACTCGGTGGCGGGCACGCTCCCGCCGGACCGCCCGCTGATCGAGAGCGCTCCCTACTGCGCCCCGCACCACTCCTCGACCATGCAGTCCCTCGTCGGGGGCGGCCGGGGCACGGCGCGGCCCGGAGCGGTCTCGCTGGCTCACCGCGGGGTGCTCTTCCTCGATGAAACGCCGGAATTCGGGGGACATGTCCTTGATGCGCTCCGGCAACCGCTGGAGTCGGGCCACGTGGTCATCGCCCGCAGCGCGGGGGTGGTGCGGCTGCCCGCCCGGTTCATGATGGTGCTCGCCGCCAACCCCTGCCCGTGCGGACGCTTCGGGCAGCGCGGCGCGGGGTGCGAGTGCTCGTCGTCCGCCGTGCGCCGGTACCAGGCGAGGCTGTCCGGGCCGCTCCTGGACCGGGTCGACCTCCGGGTGCGCGTCGAGGCGGTGACCCGGGCAGAGTTGGCCGCGGTGGGGGAGCGCCGCGAGAGCACCCGCACCGTCGCCGACCGGGTCCTGGCCGCCCGGGAGCGCGCCGCCGACCGGTTCGCCGACACCCCCTGGCGCACCAACGGGGAGGTCCCCGGCCATGCGCTGCGCACCCGGTGGCACGCGGTGGCCGGGGCGCTGGACGAGGCCGAGCGCCGCCTGGAGCGCGGCCTGCTCACCGCACGGGGCCTGGACCGGGTCCTCCGCGTCGCCTGGACGGTGGCCGACCTCGTCGGTCACGACCGCCCGGACGCCGGTGACGTCGAACTGGCCCTCCACCTGCGCACCGGAGCCCCGCCCGGCGCGGTACGGGCCCTGGGGACGCCGGCATGAACGCGGCCCCCGCGGAACGCCGCGCCCGGGCCGCCCTGACCCGGGTGATCGAACCGGGCGACCAGACCGGCGGGCACTGGTTGCGGACGTACGGGCCGGTGGAAGTGGCCCGGCGACTGGCGGGCGAGGGCGATCCGCTCCCCGGAGTGACGGCGAAACGCTGGGCGGGGCTACGGATCAGGGCGGAGCGGATGCGTCCGGAGGTCGACCTCGCCACCGCCCGGGACCTCGGCGTCCGCTTCCTGTGCCCCGGGGACGCCGAGTGGCCCGCCCAACTCGACGACCTCGAAGACGCCCGCCCGATCGGACTGTGGGTGTGCGGTCGACCCAGCCTGCGCCTGTGGGCCCTGCGCTCGGTCGCCCTCGTCGGCGCCCGGGCCTGCACCGAGTACGGAGCCCACACCGCCGCGGGCCTCGCCGCCGACCTCAGTGCACAGGGCTGGGTCGTGGTCTCGGGCGGGGCGTACGGGATCGACGGCGCCGCGCACCGCGGTGCCCTCGGCTCCCACGGCGCCACGGTCGCGGTCCTCGCCTGCGGGGTCGACCGCCGCTACCCGCCGGGACACCGCGCCCTGCTCGATCGGATCGGCGAACAGGGCTTGCTGGTCGGTGAGTTGCCGCCCGGTGACCACCCCACCGCCAGTCGGTTCGTGCTGCGCAACCGGGTGATCGCCGCACTCACCCGCGGCACGGTGGTGGTCGAGGCCGCCGTCCGGAGCGGCGCACTGGCCACCGCGCGCTCGGCCGGGCGGCTCGGCCGGTTCGTGATGGGCGTCCCCGGCCCCGTCACCAGCACCCTGTCGATGGGGGTCCACGAACTCCTGCGGGAGCAGGCCGTGCTGGTCAGCGACGCGGCGGAAGTGATCGAACTCATCGGCACCATGGGGCAACTCGCCCCCCGCAAGTCCGGCCCCCTGCTGCCCAGGGACCTCCTCGGGCCCGCCGCGACCCGGGTGCTCGCCGCGCTCCCGGCCCGGGGGGCCGTGCCGCCCCGGGAGATCGCGAGGGAGGCGGGGGCCACCGAGGACGAAGCGATCGGCAGGCTGTACGAGCTTCACTCGCTGGGGTTCGTCGAACGACACGGCGATGGCTGGCAGTTGACACGCCGAACACGTGACGCGTCCGCCCGGACCAGCCACGGAGCGTAATTGACGCCCCGGACGTCACCCGCACGTGTGCCGTGCCCCTGTGAATCAAGGACCTTGAGGGTGAGGGCACGTCACCGAGAGCGACGCCGCGGACTCGCCCGGGGCACCAACGGAACGTATCTGCGCACAGATGATCCCAGAGTCTTCGCACACCGCGACACTCCAGTCACGCTACGCTCACGAGGATTCCCACCCAGTTCACGGCAGAACGGCACAAGGCGACGAATGCCCCAGCACACCTCCGGGTCTGACCGGGCGGCTGCTCCCCCCGCTGCCCGCGGGAGCGTGCGGCCTCCCGCCCCCTCGACGCTCGACGAACTGTGGAGGTCGTACAAGGCGACGGGCGACGACCGTCTGCGCGAGCAGCTGATCCTGCACTACTCGCCGTTGGTCAAGTACGTCGCGGGCCGGGTGAGCGTCGGACTGCCGCCCAACGTGGAGCAGGCCGACTTCGTGTCCTCCGGGGTCTTCGGGCTGATCGACGCGATCGAGAAGTTCGACATCGAGCGGTCCATCAAGTTCGAGACGTACGCGATCACCCGCATCCGGGGCGCGATGATCGACGAACTGCGCGCCCTGGACTGGATCCCCCGGTCCGTCCGCCAGAAGGCCCGCAACGTCGAACGCGCCTACGCGACCCTGGAGGCCCAGCTCCGGCGCACCCCCACAGAGAGCGAGGTCGCCGCCGAACTGGGGATCGCCCTGGAGGAACTGCACGCAGTCTTCAGCCAGTTGTCCCTGGCCAACGTGGTCGCGTTGGAAGAGCTGCTGCACGCCGGCGGTGAGGGCGGCGACCGGTTCAGCCTGATGGACACCCTGGTGGACACCGCCGCGGACGACCCGGTCGAGATCGCCGAGGACCGTGAGCTGCGTCGCTTCCTCGCCCGCGCCATCAACACCCTCCCCGACCGGGAGAAGACCGTCGTCACCCTCTACTACTACGAGGGGCTGACCTTGGCGGAGATCGGGCTGGTGCTGGGCGTCACGGAGAGCCGGGTGAGCCAGATCCACACCAAGTCCGTGCTCCAGCTCCGCGCCAAACTGGCTGGATTCGGTCGCTGAACGGCACTCCCGGCCGGAACTGCCCCCGGATGCGTCGCGGCTGGGGCCCAAGGGGTCCTTGAGGCGTGACCAGGGGGGTTACGGGCACGCGTTTCGGGTGAGGGGCACCCCCCGGGTGACGTGTCGAAAGGGTGACCGGCTCCCATGTCGGCCAGCGCGTCCGTAAAGTGGAGGGGTGCCAAGGATTCGAGCGGCCTCAGTGGCCGAGCACCGTTCGATGCAGCGCGCCGCCCTGCTGGACGCCGCGCGGTCCCTGCTGTCCGAAGGAGGCACGGAGGCGCTGACCTTCCCCGCCCTCGCCGAGCGCACCGGTCTCGCCCGGTCCTCGGTGTACGAGTACTTCAAGTCGCGCGCCGCCGTGGTCGAGGAACTGTGCGCCGTCGACTTCCCCGTCTGGGCCGCCGAGGTGGAGGGCGCCATGGCGCTCGCCGACGACCCCGAAGGCAAGATCGAGGCGTATGTGCGTCGACAGCTGGACCTGGTCGGAGACCGTAGGCACCGGGCCGTCGTCGCCATCTCCGCGAGCGAGTTGGACCGCGGCGCGCGCGAGAAGATCCGGGCCGCCCACGGCGGGTTGGTGACGATGCTCGCGGAGGCGCTGCGCGAGATGGGCCACGCCGAGCCGCGTCTCGTCGCGATGCTGTTGCAGGGGATCGTCGACGCCGCCGCCCGACGGGCGGAACTGGGTGCGGCGGAGGAACCGGGCGCGATCGCGGACGCCGCGGTGGCCATGGCCCTGCGCGGGGTACGCGGCTGATCCCCACGGCCCGACCGGCCCGGCTGGTCTGTCGGGCCGGTCGGGTCTGTCGGGCCGAGGGCGCAGGGGTTCGCGTCGAGGTGGCCCCGTACGGCCCGTTGCGGGTGCGGCGGACCCGAAGCGCTCGCGCTCCCGGTGTCCCGGCCCGCCAAGGTCTCCGACAGGGGCAGGAGCCGGGGCGGGGCCTGCCGCAGGAGGTGGGGCGGCAACAAGGACAGCGGGTCCAGGTACGTCCGGTCACGACGTAACCCCCAGTGCACGCAGGGGGCGGCGCAGTGCGAACCCGTCGGTTCCACCCGGCCGAGCACGTCCCCGGGGGCGATGCGCTCGCCGCGCCGGACCCGGGGCCGCACCGGCTCGTGCGTGATCCGCAGGGCAGGGGTGCCCGTGCCGTCCAGCTCCACGGTGACCACCCCCCGCCCGGCGACCCGGCCCGCGTGGGTCACCCGGCCGGCGGCCACCGCCCGGACCTGGGCCCCCGCGGTCGTCGCCAGATCCACTCCGCGGTGACCGGCCGCGTACGGGGTGGGCGGCGGCTCCCAACCCCGGAGCACCGGCGGTCGCGGTACCAGGGGCCAGGAGACCGCCACCTCGGGCACGTGCTCCGCCGCCTCCCGCTCCGGCTCCGCCCCGGCCGGCCCGACCGCGCCCGCCGTGAGGGGCGCGGGGCGGACATCGGCGAGCGTCCGGACGCCCACGCACGTCAGCGCCGCGACCAGCACGCTCGCCACCAGCGCTCGGGCGGCGAGCACCGCCCGGCCCCCTGCCCCGCGGGTGCGCCCCGCGTGACGCCCACCGGGCAGCACCCCCTCGATCCCCACCGTGTCGCCGCACCCACGGCCGCCGCCACCCCCGCGGCCGCGTCCCCGCTCACCCCGCTGTGCGGGCCGCCCCGCCGCACGCCCCCGTGCCATCGCGCACCCCCGTGCCCTCCCGCGGCCCGAGCGGGCCGCTACGTCCACGGTGCCGTGCCGTCACGCCCCGGAACGGGCCGAGGGACGATCTGTGGACAAGTGGGCGGTTGTGGACAGGGGCGTCACTCGACAGGTTCAAGGTCCCGTACACTTCATGTGGCGACCCGGGTCACCGGGTCGACTTCGCACGCCCCGACATTCACCCCGCTCAGTGGTGGTGTCCGCGCTCCTCGGTCCTTCGTGGCACAGCGCGCCGGGGCGTCAGGCGCGACCGCCGTCCGGCGGACGCGGCAACCGAGTACCAAGGAGAACACGGCCATGGCCGTCGTCACGATGCGGGAGCTGCTGGAAAGCGGCGTCCACTTCGGTCACCAGACCCGTCGTTGGAACCCGAAGATGAAGCGCTTCATCTTCACGGAGCGCAACGGCATCTACATCATCGACCTGCTCCAGTCGCTGTCGTACATCGACCGCGCCTTCGAGTTCGTCAAGGAGACCGTCGCCCACGGCGGCACGGTCATGTTCGTCGGCACGAAGAAGCAGGCGCAGGAGGCCATCGCCGAGCAGGCGACGCGCGTCGGCATGCCCTTCGTGAACCAGCGCTGGCTGGGCGGCATGCTCACCAACTTCTCGACCGTCTACAAGCGTCTGCAGCGCCTCAAGGAGCTTGAGCAGATCGACTTCGACGACGTCGCCGCGTCCGGTCTCACCAAGAAGGAACTCCTCGTGCTCTCGCGCGAGAAGGCCAAGCTGGAGAAGACCCTCGGTGGTATCCGCGAGATGCAGAAGGTGCCCAGCGCCGTCTGGATCGTGGACACCAAGAAGGAGCACATCGCCGTCGGCGAGGCCCGGAAGCTGAACATCCCGGTCGTCGCGATCCTGGACACCAACTGCGACCCCGACGAGGTCGACTACAAGATCCCGGGCAACGACGACGCGATCCGCTCCGTCACGCTGCTCACCCGCGTGATCGCCGACGCCGTCGCCGAGGGCCTCATCGCCCGCTCCGGTGTCGCCACCGGTGACTCGAAGCCGGGCGACAAGGCCGCCGGCGAGCCGCTCGCCGAGTGGGAGCGCGACCTGCTGGAAGGCGAGAAGAAGGCCGACGAGGCCCCCGCCGCTGCTGAGGCGCCCGCCGCCGACGCCGCCGCTGAGGTCGCGACTGAGGCCCCCGCCGAGGCGCCGGCCGCTGAGGCCGCTGCCGAGGCCACCGAGGCGCCGGCCGTCGAGGCCCCCGCCGCCGACGCCGAGCAGGGCTGACCCGACCGGCCGAGGACCTGAGGGCCGACGGCGGGGCGGAAGGCACCACCCTCCGCCCCGCCGTCACCCGCCCGCCGGTCCGGTTCCGCGGGACGCCGTCCTGAGCCGCCCGGCCGACCGGTGACCCGTAGATCCTCGATCTTCCAGACTTCGAGAAAGATAGACTCATGGCGAACTACACCGCCGCCGACGTCAAGAAGCTCCGCGAGCTCACCGGCGCCGGCATGATGGACTGCAAGAAGGCGCTCGACGAGGCCGACGGCAACGTCGAGAAGGCCGTTGAGCTGCTTCGGGTCAAGGGCCAGAAGGGCGTCGCCAAGCGCGAGGGCCGCTCCGCCGAGAACGGCGCCGTGGTCTCCGTCATCGCCGACGACAACTCCTCCGGCGTCATCCTTGAGCTGAAGTGCGAGACGGACTTCGTCGCCAAGGGCGAGAAGTTCCAGGCCGTCGCCGGCGCGCTGGCCGCGCACGTCGCCGCCACCTCCCCCGCCGACATCGAGGCCCTGCTCGCCTCCGAGATCGAGCCGGGCAAGACCGTGCAGGCGTACGTCGACGAGGCCAACGCCAACCTCGGCGAGAAGATCGTCCTCGATCGTTTCGCCCAGTTCGCCGACGGTTACGTCGCGGCCTACATGCACCGCACGATGCCCGACCTCCCGCCGCAGATCGGTGTCCTGGTCGAGCTGGACGCGCCGAACGCCGAGGTCGCCCGGGGCGTCGCGCAGCACATCGCCGCCTTCGCGCCGAAGTACCTCTCCCGCGAGGACGTCCCCGCCGAGGTCGTCGAGGCCGAGCGCCGCGTCGCCGAGGAGACGACCCGCCAGGAGGGCAAGCCCGAGGCTGCCATCCCGAAGATCGTCGAAGGTCGCGTCAACGGCTTCTTCAAGGACGCCACCGTCCTGGGCCAGCCGTACGCCCTCGACGCGAAGAAGTCCGTCCAGCAGGTCCTGAACGAGGCCGGTGTCACCCTGAAGCGCTTCTCGCGCATCAAGGTCGGCATCTGAGTCCGTTCCGCGATCGCCCGTAGACAACCGCTAGGGTCTACAGCGGTCGCCCGCGTACGAACCGCGTGCGCGACGGAGGACCGCAGATCTGACGAGGAGGCCATTGCCGAGCATGGGATGCGTACAACACCCCACCGGCAGTGGCCTTCTTCGCATGTGCACCACGAGGAGAACCCCATGACCACCCAGGCCGGCACCAGCGAGAAGAGCGCGAAGAGCGACGACGGCAAGGTCCCCGGGCGCTTCCTGTTGAAGCTGTCCGGCGAGGCGTTCGCCGGCGGCGGGGCGCTGGGCGTCGACCCCGACGTGGTGCACAACATCGCCAGGGAGATCGCGGCCGTGGTCCGCGACGGCTTCGAGATCGCCCTGGTCATCGGCGGCGGAAACTTCTTCCGGGGCGCCGAACTCCAGCAGCGCGGCATGGACCGGGCCCGCTCCGACTACATGGGCATGCTCGGCACCGTGATGAACTGCCTCGCCCTCCAGGACTTCCTGGAGAAGGAGGGCATCGACTCCCGGGTGCAGACCGCCATCACCATGGGGCAGGTCGCCGAGCCGTACATCCCGCTGCGGGCCGTGCGCCACCTGGAGAAGGGCCGGGTCGTCATCTTCGGCGCCGGCATGGGCATGCCGTACTTCTCCACCGACACCACCGCCGCCCAGCGGGCCCTGGAGATCGACGCGGAAGCCCTGCTCATGGGCAAGAACGGCGTCGACGGGGTCTACGACTCGGACCCCAAGGCCAACCCGGACGCGGTCAAGTTCGACGCCCTCGGCTACGGCGAGGTCATCACCCGGGACCTCAAGGTCGCCGACGCCACGGCGATCACCCTGTGCCGCGACAACAAGCTGCCCATCCTCGTGTTCGAACTGCTCGCCGAGGGCAATATCGCGCGCGCGGTCAAGGGTGAGAAGATCGGCACCCTGGTCGGCGACCAGGGCGCCCGGGCCTGACCCGCCCGGCCGACAACCGGTCCGTGCCCGCTCCGGGCGCCGCCACGGGGTTCCTTCCCGGGACTCCCAGGAACCGGACGCAGGGGTACGGACAGGGGATGGACAAAGCCCTGACGGTCGGACACCGTGCAGGGGACAGACGCGACGCGGTCGGCGCCACCACCGGAGCTGGACCTACTCAAGACACGCAGGAGCAAGTGGTGATCGAAGAGACCCTCCTCGAAGCCGAGGAGAAGATGGAGAAGGCCGTCGTCGTCGCCAAGGAGGACTTCGCCGCGATCCGCACCGGCCGTGCGCACCCGGCGATGTTCAACAAGATCGTGGCGGACTACTACGGTGCGTTGACGCCGATCAACCAGCTCGCCTCGTTCTCCGTGCCCGAGCCGCGCATGGCCGTCGTCACTCCGTTCGACAAGAGCGCGCTGCGCAACATCGAGCAGGCGATCCGCGATTCGGACCTCGGCGTCAACCCGAGCAACGACGGCAATATCATCCGGGTGACGTTCCCCGAGCTGACCGAAGAGCGCCGCCGCGACTACATCAAGGTCGCCAAGGGCAAGGCGGAGGACTCGAAGATCTCGATCCGTGCCGTGCGCCGCAAGGCCAAGGAAGCGATCGACAAGCTCGTCAAGGACGGCGAGGTCGGTGAGGACGAGGGCCGCCGCGCGGAGAAGGAACTCGACGACACCACCACGAAGTACGTCGCCCAGGTGGACGAGCTGCTGAAGCACAAGGAAGCCGAGCTGCTCGAAGTCTGATGAACGACTCTTCCTGGGGAGCGCCCTCGCGGGCCGGATACGCCGGGCCGGGGCTCCCGACCGACCAGGGACCCGCCGACGGGTCCGGCCAGGGGCCGACTCAGGACCACGGGTCCGTCCAGGGGTACGCCGCCCCGGCTCCCGGCACTCCCGGCCAGCCCTCCTTCGGCCACGCCCCCGCGGCTCCGGCCCAGGGGTACGCGTCCCTGCCCGGACAGCCCGTCCAGGGGTACGCCCCCGGACGGGCCGCGCAGGCGTACGCCCCGCCGCGGACCGCCACCCCCGGTGGCCCCGGCCGAGGGGCGGTGCCGGCCGCTCCTGCGTACGATGCGCATGACGTCGTGCGGTCGGGGCAGACCCGGCCCGTGCCGGTCGTGCCCGGTGCACCTCCCGGCGCGGTACCGGACGGCTGGGGAGCCGCGTCGCCGGGCGGTGCCCCTCATCCCACCCACGGCAGTACCGAGGAACTGAGCGGTTCCCGAGCAGGCCGGGCCCCGCACCAGACGGCGTCGCAGATGCCACAGGAGCCCATGCCCAGCGCACCGGAACCGCCCGCCGCACCGCAGAAGAAGAGTGCGGGACGTGACCTGGGCGCGGCCATAGGGGTCGGGCTGGGGCTCGCCGCGGTGATCGTCGCCTCGCTGTTCGTGGTGAAGGCGGTCTTCGTCGGCGTCATCGTCGTCGCGGTCGTCGTCGGGCTGTGGGAACTCACCAGCCGTCTCAAGGAACGCAAGGACATCGACGCCCCGCTGGTTCCGCTCGCGGTGGGCGGGGCCGCCATAGTCGTCGCCGGTTACGCGCGCGGTACCGACGGGGCGTGGGTGGCGATGGCGCTGACCGCGCTCGCCGTTCTCGTGTGGCGGATGTCGCGGCCTCCGGACGGGTATCTGAAGGACGTCACGGCGGGGGTGTTCGCCGCCTTCTACGTGCCCTTCCTGGCGACCTTCGTGGCCCTGTTGCTCACCGCCGACGACGGTGCCTGGCGGGTGCTGACCTTCCTGGTGCTGACGGTCGTCAGCGACACGGGGGCGTACGCGATCGGCTGGCGGTTCGGCACCCACAAGCTGGCGCCGCGGATCAGCCCCGGCAAGACCCGCGAGGGACTGTTCGGCGCGATCGGCTTCGCGATGGTCGCCGGCGCCCTGTGCATGGAGTTCCTGATCGACGGGGGCACCTGGTGGCAGGGGCTGCTGCTGGGGCTCGCGGTCGCCGTCAGCGCCACGCTGGGGGACCTCGGGGAGTCCATGATCAAGCGGGACCTCGGCATCAAGGACATGGGCACGTTGCTGCCCGGCCACGGCGGCATCATGGACCGGCTCGACTCGCTCCTGCCGACGGCCCCGGTGGTCTGGCTGCTGATGGTGGTCTTCGTGGGGTCCGGCTGATCGGGCTCCGTGCCGGGGTCTTCGACCCGCGCGAACGAGGGTGAGGGCCGGTCGTCCACGGGACGACCGGCCCTCACCGTTCTCTCCCCCTCACCGGTCGTACGGGCGGGGGCTCAGCGCTTCTTGGTCCGCCGCCGTTGCGGGGGCGTCCAGGGCCCTCGGTGGAGCTGGCAGCGGGAGTAGCCGACCATCGCCGGGTTCCTGCACGGTTTCCCCGTAGCGGTCTGCGTCGATCCGCACTTGATCTGGTAGCCCACCTCGTCCTCCCCTGTTCCTTCCCGGTGCCCTTCGGGTTCCGTCGAGTCCTCGTCCGGTTCCCGTGGGTCCTGTTGGTGTGCGACGGACGAATCGTCGGTCAGCGGGCCGGGTGCTCGGGGCCCTTTGCTCCCCGTGGTCCGGATTTCGGGCCCTTGCGACTGGATCCGGGCGCTCCGTTCGCTCCGCAGTGCGAACGGCCGGTGGAGGGAGCCGGAGTGGCAGCGGTCCCGTCCCGTAGGGTTGGCCGAACCTGGCTGCGTAGTTCGAGTGGACATACTTTAAGCGAGAGGGAAGCGCCTTCGTATAGCCTAGGGTTTTAGGTGGTCCTCTGGACCTAAACGCATGGAGGGTGGCCCGCAGGATGGCAACGGACACGGCGACCGACTGGGACATCGCCGTCGGTGACGTCCTCAAGCGCGTCGAGCTGCACGAGCGCTACGGAGGGCGTCGACAGGGCGGGATCGGGCCCTCCCGGGTGTCCGCCAACGTCTTCTGCTTCACGGACCCGGTGAAGGGCCACAAACACGGCTACTTCGACGGCTGGGGCGACGACGGCTGTTACCACTACGCCGGCGAGGGCCAACTCGGCGACCAGAAGATGAGCCAGGGCAACCTGGCCATCCTGAAGCACCGGGACGAGGGCCGGGCCCTGCGCCTCTTCAAGGGCCTCGGCTCGGGCATGTGCCAGTACCTCGGGGAGTTCGTGCTGCCCGAGGAGCGGCCCTGGTACCGCACCGAGGCGCCGGAGACGAACGACGGACCGGTCCGCAGCGTCATCATGTTCCGCTTGCAGCCGCTCACGGCGGCCCCGCCCGCCGGTTCCCAGCTTCCGCACACCCCCGAGGACAGCCCCCGGGTGGAGGCGCTGGAGGTGGAGGCGCAGTACACCGAGCGGATGTGGGTCGAGCCCTCCCGCGAACCGTACGAGGCCGAGCGGGCCGAGGCGAAACTGGTCCTGGGGTACGCCGACCACCTCCGGCTGCTGGGCCACGAGACGACGCGGCACCGGATCGCACCGACCGGCGTCGCCAAGTGGCTGCTGACCGACCTCTACGACGTCACGGCCAACCGGCTCTACGAGGCCAAGGGTTCGGTCGGGCGGAGCGCCGTCCGGATGGCCGTCGGTCAACTCCTGGACTACGCCCGCTTCCTCCCCGAGCCGGAGCTGGCGCTGCTGGTGCCCTCCCGCCCGGAGGACGACCTGCTCGACCTGTGCGCCGGGCTGAAGATCGTCGTCGTCTGGCCGGAAGGAGACGGATACGCGTCCACCGGCGCGGCCTGACCGCGGGCACCCGACGGTGCCCCCACACGAAGCAGGCCACCCGCGGCGCCTGGTAACGAAGCGGGTGGCCCGTGCTCACCGTCCTCGGAGGAACAGGAGCAGTCCAAGTATGTCCGAAAACCCGGAGGGGCGAGCAGCCCTGCTCGCACGGGCCGCGATGTTCGGCAGTGCGTTGTCGGCCGGCGTGGTCCTCGTCCTCGCCGGCGGCGCGACGCCGGTGGAGGCATCGGCCTACGTCGCCCCCTTCCTGATGTTCCTGCACCGCGGCGCCCCCGTGCCCGGAGCGCGCAGCACCGGCCGCCGGCAGGTGCCGCGCGCCGGCGGGCCCCCGTCAGTGGAAACGGCCCGGGAGCGCGTAGGCGGGCCCCCGTCGCCGGAATCGGCCCGGGAGTAGCGCCGGGGCCGCCCGCACCCCCGTGCGGGCGGCCCGTCCGGTGCGGGTGCCGCTGTGACGCGCGGCACCGTGCCCGGTCCCCGTCGCCGCCGGCACGGGCCGTCGCACGGTGCCCCCGGCCGCGACCACCAGCGCGAACGCGCCGGGCACCGGGTCGCCCGCCGTCGACGGGGGCGGTCGGTGCCGGCCCCCGCCGCCGGCGACGCACCCGGGCCACCGGCTCGCGTCTGCGACACTGGAGGCACCATGCCCAAGCCCGGAGAACTCACTTTCGTCGCCCCGCGCGGAGCCAAGAAGCCCCCGCGGCACCTCGCCGACCTCTCGCCCGCCGAGCGCAAGGAAGCCGTCGCCGCCATCGGCGAGAAGCCGTTCCGCGCCAAGCAGCTCTCGCAGCACTACTTCGCGCGGTACGTCCACGACCCCGCCCAGTGGACGGACATCCCGGCCGGCGCGCGCGACCGGTTGCAGGAGGCCCTCCTCCCGGACCTGATGTCCGTGGTGCGGCACATCAGCTGCGACGACGACACCACCCGCAAGACGCTGTGGCGCCTGTTCGACGGCACCCTCGTGGAGTCGGTGCTGATGCGGTACCCGGACCGGGTCACCATGTGCATCAGCTCCCAGGCCGGCTGCGGAATGAACTGCCCCTTCTGCGCCACCGGCCAGGCGGGGCTGGACCGCAACCTGTCGACGGCCGAGATCGTGCACCAGATCGTGGACGGCATGCGCGCGCTGCGGGACGGGGAGATCCCCGGCGGCCCGGCGCGCCTGTCGAACATCGTGTTCATGGGCATGGGCGAGCCGCTGGCCAACTACAACCGCGTCGTGGGGGCGATCCGTCGCCTCACCGACCCGGAGCCGGACGGCCTCGGCCTGTCCCAGCGCGGGATCACGGTGTCGACGGTCGGGCTCGTGCCCGCGATCCGCCGGTTCACCGACGAGGGCTTCAAGTGCCGGCTCGCGATCTCCCTGCACGCGCCCGACGACGAGCTGCGCGACACCCTCGTCCCGGTCAACACGCGCTGGAAGGTCCGGGAGGTCCTCGACGCGGGCTGGGAGTACACCGAGCGGTCCGGTCGGCGACTGTCCATCGAGTACGCCCTGATCCGGGACATCAACGACCAGGCGTGGCGCGGTGACCTGCTGGGTCGACTGCTCAAGAACAAGCGGGTGCACGTCAACCTCATCCCGCTCAACCCGACGCCCGGCTCCAAGTGGACCGCGTCCCGTCCCGAGGACGAGAAGGCGTTCGTGGAGGCCATCGCGGCGCACGGGGTGGCCGTGACCGTCCGGGACACCCGGGGGCAGGAGATCGACGGGGCCTGTGGACAGCTGGCGGCATCCGAACGCTAGAGCGGTACTCTTGTCCCGAACGCCCGCATAGCGTCTTGTGCGCAGCGAGCGGTTCGAGCCATTCGCAGCACGTTCACGACAGACAACTGCATTTTCCGACAGGGGAGCGCCACAGCGCTGAGAGTGCGGCAGCCGGGTCACACCGGCGGGCCGCAGACCCTCTGAACCTCGCCCGGGTCATTCCGGGTAGGAAGTTCGGTCACCACTCAAGCTGTTGCGCCCTGCCCGCGCTCCCGCCCCGGGGGCCGCGGGCGGGGCCGCGTCTCTTCCTGGTCCGCTCCAGGAGGAACCACCACGTGAGCACCACCAAGAAGGCCACCGCCGTCGCCCTCGCGGCCGGGCTGGGCCTCGTCACCCTCTCCGGCTGTGCCGAGAGCGGCGACGACGGGCACGGCAGCGGGTCCAAGACGGTCACCCTGGTCAGCCACAGCTCCTTCGCCGCCTCCGAAGAGGTGCTGGAGGAGTTCGAGAAGGAGTCCGGCTACACGCTCAAGGTCCTGGAGGACGGGGACGCGGGCGTCGCCGTCAACAAGGCCATCCTGACCAAGGGCAATCCGCAGGGCGACGTGTTCTTCGGCATCGACAACACGCTGCTCTCCCGCGGCCTCGACAACGAGCTCTTCACGCCCTACGAGGCGGCGGGCGCGGACAGCGTCCGGCTCCCGAAGCGGCCGCTGCTCGACAAGCAGGACCGGGTCACCCTCGTCGACACCGGCGAGATATGCGTCAACTACGACAAGAAGTACTTCGCGGACAAGGGCGTGACCCCGCCGGAGACCTTCGACGACCTGGTGAAGCCGGCGTACAAGGACCTCCTCGTGGTGGAGAACCCGGCCACCTCCTCGCCCGGCCTCGGCTTCCTCATGGGCACCGTCGCCCAGCAGGGCGGCGCCGCGTGGCCCGACTACTGGAAGAAGCTGAAGGACAACGGCGTCAAGGTCGTGGACGGCTGGGACCAGGCGTACAACGAGGAGTTCTCCGGCTCCGCCGGCGGCAAGAAGGCCGGCGGCGACCGTCCGCTCGTCGTCTCGTACGCCTCCTCCCCGCCCGTCGAGGCGATCTACTCCGACCCCAAGCCCGCCGAGGCGCCGACCGGCGTCTCCACCGGCACCTGTTTCCAGCAGGCGGAGTACGCGGGCCTGCTCGCGGGTGCGAAGAACCCGGAGGGCGGCAAGGCCCTGCTGGACTTCCTGAGCGAGCGCACCTTCCAGGCGGACATGCCGCTGAACATGTTCGTGGACCCCGTGCACAAGGACGTCAAGGTCCCCGCGGACTTCGCCCGGTACGCGGTGGAGGTGCCCTCGCCGCTGACGATGGACCCGCAGCGGATCGCCGACCACCGTGACCAGTGGGTCAAGCAGTGGACCTCGCTCGTAGTGAAGTAGGCCGCGCGGCCGACGGCCCCCGCCCCGGCGACCCGCTCGGGTCGGGGGCGGCGGCCGGCGCGGGCCCCGGGCGCACCGACGCCCCCGGACCCGCCGCCCCGGGCGCCCGGACGGGCGGCGCCGCCCGGTCGGACCGCAGGGGCGCTCTGCTGCGCTGCGCGCTGATGGCGCTGCCGGCGGTGTTCTTCGCGGTGTTCTTCGCCTACCCGGTGACCGCGATCGTGGCCCGCGGGCTGCGGCCGGAGGGCGTCTGGCAACTCGGGGCGATCGGGGAGGTCCTGGCCCGCCCGGAGATCCGCGAGGTGCTGTGGTTCACCACCTGGCAGGCCCTCGCCTCGACGGCGGGAACCCTGCTGATCGCGCTGCCCGGCGCCTACGTCTTCGCGCGGTTCGCCTTCCCCGGCAAGCAGGTGCTGCGGGCCGTGGTCACCGTGCCCTTCGTGCTGCCCACCGTCGTGGCCGGCTCGGCGTTCCTCGCCCTCCTCGGCCGCGGCGGTCTGCTGGACCGGGCGGCCGGCGTACGGCTCGACACCACCGTGTGGGCGATCCTGCTGGCGCACGTCTTCTTCAACTACGCGGTCGTGGTGCGCACCGTGGGCGGACTCTGGGCCCAACTCGACCCGCGGCAGGAGGAAGCCGCCCGGGTGCTCGGCGCCTCCCGGTTCGCCGCCTGGCGGACGGTGACCCTGCCGGCGCTGCGGCCCGCCGTCGCGGGAGCCACGCTGATGGTGTTCCTGTTCACCTTCACCTCCTTCGGCGTGGTCCAGATCCTCGGCGGCCCCGCGTTCTCCACCCTGGAGGTGGAGATCTACCGGCAGACCTCCCAGATCTTCGACCTCTCCAGCGCGGCCGTGCTCACCCTCGTGCAGTTCGTCGCCGTCGGCCTGATCCTCGCCGTCCACGCCTGGAGCGTGCGCCGCCGGGAGCACGGGCTGCGGCTGGTCGACCCCTCGGTCACCGCACGCCGCCCGCGCGGTGCGGGGCAGTGGGCCCTGCTCGCCGTGGTGCTGGCCACCGTCGCCGCGCTGATCGTGCTGCCCCTCGGGGTGTTGGTGGCCCGCTCCTTCCAGGACACCGAAGGGGCCTTCACCCTCACCTACTACCGGTCGCTCACCTCCGCCGAGGGCGGTGCGTTCCTCGTACCGCCCATCAACGCCATCGGCAACTCCCTGCTGTACGCGCTCGCCGCCACCGCCATCGCCCTGGTCGTCGGGGGGCTCGCCGCCGCCGCACTGACCCGGCGCGCGGGGCGCCTGGTGCGCGGTTTCGACGCGCTGCTCATGCTGCCGCTCGGGGTGTCCGCGGTCACCGTCGGCTTCGGGTTCCTGATCACCCTGGACGAGCCGCCGCTCGACCTGCGGGCCTCCTGGTGGCTGGTGCCGCTGGCGCAGGCCCTGGTCGGGGTGCCGTTCGTGGTGCGGACGATGCTGCCCGTCCTCAGGTCCGTCGACGGGCGGCTGCGCGAGGCGGCGGCCGTGCTGGGCGCCTCGCCGTGGCGGGCCTGGCGCGAGGTGGACCTGCCCCTGGTGCGGCGGGCGCTGCTGATCGCCGCCGGGTTCGCCTTCGCCGTCTCGCTGGGCGAGTTCGGCGCCACGGTGTTCATCGCCCGCCCCGACGAACCGACCCTGCCCGTCGCCGTCGCCCGACTCCTCGGCCGCGCCGGGGAACTCAACTACGGCCAGGCCATGGCCCTCTCGACCCTCCTGATGGTGGTGTGCGCCGTGTCCCTGCTGCTCCTCGAACGCCTCCGTACCGATCACGCGGGGGAGTTCTGATGACCGCGAACCCGGCCACCGACGCCGCCACCACCGCCGACACCACCACGGCCCGCACCGGCACCGGAACGGACACCGAAGCGGCTCTGCGGCTGGACGGTGCGACCGTGCGCTTCGGCGCCCGCGCCGCGCTGGACGCGGTGTCGCTGGACGTCGCCGAGCACGAGGTCGTCTGCGTGCTCGGCCCCAGCGGCAGCGGCAAGTCCACGCTGCTGCGGGCGGTCGCCGGGCTCCAGGACCTCGACGCGGGACGGGTGCTGCTCGGCGGCCGGGACCGGACGGGGACGCCGGCGCACCAGCGGGGCGTGGGCCTGATGTTCCAGGACCACCAACTGTTCGCCCACCGCGACGTCGGCGCCAACGTCGCCTTCGGCCTGCGGATGCACGGGGCCCCACGGGCCGAGCAGGAGGCCCGGGTGGCGGAACTGCTGACCCTGGTGGGACTGCCCGGCGCGGCCCGGCGGGCCGTCGCCTCGCTGTCCGGCGGGGAGCAACAGCGGGTGGCCCTCGCCCGGGCCCTCGCGCCCCGCCCCCGGCTGCTGCTGCTCGACGAGCCGCTGGGCCAACTCGACCGCACCCTGCGCGAACGGCTCGTCGTGGAACTGCGGGAACTCTTCGGCGCCCTGGGCACCACCGTGCTCGCGGTCACCCACGACCAGGGCGAGGCGTTCGCGCTCGCCGACCGGGTGGTGGTGATGCGGGACGGCCGGGTCGCCCAGACGGGCAGCCCGCTCGACGTCTGGCAGCGCCCGGCGGACGAGTTCGTGGCCCGCTTCCTCGGCTTCGACAACATCGTGGCGGGCGTCGTGAGCGGCGGCACGGTGCGCACCGCCTGGGGCGAGCTGACCGTGCCCGCAGGGACGCCGGCGGGGGAGCGGCTGGTCCTGGTCCGCCCGGCGGGGGTGCGGCTGGTGGGGCCGGACGCCGGATTGCCCTGCGCGGTGACCGCCCGGACCTTCCGCGGCACCCATGTCGCGCTGCGCCTCCAGCCGGCGGGAGGGGCGCCCCCGTTGGAGGCCGCGTGCGGGCTGCGGGACGCACCCGAGCCCGGGCGGCGGGTCGGGGTGGAGTTCGATCCGGCGGAGACGGTCGTCCTGGGCTGACCCGGCGACGGCCGGTTCCCCCGGTCGGGGTCAGCCGGCGATGGCCGCCGGGTCCATCCAGACGATCTCCCAGGTGTGACCGTCCAGGTCGTCGAAGGAGCGGCCGTACATGAACCCGTGGTCCTGGGTGTCGCCCGCCGGGGTGGCGCCCAGGGAGAACGCGGTGTCGACCAGTTCGTCGACCTTCGCGCGGCTCTCGGCGCTCAGCGCCAGCAGCACCTGGCTGGACTTCGTGGCGTCCGCGATGGGCTTCTTGGCGAAGTCGGCGTACCGCTCGTGGTCGAGCAGCATCACCACGATCGTGTCGCTGACCACCACGGAGGCGGTGTGGTCGTCGGAGAACGCCGGGTTCAGCTCGTAGCCCAATCCGGTGAAGAACTCCTTGGAGGCCGCCAGGTCGGCGACGGGGAGGTTCGGGAAGATCATCTGCTGGTACACGGGGTCCTCTTTCCTGACGGGGGCGTGGTGCCGGCGGCTTCCTCCGTCCACCGTGGACCGCCCGGGAGTGCCGGGCGCGGCGGCGGGCCGTTCAATGAGAAGCGGCGGGCCGTTCAACGAGTAGACGAGGGAGCCGCACGGAACTCATCGCCGCCGCGCGAATTTCCTCGTACGAATGCGCGGACCATCCCTCGGAAGGGTGAATGCTGATGTTCCGATGATTCCGGGCCGTTCCGGGAGTCCCCCTTGCGGACCCGCCCCGGCACCCGGCCCGGGGCGCGGCCACGAACCGAAAGGCACAGCATGTCCGACACCAGCACCGATCTGGGCGGTCTCCTCCGGGCCGGGGTCGCCGACGGTGCGGTCCCGGGCGCCGTGGCCCTGGTCGCCCGCCCCGGACGGACCGAGATCGCGGTCGTCGGCGCGGCGGACACCGGGGGCACCACGCCGATGGCCAGGGACAGCATCTTCCGCATCGCCTCGCTCACCAAGGTGGTCACGGCCGCCGCCGTGCTGACCCTGGTGGAGGACGGCACGCTGGCTCCGGAGGACCCCGTCGACCGGTGGCTGCCCGAACTGTCGTCCCCCGTCGTCGTCCGGGACCCGTACGGTCCGGTGGACGACGTGGTGCCCGCGGACCGCCCCCTCACGGTGGGCGACCTGCTCACCTCCCGCGCCGGGTACGGCTTCCCCGCCGACTTCGACCTGCCGGCCGTCGTCCCCCTGCTCACCGAACTGCGCCAGGGGCCGCCGCGCCCGGACCTCACGCTCACCCCCGACGAGTGGACGGCGACCCTGGCCCGGGTGCCGCTGCTGGCCCAGCCCGGTGCGCAGTGGCTGTACAACACCACCTCCGACCTCCAGGGCGTGCTGGTCGCCCGGGCCGCGGACCGCCCGCTGCCGGAGTACCTGGCCCAGCGGCTGTTCGAGCCGCTGGGGATGACCGACACGGGCTTCCACGTACCGCCCGCCAAGCTCGACCGCTTCACCAGCCAGTACCGGCCCGCCGGCGGGGGCGCGCTCGACCTGGTGGACGCCCCCGACGGGGCGTGGAGCCGTCCGCCGTCCTTCCCGTCCGGTGCCGGGGGTCTCGTCTCCACCCTCGACGACTGGTGGGCGCTGTACCGGATGCTGCTCGCCGACGGAGCGGGCGCCGACGGCCGCCGGGTGCTCGCCCCGGAGTCGGTGCGCCGAATGCGCACCGACCACCTGACCCCGGCCCAGCGCGAGGCCGGCGCCCTCTTCCTCGAAGGCCAGGGCTGGGGGTACGGGGGCGCCGTCGACGTCCTGGCCGTCGACCCGTGGAACGTGCCGGGCCGCTACGGCTGGACGGGCGGCACGGGCACCACCGCGCACCTGGTGCCCGCCACCGGCACCGTCGCGATCCTGCTGACCCAGGTGGAGCTGGCCGGACCGCAGCCCCCGACGCTGATGCGGGACTTCTGGGCGTACGCGCAGCAGGGCTGAGGCGCCGCCGGGGCGGGTGTGCCAGCAGGTCAGCGGTCCAGCGGGGCCGCGGCGAGCGCCGCGACCGCCCAGGTCAACGGGCCGAACAGCAGGCACAGGGCGGCGACGCGCAGCAGGGCCGCCGCCCGCAGGGCCGCGGCCGGTGCCCCTTGCCGCAGCAGGGCCGCGGTGGTCCGCGACCTCGCCTGCCGGGCCTCGACCGCGGCCAGGGCGAGCGCGGCGACCGCGCACCCCACGACCAGGCCCGCGCCCAGCACGCTCAGCGGACCGGTGTCGGGTTCGGAACCGGTGTACAGCGTGGCCGCCGCGTAGGCGCCCGCCGCGACCGCGCACACCACCCCGAGGGGCCGGCCGATCCGGTGGGCCTCGCGCTGGAGCACGCGCCCGGCCAGCAGCCGCACCGCCCCGGGCCGCACGGCCTGGAGGGCCCGTCCGCACAGGTAGGTCATCCCGGGCCCGGCGAGCGCCAGCCCGACCGCGGTGAGGGCCCACCCGACGAGCACGCTCAGCGAACCGCCCGCCAGTCCGCCCGGTAGCCGCAGCCCCGGTGCGGGGCCCGGTCCGCCGGCGTACGACTCGACGGCGAGGCCCGCCGCGAGCAGGGCGATCCCCCAGGGCAGCCCGGCGGGCGTCGCCGGCGCGGCCGGCGGGAGGTCGGCGTCGTCGAGGAGGTCCTCCGGGTCGCGTCCGACCGGTCGGCCGGAGCCGCCACCGGCTCCCGTGCCCGGCTCGACGGAGGTCCTGGGCCGCAGCGACAGCACGGCGGCGCCGGACGCGGTCACCGGGACCAGGGCGAGCAGCGTCAGGATCGCCGCGAGGGGCAGCTCACGGTCGGCGGCGAGCAGTTCGGAGGCCCCGCCGGCGAACGGCAGGAACCCGAGGTCCCCGCGCAGGTACAGGAAGAGCAGCAGCGCGGCGAGGGCGCCGGCGGTGCTGGCGCCGGCCGTCGACACCGCGGCGAACACCGCGCGCCGCGCCGGGCCGAGGCCCACCGCGGACAGTCCCCGGCGCGGTCGGGTGGCGGGGTCGGTGCGGGCCACCGCCAGCGCCAGGTACGCGGTCGCCGCGAGGGGCGCCGCGCACCAGGCGAGCCGCAGGGAGGAGCCGACGGCGGCCCCGGGGTGGCCGAGCGCGTAGCCGAAGGTGCACAGCAGCAGCAGGGCGGTGCCCGTCGAGGCGGCGGTGACGAGGAGTCGGCGGGCCTGGACGGAGGGGCTGGCGCCGCGCGCTAGACGGAGAGCGAGCACGCGGCCCGGCCTTCCGTCGCACCGTCGGGCAGGCCGACCGGGCCGGACAGCCGTCCGTCGACCAGGGACACCGTCCGGTCGGCGAGGGCCGCGGTGTCCGGGTCGTGGGAGGCCAGGACGACGGTGATGCCGTGCGACCGGGCGGCCGTGGTGAGGGTGCGCAGCAGATGGGCCCGGTCGGCGCCGTGCAGGGCGGCGGTCGGCTCGTCGGCGAAGACCACGGACGGCTCGCCGATCAGGGCCCGGGCGAACGCCACCCGCTGGCGCCCGGCCCTGAGCAGGGCGTGCGGGCGCTTGCGGGCCTGGTCGGCGACGTCCAACCGGGCCAGCCACTCCAGTGCGGCGGCCTTCGCCGTGCGGCGGGGGACCCCGGTCAGCATCAGCGGCAGGGCGACGTTCTCCCAGGCGTTCAGCTCCGGCACGAGGCCGGGTTCCGCCTCCACCCAGCCGAACCGGTCGCGGCGCAGTCGTTCGCGGGCGGCCGGGCCGAGCGTGTGCACGGGGACGCTGTTGAACCACACCTCGCCGCCGCGTCGGGGGAGCAACTGCCCGGACAGCAGCCGCAGCAGGGTGGACTTCCCGCTGCCGCGGGGTCCGGTCACGGCGAGGATCTCGCCCTCGCGGACCCCCAACGAGACGCCCGTGAGCGCGGGCGAGCCGTGGTACGAGAAGCTCAGGGAGCGGGCCCGGAGCGCGTCGCTGTCCGGCGGGGCCGACGGGGGCGACTGGGGCGTCATGCGGCGTGCACCTCGGTTCAGTTCCGTTCCGTCCCCCGTACGGGGGAACGAAGCCCGGGCCGATCGGTCACTGGGCACCGTAGGCAGGACCGCCGCCGCTCCCCGGAAAGCACACGGCCCGGCCGCGCCCTTCTCACTCGGAAGGGTGCGCCCGGGCCGTGTTCACGTCCGGCTGGGGGTGCCGTGACCTACAGGAGGGTCCACGCCTCCTGGAGGACGCCGCGGATGATCTGCTCCATCTCGTCGAAGGTCGACTGGTCGGAGGTCAGCGGCGGGGACAGCTGGATGACCGGGTCGCCACGGTCGTCGGCGCGGCAGTAGAGGCCGTTCTCGAAGAGCTTCTTGGAGACGTGGCCGTAGAGGATGCGCTCGGACTCCTCGTCGTTGAAGGACTCCTTGGTGGCCTTGTCCTTCACCAGCTCGATGCCGTAGAAGTAGCCGCTGCCGCGGACGTCACCGACGATCGGCAGGTCGTTCAGCTTCTGGAGCGTGGACAGGAACGCGGCCTCGTTGTCGAGGACGTGCTGGTTGAGGTTCTCGCGCTCGAACAGGTCGAGGTTGGCGAGGCCGACGGCCGCGGAGACCGGGTGGCCGCCGAAGGTGTAGCCGTGCAGGAAGGTGTTGTCGCCCTTGTAGAACGGCTCGGCGATCCGGTCCGAGACGATGCAGGCACCGATCGGGGAGTAGCCCGAGGTCATGCCCTTGGCGCAGGTGATCATGTCCGGGACGTAGCCGAACTTCTCACAGCCGAACATCGTGCCGAGCCGGCCGAAGGCGCAGATGACCTCGTCCGAGACGAGCAGGACGTCGTACTCGTCGCAGATCTCGCGCACCCGCTGGAAGTAGCCGGGCGGGGGCGGGAAGCAGCCGCCGGCGTTCTGCACCGGCTCCAGGAAGACCGCGGCGACGGTCTCCGGGCCCTCGAAGAGGATCTGCTGCTCGATCTGGTCGGCGGCCCAGCGGCCGAACAGCTCCGGGTCGACGCCGTCGCCGTGGTCGAGGAACGAGGGCGCCCGGTAGATGTTGGTGTTCGGGACCTTGTGCGCCCCCGGTACCAGCGGCTCGAACGGCGCCTTCAGGGCGGACAGGCCGGTGATGGACAGGGCGCCCTGCGGGGTGCCGTGGTAGGCGACCGCGCGGGAGATGACCTTGTGCTTGGTGGGCTTGCCCTGGAGCTTGAAGTACTGCTTGGCGAGCTTCCAGGCGGTCTCGACGGCCTCGCCGCCGCCGGTGGTGAAGAAGACCTTGTTGAGGTCGCCCGGGGCGTAGTGGGCTATCCGCTCGGCCAGTTCGACGGCCTTCGGGTGGGCGTAGGACCACACGGGGAAGAAGGCCAGCTGCTGGGCCTGCTTGAAGGCGGTCTCCGCCAGTTCCGTGCGGCCGTGCCCGGCCTGGACGACGAACAGACCCGCGAGACCGTCCAGGTAGCGCTTGCCCTTGTCGTCGTAGATGTAGGTGCCCTCACCACGCACGATGGTGGGAACGGGCGCGTTCTCGTACGACGACATGCGCGTGAAGTGCATCCAGAGGTGGTCGTACGCGGTTCGGCTGAGGTCCTTGCTCACGGCTATCGGGTTCCCCACATATAGGTCTGCTTCTTGAGCTTCAGGTAGACGAAGCTCTCGGTGGAGCGCACCGCGGGCAGGGCCCGGATGCGTTTGTTGATCACATCGAGCAGGTGGTCGTCGTCCTCGCAGACGACCTCCACCAGGAGGTCGAACGAGCCCGCGGTCATCACCACGTACTCGACCTCCGGCATGGCGCTGAGCGCGTCGGCCACCGGGTCCAGATCGCCTTCGACGTTGATCCCGACCATCGCCTGTCTGCGGAAGCCCACGGTGAGCGGGTCCGTGACGGCGACGATCTGCATCACGCCCTGGTCGAGCAGCTTCTGGACCCGCTGGCGCACGGCCGCCTCGGAGAGGCCGACGGCCTTGCCGATCGCGGCGTACGGCCGGCGGCCGTCCTGCTGGAGCTGTTCGATGATGGCGAGGGATACGGCGTCCAGCGGGGGAGAGCCGTTCCCGTTCCGGGAGTCCCTGGGTTCTGCGCTACGACTGGCCACGTCAACCACTCTGCACGAGGTCTCGTCGCTTTAGCAAGGCCAGAGCGATGAAATTCGTTGTTATGAGCTTTCATCTGCACGGATTTCGTAGTCATCCGTGGCCAGGTATGTTGAAAGCGTCAGTCGCTGACTAGCATCGGACACAGGTGGGTGTCTCACCCACCGGACACCTGACCATCTGACTGGAGGGCCTGGCAGTGAGCACCCAGCTGCGTCGTCTGCGCAACTACATCGACGGAGAATTCCGGGACGCCACCGACGGACGGACCACCGAGGTGGTCAACCCCGCCACCGGCGAGGCGTACGCGACGGCCCCGTTGTCCGGCCAAGCGGACGTCGACGCCGCGATGGCCGCCGCCGCGGCGGCCTTCCCCGCCTGGCGGGACCTGACGCCGAGCGAACGGCAGAAGGCCCTCCTCAAGATCGCGGACGCGGTCGAGGAGCGGGGCGAGGAACTGATCGCCGCCGAGGTCGAGAACACCGGCAAGCCGATCGGTCTGACCCGCTCCGAAGAGATCCCGCCCATGGTCGACCAGATCCGGTTCTTCGCCGGCGCGGCCCGCATGCTCGAAGGCCGCTCGGCCGGCGAGTACATGGAGGGCCTGACCTCGATCGTCCGCCGCGAGCCCATCGGCGTCTGCGCCCAGGTCGCGCCCTGGAACTACCCCATGATGATGGCCGTGTGGAAGTTCGCCCCGGCGCTCGCCGCGGGCAACACCGTCGTCCTCAAGCCGTCCGACACGACCCCCGCGTCGACCGTGCTGCTCGCCGAGATCATCGGCTCCGTCGTGCCCAAGGGCGTCTTCAACGTGATCTGCGGCGACCGCGACACCGGGCGCGCCATGGTCGAGCACCCCACCCCCGCGATGGCGTCCATCACCGGTTCGGTGCGCGCCGGCATGTCCGTCGCCGAGTCCGCCTCCAAGGACCTCAAGCGGGTCCACCTGGAGCTCGGCGGCAAGGCGCCCGTCGTGGTCTTCGAGGACACCGACATCCCCAAGGCCGTCGAGGACATCTCCACCGCGGGCTTCTTCAACGCCGGCCAGGACTGTACGGCCGCCACCCGCGTCCTCGTCCACGAGTCCATCCACGACGAGTTCGTGGCCGCCCTCGCCCGGGCCGCCTCCGAGATCAAGACCGGTCAGCCCGACGACGAGGACGTCCTGTACGGGCCGCTGAACAACCCGAACCAGCTGGCGCAGGTCTCCGGGTTCATCGAGCGGCTGCCCGCGCACGCCAAGGTGGAGGCCGGCGGCCGGCGCGTCGGCGACCGGGGCTACTTCTACGCCCCCACCGTCGTCTCCGGTCTGAAGCAGGACGACGAGATCATCCAGAACGAGGTCTTCGGCCCCGTCATCACCGTCCAGTCCTTCACCGACGAGGCCCAGGCCGTCGCGTACGCCAACGGCGTCGACTACGCCCTCGCCTCCTCCGTGTGGACCAAGGACCACGCCCGCGCCATGCGGATGTCCAAGGTCCTCGACTTCGGCTGCGTGTGGATCAACACCCACATCCCGCTGGTCGCCGAGATGCCGCACGGCGGGTACAAGAAGTCCGGCTACGGCAAGGACCTCTCCGCGTACGGCTTCGACGACTACACGCGCATCAAGCACGTGATGACCTCGCTGGACGGCTGACCGTCCCGCCCCCCGGACCCCCGTGGCGTGCTCGGCACGCCGCGGGGGTCCGGCCCGTCACGGGGTGAACGCGGCCAGCCCGATGGCCAGGGCGGTGGCACTCATGGCGGGCCCCTTCGCGTCCGTGGTGGTCACCGAGTGCACCAGGGTCCGGGAGCGGTCCTCGCTCACGGCGACCATCGTGTGGTACCCGTGGCGTCCGCCCGTCTTCAGCCACACCTTCGGCCCGCCCGGCACGGGGAACAGCTGGAAGCCCGCGCTCATCGTCGCGCCGTTCGGGTCCTTCACCGCGGGCAGCGTGAACATCAGCGCCAACTGCGGCTCGGGGACCACCTTCCCCCGCACCAGCGCCTTCATCAGCCGTTCCAGGTCGGCGGTCGTGGAGATCATGTCGCCCGCCGCGAAGCGGTCGTACTGGTTCCAACGCGTCACGTCGACGTACCCGGTCGTCCCGTCCGCCTTCCGCACCTTCTGGTAGCCCCGGTTGTGCGGGCCGCGGATCTCCGGATCGCTGCCCGGCAAGTACGTGTTCCGCATCCCCAGCGGACCGAAGATCCGCCGCTGCGCCTCCCGGGCGAACGGGCGGCCCGTCACCTCCTCGACGAGCATGCCGAGGATCGTGTAGTGGATGTTCGCGTACCGCTGGGCGTCGCCCGGATCGTGCGCGGGCCCCCTGGCGACCCCCGCGGCCACCACCGCGCGGTAGTCCAGCGTCTCGAACCGCCCCGCGTACTCCTCGTCCCAGGTCTTCGGCGCAGTGGCCGCCGACTGGATGCCGCTGGTGTAGGTCAACAGGTGCCGCACGGCCACCGGTTCGAAGGTCGACGGCAACAGGTCGGGCAGGTAGCGCTGTACCGGGACGTCCAGGTCGATCCGCCCCTCGGCGGCCAGTTGGAGCACCAGCGCACTGGTGACGACCTTGGTGGTGGACCCGGCGCGGAACCGTCCGTCCCGCAGGGCCGCGCGCCCCGACTCCAGGTCCCGGACGCCCGCCGAGCCCCGCCACACCGCAGCGCCGCCCACCCGGACCTGGGCCGAGGTCGCGTCCGCGTTCGGCAGGCCGGCGACGGCCGCGCGCAGCGCCGTCCGGTTGAGGTCGTCGGGCGCCGTGGTGGCCGCGGCGGCCGGGGCGACCGGTGCGGCCGCCGCGGGCGCGGCCAGCGCACCGGAGACCAGTGCGGTGACGAGGGCGGCGGCGACGGCCGCGGAACGGGTCCGGTTCATGGTGTCCTCTGGTGACTGCTCGGTGATCGACCACCCCAGTCTCATCGGCCCGCGGTGCCCCCGCCTCGTCATCGGGGAGGGGCCGCACCCCTAGTCGACCTCGGGGTTTCCACGGAGACGTGAGGGACCGTCAGTCAGGGCTCGGCGGGTGGTCCGGGCCGGCGCCGGGACGGCCGGGCCCCGGGAGCCGCGGGCGCGCAGGGCGGTGAGGGTGCCGACGCGGTTGGTGGTGATCGAGTCGACGCCCGCCGCGAGCAGCCGCCGCATGGACCGGCGGGTGTCCGGCGTCCACACCGACAGCAAGTGGCCGCCCTCGTGGACCCGCTCGGCGAGCGCCCGGTCGACCAGCCCGAAGCGGTAGTTGAGCCAGCGCGGCCGCACCGCGTCGAGCAGCGCGGGCCGGGGCGGGGCGAGGGTCGTCCAGGTGAGCGCGATCTCGGCGGCGGGGTCGGCCGCGCGGACGGCGAGCATGGTGCGCGCCCCCGCGCAGTAGTACGCGCGGTCGGCGGCCCCGCAGTCCCGGACCACGCCCATGATCCGGCGGGCCGCGGCGGGCGAGGCGCCGGGCAGGTCGACCATCACCCGGACCCCGTCGGTCGCGGCCAGCGCGTCGACCAGGGTCGGCACCCCACCGGCGGTCAGCTCCCGCAGCTCCTCGGCCCGCAGACCGTCCAACGCGCGGTCGTGCCCCCACAGTCGGGTGAGGGTCGCGTCGTGCAGCAGGACCGGCACCCCGTCCCGGGTGAGCCGGACGTCGACCTCCACGGCGTCCGCCCCGAGCGCGAGCGCGGAGCGCAGCGACGGCAGGGTGTTCTCACGGACCCGGTACGGGTCGCCGCGGTGGGCGACGGTGGTGACAGCGCGCATGGGGACATTGTGCGCGAGGCCCGCACCGGCGCGGCGCCCACCCCGCAACGGGGCGGTACGGTACGCGTGTTCCGCACCGCCCGTCACTCGCCGTTCACCGGCGGCGGGAGGTCACCGTGCGCACCAGGCGGCCGTGTACGCGTCGATCTCTCCGTTCAGCCGGGCCTTGCCCGCGGGGTCGAGGAACGACGCCTCGACGGCGTTCTTGGCGAGGTCCGCGATCCCCCGCTCGTCGAGGTCGAGCAGCCGGGCCGCCACGCCGTACTCGCTGTTGAGGTCCGTGCCGAACATCGGCGGGTCGTCGGAGTTGATGGTGACCAGGACGCCGGCCTCCACCATCGCCGCGAGCGGGTGCTCCGCCAGGCTGGGCACGGCACGGGTCGCGACGTTCGACGTCGGGCACACCTCCAGGGCGATCCGGTGCTCGGCGAGGTGCGCGAGCAGCGCCGGGTCCTGGGCGGCGCTGGTGCCGTGGCCGATCCGCTCGGCGCCCAACTCGCGCAGTGCGTCCCAGACGGTCTCCGGGCCGGTGGTCTCGCCGGCGTGCGGCACGGAGTGCAGGCCGGCCGCGACCGCCCGGTCGAAGTAGGGCTTGAACTGGGGCCTCGGCACCCCGATCTCCGGTCCGCCGAGCCCGAACGACACCAGCCCCTCGGGTCGCAGCCCGTCGGTGACGGCGAGCCGGACGGTCTCCTCGGCCGCCGGGAGACCGGCCTCGCCGGGAATGTCGAAGCACCAGCGCAGGGTGACGCCCAACTCGGCCTCGGCGGCCTTGCGGGCGTCCTCGATGGCGGCCATGAACTCCCGCTCGTCGATGCCCCGCCGGACCGAGGAGTACGGGGTGACGGTCAGCTCGGCGTACCGGACGTTCTGCCGTCCGAGGTCACGCGCCACCTCGTAGGTGAGCAGCCGGACGTCCTCGGGGGTGCGCACCAGGTCCACGACCGACAGGTAGACCTCGACGAAGTGGGCGAAGTCGGTGAAGGAGAAGTAGTCCGCCAGGGCCTCGGGGTCCGTGGGCACCTTGGAGTCGGGGTGTCGGGCGGCCAAGGTGGAGACGATCCGAGGGGAGGCGGAGCCGACGTGGTGCACGTGCAGTTCGGCCTTCGGCAGCCCTTCGATGAAGGCGTGCAGATCGGTCAAGGGGTCCTCCCCGGGAACGGCGCCGCGGACGGCGCGGGTGATCGGCTGATCGATGGTGCGCCCGCTCATCGTAGGCGGCGGGGGCGGGTTCGTGCTGGGTCGTACCATGACCGGATCGGTGACGGAGGGGGCGGACGATGTCCGAGGAGCGACGGGACGCGGTACGGGAACCGGGGGAGCCGGGGGAGCCGGGTGACCGACCGGTCGGGCCCGCCCCGGGCGACGCCGGGGACCCGCACGGTACGACGTCCGGTGCCGCCCCCGCCGACCCCTGGGCGCTTCCCGCGGACCGGCGGCCCCCTGAGGACCGGCGGCCCCCCGCTGACCGGCTGCCTCCCCACGCACCGGACCGACAGCCCCCCGCGCACACCGCCCCGGGGACGGACCCCTTCGCGACCCCGCCCCCGGCGCGGGAAACCGTCCACGCGTCCGTCCCCGTGTCGTACGCCCCGCCGCCGGCCTACGGCACACCGCACTCCGGCCCCGTGACGAGACCCGTGCCGCCCCCGCCGCCGGGCCCCGAAGGCCCGGGCGTGCCGCCGGCGCCGTACCCGTTCCCCGGCGCCCCTCCGCCGCCCGCGCACCCCTACGCCCCGGGGCCGGGGTGGAGCGCCTTCCCGCCGCCCCCGAACAACAGCTTCGGACTGACGGCACAGATCCTCGGCATCGTCTCGCTCGGCGTGTGGCTCTGGCCGGTGACCCTGGTGACGGGCGTCCTGGCGCTGGTCTACGGGGGCCTGGCCCGGTCGCGGGTGGCCAAGGGTCTGTCCACCAACCCGGGGCAGGCGCGGGCCGGGATCATCTGCGGAGCGGTCGGCCTGCTCCTCGCCGTCGGCCTCACCGTCGCGATCGTCCTCGTCGAGGGCCGCTGACCCCGTCCGACCCCTCGCCGTCCGACCCGTCGGCCACGGCCGCCCCGGCGGCTCGCCGCAGTTCCGTGCGGGCGCGCATCAAGGCGAAGCCCAGCAGGTTGAGCCCCGGCCACTGCCGGGGGTCGCTCGCGCGTGCGTCGTCCGCGGTGACGCCGATGCCCCAGATCCGGTCGTGCGGGCTCGCCTCCACCAGCACCCGCGAGCCGGTGGCGAGCAGGAACCGGCCCAGGGCCGGGTGCTGACCGAACTTGTGGACGTTGCCCTGCACCACTAGCGCGAGCCGCTCCCCGGCCCAGAGCGCCTCGTCGAAGTTCCGCACCCGCCGACCGGCTGCCTTCGCCGCGCCGGGATGCGCCGCCGTCAGGGCCGCCCGCTCGGCTTCCGGATCGTCGAACAACCGGGCCTTCGCGGCCATCATCCAGTGCTCCGCGGTGGCGTAGGTGACGCCCTCCACCGAGAACGGCGACGGATACCACTGACTCAGACAACTGCGGTCCACACCGTTCGCCGCGGAGGGTCGGTGGCCCCAGAAATACAGGTACTCCACGGGAATTCCGAAGGCCGTCACCCCTCGTAGTTCCTCCAGGTCCCGAAGGCCGGGCCGGGCGGTCGTCGGTCGTCGGTCGGATCTCTGCTGACCTGCGCGCATCGTGTGTTCCCCCATGCACGCCACCCTGCCACGCACCACGGACAATCCGTCCTGGGTTTTTCCGCTGGACTCGACAGGTGGTCGACAGATTCCGTCGCGTAACCAAAAGGCAACAACGGAATCACTTGTTGGCGTTCGGGGCCCATGTCAGGATCGGCACTCAAATCGAGCCGAAGCTACGCCGGGCCCCGGTCACCGGGCGACGGCGGAGGAGAGTGCCATGCACCACCCGGGCCACCGCTTCGAGGCACAGGACCGTTTCGCCGAGGGCGCCCAGCACATCGGGGGCCGTCCGACGAAGGGCACCTCAGGGCGTACCCACACCGTCGTCGACCCCGCCACGGGGGACGCGGTGTACACGTACGAACTGGCGGGCGCCGCGGACGTCGACGCCGCCGTCGAAGCGGCCGGGCGGGCCTTCCCCGCCTGGGCCGGCGCCACCCCCGGCGAGCGTTCCGACGCCCTGCACCGCTTCTCCTCCGTCCTCGCCGAGCGCGCCGACGAACTCGCCCGGGCCGAGTCCCTCCAGTGCGGCAAACCGATCAAGCTGACCCGGGAGTTCGACGTTCCCGGCACGATCGACAACGCCGCCTTCTTCGCGGGCGCCGCCCGGCACCTCCAGGGGCAGTCGGCGGGCGAGTACTCCAGCGACCACACCTCGTACGTGCGCCGGGAGCCCATCGGCGTCGTCGGCTCCATCGCACCCTGGAACTATCCGCTCCAGATGGCCGCCTGGAAGGTGCTCCCGGCGATCGCCGCGGGCAACACCATCGTGCTGAAGCCCGCCGAACTCACCCCGCTGACCTCGCTGATGTTCGCCGAGGCGGCCGTCGAGGCCGGCCTCCCCGACGGCGTCGTCAACGTCGTCACGGGAGCGGGGCGCGAGGCGGGCGAGCACCTGGTGGGCCACCCGGGCGTGGCGATGACCTCGTTCACCGGCTCCACCGCGGTCGGCAAGCGGGTCGCGGAGATCGCCACGAGCACCGTCAAGCGCCTCCATCTGGAGCTGGGCGGCAAGGCGCCCTTCGTGGTCTTCGACGACGCCGACCTGGAAGCCGCCGTGCACGGCGCGGTCGCCGGGGCGCTCATCAACAGCGGCCAGGACTGCACGGCCGCCACCCGCGCCTACGTGCAACGCCCGCTGTACGAGGCGTTCATCGCCGGGGTCGCCGACCTGATGGTCACCGTCCGGCTCGGCGACCCGTTCGACCGGGCCACCGACATGGGCCCCCTGGTGTCGCACGCGCACCGCGACCGGGTCGCCGGGTTCGTCACCCGGGCCCGCGGCTACGCCCGGGTGGTGACCGGCGGCGAGGCCCCCGGCGACGACCTGTCCAGCGGCGCCTTCTACCGGCCCACCCTGATCGCGGACGCCCCCCAGGACAGCGAGATCGTCCAGGCGGAGATCTTCGGACCGGTCCTGGTCGTCGTCCCGTTCGACGAGGACGACGAGGGCATCCGGCTCGCCAACGACACCCCGTACGGGCTCGCCGCCTCCGCGTGGAGCCGGGACGTGTACCGGACCCACCGCGCGACCCGCGAGATCCAAGCGGGCTGCGTCTGGATCAACGACCACATCCCGATCATCAGCGAGATGCCGCACGGCGGGTACCGGGCGTCCGGTTTCGGCAAGGACATGTCCGCGTACTCCTTCGAGGAGTACACGCAGATCAAGCACGTCATGTTCGACAACACCGCGGTGGCCAGGAAGGACTGGCACCGCACGGTCTTCGGAGACCGGTAAGTCCATCGGCACCGCCGGGGCCGGCCGCTCGGCGCGACCGGCCCCACCCCTGACGAAAGGGGCACCACGCGCATGCAGTACGAGCCAGAATCCCTCTCCCCGGCGCAGGCGGCCGCCCTGCGACGCAGCCTGCGGAGCGGCCGGGCCGCCCTCTCCCGCCGCACCCTGCTGCGCGCCTCGACCGGGGGAGCGCTCGCCGCGGGCGGCGTCGCCGCGCTCAGCGGCTGCGGCATCCCCCCGGCGGCCAAGCCGCAGGGGATCAGCTCCGAGGACCACTCGGACCGGGAGAAGCGGGTCGTCTTCTCCAACTGGACCGAGTACATGGACGTCGACGAGAGCGGCAAGCGGCGGCCCACCCTGGACGCGTTCCGCGAACGCACCGGGATATCCGTCAAGTACACCGAGGACATCAACGACAACGTCGAGTTCTTCGGCAAGGTCAAGCCGCAGCTCGCCGCCGGGCAGGACATCGGGCGGGACCTGATCAACGTCACCGACTGGCTGGCCGCCCGGCTGATCCGCTTCGGCTGGGTGCAGAAGCTCGACCCCGCCAACCTGCCGCACGCGTACGCCAACCTCTCCCAGCAGTTCCGCAGCCCCGACTGGGACCCCGGGCGGGCCTACTCGTACCCGTGGACGGGCATCCCGGCGGTCATCGCGTACAACAAGAAGGCCCTCGACGGGCTGGAGGTGCGGTCCTTCGGGGACCTGCTGGACCAGCCGAAGCTCAAGGGCCGCGTCTCGCTGCTGTCGGAGATGCGGGACACCATGGGGCTCGCGCTGCTCGACCTGGGCAAGGACCCCGGCAAGGTCACCGACGACGACTTCGACGCGGCGATCGCCCGGGTGCAGAAGGCCGTCGACAAGGGCCAGGTCCGCCGGTTCACCGGCAACGACTACACGTCCGACCTGTCGAAGGGGGACATCGCCGCGTGCGTGGCCTGGGCCGGTGACGTCGTCCAACTCCAGGCCGACAACCCGGACATCGACTTCGTCATCCCCGACAGCGGCTACATGATCGCCACCGACAACCTGCTGATCCCCAACAAGGCACGCCACAAGCGCAACGCCGAGCGGCTGATCGACTACTACTACGAGCCGGGGCCCGCCGCCCGACTCGCCGCGTACATCAACTACGTGTGCCCCGTCGACGGCGTCAAGGCCGAGCTGGCGAAGATCGACCGGGGCGCGGCCGAGAACCCGCTGATCATCCCCGACCGGGAGATGGCGTCGAAGTCGCACTCCTTCCGTTCGCTGTCCTCCAAGGAGGAGACGGCGTACGAGGAGAAGTTCGCCAAGTTGACCGGCGCCTGACCGCCGTCCGCCGCCGCCGCACGGCACACGTGTCACCGGGGCGGCCCGCCCCGTTCCGCCCCACCCCGGTACTCCGCCTCCTGGCCCCTCGTCCCTCGACCCCCGGGATCCACCATGACGACCGAACACGGCGGCGACGTCCGCCTCACCGGGATCAGCAAGTCGTACGGCTCCGCCGTCGCCGTGCACCCGCTCGACCTCACGGTGCCGCAGGGCTCCTTCTTCGCGCTGCTCGGCGCCTCCGGCTGCGGCAAGACCACCACCCTGCGGATGATCGCGGGGCTGGAGGAGCCCACGACCGGCACCGTCCTCCTCGGCGACCAGGACGTGACCGCGCTGCCGCCCTACAAGCGGCCGGTCAACACGGTCTTCCAGTCGTACGCGCTCTTCCCGCACCTCGACATCTTCGAGAACGTGGCCTTCGGGCTGCGCCGGCGGGGCGTCCGGTCGGTACGGGGGCAGGTCGAGGAGATGCTCGACCTGGTGCAGCTGGGGGACTTCGCCCGCCGCAAACCGCACCAGCTCTCCGGCGGTCAGCAGCAGCGCGTCGCCGTGGCCCGGGCGCTCATCAACCACCCCAAGGTGCTGTTGCTCGACGAGCCGCTGGGCGCCCTCGACCTGAAGCTGCGCCGGCAGATGCAGCTCGAACTCAAGCGCATCCAGACCGAGGTCGGCATCACCTTCGTGCACGTCACCCACGACCAGGAGGAGGCCATGACGATGGCCGACACCGTCGCGGTGATGAACCGGGGCCGGGTGGAGCAGCTCGGCGCCCCCGCCGACTTGTACGACCTGCCGCGGACGCCGTTCGTCGCCAACTTCCTCGGCACCTCCAACCTCATCGGCGCGTCCGTCGAGTCCCGTGACGGCGAGGACCTGGTGGTCCGGGCGGCGGAGGGCACCCTGCGGCTGCCGGCGGCGCGCTGTCCGGACCGGGTCGTCCCGGGCGGGAAGGTGCTGGTGGGCATCCGGCCGGAGAAGATATCCCTCACGCACGCCGAGGACGCCGACGGCACGGCCGGGGTCGGGGTCGCGGCCGGTCGCAACCGGGTCACCGGGACGATCGCCGCGACCAGCTTCATCGGGGTGTCCACCCAGTACCTGGTCGACAGCCCCGACGCGCCCGCCGGTTCACGCCTGGAGGTGTACGTCCAGAACGTGGAGCGGGACGCGCGGCTGGTGCCCGGCGCGCGGGTCGTCCTGCACTGGAACCCGGCGCACACCTTCGGGCTGGACGCCGACGAGGGTGCCGCGAGCGCGGGTGTCGAAGGCGTCGAAGACGTCGAAGGCACCGAGGGCGGCGCTCCGGCGGGGGAGGCAGCGTGACCGCCGTCGCCGACACCACCGAGGACCCCGCCGCGCCCGAGGCGTCCGAGGAGACCGGGGCCGGAGCGCCGCCACCGCGGCGCCGTGGACGCGGGCGGCTGGTCCCGTACTGGCTGCTGCTGCCCGGTGTCCTGTGGCTGCTGGTGTTCTTCGTGCTGCCGCTGGTCTACCAGGCCTCGACCTCCGTGCAGACGGGTTCCCTCGAAGAGGGCTTCGAGGTCACCTGGCACTTCGCGACCTACTGGGACGCGCTCACCGAGTACGGTCCGCAGTTCCTGCGCTCGGTGCTGTACGCGGGCTCGGCGACGGTGCTGTGCCTGCTGCTCGGCTACCCGCTGGCGTACCTGATCGCCTTCCGCGCCGGCCGCTGGCGCAACGTGGTCCTCGTCCTGGTGATCGCCCCCTTCTTCACCAGCTTCCTGATCCGCACCCTGGCCTGGAAGACGATCCTCGCCGACAGCGGACCCCTGGTCGAACTCCTGGGCACCCTGCACGTCCTGGACGTCACCAGCTGGCTGGGGATGACGGACGGCGACCGGGTGCTGGCCACCCCGCTCGCGGTGATCTGCGGGCTGACCTACAACTTCCTCCCGTTCATGATCCTCCCGCTGTACACCTCCCTGGAACGGATCGACGGGCGGCTCCACGAGGCGGCGGGCGACCTGTACGCGCGGCCGTTCACCACCTTCCGCAAGGTGACCTTCCCGCTGTCGATGCCGGGCGTGGTCTCCGGCACCCTCCTCACCTTCATCCCGGCGTCCGGCGACTACGTCAACGCCGACCTCCTCGGCTCCACCGACACCCGGATGATCGGCAACGTCATCCAGACCCAGTTCCTGCGCGTGCTCGACTACCCGACGGCCGCCGCCCTGTCGTTCCTGCTGATGGCCGCGATCCTCGTCGTGGTCACCCTCTACATCCGCAAGTCCGGGACGGAGGACCTGGTCTGATGAGCCTCCTGCGTTGGATCCGCCGCCACCTCGTCGTCCTCGCCGGACTGCTGACCCTCGGCTACCTGCTGCTGCCGAACGTCATCGTCACGGTGTTCTCCTTCAACCAGCCCAAGGGCCGCTACAACTACGAGTGGCAGAACTTCTCCACCGAGGCGTGGCAGGACCCCTGCGGGGTCGCCGACCTGTGCGGCTCGCTGTCGCTCAGCCTCCAGATCGCCGTCTGGTCGACCCTCGCCGCCACCGCACTGGGCACGATGATCGCGTTCGCGCTGGTCAGGTACCGGTTCCGGGCACGGGGCGCGATCAGCTCGCTGATCTTCATGCCGATGGCGATGCCCGAGGTCGTGATGGCCGCCTCGCTGCTGACGCTCTTCCTGAACATGGGGGCCGAGCTCGGCTTCCGGACGGTGCTCATCGCGCACATCATGTTCTGCCTGAGCTTCGTGGTGACCGCCGTCAAGGCCCGGGTCATGTCCATGGACCCCCGCCTCGAACAGGCTGCGCAGGACCTGTACGCCGGTCCCGTCCAGACCTTCCTGCGGGTGACGCTGCCCATCGCGGCCCCCGGGATCGCGGCGGGCGCGCTGCTCGCCTTCGCGCTGTCCTTCGACGACTTCATCATCACCAACTTCACCGCGGGCTCCACCGTCACGTTCCCGATGTTCGTCTGGGGCTCGGCGCAGCGCGGAACGCCCGTTCAGATCAATGTCATCGGCACGGCCATGTTCCTGATCGCCGTACTGTTCGTGCTGATCGGCATGGTGATCAGCAATCGCCGCCGGAAGCGGCTGTCATGACCGGTACCACCCTGGTAGGGAGTTGACATCATGGCCGCAGGCGCCATGAACCGCTGGACCGCGTCGCTCGCCGACGCCCGCCCCGTGTCCTTCTGGCTGGACGACCCGGGCCGCCCCCCGGCGCTGCCCGCGCTCACCGGCACCGAGCAGTGCGACCTGCTCGTGGTCGGCGGCGGCTACAGCGGTCTGTGGACCGCGCTGCTCGCCAAGGAACGCGACCCCGACCGGGACGTCGTCCTGATCGAGGGCCGTGAGGTGGGCTGGGCGGCATCGGGCCGCAACGGCGGTTTCTGCGCCGCCTCGCTCACCCACGGCCTGGACAACGGACTGAGCCGCTGGCCCCACGAGATCGGCACCCTGGAGAAGCTCGGCGCCCGCAACCTCGACGAGATCGAGGCGGCCGTCGCCCGCTACGACATCGACTGCGAGTTCGAGCGGACCGGTGAGATCGACGTCGCCACCGAGCCGTACCAGGCCGAGGAACTGCGCACCTGGCACCAGGACGTGCGGCGCCAGGGCCTCGGGGACGGCATCGAGTTCCTGGACGAGGAGGCCGTGCGCGCCCAGGTCGACTCGCCGCTCCTGCGCGCCGGGGTCTGGGACCGCGACGGGGTGGCGATGCTGCACCCCGCGAAACTGGTGTGGGGCCTCAAGGCGGCCTGCCTGTCCCTGGGCGTGCGCATCCACGAGCGCACCCCCGCCCTGTCCCTGGTGCGCCGGGGTGCCGGCATGGGCGTGCGCACCCCGTACGGCAGGATCCTCGCCCGCCAGGTGGCCCTGGGCACCAACGTGTTCCCGTCGCTGGTCAAGCGGGTGCGCCCGTACGTCGTGCCGGTGTACGACTACGCGCTGATGACCGAGCCGCTGACCCCGCAGCAACGCGCCTCGATCGGCTGGCAGGGCCGGCAGGGGCTCGGCGACACCGCCAACCAGTTCCACTACTTCCGGTTGACCGCCGACGACCGCATCCTGTGGGGCGGCTACGACGCGATCTACCCGTACGGCGGACGGGTGCGCGCCGAGCACGACGAGCGGCCCGAGACGTACGCCCGGCTCGCCCGGCACTTCTTCGGCTACTTCCCGCAGCTCGAAGGGGTGCGCTTCAGCCATGCGTGGGGCGGGGCGATCGACACCTGCTCCCGGTTCTCCGCCTTCTTCGGCACCGCCCACGAAGGGCGGGTCGCCTACGCGGCCGGGTACACCGGGCTCGGGGTCGGCGCCACCCGCTTCGGCGCCGACGTGATGCTCGACCTGCTCGCCGGCGAGCGCACCGAGCGCACCGCACTGGAGATGGTCCGCAAGAAGCCGCTGCCGTTCCCGCCCGAACCCTTCGCCTGGACGGGCATCGCCCTCACCAAGTGGTCCCTGGCCCACGCCGACCGCAACGAGGGCCACCGCAACCTGTGGCTGCGGACCCTGGACCGGCTGGGACTCGGGTTCGACAGCTGAACCGGACCCCCGCGCCCCCGTCCCGCCCCGGGGCGGGGGCGCTGTGACGCAGCTCACTACCAGCAAGTAGCGTCGACTCGCGTAATGCGCGCGTCCCCTCCTCCTCTCCTCACCGGCCGCACCGTGCGGCCCCGTGAGGACAACGGAGGACACGACTATGACCGGGCCCTTGCCCAAGTCCGCTGTGGAATGGCTAGTGTCGGCGGCGCCCGCCCCCGACGACTGCCGCCGGGAGTGGGAACGCAACCCCCTCGGGGTCACCCTGCTCCCGGCGGGGCGCCTGTGGGACGTGCTCATCCTGCCGGGCGAACTCGGCTACCCCACCCTCGACGTGCTCACGCGCGTCCTCGACCGTCCGGGCCCCGTGCTCGCCGACTTCGGCGACCTGCGCACCGGCTTCTTCGTCCCGCCCGGCACGGCCACCCGTTGGCTCGGCACGGGGGTGCGCGGCGCCGGCCGGGGCACCTGGATCGTGGTGCCCTACCCGGGGCGGGCCACCGGAAAGGTGCGCTGGCTGATCCCCCCGGACGGCCGCGGCACCCTCACCGACCCCACGCTGCTCGAACTCGCCATGCACGAGGCGGCGGCGCTGCGCGCCCGCGGGGCCGGCGACTGAGGTCGGCGCGCCGTCCGGCGCGGACGGAGGGCACCCGTGACGGCACCGGCGGCGGCGTCGGGAAGCGTCCGGGGAGCCGGGTGAACGCGACGGATCGTCGCGAGAGGTCTTGACAACGGAATTGGTCTGAACCAAGTTGAGCGCGCTCCACGACACACTTCCTGCTTCACCTTCCCCCATATCCGGAGGATGTAGTGGAACGCACCAGACGACGCGTACGTCCCCCCGTACGCGGATTCCGTCCCAGACTCCTCGCCGTGCTCGCGGCCCTCGTCCTGGCCGTCCTGCCCGGCATCACCATCACGTCATCGGTCGCCCGTGCGGCCGATGCCGACCTCGCCCGCAACGGCGGCTTCGAAACCGGCCTCGACGGCTGGAACTGCTCCGCGGGCAGCGGAGCCACCGTCACCACCCCCGTCCGCACCGGGGCATCAGCACTGCGCGCCACCCCGTCGGGCGGCGACAACGCCCGCTGCTCCCAGACCGTCACCGTGAAGCCCGACTCCCAGTACACGCTCAGCGGTCACGTCCGGGGCAGTTACGTCTACCTCGGCGTCACGGGCACCGGCGGCCCCTCGGGCGACGGCTTCAGCTGGACGCAGTCCGCCACCGACTGGCACCGCCTCGGCCACACCTTCCGCACCGGCACGACCACCAACAAGATCACCATCTACACCCACGGCTGGTACGGAACGCCCGCCTACTACGCCGACGACATCACCCTCGTCGGCCCCTCCGTCGACCCGGGCCTGCCGCCGCCCACCCCCACGGGCCTGACGGCCGCTTCGGTCAGCGCCCAGTCGGCCACCATGAGCTGGAACGCCGTCCCGGGCGCCACCAGCTACCACCTCTACGTCAACGGCCAACGGGCGCAGACCGTCACCGGCACGACGACGCGCACCACCCTCGGCGGACTGACCCCCAACACCACCTACGTCGTCACCATCACCTCGGCCAACGACGCCGGGGAGTCACCGCGGGCGCCGGCGGTCACGGTGAACACCACCGTCGGCGAACCCGACGCCCTACCGGCCAAGGCCCTGGTCGGCTACCTCCACGCCAGCTTCGCCAACGGCGCCGGGTACGTCCGCATGGCCGACGTCCCCGACAGCTGGGACGTCATCCACCTCGCCTTCGGCGAACCCACCTCCGTCACCTCCGGCGACATCCGCTTCAACCGCTGCCCGGTGACCCAGTGCCCGAACGTCGAGAGCGACGCCGAGTTCAAGGCCGCCATCAAGGCCAAGCAGGCCCAGGGCAAGAAGGTCCTCATCTCCATCGGCGGCCAGAACGGCCAGGTCCAGCTGAACTCCACGGCCGCGCGCGACGCGTTCGTCACCTCCGTCTCGAAGATCATCGACGAGTACGGCCTCGACGGACTCGACATCGACTTCGAGGGCCACTCGCTGTCCCTGAACGCCAACGACACCGACTTCAAGAACCCCACCACCCCGGTGATCGTCAACCTGATCCAGGCCATCAAGACCCTCAAGGCCAAGTACGGCGCCAAGTTCGTGCTGACCATGGCCCCCGAGACGTTCTTCGTCCAGCTCGGCTACCAGTACTACGGCACCGGGCGCTGGGGCGGTCAGGACCCGCGCGCGGGCTCCTACCTGCCCGTGATCCACGCCCTGCGCGAGGACCTCACCCTGCTCCACGTCCAGGACTACAACTCCGGCTCGATCATGGGCCTGGACAACCAGTACCACTCGATGGGCGGCGCGGACTTCCACATCGCCATGACGGACATGCTGCTCACCGGCTTCCCGGTCGCGGGTGACACGGCCAACGTGTTCCCGGCCCTGCGCCCCGAGCAGATCGCCATCGGCATGCCCGCCTCGGTCAACGCGGGCAACGGCCACGTCTCGTCGGCGGAGGTCAACAAGGCCCTCGACTGCCTCACCAAGGGCACCAGCTGCGGCACCTACCGGACGCACGGCCTCTGGCCGAAGCTCCGCGGCCTGATGAGCTGGTCCATCAACTGGGACCGGCACAACAACACCGAGTTCTCCCGCAACTTCGACACCTGGCGGCGCTGACCGCCCGGCCCGCCGGACCTCATCCGTCCGGCGGGCCACCCCGCCCGCGCCACCACAGCGCGGACCCCACCAGCAGCGCACCGAACAGCGCCCAGCTCCCGACCACGTCCAGCGGCCAGTGGTAGCCCCGGCGCACCAGCCCGTACCCCACCCCCGCGTTCAGGACGAGACAGCCGACCACCAGCCACCGCCGCGGCCACGCACCGCACACCCAGGGCGACACGAGCAGCACCGCCGCCCCGTACCCGACCACCGCCGTCGCGGTGTGCCCCGACGGGTAGAACCCGGTACCGGCCATCGAGGGCGGGCCCGGCCGCGCGATCCACGCCTTCAACGGCACCACCAGCAGCGGCACCACCGCCAGCAGCACCAATGCCGCCGCGGGCCCCGCCCACCAGCGCACCACCCCCGCGGTGCGCGCCCGCCACCCCGCCCACCCGGCGACCAGCACCAGCACGGGCAGCACGACGGCCACCGACCCGAGGTCGGCGAGGAGTTCGGCGGCCCCGTCCGGCAGTCCGCCGGACCTCAGCCGGGCGGCCAGCGCCACGTCCCGGGCGAGCAGCGGACCCCGTGCGGCGACCTGCCAGGTGACGAGGGCGAAGAGGACGAGCAGGGCCGCACCCAGCGCGCCCACGGCGATCGGGAACGCACTCGGCCGCCTCGGAACAGGGGGGGTGGTTCCGAGGCGGCCGACAGGACCGGCAGGCCGGACGCCCCGGGGGGTGTGGGGCGGACGGCCGTCCGATCGGTGAGGAGTCCCGGGGCCCGAAGCCCCGGTGGAGTGCGCGAAACCACCACCTGCACGTGACTGGGGAGGCCGCGTACCGGATTCGCCCGGGGACCGCCCCGGGCGCGGTGGTTCACTCATCCCGTCCGAACCTACGCCAGGGGGTGCCGTCGCGACAGCGCGAACGGCACCCCGTCATGGGCCCCGCACACCTTCTTCACAGCCTCTGCCGTTCGGGGCGGTGCGGGGCCGGGCGGCGGTGCGCCCCACCCGGGGCGCACCACGATCCGCATCGGATCAGATGCGGGTGAACGCGCCCTCAAGGATGTCCAGGCCCTCGTTCAGCAGGTCCTCGCCGATCACCAGCGGCGGCAGGAAGCGCAGGACGTTGCCGTACGTGCCGCAGGTCAGCACGAGCAGGCCCTCCGCGTGGCACGCCTTGGCCAGGGCGCCCGCCGCCTCGGCGTGCGGCTCCTTCGTGGTGCGGTCCTTCACCAGCTCGATCGCGATCATCGCGCCGCGGCCACGGATGTCCCCGATGACGTCGAACTTCTCGGCCATCGCGGCGAGGCGGGCCTTCATGACCTCCTCGATGCGCTTGGCACGGGCGTTGAGGTCCAGCTCCTTCATGGTCTCGATCGCACCGAGCGCACCCGCGCAGGCCACCGGGTTGCCGCCGTAGGTGCCGCCGAGGCCGCCCGCGTGCGCGGCGTCCATGATCTCGGCGCGGCCCGTCACCGCGGCCAGCGGCAGACCGCCCGCGATGCCCTTCGCGGTGGTGATGAGGTCCGGGACGATGCCCTCGTCCTCACACGCGAACCACTGCCCGGTCCGGCAGAAACCGGACTGGATCTCGTCCGCCACGAACACGATGCCGTTCTCCGACGCGAACGAGCTGATCGCCGGGAGGAAGCCCTTCGCGGGCTCGATGAAGCCGCCCTCGCCGAGCACCGGCTCGATGATGATCGCCGCGACGTTGTCCGCACCGATCTGCTTGGTGATCCGGTCGATCGCCTCGGCGGCGGCCTCCCGGCCGGCGTTCTCCGGCCCGGTCGGCCAGCGGTACGCGTACGCCACCGGCACCCGGTACACCTCGGGCGCGAACGGGCCGAAGCCGTTCTTGTACGGCATGTTCTTCGCGGTCAGCGCCATCGTCAGGTTGGTCCGGCCGTGGTAGCCGTGGTCGAACACGACGACCGCCTGGCGCTTGGTGTGGGCGCGGGCGATCTTGACGGCGTTCTCGACGGCCTCGGCACCCGAGTTGAACAGTGCGGACTTCTTCGCGTGGTCACCCGGGGTCAGCTCGGCGAGCGCCTCGGCGACGGCCACGTACCCCTCGTAGGGGGTGACCATGAAACAGGTGTGGGTGAAGTCCGCGAGCTGCGCGGACGCCCGCCGCACCACGGCCTCGGCGGAGGCGCCGACGCTGGTCACGGCGATGCCGGAACCGAAGTCGATCAGCCGGTTGCCGTCGACGTCCTCGATGATGCCGCCACCCGCGCGGGCCGTGAAGACCGGCAGCGTGGAGCCCACACCCGCCGCGACCACGGCATTGCGCCGGGCCTGGAGTTCCTGGGACTTCGGGCCGGGAATGGCGGTGACGACGCGGCGCTCCTGCGGCAGTGCGGTCATGGCGGGCTCCTGGGGTGTCACGGGCGCGCGGGGCGCGAATGCGGTCGGAACCGGGGCCCCGGCCGGTCCGCAGGCTCGCGCGGTACCGGTGGGCGGGGTCTCCGGCGTCTCACGGGGTGTCCCGGTTTTTCGGTGTACCTCGGGGTTCCTCCGCAGGCTAGGGCCGGTGGGCGGGGGCCGGCATGCTCCATGCGGGAGTTGTTCGGACGGGCGATTGTCCGCCATGGACATACTCCCCCGGGGAGCACACGCGGGCGCGTCGAACGGCGCCTTCCCGGTCCGGCAGGCGCGTAACCGGTGAAGTACCCCGTCGGGGGCACTAGATTGACGCCCGGAACGCAAGGGACCGGCAGGTCAGGGGGCAGAGGTCCAATGGAACGCGACGGACACGACGGCGGCGAGGGAACCCGGGACGTGCGCGGTACGCACGCGACGCCCCTGCCACGTCCGGCACAGCCGCCCTCCGTACCGCAGGGCACGGCACCGGGGGCGGCACCGACCCCACCCACAGGACCCTTCGTGGGCGCCGGCCCGGACCCGCACGCCCCGTACCCCGGCACGCACGCCCCGTACCCGGGAGCGCAAGGCATGTCCTCCAGCACCCCCCCGCCCGGTGAGCCCCCGTACGGGGGACCCCCGCGCCCCGGCGTCCCCCCGGTGCCGCCCCGCCCGGCCACGGTGCCCGGCGAGGTCCCCCACCCCACCGGCCCCCCGTCGCAGCCCGACGGCCACGGCTTCCTCCGGTGGCTCAGGACCCCCCGCCCCGAGGCCGCGCCCGGCGTCTGGCGCTTCGACCACACCCCGCGCCCCGACGAGGAACCTGAGCTGACACCGGCCCGCCAACTGTTCAGCGGGGCGCTCATCGCCTTCCTCGTGGGCTGGCTCCTGTGGTCACTGCTGTGGAACGGCTACCTCGGCGGCTACTGGATGTGGCCCTACTACGTGCTCACCCCCGAGGAGTGGTCCCAGCCGATCACCGCCGCCGAGGAGAAGGCCGGGTTCGTCACCTCCACCCTCTACTACCTGCTCGTCGGCGGCGGCATCCTGGCCACCGCCGCCCGGATGGGGCGGTGGGCCGAGATCTGGCGCCGTTACGTCGCGCCCCGACTGCGCCCCGCCGCCCCCGAACCGGGCGCCCCGGCCACCGCCGAGGAGGACCTCGCCGAGTGGCCCCAGCTGCGGGCCGCCGGCCTCACCGCCGCCGCCGACCGGCTCGCCGCCGACGCCCGCACCGGACTGATGCGCGACGTCGACCACACCCGGATCACCCGCGCCTGGCAGGGCGTCCGCGGGGGTCGGCACAGCATGGCCGACTTCGCCGCCGCCGTGACCCGGCAGGGCGCCGCCGCCTGTCTGCACCCGTCCGGCGCACGCGACCTGCCCGGCCGCGCCGCCCGGCACGACCTGCTCACCGGACAGGTCCGCATCGGCACCACCGCCGACGACCCCCGCAACCCCTACCGCTTCCGGGGCGTCGGCCTCGGGCTCGGCCCCGACCTGCTGGGCACCTCGCTGCTCGCCGTCGGCCCGGCGGGCTCCGGCAAGACCGGCCACCTCGTATGGCCCGTCGCCGAGTCGCTGTGCCTCCAGGCACTCACCGGGCGCGCCGCCGTCGTCGTCATCGGGGCCGCCGGCACCGGCCTCGGCGCCGCCGACGGGTACGACGTCGTCATCCGCATCGGCCAGCCCGACTCCGTCTACGACCTCGACCTGTACGGGGGCACCACCGACCCCGACGAGGCCGCCGCGGTCCTCGCCGAGGCCCTGGTGGGCGACCTCGCCGAACCGCACGCCGGCGCCGACACCCGCCGCTCCACCACCGTCCTCGCCCAACTCCTCGGCCCCTTCCACGCCGTCCACGGCCGGTTCCCCGGCGTCCCCGAACTGCGCGGCCTCCTCGACGGCGCACCCGGCCCGCTCGGGGAACTGCGCAGCGCCCTGACCGACGCCGGACAGCACGCCATGCTGCGCGAGCTGGACGCCCGCGAACGGCAGCTCGCCCACCCCGGTGACGTCGGGGGCGTCCTCGCCGACCGGATCGCCCTCCTCGACCGTCCCGCGTTCGCGTCGTTCTTCGACACCGAGGGCGCCGGCCGGCCCTTCTCGCTGCGCGCGCTCGACCATCCCGTGCGGGTCCGGATCGACCTGCCGCGGCGCGGCCACGCCGATGCCTCGAAGATCATCGCCAGGCTGGTCCTCGCCCAGTTCACCGCGTCCGTCGCCGCCCGCGAGGACCGCTCCCTCTTCGCCTGCCTCGTCCTCGACGACGCCACCGGGGTGATCACGCCCGAGGCGGTGCGCGGACTCCAACGGCTGCGCTCCGGGCACGCGGGGGTCGTCCTCACCCTGCGCACCCTCGACGACGTGCCCCGCCCGCTGCGCGGCCCGCTGCTCGGCGCGATCGGCTGCCGGATGGCGCTGTCCGGAGTGACCCCCTGGGACGGCCAGGACTTCGCCGAGGTCTGGGGCAAGGAGTGGACCGAGGCCCGTGACGTCACCGACCGGCAGATCATCGCCGAGACCCCGCTCGGCAAGACCGCCCACGCCCTGCGCCGGGTGATCACCGGGCGCGCCCCCACCGCGCGGGCCGTCACCGTGCGACAGGTCGAACGCGAGCGCTGGTCCGCCTCCGACCTCGCCCACGGAGTGCCGCCCGGGCACGCCGTGCTCTCCCTGACGACCGTCCGCGGCGAGCACGCGCCACCCCTGCTGGTGGACCTGCGCGGGTGAACCCTTCGCTACGGTGGGGCAGAATCGACAGGGACCGTTCCCACGGAGCGGCCCACCACCCGCTCCGCGGCCCCGCCGCCCCCGTCCGCCCCGCTGACCGGCCCGGACGGTGACGCCGCCCGCCCTCCGGCCGCCTGAAGGTCCCATGCCCCCGACGCTCGCCTCCCTCGTCCAGCACTCCGCGCTCAAGCTCACGGTCCGGGCGGGCGAGGAGCGGCTGGACACCCCCGTCCGCTGGGCGCACGTCAGCGAACTGGCCGACCCGGTGCCGTACCTGGAGGGCGGCGAGCTGCTGCTGATCACCGCGTTGAAGCTCGACGCGGAGGACCCCGAGGAGATGCGCCGGTACGTACGCCGGCTCACCCGCGCCGGAGTCGTCGGCCTGGGCTTCGCGGTGGGCGTCCACTACGACGACGTCCCCGAAGCCCTGCTCGACGCCGCCCGCGCCGAGCACCTGCCGCTGCTCGCGGTGCCCCGCCGCACCCCCTTCATCGCCATCAGCAAGGCCGTCTCCGAAGCCATCGCCCGCGAGCAGTACCGCGCCGTCACCGCCGGCTTCGCCGCCCAGCGCGAACTCACCCGGCGGGCCCTCACCGACGGGCCGGAGGGCGTCCTCGCCGGCCTCGCCGCGCAGGTCGACGGCTGGGCCGCGCTGTACGACGCGACCGGCGCCGTGGTCGCCGCGGCACCCGGCTGGGCCAACCGCCGGGCGGCCCGGCTCACCCCCGACGTGGAGCGGCTGCGCCAGGGCGCCGCCACCGCCAGTGCGGTCGTCGGCGCCGCCGAGGACCGGGTCGAACTCCACGCCCTGGGCACCGGACGCGGACCCCGTACGGCCCTCGCCGTCGGCACCGCGTCGCCGCTCGGCACCGCCGACCGGTACGCCGTGCACTCCGCCATCGCCCTGCTCACCCTCACCACCGAACGCTCCCGCGCCCTGCACGCCGCCGAACAGCGGATCGGCGCCGCGGTCCTGCGGATGCTGCTGGCCGGCGAACCCGGCCACGCCCGGGCCGTCGCCGGGGACCTGTACGGGGCGCTGCTCGACGTCCCGTTCCGCTTCGTCGTCGCCGAACCGGCCTCCACGACCGTCCCGGCCGAGCCGGAGGCAGCCGCGGCGGGGGAGGACGCAGCCGGGCAGGGCACCCCGGCGGAGGCCGACCCGCTCGCCGAACTCGCCGAAGCGGTGGAGTCCGCGGCGGCCCGGGCCGGCGAAACGGTGCTGGTCGTCCCGGAAGCAGCCCCCGCCCCCACCCCCGACGGTCCGCTGCGCCGGCTGGTCATGGTCCTCGCGGACGGCGGAGCAGCCGAGGCCGAGTGCACCGCGCACACCGCCGGTCCGCCCACCGGCGACGGCGAGGCCGGCGGCGACCGCGACCCGACCCGTCCCGTCGCCGGGGTGTCCGCCCCCACCGGCCCCGAAGGCGCGGTCGGCGCCCACCAGCAGGCCCGACGGGCCCTGTCCGTCGCCCGACGGCTCGGCCGCGGCCACATCGCGTTCGACGAGGTCGCCGCCGGGTCCCTGGTGACCCTGCTCTCGGACGACGCGGTGCAGGCGTTCGCCGACGGGCTGCTGCGCGGACTGCGCGAACACGACGCCACCGGACGCGGGGACCTCGTGGCCTCCCTGCGCGCCTGGCTGTCCCGCCACGGACAGTGGGACGCCGCCGCGGCCGACCTCGGGGTGCACCGCCACACCCTGCGGTACCGGATGCGCCGGGTCGAGGAGATCCTGGGCCGCTCGCTCGACGACCCGGACGTCCGCATGGAGCTGTGGCTCGCCCTGAAGACCGCCGAGTCACCCGACTGAGCCGGGCCCGGCCGGTACTACGGCCCCTGCGACGAAGTGGTGCACGCGTCCGGTGATTCCGTACGCGGCGGACAAAGGCCCGGCCGCCCGGTGCGCCCTACCGTGGGTGAGGACACCGCACCGCGACAGGGAAGGGCCGGACTCCGGACATGACCTCCACCCACGCCTTCTGGCTGGCCGGCCGCCAGGCCACCGGCGACACCACGTTCGACGTCACCTCCCCGTGGGACAACCGCGTGGTGGGCACGGTCGCCGTCCCCACCGACGCCCAGGTCGAAGAGGCCGTGGCCCGTGCGCACGCGTCCCTGGAGGACTTCGCCGCCACCCCCGCCCACACCAGGGCCGCGGCGCTGCTCCACGTCTCCCAGCGGTTGACGGAGCGCACCGAGGAGATCGCCCAGCTGATCTCCGCCGAGAACGGCAAGCCCATCAAGTGGGCCCGCGGCGAGGTCGGCCGTGCCGTCTCCGTCTTCCGCTTCGCCGCCGAGGAGGCCCGCCGCTTCAACGGGGGCGAGGCCCAGCGCCTGGACACCGACGCCGGCGGCCAGGGCCGGCTGGCCCTCACCCGTCGCTTCCCCAAGGGCGTCGTCCTCGGGATCGCCCCGTTCAACTTCCCGTTGAACCTCTGCGCGCACAAGGTCGCCCCCGCGATCGCCGCCGGCGTCCCGATCATCCTCAAGCCCGCCCCGGCGACCCCGCTGTCCGGCCTGGTCCTCGGCGAGCTGCTCGCCGAGACCGAGCTGCCCGAGGGCTCCTGGTCGATCCTCCCGGTCACCAACGACCGCATGCCCGCCCTGGTGCAGGACGAGCGGCTGCCGGTGATCTCCTTCACCGGCTCCGAGACCGTCGGCTACGCGATCATGGACTCCGTGCCGCGCAAGCACTGCACCCTGGAACTGGGCGGCAACGGCGCCGCCGTCGTCCTCGCGGACTGGTCCAGCGACGCCGACCTCGACCGGGCCGCCCAGCGCATCGCGACCTTCTCGAACTACCAGGGCGGCCAGTCCTGCATCTCGGTGCAGCGCGTGATCGCCGACGCCGCGGTGTACGACCGGCTCGTCCCGCGCATCGTCGCCGCGGTCGAGGCCCAGGTCACCGGCGACCCCTCCGACGCCGGCACCGACGTCGGCCCGCTGGTCAGCGAGGACGCCGCCAAGCGCGTGGAGTCCTGGGTCGACGAGGCCGCCGCCGCGGGCGCCGAGGTCCTCACCGGTGGTGAGCGCGACGCCGCGTCCTACGCCCCGACCGTCCTCGCCGCCGTCCCCGACCAGGTCACCATCGCCCGCGAAGAGGTCTTCGGACCGGTCCTCGTGGTGCAGAAGGTCGACGGCGAGGCCGCGGCGTTCGCCGCCGTGAACTCCTCCAAGTACGGGCTCCAGGCCGGTGTCTTCACGCACGACGTGCAGGCCGCGTTCCGCGCGCACCGCTCCCTGGAGGTGGGCGGCGTGATCATCGGTGACGTGCCCTCCTACCGTGCGGACCAGATGCCGTACGGCGGCGTCAAGCTCTCCGGCGTCGGCCGCGAAGGCGTCCGCTACGCGATGGACGACTACACCTACGAGCGGGTCCTCGTCCTCACCGGACTCGCCCTCTGACCACGGGGCGGCCCACCCCGGCCGTCCCGCCCCCACCGGAACCCCTGGTCGGCGGACCAGGACCACCGGTGAACCCGTCCCGGAGCCTTCTGTGCGGAGGCTCCGGGACGGGCTGCATCCGCTCCTGTCCCGCGGCGGCGCCGTGCCGTCGGACGGGCGTGCCGGACGTCACACCGGCACGGTGGCCGTGGTCGTCGTCCAGACCTGGTCCGAGGCGCCGTTGCAGGTCCACTGGATCAACTGTCTGCCGGGGGAACCGCTGGAACCGACCCCGAGACACTTGCCGGAGTACACGTTCCGCAGGTACCCGCCGGAGTACCACCACTTCTCGTCGACGGCCCCGTTGCAGGTGTACTGGATGGCGCCGGCACCCTGGGCCAGGCTGGACCCCACCCCGATGCACTTGCCCGAGTAGACGTTCTTCACGAAGTACGCCCGGGCCCCGTTGCTGTCCGTGGTGCTCACGAACGTCCAGCGCTCGTCGACGGCCGAGTTGCACCCCCACTGGATCACCGGGGCGCCGTTCCCGGTCTTGCTGCCGACCCCGGCGCAGAGCCCGCTGTAGTAGTTGTGCAGGTAGTAGCTCTCCGCCGCACGGGCGGTCCCCGTGCCGATGGCGAGCAGGGCGACGGTCGCCGTCGCGGTGCCCACGGCCTTCAGGGCCGCCCTTCCCCACCTGCGACTTCGACGCGTCGGCGCACCAGGGACCTCGTTCGGAATGCGGAACATCGATCGGCACTCCTTCCTCCTCGCGGACGGGCGACCGGAACGGGCCGCCCGCCCGGAACCTCCGTTTCCCCCACGCTAGGTCCGGCGCCGGGCGGCGCCTTGACGGGCCGTGCGCACGTTCTTGACGATGCGTGCCGATCTGCTCGATCGGCGTCCCGAGCCGCGCACGTGCCGGCGCAGCGGACCCGCTTGGTCCGAACGGCGGCGGCACGCCTGGCTGACCGCGGAGGACCGGGGTACACACGGAGGAGCAGCGCCACGGGCCCCGGACGGGTCCGCCCCCGTGCCCCACCGACCAGCGGCGAGGTGTCCCTCATGACCGCATCACCCCCCAAGCCGGCCGTCACCGCCCGTGAGGCACGCCAGGTCGCCGAGGCCGCGCGCGAGCAGGACTGGCGGGGGCCCAGCTTCGCCAAGGAACTGTTCCTCGGTCGCTTCCGGCTGGACCTGATCCACCCGCACCCGGTGCCCGGCGACGACGCCGTCCGACGCGGTGAGCAGTTCCTCGCCAAGCTCCGCGACTTCTGCGAGGACGAGGTCGACTCCGCCCGCATCGAACGCGAGGCCCGCATCCCGGACGAGACGGTGACCCGCCTGCGGGAACTGGGCGCCTTCGGCATGAAGATCGACACCCGGTACGGGGGCCTCGGCCTCACCCAGGTGTACTACAACAAGGCCCTCGCCCTCGTCGGCTCCGCGAACCCCGCGATCGGCGCGCTGCTCTCCGCGCACCAGTCGATCGGCGTACCGCAGCCCTTGAAGCTGTTCGGCACCCAGGAGCAGCGCGACCGCTACCTGCCGCGCTGCGCCCGCGGGGACATCTCCGCGTTCCTGCTCACCGAACCGGACGTCGGCTCGGACCCGGCCCGGCTCGCCACCGCCGCCGTCCCGGACGGGGAGGACTACGTCCTCGACGGGGTGAAGCTGTGGACCACCAACGGGGTGGTCGCCGACCTGCTCGTGGTGATGGCCCGGGTCCCGGCCGGCGAGGGCCACCCGGGCGGCATCACCGCGTTCGTCGTCGAGGCGGACTCCGAGGGCATCACCGTGGAGCACCGCAACGCCTTCATGGGGCTGCGCGGCATCGAGAACGGCGTCACCCGCTTCCACGGGGTGCGGGTGCCCGCCGCGAACCGGATCGGTCCCGAGGGTGCCGGCCTCAAGATCGCCCTGACCACCCTCAACACCGGCCGGCTCTCGCTGCCCGCGATGTGCGTCGGCGCCGGCAAGTGGTGCCTGAAGATCGCCCGCGAGTGGTCGGGCGCCCGGGAACAGTGGGGCAGGCCCGTCGGCCGGCACGAGGCCGTCGGCGGGAAGATCGCCTTCATCGCCGCGACCACCTTCGCCCTGGAGGCCGTCGTCGACCTGTCCTCGCAGCTGGCGGACGACCACCGCAACGACATCCGGATCGAGGCGGCCCTCGCCAAGCTGTACGGGTCCGAGATGGCGTGGCGGATGGCCGACGACCTCGTCCAGATCCGCGGCGGACGGGGCTTCGAGACGGCCGAGTCGCTGGCCGCCCGGGGCGAGCGGGCGGTCCCCGCCGAACAACTGCTGCGCGACCTGCGGATCAACCGGATCTTCGAGGGCTCCACCGAGATCATGCACCTGCTGATCGCCCGTGAGGCCGTCGACGCCCACCTCTCCGTCGCCGGCGACCTGATCGACCCGGACACCTCGCTCCAGGACAAGGCGCGGGCCGGGGCGCGGGCGGGCGGCTTCTACGCCCGTTGGCTGCCGAAACTGGTCACCGGCCCCGGACAGCTCCCCACCTCGTACGCCGCCTTCCACCCCACCGGGCACGCGGACCTCGCCGGTCACCTCCGCTACGTCGAACGGACCTCGCGCCGGCTCGCCCGGTCCGTGTTCTACGGGATGTCCCGCTGGCAGGGTCGGTTGGAGACCAAACAGGGCTTCCTGGGCCGGATCGTGGACATCGGCGCGGAACTGTTCGCGATGAGCGCGGCGTGCGTACGGGCCGAGCACCTGCGGCAGCGCGGCGACCACGGCCGGGAGGCCTACCAGCTCGCCGACGCTTTCTGCCGGCAGGCCCGGGTCCGCGCCGACGAACTCTTCGGCCGGCTGTGGACCAACGCCGACGCGTCCGACCGCACCCTGGTGGCAGCGGTGCTCGACGGCTCCCACACCTGGCTCGAACACGGGATCGTGGACCCCAGCGGCGACGGCCCGTGGATCGCCGACGCCACTCCCGGCCCCACCGCCGGACCCGACCGGCACCGCCCCGTTCCCTGACCGTGCCGGCAGGCCCGCGCCCGCCTGCGCACCCGGCTCCGGTGGGGTTCCCGCACCCCGCGGCGCGCCCGCGTCCGGCGTCCGCGGGGGCCCGGGGGCGCTGTACGGCCCCCGGGCCGCTGCCGGTCGGCGCGGCGACCCGTAAGAATGGGGGAATGACCGACAGCCCCGCCCCCCTCGCAGACCCGCACGTCGTCTTCGACCCCAGCCCGGCCGGAGACCGCAGGGACATCGTGATCCTCGGCTCCACGGGGTCGATCGGCACCCAGGCCATCGACCTCGTCCGGCGCAACCCCGACCGATTCCGGGTCACCGCCCTGTCCGCCGCGGGCGGCAACGTCGACCTCCTCGCCGAACAGGCGCACACGCTCGACGTGGACACCGTGGCGGTCGCCCGCGAGGACGCCGTTCCCGCGCTGCGCGAGGCCCTGACCGCGCGGTACGGCACCGGGCGGGCCCTGCCGACGCTCCTCGCCGGACCGTCGGCCGCCGCGGAGCTGGCCGCCTCCGACTGCCACACCGTGCTCAACGGCATCACCGGCTCCATCGGGCTCGCCCCGACCCTGGCGGCCCTGGAGGCGGGACGCAGCCTGGCGCTCGCCAACAAGGAGTCGCTGATCGTGGGCGGCCCCCTGGTCAAGGCGCTGGCGAAACCGGGGCAGATCATCCCGGTGGACTCCGAACACGCGGCCCTGTTCCAGGCGCTCGCCGCGGGCACCCGCGCCGACGTCCGCAAGCTGGTCGTCACCGCGTCGGGCGGACCCTTCCGGGGCCGGACCAAGGCGGAGCTCGCCGACGTCACCCCGGCGGACGCCCTCGCGCACCCCACCTGGGCCATGGGCCCGGTGATCAGCATCAACTCCGCGACCCTCGTCAACAAGGGCCTGGAGGTGATCGAGGCCCATCTGCTGTACGACGTCCCCTTCGACCGCATCGAGGTCGTCGTCCACCCGCAGTCCTACGTGCACTCGATGGTCGAGTTCACCGACGGCTCCACGCTGGCCCAGGCCACCCCGCCCGACATGGGCGGACCCATCGCCATCGGCCTGGGGTGGCCGGCCCGGGTGCCGGACGCCGCCCCCGCCTTCGACTGGAGCCTCGCCTCCACGTGGGAGTTCTTCCCCCTCGACACGGAGGCCTTCCCGTCCGTCGGCCTCGCCCGGCACGTGGGGGCGCTCGCGGGAACGGCTCCGGCAGTGTTCAATGCCGCCAACGAGGAGTGCGTTGACGCGTTCCTGAACGGCGCCCTGCCGTTCAACGGCATCATGGAGACCGTCACCGAGGTCGTCACCGAACACGGCACCCCGCGCACGGGAACTTCCCTGACCGTGCAGGACGTCCTCGAAGCGGAGACCTGGGCACGGGCCCGGGCCCGTGAACTGACGGCACAGGCGACCAGGACAGCGAAGAAGACCGCGGAGGCGCGTGCATGACACTCCTGATGACCATCCTCGGGATAGTGGTCTTCGCCATCGGCCTGATGTTCTCGATCGCGTGGCACGAACTCGGCCACCTGTCGACCGCCAAGCTCTTCGGCATCCGCGTCCCGCAGTACATGGTGGGCTTCGGGCCGACCCTGTGGTCGCGCAAGAAGGGCGAGACGGAGTACGGCATCAAGGCGATCCCGCTCGGCGGCTACATCCGCATGATCGGGATGTTCCCGCCCGGCGCCGACGGCCGGGTGGAGGCCCGCTCCACCTCCCCGTGGCGCGGCATGATCGAGGACGCCCGCACCGCGGCCTACGAGGAGCTGGAACCGGGCGACGAGAAGCGGCTCTTCTACACCCGCAAGCCCTGGAAACGCGTCATCGTCATGTTCGCCGGGCCGTTCATGAACCTGGTCCTGGCCGTGGCGATCTTCCTCGGCGTGCTGATGACCTTCGGCATCGAGCAGCAGACGACCTCGGTCGGGGCGGTCTCCGACTGCGTGATCCAGCAGAGCGAGAACCGGACCAAGTGCGAGACGGGCGACCAGGCGGCCCCCGCCAAGCAGGCCGGGCTCCGCGCCGGGGACAAGATCGTGGCCTTCAACGGCGAGTCGGTCGGCGACTGGTCCGCCCTCCAGTCCCGCATCCGCGACACCGTCGGACCGGCCACCCTCACCGTCGAGCGGGACGGCCAGCGCGAGGAACTCCGGGCCACCCTGATCAAGAACCAGGTCGGCAAGACCGACGGCAAGGGCGGCTACGTCGAGGGGGAGTACGTCACCGCGGGCTTCCTCGGCTTCACCCCGGCCACCGGAATCGTCGAACAGTCCTTCGGCCAGTCCGTGGACCGGATGGGCGACATGATGGTCAGCGGCGTCGAGTCGCTGATAGCGCTGCCCTCCAAGGTCCCCGCCCTGTGGGACGCGGCCTTCGGCGACGGACCGCGCGAGGCCGACTCGCCGATGGGCGTCGTCGGGGCGGCCCGGGTCGGCGGCGAGGTGCTGAACCTCGACATCCCGCCGGAGAACCAGGTCGCGATGATGCTGTTCCTGGTCGCGGGCTTCAACCTCTCGCTGTTCCTGTTCAACATGCTGCCCCTGCTCCCGCTCGACGGCGGGCACATCGCGGGCGCCGCCTGGGAGTCCGTACGGCGGGCCACCGCACGGGTGTTCAAGCGGCCCGATCCGGGACCCTTCGACGTGGCCAAGCTCATGCCCGTCGCCTACGTCGTCGCCGGAGTGTTCGTCTGCTTCACCCTCCTCGTCCTCATCGCTGACCTCGTGAACCCCGTCAGAATCTCCTGACGACCCCCGGCACGGACGTGCTCACGGCGGCCGGACAGCACGTCTGTCCGGCCGCCCACCCCTGAGGTGCACCCGGCGGCGCGATGTGCCCAGGGCCCTTCCGGTGCCGTAATCTGAGGGATCGGAGCCCGCTGATGACGGGACCTCGATCCACACCTTGGGGTTGCACACCAGATGACTGCGATTTCGCTCGGCATGCCGTCCGTTCCGACCAAGCTCGCCGAACGCCGCAAGAGCCGGCAGATCCAGGTCGGGTCCGTCGCGGTGGGTGGCGACGCGCCGGTCTCGGTCCAGTCGATGACGACCACGCGCACCTCCGACATCGGGGCGACGCTCCAGCAGATCGCCGAGCTGACGGCCTCCGGCTGCCAGATCGTCCGGGTGGCCTGCCCCACCCAGGACGACGCCGACGCCCTCTCGATCATCGCCCGCAAGTCTCAGATTCCGGTCATCGCGGACATCCACTTCCAGCCGAAGTACGTCTTCGCGGCGATCGACGCGGGCTGCGCCGCGGTCCGGGTGAACCCCGGCAACATCAAGCAGTTCGACGACAAGGTGCGCGAGATCGCGAAGGCCGCGGGCGAGACGGGCACCCCCATCCGCATCGGCGTGAACGCGGGCTCGCTGGACCGCCGACTGCTCCAGAAGTACGGCAAGGCCACCCCCGAGGCCCTCGTCGAGTCGGCGCTGTGGGAGGCCTCGCTCTTCGAGGAGCACGGGTTCCGCGACATCAAGATCTCCGTCAAGCACAACGACCCGGTGATCATGGTGAACGCGTACCGCCAGCTCGCCGCCCAGTCCGACTACCCGCTGCACCTGGGCGTCACCGAGGCCGGCCCGGCCTTCCAGGGCACCATCAAGTCGGCCGTCGCCTTCGGCGCCCTGCTCGCCGAGGGCATCGGCGACACCATCCGGGTCTCCCTCTCGGCCCCGCCGGCCGAGGAGATCAAGGTCGGCATCCAGATCCTGGAGTCGCTCAACCTGCGCCAGCGCCGCCTGGAGATCGTGTCGTGCCCCTCGTGCGGCCGCGCCCAGGTGGACGTCTACAAGCTCGCCGAGGAGGTCACCGCCGGCCTGGAGGGCATGGAGGTGCCGCTGCGGGTCGCCGTGATGGGCTGCGTGGTGAACGGCCCCGGCGAGGCCCGCGAAGCGGACCTCGGCGTCGCCTCCGGCAACGGCAAGGGCCAGATCTTCGTGAAGGGCGAGGTCATCAAGACCGTCCCCGAGTCCAAGATCGTGGAAACCCTGATCGACGAGGCCATGAAGATCGCCGAGCAGATGGAGAAGGACGGCATCGCCTCCGGCGAACCCACCGTCTCCGTCGCCGGCTGACCCGTACCGCCCCGGGCCCGCCCCACCCGGGCCGCGGCCCCGTGACGACACCCGTCGCGGGCACCGGCGACCCGCCCGGGACGGGCCCCGTGGCCCGGCCCCCGCACGGGCAGCGCACGGGCAGCGCACGGCTCCTCACCGGCAGGTACAGTGCCAGGACCAGCAGCCCACCCGGTGAGGCCCCGCACCCGTGTTGACCCAGACCACCACCAGGGTCCTCGAACCGAGCGACCTAGCAGCCGCCCTCGCGGTCCTTGACCGCGACCCGGTGGCCAACGCCTTCGTGACCTCACGGGTCCAGGTCGCCGGCCTGGACCCCTGGCGCCTGGGCGGCGAGATGTGGGGCTGGTACGAGGACGGCGCGCTGGCGTCCCTCTGCTACGCGGGCGCCAACCTGGTCCCCCTCTGCGCCACCCCGCGGGCCGTCCGCGGCTTCGCCGACCGCGCCCGCCGCGCCGGCCGCCGCTGCTCCTCCATCGTCGGCCCCGCCGAGACCACCGCCGAACTGTGGCGGCTCCTCGAACCGTCCTGGGGCCCCGCCCGCGAGGTCCGGCCGAACCAACCCCTGATGGTCACCGACCGGCTCTCCGACACCGTCACCCCCGACCCGTACGTCCGCCGCGTCCGCAAGGACGAAATGGAAACGATCATGCCCGCGTGCGTGGCCATGTTCACCGAGGAGGTCGGGGTCTCCCCGCTCGCCGGGGACGGCGGACTGCTCTACCAGGCGAGGGTCGCCGAACTGGTCGGAGCGGGACGGTCCTTCGCCCGGGTCGACCGGGACGGCAAGGTCGTCTTCAAGGCGGAGATCGGCGCCGCCACCCCGCGGGCCTGCCAGATCCAGGGCGTGTGGGTCGCCCCCGAGTACCGGGGACAGGGCTTCGCGGCCCCCGGCATGGCGGCCGTGCTGCGCTACGCCCTCGCCGACGTCGCCCCCGTGGTGAGCCTCTACGTGAACGACTACAACACCGCGGCCCGCGCCGCCTACCGCAGGGTCGGTTTCCGTGAGACCGGCGCGTTCATGAGCGTCCTGTTCTGACCTCCCCGCACCGAGCGCCGCTCCCCGACCGGCTCCCCGTACCGGCTGGTCGGCCCCGGGGTACGCTCCCCGCATGTTGCGGATTCCCGGGTTCGGCTCGCGCACGCCCGACGACTTCACGATCGGGCCCCTGGACCTCGCGGCCCGGGTCGACGAGGCCCTGGCCGTGCAGGCCGACGCGTTCGGCCTGGGCCGGGACGAGGTCAACGTGCGCCGTCAGATCGTCCTGCGACACATGAACCAGCCCGGCGCCCGCGCGTTCGGCGCCACCCTCGGTGACGACCGGCTCGTCGGATTCGTGTACGGCATGCCCAACGACCGCACCCACTGGTGGTCGACCGTGGTCCAGCCCTACCTCAGGCTCCAGGGCAACGACGGCTGGCTCGACGACGCCTTCGTCATCACCGAACTCCACGTGCGCACCCGGCACCAGAACCGGGGCATCGGCCGGTCCCTGATCACCACGATCACGGACGACGCGCCGCACCCCCGCTCGATCCTGTCGGCGATCGACACCGAGAGCCCGGCCCGGGCGCTGTACCGCGCCCTCGGCTACCGCGACCTCGCCCGACAGGTCCACTTCCCCAGCGCCCCCCGGCCGTACGTGATCATGGGAGCGCCGCTGCCGCTGCTGCGCGGGGAGCCCGCCCGACCGGCCCGCCGGGCCCCCTGACCCCCCTGGCGCGCGTAACCGATTTCCGCCCGCCCGGCGGGCCCGGCTAACCTCCTGCCCATCACCCTTTCCACGCAGGAGTTCACCATGGCCCAGGTCCAGCGCATGTCCCGATTGATGGTCAAGACACTGCGCGACGACCCGGCGGACGCCGAGACGCTCAGCCACAAGCTGCTGGTCCGCGCCGGATACGTGCGCCGCAACGCGGCGGGCATCTGGACCTGGCTCCCGCTCGGCAAGAAGGTCCTCGACAACATCTCGTGCGTGGTCCGCGAGGAGATGGACGCCATCGGCGCCCAGGAGGTCCTGCTGCCCGCCCTGCTGCCCAAGGAGCCCTACGAGGCTTCGGCGCGCTGGGAGGAGTACGGCGACCTGCTGTTCCGGCTCAAGGACCGCAAGGGGGGCGAGTACCTGCTCGGCCCCACCCACGAAGAGATCTTCACACTCGTCGTCAAGGACCAGGTGGCGTCCTACAAGGACCTTCCGGTCATGCTGTACCAGATCCAGACGAAGTACCGCGACGAGGCCCGTCCCCGCTCCGGTGTGCTGCGCGGACGCGAGTTCCAGATGAAGGACTCGTACTCCTTCGACACCACCGACGAGGGGCTCGCCGAGTCCTACCGGCTGCACCGCGGGGCCTACCAGAAGATCTTCCAGCGCCTCGGCCTCGACTACCGGATCGTGTCGGCCGTCTCCGGTGCGATGGGCGGCTCCGACTCCGAGGAGTTCCTGGCCCCCGCAGCCGCCGGCGAGGACACCTTCGCGGACTGCCCCGCGTGTGACTACGCGGCCAACACCGAGGCCGTCACCTTCGCGCTGACCCCCGTCGACGGCGCCGAGCACGGGCCCGTCGAGGAGCTGGACACCCCCGACACCCCGACCATCGAGACCCTCGCCGAGCACCTGGGCGTCCCCGCCTCGGCCACCCTGAAGAACCTGCTGGTGAAGGTCGACGGCGAGATCGTCGCCGTCGGCGTGCCCGGCGACCGCGAGGTGGACCTCGGCAAGCTCGGCGAGCACCTCGCCCCCGCCGTGGTGGAACTGGTCACCGCCGAGGACTTCGAGGGCCGCCCCGACCTGGTCCGCGGCTACGTCGGCCCGCAGGGGCTGGACAAGGTCCGGTACGTCGCCGACCCGCGGATCGCGCCCGGCACCGCCTGGATCACCGGCGCCAACAAACCCGACACCCACGCCCGCAACGTCGTCTGCGGCCGGGACTTCACCGTGGACGACTACCTCGATGTCGTCGTGGTCGAGGAGGGCGACCCCTGCCCGAAGTGCGGCACCGGCCTCAAGCTGGACCGCGCGATCGAGATCGGCCACATCTTCCAGCTCGGCCGCAAGTACGCCGACACCTTCCAGCTCGACGTGCTCGGCCAGCAGGGCAAGCCCGTCCGGGTCACCATGGGCTCCTACGGCATCGGCGTCTCCCGTGCGGTGGCCGCGCTGGCCGAGCAGTCCGCCGACGAGCAGGGGCTCTGCTGGCCGCGGGAGATCGCCCCCGCCGACGTGCACGTGGTCGCCGCGGGCAAGGCCGCGCAGACGGAGCTGGCGCTCGACGTCTCCGAGCAGCTCGCCGCGGCGGGTCTGCGGGTGCTCGTGGACGAGCGTGCGGGGGTGTCGCCCGGGGTCAAGTTCACCGACGCGGAGCTGATCGGGGTGCCGACCATCGTCGTCGCGGGGCGGCGGACCGCCGAGGGCGTCGTCGAGGTGAAGGACCGGCGCACCGGCGAGCGTGAGGAACTGACCGTCGCGGAGGCGGTGGCCCGCTTGACCGCGTAGCGGTTCGGCTCGGGTGCGGGGTCGCTTCCCTAGGGGTGCGTGGTTCGGCGCGGGTGCGTCGTCCTTGCCCGCGCAGTTCCCCGCGCCCCTGACGGGGCCCGAACCGGTTCGCCCCGTGGCCCGGACGGAGCTGAACCGGCCCCGCCCACAGAGCGCCCCGACAGGGGCGCGGGGAACTGCGCGAAACGGGGACGCACAACGACGAAACAGCGCACGCGCAGCAGATCGCACCCGATCAGGGGCGCGGGGAACTGCGCGAGTCCGGGGCGCACGCCGACCGAACAGCGCACGTGCAGCGGGTCGTACCCGATAGGGGCGCGGGGAACTGCGCGGGCAACCACAGCGCACCCGAAGCTACAACCACGTGGCGTACTCCAGAAGAAGCTCCGCATCCCCGGGGCGCCCCGAGCCCCGGGACCGCACCGCGGACTCGACCGCCCGAAACAGCGCCCACCCCCGCACCCGCTCGGGGTCCACCTCCAACGACTCCGCCAGCCGGCGAACCCGCCGCCGCGCCACCCCCGCCCCGGACGACGTGGCGACCAGGTCCTCCACCCGGTCCCGCACCAGCCGCGCGAGATCGTACGCGGGGTCGCCCACCAGCGGCTCGGGCCCCACCGCCAGCCACGGCGTCCGCTCCCCGGCCAGCACCTTGCTCTGCCGGAACGTCCCGTGCAGCAGCCGCGCGTCCACGGGCACCGCCAACAGCGCGTCGCGCGCGTCGAGCGCCGCCGTCACCAACTCGGCGACCTCCGGATCGGCGGCCGACTTCAGCACCGCGGCCTGCCGCCCGGTCAGCTCGGCGACCGTCCCGAACCCGTGGTCCACCGGCGGTTCGACCCACAGCCGCCGCAGCACGCCCGCGGCCTCCAACATCGCCTTGGCCTCCGGCAGCGACCGCACGGACACGTCCGACTGCAAGCGCTCCAGCAGCATCCCGCCCGCGACGGGAGCACCGGTCAGCACCCGTACGGCCCCCAGGCCGCCCCAGTGCTCCAGCGCCGCCCGCTCCTGCTCCGGGTGCGCACCGGGCGGGGCCAGCTTCAGCGCGGCGGACGTCCCGTCCGACCGGCGCACCAGCACCACCAGACCACTGCGTCCCCCGGGCACCGGCACCCGTTCCACCGTCAGCCCGACACCGGCCACCGCCCGGTCCAGGAGCCGGGGCAGGGCGTCGAGCCACGCCCCGTCGGGCCCCGTCTCGCGGGTGGCGTCCGCGCGTGCCTCGGCCAGCGCCCGGACCAGGCGTTCCGGCGCTTCGAAAACCATGTGCGGGGGGTGTCCCTTCCTGAGCGTGTCGCGGGGCGCGCCCCAGCTAGCGGGATGCCCGCAGGGCCGGCGGGCCACCCGGGCCCGCGGACCGCTCGGCGAGCCCAGGGAAGGCTACGCTGCCGCCCCGCCAGCGGGCCGCGCGGACCGCCGCCTCCCGCAGCGCGTCCACCGCCGTCCGTCGCCGTGCCCCCTGCGAGGCCCGGACCAGGTCGGCGTACACCCCGGCGAGCCGGTCCTCCAACTGGGCGGCCAGCCGGACCGCGCCGCCGGTGTCCGCGACCGGGAACGGCAGCGCGTACCCGGGCGCCGCCGGCACCGGGTCCCCGCCGAGGTCCCGCACCGCGCGCTGCCAGGCGTCCCGACGGGCCCGGTGGGCGTCGTGCGCGGCGCGGGCCTCGCCCCGCCGGTCCTCGTGCACCTTGCCGCCGACCACCCCGTAGCCGTACACGGCGGCGTGTTCGGCGTCCAGGGCCGCTCGCAGCGCCGTCAGTTCGGCGGCCTTCGCCCGCTCGCGGGCACTGGGCTGGTCGGTCACTTGTCGCCCTCCGTCAACAGGTACGCGTGCGCGGCGCCGGCCGCCGCGACCGAGGCGAGCAGCCGTGCCAGCTCGCCGGGGACCTCCAGGGCCCGTGCGGTCCGGGCGCCGGACAGCTTCCGCTCCTGCCCGGCGAGCCAGCCGAGCGCCTCGCGGGGCGCGTCCGGCACGGGCTCCGGGGCGGCGCCGGTGGCCGGGGAGCCGGGGGAGGCCGAGCCGGTCGCGCCGGTGGACGCCTCGGGGGAGGCCGACCGACCGGTCCGGGCGAACGCCTTCTCGTGGCTGGCGACCTCGGCCCGCAGCGGCGTCAGCCGCTTCGCGAGCGAGGGGTGCGCGGCGAGCACCCGGTCGTAGCGCTCGCCCAAGTCCCGGCTCTCGGTGGCCGTGCGGACCCGGGCACGTTCGGCGGCGGACGCCTGCTTCTTCGTCGTCCCCGACGGGTCGTCGGCGTCCGAGGTGCAGCCGGTGGTGACCGTGGCGGCCAGGCTGACGCCCGCGACACCCGCGAGCAGAGTCCTTCGGCGCGGCCCGGACCGGGCACGCAGCGGCAGGGGGAACGGCATGGCGGACGTCCTCGGGAACTCGCGGTGGCAGGACGGGAGACACGGGCTGTACGCCCGTGATCACCGTACCCGCACGGCCACCGGCCGCGGACGGCAACACCCTCCGGGAGCGGATACCCTTTGACCGGACACAGGACCTTCCCACAACAGCACACGCGGCCGAGGAGTCACCCGGATGAGCACCACCCAGAGCGAGAGGCTGCGCGAGCTGCTGGAACCGCTCGTGACCGCCCAGGAACTCGATCTCGAAGAGGTCAGCGTGTCTCCGGCGGGCAAGCGGCGCGTGCTGCGCGTGGTGGTGGACTCCGACGAGGGCGTGCTCCTCGACACCTGCGCGGAGCTCAGCCGGACGATCTCGGACGAACTCGACGCCACCGACGTGATGGGCTCCGGCGAGTACGTCCTGGAGGTCACGTCCCCCGGCGCCGACCGACCGCTCACCCTGCACCGCCACTACGTGCGGGCCACCGGCCGTCTGGTCCGTTTCCAGTTGGTCGCCGGCGGCGAGTTGACCGCCCGGATCAACCAGGTGGACGAGGACGGTCTCGACCTCGAAGTCCCCGGCGTCAAGGGCCGCAAGCCCACCGCCCGCAGGCTCGCGTTCGACGAGATCGCCAAGGCGCGGGTGGAGATCGAGTTCAACCGCAAGCAGACCACCGGCCCGGCCGGTGACGACACCGACCTGACCGACGACACGGAAGAAGAGGAGGCGTAGTCGTGGACATCGACATGAGTGCCCTGCGGGGCTTGGTGCGGGAGAAGGAGATCTCCTTCTCCTTGCTGGTCGAGGCGATCGAATCGGCCCTCCTCATCGCCTACCACCGCACCGAGGGAAGCCGGCGCCACGCGCGGGTGGAACTCAACCGCGAGACCGGTCACGTGACCGTCTGGGCGAAGGAGGACCCCGAGGACCTGGAGGAGGGTCAGGAGGCGCGCGAGTTCGACGACACCCCGTCGGACTTCGGCCGGATCGCCGCGACCACCGCCAAGCAGGTGATCCTCCAGCGACTGCGGGACGCCGAGGACGACGTGACGCTCGGCGAGTACGCGGGCCGCGAGGGAGACATCGTCACCGGTGTCGTCCAGCAGGGCCGCGACCCGCGCAACGTGCTCGTGGACATCGGCAAGCTGGAAGCCATCCTGCCGGTGCAGGAGCAGGTGCCCGGCGAGGAGTACCCGCACGGCATGCGGCTGCGGACGTACGTCGTCCGGGTGGCCAAGGGCGTGCGCGGTCCCTCCGTCACCCTCTCGCGCACCCACCCCAGCCTGGTGAAGAAGCTCTTCGCGCTGGAGGTGCCGGAGATCGCCGACGGGTCCGTCGAGATCGCGGCGATCGCGCGCGAGGCCGGACACCGTTCGAAGATCGCGGTCCGTTCGACGCGCTCCGGACTGAACGCCAAGGGCGCCTGCATCGGCCCGATGGGCGGCCGGGTCCGCAACGTCATGGCGGAACTGAACGGCGAGAAGATCGACATCGTCGACTGGTCCGACGACCCCGCGGACATGGTCGCCAACGCCCTGTCCCCCGCTCGGGTGACCAAGGTGGAGGTCGTGGACCTCGCGGCCCGCTCCGCCCGGGTGATCGTGCCCGACTACCAGCTGTCACTGGCGATCGGCAAGGAGGGCCAGAACGCCCGCCTCGCCGCCCGCCTCACCGGCTGGCGCATCGACATCCGCCCGGACACCGAGCAGGAGTCGGACGAGTCGGACCGGTCCGACCGGTCTGAGTACCGGCGCCCCTGAGACGAAGGGGCGGCTCCGCGGGCCCACCGCCCGCCCGCGGAGCCCCGCCGCACGTGTCGGCGGGAGAACCATCAGGTGAGTGGCCCGCCCCCGCAGGAATGGGGTCCGTACGGGGAGGTAGACTAGAACGTGTCTGGCCGGACGCAAGCCCGCGCACGCCCTGAACGCACCTGTGTGGGGTGTCGGGAGCGAGCGGCCAAGAACGAACTGCTGCGTATCGTGCAGAAGGGTGACGCCTGCGTACCCGACCTTCGCGGTACGCTGCCCGGCCGGGGTGCGTACGTGCATCCCGTCCCGGTCTGTCTCGATCTGGCGGTGCGCCGTCGCGCTCTCGTCCGAGCCCTGCGGGCCCGGACACAGCTCGACACCCAGGCGCTGACCCAGATGGTCACGGGTGACACCACGTAATACGTAACAGGTGCCGTGCGAAGCCCCGTGCGGCCCAGTACCTCGCGAGTTGGAAGTAGGTCGAGATTGCGATGAGCACTCGATGAGTACGCGATGAGTACGCCCATGAAGTAGCGACGGTCCGGCGTAACCCGGACCTCAAAGGAGCGAAGTGGCTAAGGTCCGGGTATACGAGCTCGCCAAGGAGTTCGGAGTAGAGAGCAAGGTCGTCATGGCCAAGCTCCAAGAACTCGGTGAATTCGTACGTTCGGCGTCCTCGACGATCGAGGCGCCCGTCGTACGCAAACTGACTGACGCATTCCAGGGCGGTGGCTCCGGCAGGTCCGGCGCGAAGCCCTCGGCCCCCAGGAAGGCAACGCCGCGGCCCCCGATGCCGGCGGCGCCTTCGTCGACTCCGGCTCCGACGGGTCAGGCGACCCCCGGTGCCGCGCCGGCCGCACGTCCGGGTCCGCCGCGCCCGGCGGCCCCCAAGCCGCCCGCCGCGGAGCGTCCCGCCGCGCCGGCCCCCGGCCCGCGGCCCGCCCCGGCCCAGAAGCCGGCCCCGCGCCCCGCGCCGGCCGCTCCGGCCGCGCCCGCACCGGGAGTCCCCGAGTTCACGGCGCCCCCGGCGGCGCCCGCACGTCCCGCCGACGCTCCCCGCCAGGGCAACCGCCCCGGCGACGGTCCGCGTCCCGGCGGTCGCCCCGGCGGCCCCGCCGGTCAGGGCGGACAGGGTGGCCAGGGCGGACAGCCGCGCGGCGGCGACCGTTCCGGTGCCCCGCGTCCCGGCGGCCAGGGCGCACGCCCCGGCGGCCAGGCCCCGCGTCCCGGTGCCCGCCCCGCGGGCCCGCGTCCGGGCAACAACCCGTTCACGTCCGGTGGTTCCACCGGCATGGCGCGTCCCCAGACGCCCCGTCCCGGTGGCGCCCCGCGTCCCGGCGGCGGTGCTCCCGGTGGCGCCCCGCGTCCCCAGGGCGCCGGTCAGGGCGGTCCCCGTCCCCAGGCCGGTCCCGGCGGTGCGCGTCCCACTCCGGGCGGCATGCCCCGTCCGCAGGCCCCGCGTCCCGGCGGCGGCCCCGGCGGCAACCGTCCGAACCCCGGCATGATGCCGCAGCGTCCGGCTGCCGGTCCCCGCCCCGGCGGTGGCCCGGGTGGCGGTCGCGGTCCCGGTGCCGGTGCCCGTCCGGGTGGCGGCGGCGGTCGTCCCGGTGGCGGCGGCGGCTTCGCCGGTCGTCCCGGCGGTGGCGGCGGCGGTGCCCGTCCCGGTGGTGGCGGCGGTTTCGCCGGTCGTCCCGGTGGCGGCGGCGGTGGCGGCGGCTTCGGTGGCGGCGGTGGCCGTCCCGGCTTCGGCGGTCGTCCCGGCGGCCCCGGTGGCCGTGGTGGAACGCAGGGCGCCTTCGGTCGTCCCGGCGGTCCGGCCCGACGCGGTCGCAAGTCGAAGCGGCAGCGGCGCCAGGAGTACGAGGCCATGCAGGCCCCGTCGGTCGGCGGCGTGATGCTGCCCCGCGGCAACGGCGAGACCATTCGCCTGTCGCGCGGTGCGTCCCTCACCGACTTCGCGGAGAAGATCAACGCCAACCCGGCGTCGCTCGTCGCGGTCATGATGAACCTCGGTGAAATGGTCACCGCGACCCAGTCGGTCTCCGACGACACCTTGGTCATGCTGGCCGAGGAGATGAACTACGTCGTCCAGGTCGTCAGCCCCGAGGAGGAGGACCGCGAGCTCCTGGAGTCCTTCGACCTGGAGTTCGGCGAGGACGAGGGCGGCGAGGAGAACCTCGTCTCGCGTCCGCCGGTCGTCACCGTCATGGGTCACGTCGACCACGGAAAGACCCGACTGCTCGACGCCATCCGCAAGACGAACGTCATCGCGGGCGAGGCCGGCGGCATCACCCAGCACATCGGTGCCTACCAGGTCGCGACCGAGGTCAACGGCGACGACCGTCGCATCACCTTCATCGACACCCCGGGCCACGAGGCGTTCACCGCCATGCGTGCCCGCGGTGCCAAGTCGACCGACATCGCGATCCTCGTGGTGGCGGCCAACGACGGTGTGATGCCCCAGACGATCGAGGCGCTGAACCACGCCAAGGCGGCCGAGGTGCCGATCGTGGTCGCGGTCAACAAGATCGACGTCGAGGGCGCCGACCCGACCAAGGTGCGCGGCCAGCTCACCGAGTTCGGTCTGGTGGCCGAGGAGTACGGCGGCGACACCATGTTCGTCGACATCTCCGCCAAGCAGGGCCTGAACATCGACAGCCTGCTGGAGGCCGTCGTCCTCACCGCCGACGCCTCGCTCGACCTGCGCGCCAACCCGGAGCAGGACGCACAGGGCATCGCGATCGAGGCCCGTCTCGACCGGGGCCGCGGTGCCACCGCGACCGTCCTGGTCCAGCGCGGAACGCTGCGGGTCGGCGACACCATGGTCGTCGGTGACGCCTACGGTCGGGTCCGTGCCATGCACGACGACCAGGGCAACACCCTCGACGAGGCCGGTCCCTCCACCCCGGTGCAGGTCCTGGGTCTCACCAACGTCCCCGGCGCCGGCGACAACTTCATCGTCGTCGACGAGGACCGCACGGCCCGCCAGATCGCGGAGAAGCGTGCGGCGCGCGAGCGCAACGCGGCCTTCGCCAAGCGGGTGCGTCGCGTCTCCCTGGAGGACCTGGACAAGGTGCTCAAGGCCGGCGAGATCCAGCAGCTCAACCTCATCATCAAGGGCGACGCGTCCGGTTCGGTCGAGGCCCTGGAGTCCTCGCTGCTCCAGCTCGACGTCGGCGAAGAGGTCGACATCCGGGTGCTGCACCGCGGCGTCGGTGCGGTCACGGAGTCCGACATCGACCTGGCGATGGGCTCGGACGCCATCGTGATCGGCTTCAACGTGCGCGCCGCCGGGCGGGCACAGCAGATGGCCGAGCGCGAAGGCGTGGACGTCCGCTACTACTCGGTCATCTACCAGGCGATCGAAGAGATCGAAGCGGCCCTCAAGGGCATGCTCAAGCCGGAGTTCGAAGAGGTCGAGCTGGGCACGGCGGAGATCCGCGAGGTCTTCCGCTCGTCCAAGCTGGGCAACATCGCGGGTGTCCTCATCCGGTCCGGCGAGGTCAAGCGCAACACCAAGGCCCGCCTGCTCCGCGACGGCAAGGTCATCGCGGAGAGCCTCAACATCGAGGGCCTGCGCCGCTTCAAGGACGACGTCACCGAGATCCGCGAAGGGTTCGAGGGCGGTATCAACCTCGGCAACTTCAACGACATCAAGGTCGACGACGTCATCGCGACGTACGAGATGCGCGAGAAGCCGCGCGCCTAGTGCGCCCGGTGGTCGCCCGGCTTCCCGCCGGGCGGCCCGTGCGTCCGGACCGGGGCCGGTCGACGGGGGAAATCCCGTCGATCGGCCCCGGCCGTCGCGTGTACGGTTCAGGTGTCCCCGCCGTGCGATCGGCGGGGCCGCCGGGCCCGCCGCACGGGCGGCACGGCCCTTGAACCCGAACCGGCGGGACATCCGGACACACATGTACGTGGGGACCCTGTCCTTCGATCTGCTCCTCGGCGACGTCCACTCGCTCAAGGAGAAGCGTTCACTGGTACGGCCGATCGTCGCGGAACTCCGACGCACGCACGCGGTGAGCGTCGCGGAGACCGGCAACCAGGACCTCCACCGCAGGGCCGAGATCGGTCTCGCGGCGGTGTCCGGGGACACCGGGCACCTGGCCGAGCTCCTCGACAGCTGCGAAAGGCTGGTTGCGGGACGGCCGGAAGTGGAACTCCTGTCCGTACGGCGCAGGCTCCACCGGGACGACGACTGACGCAGCCGCGTCCCCACGACACGGTCGGCCCCACGAGGACCGGCCGACCCAGTACGAGCAGCACACGCAAGGTTTTCAAGAAGGAGACGGACCAGTGGCCGACAACGCGCGGGCTAAGAGGCTGGCGGACCTCATCCGGGAGGTGGTGGCCCAGAAGCTCCAGCGTGGGATCAAGGACCCCCGGCTGGGCACCCATGTCACCATCACCGACACCCGGGTCACCGGTGACCTGCGGGAAGCGACCGTCTTCTACACCGTGTACGGGGACGACGAGGAGCGGGCCGCCGCCGCGGCCGGGCTGGAGAGCGCCAAGGGCGTGCTCCGCTCCGAGGTGGGCCGCGCCGCGGGCGTGAAGTTCACCCCGACCCTCACCTTCGTCGCCGACGCGCTCCCCGACACCGCCCGCACCATCGAGGGCCTCCTCGACCGGGCCCGGGCGTCCGACGCGAAGGTCCGCGAGACCTCCGCGGGCGCCACCTACGCGGGCGGGGCCGACCCCTACCGCAAGCCCGCCGACGAGGACGCGGCGCCCGACGCCCCCGAGGCTCCTGAGGCCCCCGAGGCGTCCGCCGACGGGGACGACGAGCAGAACGGCGGCGTCTCCCGAGCATGACCAGCAAGCCCCCAGTGCCCGACGGCCTCGTCATCGTGGACAAGCCGTCGGGCTTCACTTCGCACGACGTGGTCGCCAAGATGCGCGGCATCGCCCGCACCCGGCGGGTCGGCCACGCCGGAACCCTCGACCCCATGGCCACCGGCGTCCTCGTCCTCGGCGTCGAGCGCGCGACCAAGCTCCTCGGGCACCTCGCGCTCACCGAGAAGGAGTACCTCGGCACCATCCGGCTCGGCCAGGACACCGTCACCGACGACGCCGAGGGCGACGTCCTGACCTCCACCCCGGCCTCCGAGGTGACCCGCGAGGCCATCGACGCCGAGGTCGCCGTGCTGACCGGGAACATCATGCAGGTCCCGTCCAAGGTCAGCGCCATCAAGATCGACGGCAAGCGCTCCTACAAGCGGGCCCGGGAGGGCGAGGACTTCGAGATCCCCGCCCGCCCCGTCACCGTGTCGTCGTTCGCCGTGTACGACGTCCGACCGGCCGTCGCCGAGGACGGCACGCCCGTGCTGGACCTCGTCGTCTCCGTGGTGTGCTCCTCCGGGACGTACATCCGGGCGCTCGCCCGGGACCTCGGGGCCGCGCTGGGCGTCGGCGGACACCTCACCGCGCTGCGCCGCACCCGGGTCGGCCCCTACAAGCTGGACTCCGCCCGGACCCTCGACGACCTCCAGCGCGAACTCACCGTCATGCCGGTCGCCGAGGCCGCCGCCGCCGCGTTCCCCCGCTGGGACGTCGACACCCGGCGCGCCAAGCTGCTGCTCAACGGAGTGCGGCTGGAGATGCCCGACGAGTACGCCGGAGCGGGCGCGGTCGGGGTGTACGACTCCGACGGCCGGTTCATCGTGCTGGTGGAGGAATCCCGGGGCAAGGCGAAGAGCCTGGCCGTCTTCGCCTGACGACGGCGACGCCCCCGTCCGGACCGCCGGGGCGCGGACCGACCCGCCGGGGTCGCGTCCCGCCCGCGGCGGATGCCGATGCCGACTGCGCGTGAGGGGCATGGCACTCTTAGACCTGCGGATCCGACGCGTGCGCGGATCCGGCCAGGACCGCGGTCGCCGGACCGCCACAGGTGAGACCAGGAATGCGACAAGGAGCGGCACAGTGCAGCGCTGGCGTGGCTTGGAGGACATCCCCGAGGACTGGGGGCGCAGCGTCGTCACGATCGGGTCCTACGACGGGGTCCACCGCGGGCATCAGCTGATCATCGGCCGTACCGTGGCCCGCGCCCGGGAGCTGGGCGTCCCCTCCGTCGTCGTCACCTTCGACCCGCACCCCAGCGAGGTCGTCCGACCCGGTAGCCACCCCCCGCTGCTCGCCCCGCACCACCGCCGCGCCGAACTGATGGCGGAGCTTGGCGTCGACGCCCTGCTGATCCTGCCGTTCACCACCGAGTTCTCCCGGCTGTCGCCCGCGGACTTCGTGGTCAAGGTGCTCGTCGACAAGCTGCACGCACGGGCCGTCGTCGAGGGCCCCAACTTCCGGTTCGGCCACCGCGCCGCCGGGAACGTCGCCCTCCTGTCCGAGCTGGGCGGAACGTACGACTACGCCGTCGAGGTCATCGACCTGTGCGTCACCGGGGAGGCGGGCGGCGGCGAACCCTTCTCGTCCACCCTCACCCGGCGGCTGGTCGCCGAGGGCGACGTGGCGGGCGCGGCGGAGATCCTCGGCCGTCCGCACCGCGTCGAGGGCGTCGTCGTCCGCGGCGCCCAGCGCGGCCGTGAGCTGGGCTACCCCACCGCGAACGTGGAGACGCTGCCGCACACCGCGATCCCCGCGGACGGGGTGTACGCGGGATGGCTCCAGGTCGGGGACGAGTCGATGCCCGCGGCGATCTCGGTGGGCACCAACCCCACCTTCGACGGCACCGCCCGCACGGTGGAGGCGTACGCCATCGACCGGGTCGACCTGGACCTGTACGGGCTGCACGTCGCCGTCGACTTCCTGGCGTACGTGCGGGGCATGGTCAAGTTCGAGACCATCGACGACCTGCTGGTCGCGATGGCGGAGGACGTCCGGCAGTCGAAGACGCTGATCGCCGAGGCGTCCTAGCCGGTCCGTCCTAGCCGGGGCGGGTGTCCGCCCAGTGGCACGCGGTACGGGTCGCCGTGGCGGTCAGTACCGGGAGGTCGCGGGTCCGGCAGGACCGGGACACGCCCGCGCGTTCGGCCCGGCCGTCCGCGAGGACCGGACAGCGCACGTGGAACCGGCAACCCGCGGGGACGCGGGCCGGGTCCGGCGGCTCACCGGACAGCACGACCGCCGCCCCGGGCGTCTCCGGCAGCACGGACAACAGGGCCTGGGTGTACGGGTGCTGAGGAGTCGTCAGCACCCGCTCCACGGGTCCCGTCTCGATGATCCGGCCCAGGTACATCACCGCCACCCGGTCGGCGATGTTCCACGCCAGGCCCAGGTCATGCGTCACCACCAGTGCGGACAGCCCGAGTTCGGACCGCAGCCGCAGCAGCAGGGCCAGGATCTCCCCGCGCACGGAGGCGTCCAGGGAGGCCACCGGCTCGTCGGCGACGAGGAGTTCGGGTTCCAGGACCAGGGCCCCCGCGATCACCACGCGCTGTCGCTGGCCGCCCGAGAGTTCGTGCGGGTAGCGCAGGAGGAAGCGTTCCGGCGGTCGTAGCCCGGCCCGGGACAGGGCTCCCGTCACCGCGGCCCGCTCGTCGCCCCCGTACCGGTGGATGCGCAGCCCCTCGGCCACCGCTTCGTACACCGTGTGCCGGGGGTTCAGCGAGCCGCTCGGGTCCTGGAGCACCAACTGGGCCCGTGCACGGTACGCCTTGAGGGCCCGTCCGCCGTACGCCAGCGGCGCCCCGGCGTAGCCGACGGTGCCTGAGGTGGGGCGCACCAGGCCGAGCAGGGTCCGGGCGAGCGTCGACTTGCCACAGCCGGACTCGCCGACCAGGGCCACGATCTCGCCGCGGTGGACGTCGAGGTCCACTCCGTCGACGGCGCGGGCCCCGGCCGCGCCCGGGCGGCCGGGGAAGACCACGTGCAGGCCCCGGGCGCTGAGCAGGGCGTCGTTCACGGGCTGGTCGCCTCTGGGCTGGTCGTTCACGGGGTGGTCGTTCATGGGGTGGTTCCGCTCCTCACTCCGTCCTCGGGCTCGGGTCCCGGCGCGTCCGGTCCACCCACCAGCGGCCCGGTACCACCGACCCCGTCCGCCCCGTCGGTTCCGTCCATCGGGCGGCCCTCCAGCGCGGGGACCGCCCCCGGGCCCGGCACCCCGCCGACCCCGATCAGCACACAGGCCGCCCGGCGCGCCCCGACGTCGAGGTCCGGCGTGCCGTCGGCCTCCCGCAGCGCGGGGTCGTCCCGTTCGCAGCCGTCGAGGGCCACCGGGCACCGGGGCCGGAACGCACAGCCGGACGGGAGCGCCGCCGGATCGGGAGGATCACCCGGCAGCCCCCGGGGCGCGAACCGGGAAGCCGGATCGCCGATCCGCGGGAACGACCCCGCCAACGCCCTCCCGTAGGGGTGCAACGGGTCCTCGTGGACCCGGCGCGCCGGGCCCTCCTCGACGATCCGGCCCGCGTACATCACCGCCAGCCGGTCGCAACGGTCCGCGAGCACCGCCAGATCATGGCTGATCATGATCAGCCCGAGTCCGCGGTCCGTGACCAGGCCGTCCAACAGGTCGAGGACCTGGGCCTGCACCATCACGTCCAGCGCGGTCGTCGGCTCGTCCGCCACGATCAGCCGTGGATCGCAGGCCAGCGCCATCGCGATCATGACCCGTTGACGTTGACCGCCGGACAGCTCGTGCGGGTAGGCGTGCGCCCGGCCGGCCGGCAGACCGACCTGTTCGAGGAGTTCCCCCGCCCGTCGCCGGGCCTGCGCGGGGCTCGCCCGGTGGTGCAGCAGGACCGGTTCGGCGATCTGGTCGCCGATCCGACGCACCGCGTTCAACGAGTGCATCGCCCCCTGGAAGACGATCGACGCGCCCGCCCAGCGCACCGCCCGCAGCCGCCCCCACCGCATGGTCAGCACGTCCTCGCCGTCGAGCAGGACCGTGCCCCGCGTCACCGTCCCGGTCGGCAGCAGCCGCAGCAGGGCCAGTGCCAGGGTCGACTTGCCGCACCCCGACTCACCGGCGATCCCCAGCCGCTGGCCCGCCGCCAGCGAGAGGTCCACCCCGCGCACGGCCGCCGACCCGCCCGGGTAGGTCACCGTCAGGTCCCGCACCTGGAGCAGGGGTCCGCTCATCGTGCCGCTCCCGACCTCGGGTTCAGTACCGACTCGACGGCGCGCCCGCAGAGCGTGAACGCCAGCGCCACCGCCGCGATGGCCAGGCCCGGCGGCACCAGGTACCACCAGTGGCCCGCGCTGACCGCCCCCGCCTCCCGCGCGTCCTGGAGCATTCCGCCCCAGGACGTGACCGTGGGATCGCCGAGCCCCAGGAACGCCAGCGTGGCCTCGGCGAGGATCGCCCCCGAGATGCCGAGCGTGGTCTGCGCCAGCACCAGCGGCAGCACGTTCGGCACCACGTGCCGCACCATGACGTGCCGGTGCCCGCCGCCGAGCGCCCGGGCCCGTTCGATGTACGGGCGGGACTCCACGGCCATCGTCTGCGCCCGCACCAACCGGGCCGTGGTCGGCCAGGTCGTCACCCCGATCGCCAGCACGACGGTGCCCAGCGAACGGGACAGCACGGTGGCCAGCGCGATCGCCAGGACCAGCGTCGGCATCACCAGGAACCAGTCCGTGACCCGCATCGCCACCGTCCCGTACCAGCCCCGGAAGTGCCCCGCCGTGATCCCCACCAGCGCACCGATCGCCACCGACAGCACCGCCGCCAGCAGCCCCACCATCAGCGACACCCGCGCACCCCACACCAGCAACCCGAACAGGTCCCGCCCGAACTGGTCGGTGCCCAGCCAGAACGCGGCGCTCGGCCCCTCCATCGGCCCGCCCGTCGCCCGCGTCACACTGCGCACCTCGTCCCCCACGGTCCACGGGGCGGTCAGCGCGAGCAGTCCGCACAACACCAGGGCGAGGAGCCCCAGCACCCCCGAGCGGTGGGCGCGGTAGCGGCGCCAGAACCGGGCGGCGCTCTCACGCCGCCGTTTCCGGGCGAGGGCCCGCGGGCCGGGTGCGCGTCCCGGCGGCGGCAGGACGGTGTCGGTGCGCACGGTCATCGGCCCACCCGGGGATCGAGGAACGGACAGATCAGGTCGGCCACCGTGTTCATCAGGATCACGGCCGCCGCGAACACCAGGAACAGCCCCTGGACCAGCGGCAGGTCGGGCACGCTGAGCGCCTGGTAGAACAGTCCGCCCAGACCCGGCCAGGAGAACACCGTCTCCACCAGGATGGTGCCCGCGACGACCCGCCCCAGGTTGACGAAGACCAGGGTGACCGTCGGCAGCGCCGCGTTCGGCACCGCGTGCCGTCGGCGGACGTGCACGTCCCGCAGGCCCTTGGCGCGGGCCGTGGTCAGGTAGTCGGCGTCCACCTCGTCCAGCAGCGCCGACCGGGTCACCAGCAGGGTCTGCCCGTACTCCACCGCGACCAGGGTGACCACCGGCAGCACCAGGTGGTGCGCGACGTCCAGCACGTACCCGACGCCCTGCGAGGTGCCCGACTCCATCCCGCCCGTGGGGAACAGCCCCGGCACCGGCCCGGCGCCCACCGAGAAGACGACGATCAGCAGCAGCCCCAGCCAGAACGACGGCACCGAGTACAAGGTCAACGCCAGCCCGGTGTGGAACCGGTCGCCGGGACCGCCCCGGCGCCAGGCCGCACGCGTACCCAGGAACACCCCGAGGGCCGTGTACAGGGCGAACGCCGTACCCGTCAGCAGCAAGGTGTTCGGCAGTGCCTCCACGATCTTGTCGAGCACCGGCGTGCGGAACTGGTACGACGAGCCGAGGTCACCCGTCAGCGCCCGTCCGCAGTAGTCCGTGAACTGCTGCCACCACGGCAGGTCGAGTCCGAACTCGCTCCGGTAGGCGGCCAGTTGTTCCGCCGACACCGGACGCCCACCGGTCATGAACTTCACCGGATCGCCGGGGACCAGCCGGAACAGGAAGAACCCGGTCACCAGCACGGCCAGCAGCGACACCGCCGCGCCCGCCAGTCGGCCCGCCGCGTACCGGGCGTACCCGGAGGCCGCCGCCCCCGGACGCCCCGTACGGGACCGCCCCGGCGCCCCCAGCAGCCCCGGTGCGCTACTCACGGTCGTCCACCGTGGCCCGGCGGCGCAGCGCCACGGCTCCCGCGCCGCAGGCGAGGACCGCACCCGTCGCGGCGAGCCCGACCAGCACCCGACCTGGGGCCGCGCCCCCGTCCGGCCGGTAGGGCCGCGCCGGGGTCGCCGACCACCAACTCCAGTAACCGTCCTGACCGTAGATGTTGCCCGCGGCGGCGGGCATCGTCGTGATCGAACCGATCCGGTCCGACCGGTACGCCTCCACGGCGTTCGGGTACGCCAGCACGTTCATGTACCCGGTGTCGTACAGCCGCGACTGCATCTGCCGCACCAACTCGGCGCGCCGGTCGGGTTCGTACTCGGCGAGTTGGCGTGCGTACAGCTCGTCGTAGCGCCGGTCGCAGAGGAAGTTGTCCGTGGCGCCCGGCACCCCCGGGGACTCGGGGAGCGCGGCACAGGTGTGCAGGGCCAGGACGAAGTCGGGGTCGGGGTTGACCGACCAGCCGTCGAAGGCCAGGTCGTACTCGCCGGCCGTCCAGGGATCGGTGACGTTGTCCAGGCACTCGACCTCCACCCCGATCCCCAACTCGGCGTACCACTCCTGGAGGTAGCGACCGATCGCCTTGTCGTTGGGGTCGGTGGCGTGACACAGCACGCGGTACGTGATCGGCTCCCCGTCCGCCCCGATCCGCTGCCCGTCGGCGTTCTTGCGGTACCCGGCCCGGTCCAGCAGCCGGGCCGCCCCCGCCGGGTCGTGGGGCACGCGCTGCTCCGCGGACGGCCGCCAGTGGTAGGCGGCGAAACGCGGCGGGAGGTACCCCTCGCCGCGGACCGCGTGCCCCTGGAACACCCGGTCGACCAGCGCGTCCCGGTCCACCGCCATGAACAGGGCCCGCCGCACCCGCGGGTCCAGGAGCGAGGGGTGCCCGTCACCGAAGCGCCGCCCGTCCCGGGTGCGGGCCCCCGGGTTGGTGGCCAGGGCGTAGAAGCGACGGCCCGGCGCGTCGTTCACGGTGATGTGCGGTTCGTCGGCCAGCGACCTCGCCTGGGCCGGCGTCAGGCCCTGGACGAACGAGACCTCCCCCTTGCGCAGCGCGGCCACCGCCGCGTCACCGTCCTTGTAGTACGTGAGCAGCAACTCGTCGAAACCGGGCGCGCCCCGCCAGAAGTCGGGGTTGGCCCGGAGCCGTACGTAGCTGTCGGGCTCGTAGTCGACCAGGACGAACGGTCCGCTGCCGACGACCGGGAAGCCGTCGTCGTTGGTGACGCCCACGACGTCACCCGTCTTCTCCCAGACGTGCCGGGGCACGATCGGCACGTCCAGGGCGGTCATCGTCGCCTGGGGGGTGCGCAGCGTGATCACCAGGACGGTGGGGCTCCGCGCGGTGACCTCGCGGAAGTTGCCGACGTAACTGCCGTTCGCGGCGCCCGCCGCCTCGTCGGTCATCATCGTCCGGAACGTCCACGCCACGTCGTCGGCGGTCACCGGCACCCCGTCCGACCAGCGGGCGTCGGAACGGATCGTGTACGTCCAGGTGAGCTTGTCGGCGGACGGCCGCCACGAGGTCGCGAGGCCGGGCACGGTGCGGTTGTCCACCGGGTCGTAGTTGGTGAGGTACTCGTACATCAGCCGGTGCACGCTGGTGCTGATGAGCCGTGAGGCGAGGAACGGGTTCAGCGAGTCGACGCTCTGCGACACGGCGACCTTCAGCGTCCGGGGCGGCCCCCCGCGCTCGGCGGCGGCGGCGTCCGTCGTCACCGCGGGCGTCGACGCGGCCGGGGCCACCGTCGCGGACAGCAGGGCGAGCGAGGCGGCCAGGGCGGCGCCGCGCAACGCGCAGCGGACGGTGACCGGAAGCGTCCGGCGGGTGGCGGGTGGCGTGGGGGAGGGGGCTGGTCCGGGCGGCTCGGGCTCCATGGTTCGTGACCTCGCGTCAGGGCTCGCGGGGGAACGGAGGATCGCAGGGAGGTTCGAGGGAGGAAGGAGCTGAAGGAAGAAACAGCAGGAGGGGGGAGGAAGGCTGTGGAGTGATGATGTGACAGCGGGCGGGGGATCAGGCGTGTCTATCAGCGCCCGGACCCCGGGTCAACGACCGCCATCCCCGCGTACCCCCCATGGCCTGCGCAAACGTGTACCGGGGCGCATCGGGGTGAAGCGCGTGCACGGGGCCGACCGGGCGGCGCGCGGTGCGTCGTGCGCGCCCTGTGGGTGGGCGCGCGCCGGGGGTGATGATGTCCCCGGCATGCCGGAGGTCCCGCTCCGGAACGTCGGGGCGGGACCTCGGGGCGGTACGTGCGCGCGGTCCGTCGTGCGCGGGCGGACCCTACTGGCCGGAGCCCGTGGGGGGCGCCGGGGGCGGGCCGTCCGGAGCGCCCGGGAGGTTCGGCCGCGCGTCGGCCGGGCCGTCCGCCGACTGCTGCTCCGGGAGCGGCGCGGCGGCCGGGTGCCCCGGCCACGGTCCGGGCACCGGTGCCGCTGCCGGCGCGACCGGTGGGGTCCCCGCGGGCTGCCCCGGCGGGAACCCGTACCCGCCGGGCTGACCCGGTGCCGGGTACGGCTGGCCGGGAACGGGCGGCTGCCCCGCGACCGGCGGCTGCTGCCCGGGCGCGGGCTGCTGCGGCCAGCCGTACGCGGCACCGGGCGCGCCGGGCGCCTGCTGCGGGTACGGCTGACCGGGAACACCGGGCCGGCCCGGGAAGCCCTGCTGCACGGGAGGGGGCGCCGGGTGGCCCGGAACGGGCTGCTGACCGGGGAAGCCCGGCTGCTCCGGGACGGACGGCTGGCCGGGAACGGCGGGCTGGCCCGGACCCGGCATGGGCGGGGCGAGCTGCGGCGGCGGGTTCCCGTCCGAGGTCCACAGGCCCTGGACCTGCTGGGCGCGCGCGAAGTCCTCCGCGACGAGCGCCGACAGGTTGAAGTACGCCTCACGGACCTTGGGGCGCATCATGTCGAGGTCGACCTCGGCCCCCGCCGCGAGGTGCTCGTCGAAGGGCACGACGACGACACCCCGGCAGCGCGTCTGGAAGTGGCTGACGATGTCCTCCACCTTGATCATCTTCCCGGTCTCCCGCACCCCGGAGATCACGGTCACCGAACGGGCCACCAACTCCGCGTACCCGTGCGCGGAGAGCCAGTCCAGCGTGGTGCTCGCACTGCTCGCCCCGTCCACCGACGGCGTCGAGACGATGATGAGCTGGTCGGCGAGGTCCAGCACCCCGCGCATCGCGCTGTACAGCAGACCCGTACCGGAGTCCGTCAGCACGATCGGGTACTGCCGGCCGAGCACGTCGATCGCCCGCCGGTAGTCCTCGTCGTTGAACGTCGTGGACACCGCCGGGTCCACGTCGTTGGCGATGATCTCCAGCCCGGAGGACGCCTGCGAGGTGAACCGCCGGATGTCCATGTACGAGTGCAGGTACGGGATCGCCTGCACCAGGTCACGGATGGTCGCACCGGTCTCCCGCCGGACCCGGCGCCCGAGGGTGCCCGCGTCCGGGTTGGCGTCGATCGCCAGGATCTTGTCCTGCCGCTCGCTGGCCAGCGTCGACCCGAGCGCGGTCGTCGTGGTCGTCTTCCCGACACCGCCCTTCAGACTGATGACGGCGATGCGGTAGCAGGACAGCACGGGCGTGCGGATGAGTTGGAGCTTGCGCTGACGCTCCGCCTCCTCCTTCTTGCCGCCCAGCCGGAACCGTGAACCGCCGCCGACCGGCCTGCTGCTCTTCGCCCGCTGCTTCTTGCTGTTGAGCAGCCTGTCGGAGGACAACTCCACCGCGGCCGTGTACCCGAGCGGGGCGCCGGGCGAGGTCCGCTCGCGCTGGTCGTGCTGGAGCGGCTGCGGCCACGCTGCGCCGGCCCGCGGATCGACCGGCTGCTGACCGTACGGGGAGGGCGGGACCTGCGGGTTCTCCTGGGGCAACGGTTGCGGGTAGGACGCCGCCGGCGCGCCAGGACCGGGCTGCTGGACCCCGGGGTGGGCGGGCGGCTGTTGGGGGAAGCCGTAACCGCCGGCGGGCGGTTGCGGAGCGTCCTGGGCGTACGGCTGCGGGTACCCCTGCTGGGGGAATCCCGGTGCCTGCGGGTCGGGCAACTGGTGCGGAGCGGGCAGGGCGGGGCCCGGTTGCTGCTGGGGCGCCGGTAGCGCCTGGGACGGCTGGGCTACTTGAGGTGTCTGAGGTGACTGAGGCGTCTGAGGCGACTGCGGAGCCAGGGGCGCGGAGGTCGGCGGTGCGGGGGGCACCTGGGGTACGGGGGGCTGGGGGAACCCGTAGCCCCCGGGTACTGGGTGGCCGCCCACGGCCCCCGGCGTTCCCTGCGCGTCCGGTGTGCCCGGCGCGGTGGGACGGCCCCAGACCCCCGGTACGCCCTGCGGCGCCTGCGGGGCGACGGCGGGCTGCTGCACTGGTGCCGGTGCCGGTGCCGGTGCCGGTGCCGGTGCCGGTGCCGGAGCGGGCGCGGCGGGCGGTGACGAGGCGGCCGGAGCGGCCGGAGCGGCCGGAGCGGCCGGCGGCGTCGGGGCTGCCGGGGTGTCCGGCGTGGGCCACGGTCCGGCCGGGCCGCCGGGGGCGGCCGCCCGGAACGCCGGCGGCAGCGGGGGGAGCGCCCCCTGCTGAGCGGGTGGTGACGTCCACTGGGGCGGTACGCCCGCGGCCGGAGCCGCTTGCGGGGCTGCGGGCGCGTCGCCGGGCGGGCCGTCCTGCGGCACCACGTCGGGCACGGCCGCGGGGACGCTGCCGTCCGTGCCGGTGGCGGCGTCGACCACTGCTTCGGCGTCCCCGGACCCGGACCCCGCCCCGGACCCGGTCTCGGACCCGACCTCGGGCCCGGTCCCGGACTCGGCCACGGACGCCGTCTCGGGCCGTGCGTCGTCGGGGGCCTCGTCCCGCGCCGGAACGTCCTCCCCGCCGTCGGCCCCCGCGGCCGTGGTGGCCGGGGCGGGCACGTCGTCGGACGGAACGGCGTCCGATCCGTCGGCCGGGTCGGGGCGTTCCGCCAACTCCCGCTTCAGCGCGGTGACGGAGATCCGCATCGTCGCCCCGCTCTCCAGGTCGCCGTCACGGTCACCGCCGGCGTCCGCCCGGCTGCCGTCGGCTCCGGCGGGCGGAGCCCCGGCGGGCTCGGAGGAGGCGACGGGCACCGCGGGCTCAGGCGTCGCCGGCTGGAACCCCGAACCGAGCGGCAACCCCGGCACCAGGGCGCCGGTGGACGCCCCGATGCCCGGCGGGGGCGGCAACGGCAGGGCCGAACCGGTGGGCGGCGGTGGTGCGTAGGCCCCGGAGGACGGCTCCCGCGGCGTCTGGGACGGCAGCACGGGCGACTCGGCGGCAGGGGGGACGGGGGGAACCACAGGGGGCGCGGCGGGCACGGGCGGCGGCGTGCCCGGGGAGGGCGAAGGAGTCTCACCCGCGCTCCCCGAGGAGTTCTGCGTGTACCAGGCAGGAGGGGCGTAGTCGATGGTGAACTCGCCCGTCGCCTCGACGGCGGACTCGGCGTCGGACTGGTCATCGTCGGGTGTGGCCCAGCCCCCGCGCTTCCCGTCCCGATCGCTGTTCACAATTCCTCCTGGTGTGGTCGAGCACCCTGCTTGCCGCGATGGCGGGCGTCGTTCCCGGGTCCGGACCTCGCCGCCGGTCCGCCGGGCCTTCCCCGGGCCGCTCTCGACCGCGCAAGGGGATGCGAAGACGCGCCCGGTCCCAGCCTAATCACCCGAAGCGTCGGTACGGCAGGCCCGTCCACCGCCCCACCACGACCCGTGCCCCCGCCGCAGATCGGCAACCGCCGCCCCACCCACCCGGTATGCGGGCAAACCGGGTCAAGTCCCGGCCCGATCGGGTGGGTCGGACGTGGCACATTCGTCACGGTCCCGAAAGACCCCCCGGGGTGACCGCCCGATCGCGTCAGCCCGAGAACACCAGTACCGGTCCCCGCACCGACAGCCTTCCCGCGCCGACGAGGGTTCTCACGCCCGACCAGTCGGACGTCCGACCGCCGGCCGGCCCGTCACACGGTCAACGCCACGTCAACACGACGTCAACACGGGGTGAATCCGTACCCGATCGGTCGCCACCCGATCAATCCATACGGCGGGCCAGACCGAGCAGCCCCTCCTCGATGTCCGTCGGGCGCGTCATCACGTAGTGACGGCTCCGGTCCGCGCACCACAGCGTCACCCCGTCCGCGAGGTTCGGCAGCGACGCCACGTCCTCGCGGGGCAGCGCCAGGACCCGCCCGATCTCCGCCGCCTCGTCCGGTGACACCCGCTGCACCCCCACCAGCCGGGCCTGCCGCATCAACCGCGGGGCCACCGGGCTCAGATACGGCAGCAACGTCACCACCGACTGCCACGGCGCCGACACCACCCGTCCGCGCGGCGGCCGCATCCCGCAGTCCCGGACCACCACCACCGGTTGGCCCGCCGTCGCACCCTGGGGAGGGACCTTGCCCACCCCGTGCAACGCCACGCACTGCACCGCGCCGCCGGCCGCCTGCGCGAGCCCCGTCCACATCTGCGCCCGACCCGTCTCGACCGCCACCCGGACACCCGTCGCCGCGATGCGCAGCGCCAACACCTGCGCGGTCCACAACCCGCCGATGAGCACCACGTCGTACGGCGTCGGCCGGTTCACGCTCAGCACCGCGGGCTGGTCCTGCGCATCCACCCCGATCACCACCCCGTCGTCGCCCACCGGCAGCGCCAACGCGTCGAACTGCTCCACGGACAGCGCATGCCGCTGGTGCCGGGGACCCAGCATTCCGAGCCCCGACCGCAACCACGCGCGCGACCCCCGCGTGACCTGCTCCGGCGGGACGGCACCCATCAGCGCACACCCCCCAACGGCAACGTGGCCAACACGCCCGGCAACTGCTCCCGGTCCAACCGCGCCAGCCCCACCCGGGCCTCGCGCGCCGTCTGCTCCAACGCCCGGCGGGCCGCCGTCAACTCGCTCTCCGTACGACCCGAGACCCTGAGGTGCCCCCGCACCCCCACGTCCCGACCGCCCCCGTCCAACGTCAGACTGAACGTGGTCGCCAGCGCCGGCACCGCCGTGAGCCGCGCCACCACCGCCGTCAACGGCTCACCCGTACCGCCCAACGGCGGCCAACGGCGTATCCAGTACGCCGTGTGGCGGCCGTTGTCACACCGCCAACTACGACTCGACTCCTCGGTGCGCCGCTGCGGCACCTCCGTACGCCCCGCCTGAGCCGTCACCAACGGATGGGCGCCCGCCGAGGTCGCCACCGCGGCCGTCAACTCCTCGTCCGTCAACACCGACACCCGGAACCCCGCCCCCGTCAGCCGGCTCGCGAGGTGCTGCGCCGAACGCGCCACGCACTTCTGCGCCCCCACCAGGCCGCCCCCGCGCGCCGCCACCGCCTCCGGACACAACTCCGGGTCCAACTTCAGTGCCACCCAGGTGAGTCGCACCGCCGGAGCGGTCACCCCGACGTGCAACCGGGCGTAGTTGGTGACCGCTATCGCGTCCTGCGGCAGGTGCGGTGCCGGAGCGGGCTGCGTGTGCACCACCACCTGCGCCGACTCCAGCCTGATCCCGTCCACCACCAGGGCGTCCCGGACCAGGCTCAACGGCAACGGCCGCCGCTCCCGCTCGGCGCGCAGGGCCGTCGTGTCCGACTCCACCTGGAGCACCACCGTCAGGAAACCGCCGTCGCCGACCATCCCCACCGGCCGTCGATCCCGATTGCCCCCCGGCGCGAACCGGTAGGTCCGCAGCGCCGGCGCGCACTCCACCGCCGGCGCCAACCCCGGTTCCGTACCGGGCGGCACCGTCCACGACCGGGCCCGACGCGTCCGGGACCGGAAACTCCACACCGTCGCCAACCACTCGGGCAACGAACGCCCCCGCCGACGCACCAACGCCAGCGACAACAGGACCAACGCCACCGGCGCCACGACCGCCAGCGCGACCGGATCGACCACCCACGCGACGAGCACCAGCGCAGCCGCCACCTCGACCAACGCGAGCCGTTGCCAACGGAACGACCCGCGCCCCCCGCCGCCCGCCCGCCCCGAACGAGCAGCGAGCCGCGGCGCCACGGCGGTGACGGAGGACCGCTCGGAACCGGCATCGACACCGGCCGCCGGAGCCGTTCCCGACGACCCCGAGCGGGACCGCGAACGGGTCCGCGTCGCGGAAACCCTCACTCCATGACCCCCGATGTCCTGCTGGCCCCGAATTCCCCGCACTCTTCCGAAATCCACTGGCCAGTAAGGCGGTTAAGGGCCGCTCACCCTACCCGCCCCCCGTACCCGACCACGTACCAGGCATAGTAGGTGCCCGGTCCGACAACACGTCGGACACCGCCCGCACCCCCGGGACCCACCGCACCGGACACACCGCCCGCCGAGCGGTAGCGTGCCGTTCGGGGCGCGCGCCCGGACCACGTGGACCACCCGTCCGCGGCGGTGCCCGACCGGACGACGAGGACCGCGCGCGACGGTACGCGACGAGCAGGGACGCCGGGGCTCCGGCCACCCCGCGCACTCCGCGGACGTCGGCGACACACGGGGGAGACGCACACACCGATGGCATCACGGCGCGACGAGCTGAACGCCTACACCTTCGCGAAGCGCCGCACCCTCGCGGCCTACCTGCGGCCCTACCCGGGCGGCACCGAGGAGGACGCCCCGCGCCCGCTCCGCGGCATCGTGCCCGGGATCGTCGTCGGCGTGCTGGTCCTCGCCGTGTTCGGCGCCTGGGGCATGTTCAAACCCTCCGCCCCGCCGGGCTGGTCGGAGCCCTACAAGAACGTCATCATCGCCAGCGACTCCACCACCCGGTACGTCGTCCTGAAGACCGACGGCGAACGCCAACTGCACCCCGTCCTCAACATGGCCTCCGCCAAACTCCTCCTCGAACCCGGCCAGGGCAAGGTCATCAGCGTCGACGAGTCCGTCATCGACAAGGGCGAGATCCCGCACGGCGCCAGCCTCGGCATCCCCTACGCACCCGACCGGCTCCCCCCGGCCGAGGAAGCCGACGCGGCCAAGCGCTGGGCCGTCTGCGAACGCCCCGGACAGGGCGGCCGGACCATCCAGACGGCCGCGTTCGTCCTCGCCCCCCGCGAGGAGGGCCTGACCGACGGCCGGGAACGACTGCGCGGCGGCGACCTGATGTACGTCACCGGACCCGACGAGTCCCACCACGTCGTCGACGCCCACGGCACCAAGTACCGCGTACCCGACGACGACGAACTCCTCCTGCGCACCCTCGACACCAACGGCCGCGCCCCGCAGCGCGTCTCCCGCGAATGGCTCGCCACCCTGCGCACCGGGGACCCCGTCGACTTCCCCGAGGTCGACGGCACCCCCGGAGACCCCGCCGGGGCCCCCGGCAGCCTCGCCCCCGACGCCAACAAGATCGGCACCGTGCTGCGCGCCCCCCACGGCGACCGCACCCAGCACTACGTCGTCCTGCCCGGCAAGGTCGCCCCCGTCTCCGACTTCACCGCCAAGCTCCTGCTCAGCAGCCGCGACCTCAACGTCCTCGGCCAGGCCGGCCGCCCGCGCGACGTCGGCCCCGCCTCGTTCACCCCCGAGGGCCGCGCCTTCGCCGGCGATCGCGACTGGCCCGCCCACGAACCGCGCACCGTCAACGACCCCGGGCGACCCGGCGGCCGGGACACCGTCTGCAACGTGCTGCGCAAGGTCGACCCCGACACCGGCGCCACCACCCTCAGCACCTGGGCCGGCACCGACTACCCCGCCCCCCTGCCCAGCGGCTCCTCCAGCGCCTACGTCACCCCCGGCTCCGGCCAACTCTTCCGCCAGGTCACCGGAGCCCAGACCAGGACCGGCGGCATCTTCCTCGTCACCGACACCGGACTGCGCTACGCCCTCCAGTCCAACAGCGACAGCGCCTCCGACGACGCGGGCATCGGCATGTCCGAAGCCCGGCGCAAGGAACAACTCCAGGAAGCCCAACGCGCCCAGGCGTGCCTCGGCTACGCCAAGGCCGAACCCACCCCCGTACCCACCGCGTGGTCCGCCCTGCTGCCCACCGGCCCCCGTCTGTCCACCGCCGCGGCCCGCCAGCCGCAGGGCTCATAACGGGAGCCGCCCCGTGCCGCCACGCATCCCGACCACCTCCGCCCGCCGCAGGGCCCCCCTGACCACGGCCCTCGCCGTCGCCGCCACGGCCCTCACCCTGCCCGCCGCACCGAACGCCGCCGCCGACACCGGCCAGTGCACCTTCCCCGCCAAGCCCTACCAAGGACGGCCCTGGGCCCTGCAACGCGTCCTCCTCGACGAACTGTGGGACGAGTCCACCGGCAAGGGCGTCGAGGTCGCCGTCATCGACACCGGCGTCGACGTCAAACACCCCCAACTCACCCGCGCGGTGGACCCTTCCAAGGGCCTCAACTCCCTGCCCGCCGAACCCGAGGACGACAACGGCGACCCCGTGCCCCGCGGCAAGGCCGACGGCACCGGCGACACCGTCGGCCACGGCACCCGCGTCGCCGGCCTCATCGCCGCCCGCCCCGCCAAGGGCACCGGCTTCGTCGGCCTGGCCCCCGACGCCCGGATCATCCCCATCCACCAGAACGACGCCCACGGCAACGGCACCGCCGCGAGCCTCGCCACCTCCATCCGGCACGCCATCGACGCGGGCGCCGACGTCATCAACATCTCCCAGGACACCGCGAACGCCGTCGAGTCGTCACCGGACCTCAAACAGCAGATCAACGCCGCGCTCGACGCGGAGATCGTCGTCGTCGCATCGGCCGGCAACGACGGACTCGGCGGCAACGTCAAGAACACCTACCCCGCGTCCGAACCCGGGGTCCTCGCCGTCGCGGCCTCCGACCGCAACAACGAACGCGCCCCCTTCTCCCAGTCCGGCGAGTTCGTCGGCGTCGCCGCACCCGGCGTCGACATGGTCTCCACGGTCCCCGGCGGCGGCCACTGCGCCGACAACGGCACCAGCTTCGCCGCCCCCTACGTCGCCGCGGTCGCCGCCCTGCTGCGCGCCAAGCACCCCGACTGGCCCGCGCGCCGGATCGTCGCCCAGATCCAACAGACCGCGGAACGCTCGGTGGCCGGCCACGACCGCCTCGTCGGCTGGGGTGTCGTCGACCCCGTGCGCGCCCTCACCGAGGACGACCGCCCCGTCGACGCGCCCGTCGCCGACGAAGGCGTCAACCGCGCCGAGGCCCCCACGGCACCACGGGTCGACCTCGGCGAATCCGCCGCCGATCGGGACGCCCGCCTCGCCACGTACGTGACCGTCGCCGCCACGGTCCTGGCCGCGGTACTCGCGGGCGTCGCCGTGACCGTCCGCGACAGGTCCCGACGTCGTGACGGTCACTCCCGCGCATGACGCTCCGACTGCGCGCCGGCGGCCGTCTGAGCATCTGAGTATCCGTGCTCAGGTGGCTGTCAGTGAGGGTCGCTATGCTGTTGGTGACGGTGTGGCGGGGCCCGTTGCCGCACCGCCACGCCCGTCGGGCAAACGCCCGCATGCGCAACTGCGCTGCCAGAAAGTCCAGTTGGCGCGGTATCACGTGGTGGATACAGTGGCGGGGCGGGATCGCGCCCGCGCGCACGCCCCCTCTCCGGAGCGTGCCGGCGCGCCCGAACGGTGCGCTGGAGCACGGCCCGTGGGGCGCGGAGCACCGACCACGAGCGACGGGGTCACGGCGCCCACGGGGCGCTGGCTCGGGTGAACGAGCAAACGGGGAAACGGGGAACGGGGAAACGGGGAACGGGGAAACGGGGAAGGACACGGACATGGGGCTTCCAGACAGCACGGGCCGTGCCTCGTACATGAGCGGGGCTGACCTACGGCGCGGTGTCGCCGCGCTGAAGACCTTCAAGAAGAGCATCGACAAGGTCCTGTCGGACTTCGAGGGATCGGCGGGCGGCGCGGCCAAGGTCGGTTCACAACAGGTGTCCCGGACCTCGTTCAGCAGCGCGAGCAGCCAGTTCGCCGAGGCGGACGGCCTGTTCACCCAGTACACACGGGTCCACCAACGCCTGACGTCCCTCTCCAAGGCACTCGGCCAACAGATCGAGGCCATGGGCATCGCCGTCCACGGGGCGGACGTCGGCTTCGACAACCTCGACGAAGAGGTGCGCCGACGGTTCTGGGCGATCCAGACCAAGATCGACGCACAGTACGAGCGCGACCGTGCGGGTGACGGCAGGCGCAACCAGGACAACCAGACCGATGCGGGGTGGTAGGCATGGCCGGCCAGAACGACCAGAACACCCCCGACCCGTCCGACTTGCAACGGGTCGCAGGACAGAACAGCGCCACTGACATGGCCGTGGCCGTGTCCGGACTGTTGGAAGGCACTGTCTTCTTCAATGCGCCGAGTGTCAGCCCCGGTCGCACCAGCTTCGAGGCGCACCGCCTCAACGACATGATCGACCTGGTGCAGAACACCAACCCGGCCGACCTCGAAGAGGCGGGCGCCGCACTGTGGAGCGCCCGCGACGCGATCACCAAGGCCGCCGACGAACTCAAGGGCCATGTCGCCCAGCCCGACTGGGAGGGCGAGTCGGGCGAGGCGTTCCGCAAGTGGGGCGAGGCCCTGGTCTCGGACACCTTGAAGCTCGCGGACTTCGCCGACGCCGCCGGCACTCAGATCACCGCGGCCGGGACCGGGCTCGCCTCCGTCCGCAGTTCCATGCCTCCTCGCGACGCACGAGCAGACCCCAAGGCCGTCGAGGACTTCCCCGCGGACAAGCGTGGGGCGGACAACGCGGAGTACGCGGCCGCGGTAAAGGCGGAGAAGCACCGCCAAGAGGCGATCAACCAGATGAACCGGCTGGCGTCGTTCTACGCGGTGTCCGAGGGCGTCTTGGCTCAGCAGGAGGGTCCTACGTTCACTCGAATGCCTGACGTGGGTGTCCCGCAACCGAATCGAGGTTGGGACGGAGCCGAACCGATCATTGACGGCAGCGTCCCGCTTTCCGCATCCCCGGGACACGACGGGACAGTCGCTTCACCTGCGTCAGAGTCATCCACTCGTGGAGTGACAGCCCCGGACGACGTCTCCGGAGGAGTGAATGTGCCAGGGGGCGCGCACGGGACGTCTCCGGTGATGAACCGCGATCCTGCGACCGAGATCGCGAGTGTCGGCACTGTTCCTACCGCGACAGGTCCGGTGAGTGGCGGTCCGGGTCTGATCCCGGCCCAGGCGCCTCCCGGCGAGTCCGCCACGGTCACGCCCCCGGCTCCAGCGTCTCGCGACCGCCTCCCGAAGGGGGAGCCAACGGGTGGCACGTCAGTACAGTCGAGGCGGGCGGCACCTGGGAACAATTTGTCGGATTCCGCGAGGGCTGGGGCTCGAGGGGCAGCCGGAAGGGCGGCGAATCCCGGAGGAGGATGGAGCGCCGGAGTCCAGGGAGGCTCAAGGCACACAGGGGTGCCTCAGGGACAAGGCATCCCAGGCCGAGTTCCGCCCGGGGGTTCCGTGTCTGCAGTCGGTGGTTCACCTCAGCACCGTGCAGCTCCCAGCAACGTGCCTGTCGGTGGCTCCAGCGGCATCGTTGGCGGACGCCCGGCGGCTGCAACGCCGCCGCCGATGGGCCCGCGCCCCGGGCAGGCGCCCGTTGTCGGAGGTGTTGGTAGGACTGCGTCCACTGCTGGGCCTGCTGTTTCCCCCGGCGGCCGGGGGGTGATTGGGGCCTCCTCAGAACCGCAGCGTCAGCAACGCACTACGCGTCGGGCTGCAACTCCTACCAGCAACTCCCACGTCGTGGGAGGCGCCAGGAGCAGCAACCCGAATCGGAGTGGTCAGGGCTTCTCCGTAGGCGGGACTGGACTTGTGCGGGGTGCAAAGGAATCCCAGCGGCGTAGAGGCGTGGAAGAGGACCAACAGTCGGACGATGACATCGGGCAGCAGGGTTCATCGACCGAGCTAGAGGAGGACAGGCGCAGGAATGATGTCAGTTGAGGGCCGTCGCGGCAGGGCGACTCCAGTATCGGTGGGGCACCTTGGGCGATCAGTCGTCTCCGTAGCTAGTTCTTGTGCCGTCATGACCGCGTTACTGATCGGGTTGGCGCCTCCTGTCGTAGCCGACGACGTTCATTCGCAGCAGTGGTATCTGGAACCCATGCAAGCGGAAAGAATGTGGAAGATCAGTACAGGAAAAGGGGTGAAGGTGGCTGTGGTTGACTCTGGCGTCAACCCTCAGACGCCGTCACTCAGAGGCAAGGTTCTCGTCAACGAAGTGCCCGATGACGCTGCTTACGGTGCCACAAAGGACTACGGAGGGCACGGTACGACGATGGCCGAGCTGATCGCCGGGAGCGGGGCTGACGCGAGCCTCCGCGGACTTGCGCCGGATGCGCGAATCATTCCGATTCGTGTGGTGCTGAAGCAGCTCAAGAGCAAGGATGAAATCAGGAAGACCGCTTCAATTCCTGATGGAATCCGAGCTGCTGCTGATACCGATGCTCGGATCATCAACCTGTCGCTCGGAGGAGAGTTCACCGATCCTGAACTTGAAGATTCCGTAAAGTATGCGGCCTCCAAGGGAAAGCTCATCTTTGCTTCCGTCGGAAACGAGGGGCCAAAGGCAGAGTTCAGGGCCTACCCGGCGGCCTACATTGAAGCGATCGGAGTCAGCGCCGCTGATAAGTCTGGTAAGGTCGGCGATTTTTCCCAGAAGGGCGACTACGTTGACCTTGCGTCCCCAGGTGTGAACGTTCCGATGTGGTGCGACGAGACGTTCACCAGGTACTGCCCCTCCCGGGGAACCAGCCAGGCAACGGCGATCGCGTCGGCATCCGCAGCGCTCATCTGGTCCGTGCACCCGGAGTGGACGGCCCATCAGGTGCTCCGCACCCTCATCGACACCGCGGGGCGGGACTGGGCGAGGAACAACCCAAGCAACTACCTCGGCTACGGCCTGATCCGCCCCCGCCTGGTTCTGGAGGACCCCGACATCGACCCGGGACCGGCGGACGTCAACCCGATCACGAACGAGAAGACTCCGATCGAGGGCGCCGCGCCTTCCGCTGACGAGTTCCCCAGTGTTCCGTCGAACAAGCCCACAGATTCCGAAGCCGGTCAGGCCCCGAAGGGTTCACCGAGCGAAGGATCGCCAGCCGAGGGTGACAACGGCGCCAACGGCCCCACCGCGTCCGCCGACAAGGACAACGGCGGTATCGACCTCGTCCCCGTCCTGGGTGCCGCAGCAGCGCTCGCCGCGCTCGGCGGTGGCGTCTACGTCTTCCTCCGTAAGCGCCGCAACGCCGCCTGACCATCCGCACCACCCTCACCACCAGCACCCGCCCGATCCCGTCCCTCGCCCCCAACACAGAAGGGAACCGCAGCCATGTCTCAGGGCCAGCGGCTATCGAATTCAGAACTCATCAAGCTCGAACAGGACATCGCCACCCGCTTCGAGAACCTCAAGGGCCAACTCCACCGCCTCCAGGCCACGATCGACAGCCTGGAAGGCCAGTGGAAGGGCATCGGCGCCGGCGCGTTCAACAGCAAGCAACACGAGATCAACACCTCGATGGTGCGCATCGGCAACATCCTCGTGAAGTTCCTTGACGCCATGAGCGCGAGCCGCAAGATCAAGGACGGCACCGAAGAAGAGGTCCGTGCGGCTGTGCAGAGCATCAACGTGTACGACGGCGCACCGAAGTCCAGCCTCAGCGGCTACTAGAGCCGCCCGCTGACCGTCCACCGCGAGCACATCACTCTACGAGGGGAATCCGCACCCATGTCCACGGGCAACTACGACGAACTGGTCGTCCGGTACGGCGGCCTGGACGCCACCGCGACCGAGCTGGCCAACCAGGCGAAGAAGCTGGAAGAAGACCTCGCGAGCCTGAAACGGGCCGTGGCGACCGTCGCCGCGGGCTGGGAGGGCGAGGCCCACACGATGTACACGCAGGAGCAGGCCAAGTGGGATAAGGAGGCCGAGGACATCCACCAGGCGCTGGTCGCCATCGCCGGGGTCGTCGGCCGCGCCGGCGGTGACTACATGGGCGGCGACAAGAAGGCCGCCAGCTACTTCTTGTAGAGAAGGCGGGCGGTGGAGCAGGGGCCGGGGTGGGCACGCACGGGAGGTGCCCACCCCGGCCCCTGCTGCAGGTCCGGCTGCCGTCCCGCTAACGCGGCGACTCGCCCTCGGTTCCGGCCGCGGTCGAGCCCTCGTCCTCGACCGGCGTCAGGTCGAACTCCCCGTCGCGCGCGCCGAGCACGAACGCCCGCCACTCGGCCTCCGTGTACCTCAGCACCGTTTCCTTGTCGAGCGAGGACCGCATGGCCACGCCCCCGCCGGGCAGGTACGCGATCTCCACCCGCTCCTCGTCCTCCTCGGTGCCCGGAGCGCCCACCCACTCGACACCGGAGATGTCCAGCGAGTACAGCTCGTCCTTCTCCCGTTCCTTGCGGGCCCGTACTTCTTCCTCGGACTCCGCTACTCCCAGGCCCTGCTCCTCGGCCATGCCCCGACCCCTTTCTCCGTGGTTTCCCGTCAAGCGATTTGCCGTGCCTCACCCTACGCCCTGGCAATACGGTGAAGTTCCCTAGAGTTTCGAAGGGAGCTCGCACTTGGCGTCTTTGTGCGCGTGCTCTGCTGCACTTCGAACGATATCGATCAGTGATTGACGCGTGTCCTTGTCGCTGGCCTCGCCTGCCTCGCGAAGATATACGTCGATGAAGAGATTATGGCGCCCTCCGACGTATCTACCCTTCGGGAAGCAAGGCGTCTGGATTCCTGCCTTGCTGATAGATGCCGTAGCTGTTAGTCCAGCCTTGAAGTCTAGAAGAGGGTGCTCGTCCGAGAAGTTGTTCATGTGGTGACCGATCCAATCTTCTCGCGACATCTCTTGAATCGCTCTACTCCGAAGAATGATCTTGGTGTGTCGAGATTCATCCCGTGCTGAGCAGTGGATCTGATAGCGGTGGCCGTGCGTGGTTAGTCGCGTTTCGGAGAACTTGTACTTACGCTTTTCGGGTAGAGCTCTTTGTAGTGCAGGAACCAGCCTCTTTGAATTTCCCAGAGATTGGCAGACGTCGACTGCTTTGATCTTGGGGGTGGGAGCATCTTTAAACGGAGGTGATTTTGTTAGATACGCTGCCGCTAGGGCTATCGTTGCAATCGGAAGGAAGAGTATGAGTATCGACTTTCGGGTTATGGTCATTTCTTCTACTTTGTCTCAAGGGTGTCAGGGATTTTCTGTCCGCCCAAGATTTCGCTAATCTTAGTGTGGGCTGTGTTGAAACCTTCCCCCGCTTCCTCGGCTACGATCGCCACGATGTGCGGGGACGGGCTTCCGGAGAGCCTTCCTGCTTCTTCGGCGGCCATTTCTACTGCCTTGAAAGTGGAGTCTCGAGTGTCGCCGATTTCTTCGCCGTTGCGGTAGATGACTTGACTTGCGTCGTCTTGCAGGGAACCGGTCACAATTCCGTTGAGGATCTCATTCGATGCTGTTCCTGCAATACCGCCGGCCGCGATCCCCCAGGGTCCAGCAATGCTGGCAACGCCGATACCAACACCGATGCCGATCGTGGCACTGGTCCATACTTTGGATTTTTCTAGGGCGGTGTTGTACTCGGCGTTTCTTGCACCCTCTTCTTTTTCGCCTTCGTATGCGCGGCCCGCGCTGATCGTGCCCTGGATCTCGCCGGCGATGTTCGCAATTCCCTCGATGCTTGCCTTCAGATTCTCCGGCTGGGAAAAAAGTGGATCGCTAATGTTTGCTTCTGGGTTTCGGAAGTGGTACTCCATGATGTTTCCCGTGTAGCTGCTTTGTCCCATGGTGACGGCTGCGTATCCAGCAGGATCGCGTCCCACGGCATAGAGAACCCGGGTGAGGTCGTCGCTTTCGAACACCGCTGCTGTCCCCGCGACGGGAAAGAGTCTGGTGTTGCTCTCCGTTGCCGGGTGCAACCCCCGATGAACGTCCGGCATGTACTCCGCGGTCATCTGGCCGATGCTGTCCGCCATGTAACGGTGGTTCAGCAGCCGGTCGGGGTCCTCGGAGATGGAGCCGATGACCCGTTCCATGAGGCGGGCCTGTTCGGCGCCGTGCGCGGGGGTGTTCACCGTCGGCAGCTCGCCGGCGGGATGGCCCGTCACCGCGGCCTCCAGCGCCTGCGCCATCATGTCGCGCCCCACGCGGCCGGCCTGCTTCTCACTGTCGAGGTCCGACGGCCAGTCGCGCTGCTCGAAGAAGTACGTGAAGTTGTCCACGCTGCTCCCACCACCCGCTTCGGAGGCGGTCCGGAAGGTCTCGCCGAAGAAGGTGGTGGCCGCGTCGGGGCTGTTCGCCAGGGCCTTCATGAAACCGGTGAACGGGTCCGAACCGCCGTCGGGCCCGACGTGGTTGAGCCGGGGATCCAGGCCCAGGTTGTGCCACGCGGCCGGCGCCTTGCCGTCACCGTCGCCGTGCTGCTTCTCGGCCTCGACGAGCGCGTCCCCGTACTGCTTGAGGAACCCGTCGTCGTAGTCGCCGTGGCGCATCAGGTTGCTCATGACCTGGAACCCCTGGTGCATGCCGCTCGGCCCGATCGGTTGTTCGCCGAGCCGGATCATCTCCCGTTTCCAGTCGCTCATCGCGGCGCTGTCGCTCTGGGTGGCGTGGGCGAGGGTCAGGCCCAGGTGGCGCTGGAGGTCGTCGAAGTGCGTGAGGCGCTCGCGCATCAGCTCGTTCCCTCCCCGGGAGGACGCCTCGATGCCGTGCCCCGGATCGTTGATCCCGGTCCAGAACTCCAGCGTCCCGGCAGCGCCCAGCTCCGCGGCGAAACGCTCGGCGAACAGCGCGTCGTCCCCGTACCGTTCGAGCCCGGCCAGGAGTCGGTCGAACTCCTTGACGCTGAGGTCACCCGGGTTCTGGCGCGCCAGCCGGGCCAACGCCGCGGCCTCGCGGACGGCCCGCACCGCCCCGTCCCGGTCCCCGTACGAGGCGCCGGAGAACCCGTGCTCGCTCTGGTCCACCAGGGCCCGCAGTACGTCGCTGGCCGTGTCGTCGCTGCGGGTGGCCGCCTCCAGGATCTCCTGCACCTCGTCCCGCAGGGCCAGGACGTCGGCCTCCCCGTGAGCCGAGGGGTCGGTGCCCGTGCCGGCGCGGTCCGGGTGCACCCGCATGGTGACCGTGAACCCTCCGCCACCCGTCGCGACGACCGTGAGGTTCCTCTTGCTGCCGCGGTCGAGCGCCTCTTCCAACGTGCGTCGGTGCGACCGCAGTTCGTCCCGGGTGTCCCGCAGGATGTTCCGGACGGAGGACGCCTGGGTGCGCGCGTCGGTGAACTCGCCGACCGTCTTGCCGACGAACTGCCGCGACACCGTGGCGTTGATCCCCTGCCAGTTCGCCTTCGCAGCGCGGCGCTTGAGTCCGTCCCGTGCGTCCTTCTCCATCGACTCCAGGTTGCGGACCAACCGCGACCAGTCTGAAACGGCGGTGTCGAGCGGCCCGAACTCGGCGTTCCGCAACGCCTCGAAGTCCATCAGCCCGTCTCCCCTCGGTCGCCCGCGTCACCCTCGTCCCCCCGGTGGTCCTCGTCGGCCTTCCGGGGCCCGTAGACCGGGTTGGCCGTGCCGGGCCCGCCCACCTTCTCGTCGAAGCCCTGGTCGAGGGTGCGGATGCCGCTCAACTCGCCCCGGACGTGCTGCTCGTCGCCGCGGTGGGTCCGCTGGGTGAACTCCAGGTGGTTCGAGATGTGCGCACAGGCGTCCCGTAACGACGTCAGTTGTTCCTCCCACCGGGTGGAGACGTGGTGGAGGGCTCCGCCCAGCGCGAATCCCTGACCCCTCAGGCTTCCCGCCGCCTTCTCGGTGCTGTGGACCGACACCCGTCCCTCGGTCCACAGCCGTTCGTACAGGCCGAAGGCGTGGTCACCGACCTTCGCCAGGTCGGCCTGGGTGACTTTCAGTACGGCCTGCGGGCTGCCGCCGTCGGCGGGTCCGCCCTCCGGGTCGCCCGGCACCTGGTTCAACCGCATCGCGCCGGACCGCCGCTCGATGGCCTCCGCCTTCAACTGCTCCCATTCGTTCCAGCCCATGGACCGGTTCCTTCCCCCACGGCCGGCGCGACGGCGCGACCGGGTCGAGCGCACGCCCAGCGGCGTGCGGACGGACTCTCCGGGCGCGCCCCCGCGTGACGCGCCCCGCGGGAACGCGCAGCGCGCCCGGGTGAACACGCAACGTATCGGTCCGCGGGTGTGGGCGCGCGCCGGACCGGGAACCACCACCTCCCTCGCTCGTTCCCGGGAGGCGCCGCGCCGCCTCCGCCGCGCCGAGGGCCTCAGCCCTCCCCTTCCGCCTCCGACTCCAGGAGTCCCGTCTGCACCAACGGCCGGCCCCGCTTGCGGGACACGAACGTGCCCCGGCCCACCGGCATCGGCCGGGGCCGCACCCCGCCGAGCAGATCGCCCTCGCCGGGATCACCCGCGAGGACGACGCCCTGTGCGCCCAACTCCTTCATCCGCTGGATGAACGGTTCGTACGAGGCCCGTCCCGCTCCGGCCGTGGACCGGGCCACGATGAACCGCACCCCCACGTCCCGCGCGAACGGGAGCAACTCGGTCAGCGGGGCCAGCGGGTTGCCGCTGGAGGTCGACACGAGGTCGTAGTCGTCGATGACCACGTACACCGTCGGCCCCTGCCACCAGCTGCGCTCCCGCAGCTGCCGTGCGGTGACCTCGGCCGTGGGGCTGCGGCGGCGGATCAGGTCGGCGAGCGCCTCGACGTGATGGTCCATCGCGTTGGACATCGGCACGTACTCGGCGAGGTGCGAGGCGGGCGTGGCGTCGAGCAGGGCGCGCCGGTTGTCCACGACGAACAGCTTGCAGTCGTCGCCCGGGTACCGCTCGGCGAGCCGCTTGATGAACAGCCGGAGCAGGTTCGACTTCCCGGACTCGCTCTCGCCGAAGACCAGGAAGAACGGGTCCTGCTCGAAGTCGAGGAACACGGGTTCGAGGTTGTCCTCGTCCAGGGCCCAGGCCATGCCCCGGTCGGGGAACCGGTCGCCGGCGGGCAACCGGTCCGCGGGCAGCGTCCGGGGCAGCAGCCGTACCGCGGGTGCGCCCGGCGCGGGCCAGTGCCGGGCGACCTCCGCCGTCAGCGCCTCCGTGGCCGGCGCCAGGTCGGTGTCCGAGGACAGCCCGTCGATGCGGGGGACCGCCGCCATGAAGTGCAGTCGCTGCGGGGACAGGCCCCGGCCGGGCACGCCCGCGGGCACGTTCACCGCCACCTTGCGGTCGATCTCCGAGTCCATGGTGTCGCCGAGCCGCAGTTCGAGCCGGTTCACCAGATGGTCCTTGAGGTGGGACCTGACCTCCATCGAACGGGATGCGGACAGCACCAGGTGCACTCCGTAGCCGAGGCCGCGGGAGGCGATGTCGAGGACGACCTGTTCCAGGCCCTCGTACTCGCCGCGGAAGTTCCCCCAGCCGTCGACGACGAGGAAGACGTCGCCCCACGGCTGGTCCGCGACGGAGACGTCCCCCCGTGCGCGGCGGGCCCGGAAGTCCGCGATCGACGCGATCCCCGACGTCCGGAAGTACTCCTCGCGCCGGGTCAGCACCCCGTACACCTCGGCGACGGTGCGCCGGACCCGTTCCGGGTCGAGACGGGAGGCGATTCCGCCGACGTGCGGCAGCCCGGCGACCGCCGCCAGCCCTCCGCCACCGAAGTCGAGCCCGTAGAACTGGACTTCGTGGGGGGTGTGGGTGAGCGCGAACGACGCGATGAGCGTCCGCAGCAGGGTCGACTTGCCGGACTGCGGACCGCCGAGGAGCTGGAGGTGGCCGGCCGCGCCGGAGAAGTCGCACCACAGCGGGTCGCGCCGCTGCTCGTACGGCTTGTCCACGAGTCCCAGGGGCACCACCAGTCGCCCCGCGCCCTCGTAGCCCGGCTGGGTCAGGCCCCGGCCCGCCACCGCGGTCAGCCCCGGCAGCAGGTCGTCCAGCGAGGGCGGGCTGTCGAGCGGCGGCAGCCACACCTGGTGGGCCGCCGGGCCCTGCGCCTCCAGCCGCTGCACGATCACGTCGAGGACCGTGTCGGCCAGCGCGTCGTCCGCGTCCGTGCCCGGTTCCGTACGGGGCGGCGGCACGTGTCCGTAGGACACGGGCACCTCCGCCGCGGTGAACAGCACCGGGCGCCGGTCCACCGGGAGCGGGCCGTCCGTCCCGGTGGCCCGGGACGCGGTGGACCGGTACGCGCCGGAGACGTACGCGGCCTTGAAGCGGACCATCTCGTCGGTACCGAACTTCAGGAAGCCCGAACCCGGCACGTTCGGCAGTTCGTAGGCGTCCGGCACGCCGAGCGCCGCCCGCGACTCGGCCGCCGAGAAGGTCCGCAGCCCCACCCGGTACGACAGGTACGTCTCCAGTCCGCGCAGCCGCCCCTCCTCCAGCCGCTGGGAAGCCAGCAGGAGGTGCACGCCCAGCGAACGCCCGATCCGGCCGATCTGCACGAACATCTCGATGAAGTCCGGTTTGGCCGTGAGGAGTTCGCTGAACTCGTCGATCACCAGGACCAGCGAAGGAACGGGCTGGAGCGGCGCACCGGCGGCCCGCGCCCGCTCGTAGTCGTGGATGTTGGCGTAGTTCCCGGCGTCCCGCAGCATCTCCTGGCGGCGGTTCAGCTCGCCCCGGATCGAGTCGCCCATCCGGTCGACGAGCGTCAGGTCGTCCGCCAGGTTGGTGATCACGGCCGCCACGTGCGGCATCTGCGCCATCCCGGCGAAGGTGGCACCGCCCTTGAAGTCGGCGAGCACGAAGTTCAGCGTCTGCGACGAGTGGGTGACCGCGAGGCCCAGCACCAACGTCCGCAGCAGTTCCGACTTGCCGGAGCCGGTGGCCCCCACGCACAGCCCGTGGGGGCCCATGCCCTCCTGCGCGGCCTCCTTGAGGTCCAGCATCACCGGACGGCCGTCCTCGCCGACGCCGATGGGCACCCGCAGCCGCTCCGCCAGCGAACGCGGCCGCCAGGTGCGGCGGGTGTCCACCGACGCCGCGTCGCCGAGCCCCAGCAGGTCCGTGAACTCCAGGTTCGCGAGCAGCGGCTCGTCGTCGTCACCGCCCGACGCCATCCGCAGCGGTGCCAACTGCCGGGCCAGCGCCTCGGCGGACGCGTACGCGAGGACGTCCGGCACGCCCTCGTAGACCTGGCCGCCCGCCGACTCCAGGCGCAGGGCGCCCGGGTGGGCCACCACCGACAGGTCCCCGCGGCCCGCGGCGAGTTCGCCGGGCACGACCTCGACGACGGTCACCCCCTGGAGCCCCTCCACCGACGCCAACGGGGAGTCCGGTGACAGGGACAGGCCGTCCAACACGATCACGAGGTGCGGTTCGTCCGGTACGGGCGCACCGGCCGGGTGGAACCGCGGGCGGCCCGCGATCCGTTCGGCCAACAGGGTCTCCAGGTCGCCCGACCGGTGCACGATCATCCGTCGGGAACCCGCGCCGTCCGGTGCGCCGCCCGCCTGGGTGTGCGGGAGCCACTTCGTCCACTCCCACTCGGCGGCGGCGTCCGCGCCGACGCCGAACACCAGCATCAGGTCGTCGGGGGAGTGCAGCGAGGCCAACGAGCCCGTCAGGGCGCGGGCCGTGCCGCGCGCGGTGGCGGGGTCCCCGCTGACCGTCACGTGGTAGAAGGACCGCAACGACACCGCCATCGGGAGCGCGTCGAGCGTGCCGTGCGCGGCGACGAAGCGACGCAGCGCGTCCTCCGTCAGCGGCTCCAGCCCGTCCGTCGCCCCGATCTCCGGCGCGATCAGCGCGGTGGCCAGCGGCTGCGGCCCCAGACCGATCCGCACCTGCCCGAAGTCCCCGTCACCGGTGCGCCGTTCCCAGACCCGGCTGCCCTCGGCGACCAGCGCCCACAGTTGGTCGGGGGAGGGGTGCAGGAAGTACTGGGCGTCGCGCTGGGCGCGGGCGGTCTCCACCGCGGCCCGCCGCGTCTGGGCCAGGTACCGCAGGTAGTCCCGCCGCAGGTCCGCCAACTGGCCCTGGGCTCCGCGCCGGTAGCGCACCACCATGGCGATCGTCATCGCGAGGGTGGACGCGATCATCACCATGCCCATGACCTTCATGAAGGGATGGGCGTTGGGCATGAAGAAGAACACCACCGAACCGCCCATCCCCAACATCGGCAGGAGCTGCATCATGGTGCCCTCGTCCTGGCCGCGCGGCAGCTCGGGCGGGGCTTGGAGTGCGATCTCTCCCGTGGGCGTTGCGGACGGCAACGTCCGCGGCGGGCGCTTGACGACGATCTGGCTCATTCGCACCAATTCCCTTGCCGGCCCCGTCTCTTCCGTCCGCCGCCCCGTGTCGGGCGGACGTCGGCCGCGCGGCCGATCCTACTGACGAGCCCTCAGACAAGGGGGGCGATAGGCTGCCGTGCGTGTGCGGGCGCACACGCAGAACGAGCCGTACGAACCGGGGTGTTCCGTCCCCACCCGGACCTGATGCGGGCCCGATGCGGCCCGGCGGCGGACCGGTTTCGGCCCGGAACCCGTACGCGTCGGGCCGGAAACGGACCGGAACCCACGGTCACACCGCACCAGAGCCCACGGCCACATCACCCAGAGGGGGAGCAGCAGGTGAGCATGACGGCTTCCGCGGCCACCGGAGGGACCGGCGGCCCCGCCGCACCCGGCGGGCCGAACGGCCCCGCGACGGGCCGCGGCCCCGGCACGGGCCTCGGCTTCTGCCGCGTCACGATCGTCGCCCCCGACAGCCGCATCGACGTCGCCCTCCCCGACGACGTCCCGGTGGCCGACGTCCACCCCGAGATCCTGCGGCTCTCCCAGCAGAGCCCCACCCCCGGGGCGCCCGTCGGCTACCACCTCGTCCGACGCGACGGCACCGTCCTCGACAGCTCCCGCTCCTTCGCCGCCCAGCGCATCCTCGACGGCGAGCTCCTCACCCTGCGCCCCTTCGCCGAGTCGCTGCCGCCCGCCGTCTTCGACGACGTGTCCGAAGCCGTCGCCTCCGCCGTCGGCCGCGACCGCACCCTGTGGACCGGCGAACTGACCCGGGCGGCCGGCCTCACCGGCGGCGGCGTCCTCGCCGCGCTGATCGCCTTCGTCGCCTGGTCCGCCGACCCGCGCCACGACATGCACGGACTCCCCGGCGTCCTCGCCGCCGTCACCGGGCTGCTCCTGCTCGCGCTCGGCGCCGTCCGCGCCCGCGTCTACGAGGACCGGGCCGCCTCGATCGCCCTCGGCCTGGGCGCCCTCCCCAACCTCGCCGTCGCCGGCTCCGGCCTGCTGACCCCGGCCGACGGCCAGGGCGTCGGCCGGCTCCACTTCCTCCTCGCCTGCGCGGCCGTCCTCCTCGCCGCACTGCTCCTCACCTTCACCTCCCCGCGCGGCGACGGCCCCTTCGTCGCCTTCGCCGTCGCGTCCGGCACCGGCCTGCTCACCACGTTCACCGCCCTGCTCGCGGACCTCACGGCCGTGGAGACCGCCGCGATCTGCGCCCCCCTCGCGGTCGGCGCCCTCGCCTTCCTGCCGGGCCTCTCGCTGCGCTTCGCCCGGCTGCCCATCGGCTTCGACGCGCCCAGCGCCCTGCGCGAGAGCCGACCGACCACCACTGCGGGGGCGTACGGCGACGAGCCCGCGCCCCCCGAGACCGTGGACTACGACCGCATCACCGCCCAGGCCCGACGGGGTCACGAACTGCTCGTCGGACTCGTCGGCGGCTGCGCCCTGGTCGCCGTGGGCGCCGCCACCGTCCTCGGCTTCTCCGACAGCGGATGGGGCCAGCTCCTCGCCCTGGCGACCGGCCTCTCCCTGCTGCTGCGCGCCCAGCTGTTCCGCTACTCGGCCCAGGTCGGCGCCACCCTCGCGGCCGGCCTCGGCTCCCTGGTCCTGCTGGGCCTCGGCCTCGCCCTCAACCCGCCGTCCGGACTCGTCCGCGACGCCCTGCGCGGCGACCCGGCGGGCCTGGACGTGCGCACGGTCTGGCTCGTCGCCGCGCTCGCCGTGGCCGCCGCCCTGGTCACGGCGGTCGGACTGATCGCCTCCCGGGGCGGGGTCAGCCCCTTCTGGGGACGCTTCCTGGAGCTCGCGGAGGGGTTCTTCCTGCTCACCCTGGTGCCGCTGGCCCTCGCCGTCTTCGACGTGTACGCCAAGGCCAGGGCCATGACCAGCTGACGCCCCCACTGCCCGCGACGCCCGCCGAGGCGCACCGACCCGGGGCACGGCGGGCAGCTGATACCCTGGTCGACGGCCGTTTGCGTACGCACCCCCGGATCTCCCGAGACCTGGAGGCAGCGCCCAGCGGACCCCGCCTGTCGAGTCTTGGAAGATCCCCTGCGATGTGCCAGGGGCACTCGGCGGCCTCATGAAGACGGAAACAAGGAGTACGCGTGTCGCTCGACGCCGCTACGAAGAAGCAGATCATGTCGGAGTTCGCCACCAAGGAAGGCGACACCGGCTCCCCCGAGGTCCAGGTCGCCATGCTGTCGCGCCGGATCTCCGACCTGACCGAGCACCTGAAGACGCACCGCCACGACCACCACTCGCGTCGCGGTCTGCTCATCCTGGTCGGTCAGCGCCGCCGCCTGCTCCAGTACCTGGCCAAGAAGGACATCCAGCGCTTCCGCGCCCTGGTCGACCGCCTCGGCATCCGTCGCGGTGCGGCGGGCGCCAAGTAGTACGCCGTGAAGGGAGCGGTTCCCACCCCAGGGAACCGCTCCCTTCGCCGTTGCCCGGCCGGACCGGCAGCCCCACCGACCACGCGCGGCGAACGGCGGCACACCCGTCGTACCCGCTCTGCGTGCGCAGTGTCACCACGGCTTTGTAGTCTGGACGCAGCACCACCCCGACGTGCCGCGGCGCCGAGCGCCACGGCCACCGTCAGGCCGAGGACGCGAAGGACCGCGCCCCCGGCACCCGCGGCACCGCACCTGGCGGTTCCGCACGACGTGACAACGACGAGGAGAAGCGCCCCCGCCGCGCCGGTCCTCGGTAGTGGCTCCCGGGGCACCCCCCGAGGGCTTCGATCGAAGACCGGCAAGCACCCACGGCGCGCTTCTCCGCCACGGTCCCCCGCCACACGGGCGCGCGGGACGCACAAGAGGAGACACCGCTAGTGGAGAACGAGACCCACTACGCCGAGGCCGTCATCGACAACGGCGCCTTCGGTACCCGCACCATCCGCTTCGAGACGGGCCGCCTGGCCCGTCAGGCCGCCGGCTCCGCCGTGGCCTACCTGGACGACGACACCATGGTGCTGTCGGCCACCACCGCCTCCAAGAACCCGAAGGACCAGCTCGACTTCTTCCCCCTCACGGTGGACGTCGAGGAGCGCATGTACGCGGCCGGGAAGATCCCCGGTTCCTTCTTCCGTCGCGAGGGCCGCCCCAGCGAGGACGCGATCCTCACCTGCCGGCTGATCGACCGCCCGCTGCGCCCGTCCTTCAAGAAGGGCCTGCGCAACGAGATCCAGGTCGTCGCGACGATCATGGCGCTCAACCCGGACCACCTGTACGACGTCGTCGCGATCAACGCCGCGTCCGCGTCCACGCAGCTCGCCGGCCTGCCCTTCTCCGGCCCGATCGGCGGCGTCCGCGTCGCGCTGATCCGCGGCCAGTGGGTGGCGTTCCCGACGCACACCGAGCTCGAGGACGCCGTCTTCGACATGGTCGTCGCGGGCCGCACCCTGGACGACGGCGACGTCGCGATCATGATGGTCGAGGCCGAGGCCACCGAGAAGACCATCAAGCTCGTCGAGGGCGGCGCCGACGCCCCCACCGAGGAGGTCGTCGCGGCCGGTCTGGACGCCGCGAAGCCCTTCATCAAGGTCCTGTGCAAGGCCCAGGCCGACCTCGCCTCGAAGGCCGCCAAGCCGACCGGCGAGTTCCCGATCTTCCTCGACTACCAGGACGACGTCCTGGAGGCCCTCACGGCCGCCGTCCGGGACGAGCTCGCCCAGGCCCTCACCATCGCGGGCAAGCAGGAGCGCGAGACCGAGCTGGACCGCGTCAAGGTCCTCGCCGCCGAGAAGCTGCTCCCGCAGTTCGAAGGCCGCGAGAAGGAGATCTCCGCCGCGTACCGCTCGCTGACCAAGTCCCTGGTCCGCGAGCGCGTCATCAAGGAGAAGAAGCGCATCGACGGCCGCGGTGTCACCGACATCCGCACCCTGGCCGCCGAGGTCGAGGCCATCCCGCGGGTCCACGGTTCCGCCCTGTTCGAGCGCGGCGAGACCCAGATCCTCGGCGTGACCACGCTGAACATGCTCCGCATGGAGCAGCAGCTGGACACGCTGTCCCCGGTCACCCGCAAGCGCTACATGCACAACTACAACTTCCCGCCGTACTCCACCGGCGAGACGGGCCGCGTCGGCTCCCCCAAGCGCCGCGAGATCGGTCACGGTGCGCTCGCCGAGCGCGCCCTGGTGCCGGTCCTGCCCACCCGCGAGGAGTTCCCCTACGCGATCCGCCAGGTGTCCGAGGCGCTGAGCTCCAACGGCTCGACGTCCATGGGCTCGGTCTGCGCCTCCACCATGTCCCTGCTGAACGCCGGTGTGCCCCTCAAGGCCCCGGTCGCCGGCATCGCCATGGGCCTGATCTCCCAGGAGATCGACGGCGAGACCCACTACGTCACCCTCACCGACATCCTCGGTGCGGAGGACGCGTTCGGTGACATGGACTTCAAGGTCGCCGGCACCAAGCAGTTCGTCACCGCCCTCCAGCTCGACACCAAGCTCGACGGCATCCCCGCCTCCGTGCTGGCCGCCGCGCTGAAGCAGGCCCGTGACGCACGGCTGCACATCCTCGACGTGATGATGGAAGCCATCGACACGCCGGACGAGATGTCCCCCAACGCCCCGCGGATCATCACCGTGAAGATCCCCGTGGACAAGATCGGCGAGGTCATCGGCCCCAAGGGCAAGATGATCAACCAGATCCAGGAGGACACCGGCGCCGAGATCACGATCGAGGACGACGGCACCATCTACATCGGTGCCGCCGACGGCCCGGCCGCCGAGGCCGCCCGCACCACGATCAACGGCATCGCCAACCCGACCATGCCGGAGGTCGGCGAGCGTTACCTGGGCACGGTCGTCAAGACGACCACCTTCGGTGCGTTCGTGTCGCTGCTCCCGGGCAAGGACGGACTGCTGCACATCTCGCAGATCCGCAAGCTCGCCGGTGGCAAGCGCGTGGAGAACGTCGAGGACGTCCTCGGCGTGGGCCACAAGGTCCAGGTCGAGATCGCCGAGATCGACTCCCGCGGCAAGCTCTCCCTCATCCCCGTGGTCGAGGGCGAAGACGGTGCCGAGGACGCGAAGGACGACGCTGCCAAGTGACGTCCCGTAGTTTCCGCGCGACGGCCCGTGTCTCTTCGGAGACGCGGGCCGTCGCCCGTACCCAAACCCTGCTCAAGGGCAAGGACGGCATCGGCACGGTCCGCCGCACGACCCTGCCGGGCGGCCTGCGGGTCGTCACCGAAACCCTGCCCTCCGTACGCTCGGCGACCTTCGGCATCTGGGCCCACGTCGGCTCCCGTGACGAGACGCCGGCCCTGAACGGCGCCACCCACTACCTGGAGCACCTGCTCTTCAAGGGCACCGAGAAGCGCACCGCGCTGGACATCTCGTCCGCGATCGACGCGGTCGGCGGCGAGATGAACGCCTTCACGGCGAAGGAGTACACGTGCTACTACGCACGCGTGCTCGACACCGACCTGCCGCTCGCCATCGACGTGGTCTGCGACATGCTCACCGGTTCCCTGATCCGCCAGGAGGACGTCGACGCCGAGCGCGGCGTCATCCTCGAAGAGATCGCGATGACCGAGGACGACCCCGGCGACTGCGTGCACGACCTGTTCGCGCAGACCATGTTCGGGGACAGCCCCCTCGGCCGCCCCGTCCTCGGCACGGTCGACACGGTCAACGCCCTGAGCGCCGACCGCATCCGCCGCTTCTACAAGAAGCACTACGACCCCACCCACCTCGTCGTCGCCGCCGCCGGCAACGTCGACCACCACAAGGTCGTCCGCCAGGTCCGCGCCGCCTTCGAACGGGCGGGCGCACTCGGCCGCGCCGACGCGGTGCCCGCCGCCCCCCGCGACGGCAGCCGCACCATACGCGCCGCCGGCCGGGTCGAACACATCGGCCGCAGGACCGAGCAGGCGCACCTCGTCCTCGGCATGCCCGGCCTCTCCCGGACCGACGACCGCCGCTGGGCGCTGAGCGTGCTCAACACCGCACTCGGCGGCGGCATGTCGTCCCGGCTGTTCCAGGAGGTCAGGGAGAAGCGCGGCCTCGCCTACAGCGTGTACTCGTACACCTCGGGCTTCGCCGACTGCGGACTCTTCGGCGTCTACGCGGGCTGCCGGCCCAGTCAGGTCGGCGACGTCCTGAAGATCTGCCGTGACGAACTGGACCAGGTCGCCGAGCACGGCCTGTCCGACGACGAGATCGCCCGTGCCATCGGTCAGCTCGCCGGTTCCACGGTCCTCGGCCTGGAGGACACCGGCGCCCTGATGAACCGCATCGGCAAGAGCGAGCTGTGCTGGGGCGAGCAGATGTCCGTGGACGACATGCTCACCCGGATCGGCGCGGTCACCCCGGACGAGGTCCGCGCGGTCGCCCGCGACGTACTGGGCCGACGTCCGTCCCTGTCGGTGATCGGCCCGCTCAAGGACAAGCAGACGGCCGCGCTGCACGCGACGGTCGGCTGACCTCCCGTGTCGTCCCCCCTCCCGTAAGGAACAAGCACATGAGCAAGCTGCGTGTCGCGGTCATCGGCGCGAAGGGCCGCATCGGCTCCGAGGCGGTACGCGCCGTGGAGGCCGCCGAGGACATGGAGCTGGTGGCCGCGCTCGGCCGCGGCGACAAGCTGGAGACCCTGGTCGAGCAGGACGTGCAGGTCGCCGTCGAGCTGACCGACCCCGGTTCGGTCATGGGCAACCTCGACTTCTGCGTGCGCCACGGCATCCACGCCGTCGTCGGCACCACGGGCTGGACGGACGACCGGCTCGCGCAGCTCGGCACCAGCCTGGCCGCGTCCCCGGAGACCGGGGTCCTCATCGCGCCGAACTTCTCCATCGGCGCCGTGCTGACCATGAAGTTCGCGCAGATCGCCGCACCCTACTTCGAGTCCGTCGAGGTCGTGGAGCTGCACCACCCGAACAAGGTCGACGCCCCCAGCGGCACCGCGACCCGCACCGCCCAGCTGATCGCCGCCGCCCGCACCCGCGCGGGCAGCGCCCCCCAGCCGGACGCGACGGTCACCGCACTGGACGGGGCGCGCGGCGCCGACGTCGACGGCGTCCGGGTGCACGCGGTGCGGCTGCGCGGCCTGCTCGCGCACCAGGAGGTGCTGCTCGGCGGCGAGGGGGAGACCCTGACCGTCCGGCACGACTCGCTGCACCACAGCAGCTTCATGCCGGGCATCCTCCTGGGCGTGCGGCGCATCGTGGACGCTCCGGGCCTCACCTTCGGCCTGGAACACTTCCTGGACCTCGGCTGACCCCATGCGCGCCAAGATCACATACGCCATCGCGGCGGCCGTCCTGGTCGTCTACTTCGCCCTGGTCGGCAGCCGCGGGGTGTTCCTCATCCAGACCGGCACCCTGATCACGGTGACCTTCGGGATCGCGGTCCTGGTCCTGCCCGTGATCGGGATCTGGTTCCTCTGGAAGAACACCCAGTTCGCCCGCAAGGCCAACTCCCTCGCCGCCGAACTCGAACGCGAGGGCGGACTGCCCGTCGACGAACTCGTCCGCACCCCCAGCGGACGCATCGACCGGGACTCCGCCGACGCGGTGTTCCGCAAGCGCAAGGAAGAGACGGAACGGGCCCCGGGGGACTGGCGCTGCTGGTTCCGCCTCGCCGTCGCCTACCACGACGCCCGTGACACCCCGCGCGCCCGCAAGGCGATGCAGCGGGCGATCGCCCTCCACGAAGGACGGCAGCTCAGCGCCTGACGGCGGTGCCCGCCCCGGTTGCCGGGGCGGGCACCGCCGTCACCTCGTGAACGAACCGGCCGGACGGTTCAGCCGCCGTACTCGTCGGCCCAGACCTCGATGCCGTCCGCGGCCCGGTCGAAGGCGCGCGACCGCGCCAGGAAGTCCGCGTTGTGGGTCGTGAGCAGCGGCAGCGCGGTGTCCGTCCCGCGGACGACGACCAGCGCCTGGCCCTGGACCGTGCGCGGCAGCCCCAGCCAGCGCACCGGCTGCTGCACGGTGCGCACCGCGGACACCCGGCCCCAGGGGACGGTGACCGTCGTCAGGAACCTGACCCGGCGCAGGCCCCGCGCACTGACCCAGGCCCCCACGCGCAGCAGCCGCAGCGAGGCCCCGATGATGAGCAGCGCCAGCGCCATGCTGATCCCGGCGGCGGACAGGGAGCCCGCCAGCGCCATGATCATGGTGGCGAACAGGACGTACGAGGCCAACAGCAGCAGGAGCGCAGCGGCTCCCACCCGCCAGGGGCCGGGCCGGTAGGGGCGGCGCCAACGGTCGCGGTCGTCGAACGGCAGCGCGACATCGTCCGACGCCTCGTCGAAGGCGCGGTCCGCCGTCAGAAAGGGCAGGGGCACGACTGGTCCTCACTCGATCAACGCACGGGTCCGTGCCCGGTGAGGTTATCGATACGTGACCGTGCCGACCACCCTCGGGGGGCCGGATGAGTCACCGCCGGACGACATCGCAGGTCAACGCGGTGCATATCGAAACCACTCGATTCGGTGCGCTCACCGCCCCTCACCCACGGTGACCGTCGGCGCGGGCGGAGCGCTCAGCGCCCCTCGACCGTCGCCTCGGACTGCTGGGTGCGTGAGGGGGACGTGTCGGGCGTCAGGGCCGGCATGCCGAACACCAGGGCCCCCACCAGCCCCGCGACGACCGTGAGCCCGATGAGGCTGCGGCCCACCAGGGCGCCCGCGGACGCCCGCTCCCGGGGCGGGGGAGTGACATTGCTGCGGAAGTCGTCTGCCTCGGCGACGAAGGCGAAGGGAACGGACTCGCGCCGGCGGAACATGGAGGCTCCTCTCCTGGAATCACACGGAAACACCGTCACCCCTACAGACGCACAACAGCCCCGAATGGTGCCCCGTTTCACCGATTTCGCAGAAGTTCACCGCCCTTCGCCGTGGTTCATCGAACTACGCCACGATTCGGCAACGAAGCGGTCACCACCCCCTGCGCCACCAGCCGTCCCGCCCTCCTGCCGGCGGGTGCCGTCCACCCCGCGACGTAGAGTGGTCGCCGCCCGAGCGACGCGATGGGAAGGACCCCCCGAACCGTGACCGACACCCCCGCCGACGACCAGAAGCCGAGCTTCCGCAGCGACATCACCGTCGAACTCGTGAAGCACACGGCGAGCGACGCCGACGTGCTGTTCGCCGCCCGCGTCTCGACCGTCGGGGAACAGTCCCTGGAAGAGCTGGAGAAGGACCCGGCCCGCTCCAAGGGGCTGATCAACTTCCTGATGCGCGACCGGCACGGCAGCCCGTTCGAGCACAACTCGATGACGTTCTTCATCAGCGCCCCGATCTTCGTGTTCCGCGAGTTCATGCGACACCGGGTGGGCTGGTCGTACAACGAGGAGTCGGGCCGCTACCGCCAGCTGGAGCCGGTCTTCTACGTCCCGGACGAGTCCCGCAAGCTCGTCCAGCAGGGACGCCCCGGGAAGTACGTCTTCGTGGAGGGCACCCGGGCCCAGCAGGAACTCGTCGGCCGGGCCATGGAGGACTCCTACCGCCAGGCGTACGCCGCCTACCTGGAGATGCTGGAGGCCGGCGTCGCCCGCGAGGTGGCCCGCTCCGTCCTGCCGGTCGGCATGTTCTCCAGCATGTACGCCACCTGCAACGCCCGCTCCCTGATGCACTTCCTCGGACTGCGCACCCAGCACGAACTCGCCGCGGTGCCCTCGTTCCCGCAGCGCGAGATCGAGATGGTGGGCCAGGCGATGGAGCAGCACTGGGAGCAGCTGATGCCGCTCACCCACGCCGCCTTCAACGCGAACGGCCGAGTGGCGCCGTAGTACCCGCCGCGCGACCGCGGGAGCGGAGCCGTCCGTGGGCCCGCCGCCCGGTACGGGCCCCGCACGCGCCCGGTGGTGCGCGCGGGCACAGATGTGCGGGGCGGCCCGGCAAGGTGTCCGTATTGCAGCATTTCGCGAAGTTCATCTAGCCTGATCAAACGGACCCGGCACTGCTTGAACCCCCGAGCAGGCAGTGCCGGGCTCCACCTTCGTCACACACTCCGCGTCCCCCGCATGGGGACCGCGCGCTGAGCAGCGAGTAGCGTGTTACCCATGGCTCCGACCTCCACTCCGCAGACCCCCTTCGGGCGGGTCCTCACCGCCATGGTCACGCCCTTCGCGGCGGACGGCGCACTTGACCTCGACGGCGCTCAGCGGCTCGCCGCCCATCTGGTGGACGCCGGCAACGACGGCCTGGTGGTCAACGGCACCACCGGGGAGTCCCCCACCACCACCGGCGCGGAGAAAAGCGACCTGGTCCGCGCGGTCCTCGACGCCGTCGGTGACCGCGCCCACGTGATCGCGGGCATCGGCACCAACGACACCCGCTCCAGCATCGAGCTCGCCCGCGCGGCCGAACGAGCCGGAGCCCACGGCCTGCTCGCCGTCACCCCGTACTACAACAGGCCCCCGCAAGAGGGGCTGTACCAGCACTTCACCGCGATCGCCGACGCCACCGGCCTGCCCGTGATGCTCTACGACATCCCCGGCCGCAGCGGTGTCCCGATCAACACCGAGACGCTGGTCCGCCTCTCCGCGCACCCCCGCATCGTGGCCAACAAGGACGCCAAGGGCGACCTCGGCCGCGCGAGCTGGGCCATCGCCCGCTCGGGACTCGCCTGGTACTCCGGTGACGACATGCTGACCCTCCCGCTGATGTCCGTCGGCGCCATCGGCCTCGTCTCCGTCGTCGGCCACGTCGTGACCCCGGAGCTGCGCGCACTGGTGGAGGCGCACACCGCCGGTGACGTCCAGAAGGCGACGGAGATCCACCAGCGGCTGCTGCCGGTCTTCACCGGGATGTTCCGCACCCAGGGCGTCATGACCAGCAAGGCGGCACTCGCCCTCCAGGGCCTGCCCGGTGGACCCCTCCGGCTCCCGATGATCGGGCTCACCGACGAGGAAACCACCCAACTGAAGAAGGACCTCGCCGCGGGCGGGGTGGAGCTCTAGCCCCCACGGGGTAGGGCTCACTCCACAGACTTCACAACTGAATACGCACGCTGCCGGACCGACCCGGTCCGGTCTACCCACAACTGCTTTTGCACGAACGTCACGCGCGCCACGTGCCACCGGCACGTGGCGCGCGTGGTGAGGAGAGTCTTTTGAGTCATCCGCATCCTGAACTAGGCGCCCCGCCCAAGCTCCCCAAGGGCGGCCTGCGCGTCACCCCCCTGGGCGGCCTCGGTGAGATCGGCCGCAACATGACGGTCTTCGAGTACGGCGGACGCCTGCTGATCGTCGACTGCGGAGTGCTCTTCCCCGAGGAGGAGCAGCCCGGAATCGACCTGATCCTGCCGGACTTCTCGTCCATCAGGGACCGCCTCGACGACATCGAGGGCATCGTCCTCACGCACGGTCACGAGGACCACATCGGCGGTGTCCCCTTCCTCCTGCGGGAGAAGCCGGACATTCCGCTGATCGGCTCCAAGCTGACCCTCGCCCTGATCGAGGCGAAGCTCCAGGAGCACCGCATCCGCCCCTACACCCTGGAGGTGGCGGAGGGGAACCGGGAACGCATCGGCCCCTTCGACTGCGAGTTCGTCGCCGTCAACCACTCCATCCCGGACGCGCTGGCCGTGGCCATCCGCACCCCCGCCGGCATGGTCGTGCACACCGGTGACTTCAAGATGGACCAGCTCCCGCTGGACGGTCGCCTCACCGACCTGCACGCGTTCGCCCGACTCAGCGAAGAGGGCATCGACCTCCTCCTGTCGGACTCCACGAACGCCGAGGTGCCGGGCTTCGTCCCGCCCGAGCGGGACATCTCGAACGTCCTGCGCCAGGTGTTCGCCGGGGCCCGCAAGCGGATCATCGTGGCCAGCTTCGCCAGCCATGTGCACCGCATCCAGCAGATCCTGGACGCCGCGCACGAGTACGGACGCCGGGTCGCGTTCGTCGGGCGCTCCATGGTCCGCAACATGGGCATCGCCCGTGACCTCGGCTACCTCAAGGTCCCCCCGGGCCTCGTCGTGGACGTGAAGACCCTCGACGACCTGCCGGACAGCGAGATCGTCCTGGTGTGCACGGGGTCCCAGGGCGAGCCGATGGCCGCGCTGTCCCGGATGGCCAACCGCGATCACCAGATCCGGATCGTCCAGGGCGACACGGTGATCCTCGCGTCGTCCCTCATCCCGGGCAACGAGAACGCGGTCTACCGCGTGATCAACGGCCTGACCCGCTGGGGCGCCAACGTCGTCCACAAGGGCAACGCCAAGGTCCACGTCTCGGGCCACGCCTCGGCCGGTGAGCTGCTGTACTTCTACAACATCTGCAAGCCCCGCAACCTGATGCCGGTCCACGGCGAATGGCGCCACCTGCGGGCCAACGCCGAGCTGGGCGCCCTCACCGGGGTGCCGCACGACCGCATCGTGATCGCCGAGGACGGCGTCGTCGTCGACCTGGTCGGCGGCAAGGCGAAGATCGTCGGCAAGGTCCAGGCCGGCTACGTCTACGTGGACGGACTGTCGGTCGGCGACGTGGGCGAGCCCGCGCTCAAGGACCGCAAGATCCTCGGCGACGAGGGCATCATCTCCGTCTTCGTCGTCATGGACTCCAGCACCGGGAAGATCACCGGGGGCCCGCACGTCCAGGCCCGCGGCTCCGGCATCGAGGACGCGGCGTTCGCTGACGTCATCCCCAGGGTCATCGAGGTCCTGGAGCGCTCGGCGCAAGACGGCGTGGTCGAACCCCACCAGCTCCAGCAGCTGATCCGCCGCACCCTCGGCAAGTGGGTCTCGGACAACTACCGACGCCGCCCGATGATCCTGCCGGTCGTGGTCGAGGTCTGACCCGACCGAGCGCCAACCTGGGGCGGAGCACCTCGATTTGCATCGGGGCGCTCCGCTCCAGTACGTTTACGGCTCCGCCTGACAGGGAAGCACCGGCGCGCATGCGTGCCGAGGGCCTTCCGGACAGGGCGGGGAATCCGACTCAGAGTCTTCTGATAAAGTCGGAATCGCCGGAAAGGAAAACGCCGAAAAGCGTTCTCCCGGAAAGCACCGAGGAAATCGGATCGGAAAGATCTGATAGAGTCG